>NZ_CP067101.1:2545454-3181818 GCF_016616425.1 Bradyrhizobium diazoefficiens
TGATCGTCACGGGGGCGGGCAAGGCGTTCTCGGCCGGCGGCGATTTCGAGCTAATCAAATCGCTGCTCGACAATCCGGCGGCGCGGATGGCGACCTGGAAAGAGGCCAAGGATCTTGTCTACAACGTCATCAATTGCAACAAGCCGATCATCTCGGCGATCAACGGCGTTGCAGTGGGAGCTGGCCTCGTCGTCGGGATCCTCGCAGACGTGTCGATCTGCAGCAAATCGGCGCGCATCGTCGACGGCCACACGAGGCTCGGTGTCGCCGCGGGCGACGTCGCCTGCATCATCTGGCCGCTGCTGTGCGGATTGGCGAAGGCAAAGTACTATCTGCTGACATGCAAGCCGCTGTCGGGCGAGGAGGCCGAGCGGATCGGCCTGGTTTCGCTGTGCGTCGACGATACCGAGCTGCAGAAGATTGCACTGGAAACGGCGCAGGACCTCGCCGCTGGTGCGCAGAGCGCGATCCGCTGGACCAAATACGCCTTGAACAACTGGCTTCGCGTCAATGGACCTTTGTTCGACACGTCGACTGCACTCGAGATCCTCGGCTTCGCCGGCGATGAAGCGCGCGAAGGCCTGGCCTCGCATATCGAGAAGCGCAAGCCGATATTCCCGAAGAACTGTCCTGTCTAGACACGAACGTCGTCGGACTTCACCTCTCCCTTCGGGAGAGGTGATCAGAGCCCCTGGGGACTCGCGCCCGATCCAACCCAAGGCCATTCCGCCTTAGTTCTTGAGCTTCTGGCGGATGTGCTCGATGGCCTCGGGGTTGGCCAGCGCCGACAAATCGCCGGGGTCCTTGTCCTCGAAGACCGCACGCAGCACCCGGCGCATGATCTTCATGTTACGCGTCTTCGGCAGGTCGTCGACGAGCAGCACCCTTTCGGGGCGGTAGGAGGTGCCCATTCCGTGCACCAGGGCCTGGGCCAGCTCTTCCGGCAGCGTCCCGGTATCGCCTGCGCCGGCGATCGGCACGCAAGCGCAGACGATCGTCGAGCCCTTGACCGGATGAGGGACGCTGAAGACCGCGGCTTCCGCGACTTTGCCCGTTGCGGTCAGCACGCCTTCGAGCTCCGCCGGACCGACGCGCTTGCCCGAGATCTTGAGCGTGTCGTCGGAGCGGCCGAGAATGTAGTAGAGGCCGTCCTTGCCCCGCATGGCAAAATCGCCATGCACCCAGATTCCCGGAATCGTCTTCCAGTAGCTATCGAGATAGCGCTGGTCATCCTTCCACAGGCTCTTGGTCAGCCCGATCGATGTGTGACGCAGCACCAACTCGCCGACTTCACCGTCGGGGACACGATGACCTGCCATGTCGACGATGTCGGCGCCGACGCCGAGCGCGGGCCGGGAAAACGAACATGGATTCATCGGGTGGTTCGGCGTGCCGGTGAAGATGCAGCCGCCGACTTCCGTTCCGCCGGAAATGTTGATGATGGGGATCTTGGACTTGCAGACGTGCTCGAAGAACCAGTGCCACGGCGTTTCGGTCCAGGCCTCTCCGCCCGATGCCGTCATCCGCAGGCTCGACAGATCGTATTGCTCGACCTCGAGGCCATAACGCATCATGCCGCGCACGATGGTCGGTGAGACGCCGAGATAGCTGACGTGATGGTCGGCGATCAGGCGCCAGAAGCGCCCTGTGTCGGGATAATCGGGCGTCCCCTCGGCGACCAGCAGCCTGCCGCCGGCGAAGCTTGGAATGCAGGCGCACATCGCGCCCACCATCCAGCCCATGTCGCTGAAGAAGAAGAACAGATCCGTCGGCTTGAAGTCGCCGCAGACGATCATGTCCCGCGTTACCATCGAGCCGATGAAGCTGATATGCGTCCATACGCAGCCCTTCGGCTCGCCGGTCGTGCCGGACGTGTAGAGAAGGATCGCGGGATCTTCCGCGCTCATCTCGGCGGTCGGAAACTCCGCCGCATCCTGGGCGATCTCGTCCCACCAATGGTCGCGGCCCGCCCGCATCGGCGTGTCGATGCTGAGCCCGCCGCGGTCCGCGACGATCACATGCTGCACGCTCGGTGCGGCTTGCAGGGCCTCGTCGAGAACCGGTTTCAGCGGCGCCGGAGCGCCGCGACGCCAGGTGCCATTCGCGGTGATGACGGCCGTCGCTTCACCGTGATTGAGCCGCGACCGGATCGGGTCCGGACCGAAGCCGGAGAACAGCGGCATGACGATCGCGCCGATCTTCAGGATCGCGAAGAAGGCCACGAAGGTTTCGGGCAGGTTAGGCATGTAGATGGCGACCACGTCGCGCTTGCCGATCCCGAGCTTGCGCAGTCCGGACGCGAGCCGATCGACGCTCGACGCGAACTCGGAATAGCTTAATCGGCGCTGCTCGCGCCTATCCTCGCCTTCCCAGACCAGGAATGTCTGGTCCCAGACCTTGGTTCCTCGGTGCTTGTCGATGCAATTGAAAACGATATTCGTGGTGCCGCCGACGCACCAGCGGGCCCATGGTTGGCCCCGTCCGAGATCGAGGATCGTATCGGGGGCGCGATAGAAGCGGACGTCGCAGAATCGAAAGACTTCCTGCATGAGCCAGGCCGGATCAGCCTCGGCCCTGGCCGCCAGCGCGTCGTAATCCGGCTGCCCCGTGGCGCGGAGGAACGCGCTCAGATTGCTCTTCTCGACCAAGTTCGCAGGGGGCGTCCAGAGATAGGCCATCTTGCTTCCTCCTGCTTCGAGAGCCGCGCCATCTTCTTGCATCTGGCTTGCGTCCATGTATTCTAACAAACGTTAGAATTCAAGGAAGAAGATATCGTGGCTGAAACAGAGCAGGTCCGTTATTCGGTCGTCGACGGCATCGCAACCGTGACCATCGACCGTCCCGAACGCAAGAACGCGCTGTCAGTCGAGGCAATGAACGGTCTGACGAACGTCTGGAGCAAGGCGGAAGCCGATGCCTCCGTCCGCGTCATCATCCTGACCTCAACCGATTGCGGGGTATTTTGCGCCGGTCTGGATCTCAAGCAGGCCGCGGAGATCCGGGCGAGGGATGGCGTCGATATCCTCACGCTGATGCGCGATCCCATGCAGCACGAGATGCGGAAAGTCTCGAAGCCGATCATTGCGGCCATGACGGGGTCCCTGATGGCCGGCGGGATGATGCTCGCGTTGAAATGCGATCTGAGGGTCGGGCTGCGCGGCACGCGTGCGGGGATAACTGAGGTGAAGATGGGGCGGGGGTGCCCATGGGCGGTGCCGATGTTATGGATGGTGCCGCAGCCGCTGCTGATAGAGATGGTTCTCACGGGCGAGACGATTCCGATCGAACGGCTTGCGGAGCATGGCTTCCTCAATTCACTCGAGGACACCCCACAGGCCGTCCGCGAACGCGCGCTCGAATTGGCGGGCAAGATCGTCGAGGGCGCGCCGCTGTCGGTCAAGGCAGCCAAGGCGAGCGTGCTTGCCGCAATGGACGAGGGGCTGGCGCGCGGCTTGGTTGAGGCCGAGCGGCTGCACGTCGAGGCTTATGCGAGTTTGGACGCCATCGAGGGACCGAAAGCGTTCGCGGAGAAGCGCAAGCCGGTCTGGCAAGGCAAGTAGCCCAGCTTCAGGAGGTGCTAATGCCCTCGAAGATCAGCAGTTCCGTACGCTGCGCCAGCTCGAGCACCGCCTCGCGGTTTTCCAGCCTGAACCATTCGATCGTCCAATTCAGGGAGCCGATAACATACATGCGCAACGGCACCACCTCTATGTCAGCGCGGATCTCGCCGGCACGTTGCGCCGCCATGAAGAGCTTGTCCCAGTATTCGGCGTAAGCGCGCCGCAAGGGCCGATGGGGCTTCTTCAGATGCTCCGGCAACTGACCGTAGATACGGATATTTGCTGACGTGAAATCACTTGTCTCGAGCAGCGCTACGAGGTGGGCTTCAATCGCAAGGCCGATTTTGCGCCGGTGCGACGACTTGCCTGCGTTCCCGACCGCATTCTTGACTGCGTCGAAGACATGACGAAGACCGCGGTCGAGAACTTCGGCCAGAATCGCTTCCTTCGAGCCGAAATGATAGTAGATGCTGCCAGCCTCAATTTTGGCCCTGACCGCAATCTGGCGCAACGTCGTGGCTGAGAATCCCTGGCGACGAAAGAGTTGTGCGGCACCATGCAGGATGAGATCGCGCGACCGCTCCGATTTCGACATCGCAATCGTAGAACCTGCGTCCATCCCGACGCGAGAGCCATCCTTGACCGAAAACGCTGCGCGAGCCGTTGTTTCGTTTCGGGATCGGTCAGTGTTGCGTCTGGACGACCGCGCCGCCTTCATAGCTATCCTAGATCTAACCAATCTTCGCTTGTGCAGATCCATCATTGACGACGGGGACACAACGCAAAGCAGATTCCACGAAACATGTAAATCCCATTCTTTGGATCGGGCCGGTGGTGACGCGACCGGC
Organism: Bradyrhizobium diazoefficiens; assembly: GCF_016616425.1. Lineage (NCBI taxonomy): Bacteria > Pseudomonadati > Pseudomonadota > Alphaproteobacteria > Hyphomicrobiales > Nitrobacteraceae > Bradyrhizobium > Bradyrhizobium diazoefficiens. The sequence continues at coordinate 2,549,863 of NZ_CP067101.1, forward strand.
CCGATGCCGCAGCTTTCGTCGGCTCGTCTCAATCAAAGCGGCGATCGGTATGTCGGTTGGGGGCGCGAGGCCAAGAACGTCGAGACCTATGGTTCGGCGCGCTGAGCTGATGCGGAAGAGATTTGAGCGGCGGGGCTACTCGGTGCAGATGGTATGGTGCTCGGCAAACTCGACCGTGACTACCTCCGCCATGAGGGACCAGAGCACATATTGTGTTGTGCACCAACCCGCTCCTGCAGAGGTGTCGGTCTTGTCGTCCCTTCGCTGTTCATTTCTATCGTCGGACGGCGCGGACAAGCGGGAGGCCGCATTTACCCGGCGCCCGGACCGTTTATCGCGTCAGGTGCAAGGGCTGGCGCGTGACGTCGGTCTGACGGCCGAGACTTTGGCCTATTCATCCGCTTCTGGCTCACGATCAAGCCGCCATTGCCCAACGACGCGCAGGCTGCCGCCCAGGCAAAAGGCCGGGCGCGCTTCGAAGGCTTAGTCGAGGCGCCCGGGCGCCGTTTACAAATGGGCAGAGCTTTCTGCGTGAGATCCCAGAAGACTTCGTTCGTCACGAGACGGCAGACAAACCCGATTGATCTATCCGACGAGCTATTTCGCTGGCCTCCCTTTTTCTACGCCAGTCTACGACCGCAGCAATTTAGCTAAGTCGACAAAAAGCTGGACGCGCTATCGGCTCGAATGAGCTGAGTGAGCAAGAAGGGCCAGCATGCAAATTTCGATCGCATGGCGTCTCGTCGCGTGCGTTTTTCTCCCATTCGCTGCTGGATACTATCTTTCCTACTTGTTCCGAACGATCAACGCGCTGATCTCGGAGCCTCTCATCTCGGACATCGGACTTGGTACTGCCGAGCTCGGGTTGCTTACGTCCGTCTACTTCCTGGTCTTCGCAGCGGCTCAGATCCCGGTCGGCATCATGTTGGACCGCTTTGGTCCACGTCGCGTCCAGAGCGCTCTGCTCCTGATCGCCGCGGCGGGCGCCGGACTATTCGCGATGTCGAACGGACTCCTATCACTCCTGATCGCGCGTGGAATGATCGGGCTTGGTGTAGCGGCAGCGCTGACGGCGGGGTTGAAGTCGATCGTCCTCTGGTTTCCAAGAGAACGAGTGGCCCTGCTTAATGGCTACATGGTCATGTTGGGATCGCTCGGGGCGGTGACGGCTACGGTACCCGCCGAGCACCTACTCGCCTGGATCGGATGGCGACAGCTGTTCGAGATCCTGGCAGCCGTGACCGGCGTCACGGCCGTGCTTATCTATGTCACGGTTCCCGAGCGAGTCATCGCCCCATCAACAGCATCAATTCCCGCCACCCTCCGCTCTGTTTTTGGCGACAGGCGCTTCTGGCGAATTGCTCCATTGTCGGCGACGTGCGTCGGTTCGGCCTGGTCACTGCAGGGTTTGTGGGCGTCGACGTGGCTAACGGACTTGGAGGGCTTTGATCGAGCAAGTCTCGTCAGACAGCTTTTCATGATGTCGATCGTGTTGAGCGGCGGTGCCTGGTTGTTCGGTACGACGGTCCACTGCTTCAGACGAAGAGGAGTCGGGGCGGAAACAATTTTGACGACGGTTGCGGTTCTGTTCATCGCTGCCCAATCTGCTTTGATACTTCGCGAGCCCTTGCCGTCCCTCTTGCCCTGGTCCGTTGTAGCAGTTGTGGGAGCGGCGTCCGTGGTCAGTTTTGCGGTGATAGCCGATTACTTTCCGCCCGAGCTTGCAGGTCGTGCCAATGGCGCATTGAATGTGCTGCACTTCGGATGGGCATTTTTGGCCCAGTACGCGACGGGCCTGATCCTGGAGCAATGGTCCCCCGGGGCTAGCCATAAGCCCGTCTTGGCCTATCAGGTCGCGTTTGGTCTCAACGTAATACTGCAGATCGCGGCACTGGCGTGGTTCGCGCTGCCCTGGCTTCACCACTTCGGCCGGTGGTTTGGCTCATTTGACGCTTCCGATGTAATCGAACCGGTCTGCTTGTACGAACAAGCGATCCTACAAGTGTTTGCGGACGACGATGCGGAGTGGTGAGTGCCGACCCAGATTAAATTGACCTTCCCGCTTTTCTTTTTCTACGCCAATCTACGATCACCGAAGCCGCTTGTTGCGCCAAGTCCGTTGGTGCCTTTTCTAATCATCCCCATCTGAGGACGCTCTTTGTACGTCCTCATTCGGTGGGGGCGGCCGTGGCAATCCAATCCATTCAGTCAGAATCGACGTCACGCGGCGCGCGAATGCTGCGTAGCGCGCTTGGTGTGGCGATCGCGGGCTATCTCGAAGATGAGTCAATCGTCGAGGTCATGCTCAATCCAGATGGGCGGTTGTGGATCGACCGGCTGTCGAGTGGCCTGATCGATACCGGCGAAACTCTGTCGCCTGCGGACGGCGAGCGTATTGTTCGCCTGGTGGCGCACCACGTCGGCGCGGAAGTGCATGGCGGTTCGCCGCGTGTATCTGCCGAATTGCCCGTGACTGGCGAGCGCTTCGAAGGTCTCCTGCCTCCAGTCGTCGCTGCTCCAGCCTTCGCGATCCGCAAGCCCGCGGTCGCTGTGTTCACGCTCGACGACTATGTCGTCAAGGGGATCATGACCTCGGGGCAGGCCGCGACACTGAGAGGTGCCGTCTCCGCCCGCAAAAACATCCTCGTCGCCGGTGGCACATCGAGCGGCAAGACAACACTGACCAACGCGCTCTTGGCTGAAGTGGCGAAGACCTCCGATCGCGTCGTTCTGATCGAGGATACGCGCGAACTCCAGTGCAAAGCGCCCAATCTCGTCGCGCTCCGGACCAAGGATGGCGTTGCGACGCTGTCGGACCTCGTCCGCTCGTCACTCCGACTTCGCCCGGACCGCATTCCGATCGGCGAGGTGCGGGGCGCCGAAGCGCTCGACCTGCTTAAGGCCTGGGGCACCGGTCATCCTGGCGGTATCGGCACCATCCATGCGGGTACGGCGCTCGGCGCGCTGCGGCGGCTCGAGCAACTCATCCAGGAAGCCGTCATCACGGTTCCGCGCGCTCTGATCGCCGAGACCATCAATCTCGTTGCGGTGCTTGCAGGCCGTGGTGCCGATCGTCGCGTCGCCGAACTTGCCTTCGTCACCGGGCTCGGAGCAACCGGTGACTACAGCCTTTCACAAGCAGGAGACTGACATGCGTTTGCAATTTAGCTTTCGTCGGGGAGCCGCCTCGCTGGCTGCGTCCGGCGCGTTTCTTCTGACAACCGCGCCGGCATGGGCGGCTGGCTCGAACATGCCGTGGGAGCAGCCACTTAATCAGATCCTGCAATCGGTCGAAGGTCCGGTCGCCAAGATCATTGCCGTCATCATCATCGTCGTTACAGGACTGACGCTCGCGTTCGGCGATTCGTCCGGCGGCTTCCGCAGGCTGATCCAGATCGTGTTCGGTCTGTCGATTGCGTTTGCCGCCTCGAGCTTCTTCTTGTCGTTCTTCTCATTCGGCGGCGGCGTGGTGATCTGATGGATGATCCTGTCGCAGGGTTTGTCGTGCCCGTTCACCGTGCCTTGACCGAACCGATCTTGATGGGCGGCGCGCCGCGGTCGGTCGCGATTGTCAACGGCACGCTGGCGGCCGCCCTTGGACTTGGACTGCGGCTTTGGATCGCGGGTCTCGTGCTCTGGTTCATCGGCCACATGGCCGCCGTCTGGGCCGCCAAGCGCGATTCCGCCTTCGTCGATGTCGTGCGCCGTCATCTGCGCATTCCCGGTCATCTCAACGTCTGAGCCTCGATCATGATGAATCTCGCTGAATACCGCCATTCCAACGTTCGTCTCGCCGATTTCCTGCCCTGGGCAGCCCTTGTCGACGAGGGAATCGTCCTGAACAAAGATGGCTCGTTCCAACGGACGGCGAAGTTCCGCGGATCCGACCTCGATAGCGCAGTGCCGGCTGAACTTGTCGCCGTCGCAGGTCGCTTGAACAACGCACTGCGTCGCCTCGGATCCGGCTGGGCCGTATTCGTTGAGGCGCAGCGCCATTTTGCCGGCGCCTACCCACCGAATACATTTCCGGATGTCGCGTCTGCACTGGTCGACGCCGAGCGCAGAGCACAATTCGAGGAGTTGGGCGCCCACTACGAATCCAGCTATTTCCTGACGTTCCTCTACCTACCGCCGGAAGAGGGAGCCGCCAAGGCAGAGCGACTGCTCTATGAGGGCCGCGACCGTACGGTTGGTGCAGATGCTCGCGAGGTGCTCCGCGGATTTATCGATCAAACCAACCGCGTGCTTCAGCTCGTGGAAGGATTCATGCCGGAATGTGCCTGGCTCGACGATCAGGACACGCTGACCTATCTGCACTCGACGATCTCGACCAAACGCCATCGCGTTCGCGTGCCCGAAATTCCCATGTACATCGATGCGCTGTTGGCGGATCAGCCGCTGATCGGCGGGCTCGAGCCGATGCTGGGTTCGGCCAATCTGCGAGTTTTGACGATTGTCCGCTTTCCAGGTGCGACGACGCCGGGAATTCTGGACGACCTGAACCGTCTTGCTTTCTCGTATCGCTGGTCGACCCGCGCAATCATGCTCGACAAGACCGACGCCACCAAGCTGCTGACCAAAATCCGCCGCCAGTGGTTCGCGAAGAGAAAGTCCATCGGCGCGATCTTAAAGGAGGTCATGACCAACGAGACATCGACGCTGCTCGATACCGACGCCCACAACAAGGCGCTGGATGCCGACGCGGCGTTGCAGGAACTGGGCTCGGATCAGATTGGGCAAGCCTTTGTCACGGCAACCATTACGGTCTGGGACCGCGATCCCGGTGCAGCCGACGAGAAGCTGCGGCTGGTTGAGAAGGTCATTCAGGGCCGCGATTTTACCTGCATGATCGAGACGGTGAACGCAGTCGAAGCCTGGCTCGGCAGCCTGCCCGGACACGTCTACGCCAACGTGCGGCAGCCACCGATTGCGACCCTCAACCTGGCCCACATGATTCCGATGTCGGCGGTGTGGGCGGGCGAGGCCCGGGATCTCCACTTCAAAGCTCCGCCGCTCCTGTTTGGCAAGACCGAGGGCTCAACACCGTTCCGGTTCTCGCTCCACGTTGGTGACGTCGGCCATACTCTCGTGGTGGGACCGACCGGCGCCGGCAAGTCTGTGCTGCTGGCGCTGATGGCGCTACAGTTCCGCCGCTATCCGAACTCTCAGATCTTTGCGTTCGATTTCGGCGGTTCAATCCGGGCCGCCGCGCTCGCCATGGATGGCGACTGGCATGATCTCGGCGGCGCATTGTCCGACGGGAACGATGACCCTGTCGCGTTGCAACCGTTGGCCTGGATCGACGATTCCATGGAGCGAGGATGGGCCACTGAGTGGCTCTGCGCGATCCTGGCCCGGGAGAAGGTCGATATCACCCCGGAGGTCAAGGATCATCTCTGGTCGGCGCTGACGTCTCTTGCTTCGGCGCCAATGCAGGAACGCACCCTGACCGGTCTGTCCGTGCTTCTGCAATCGAACTCGCTGAAACGTGCTCTTCAACCCTATTGCCTGGGCGGTCCCTCCGGGCGGCTGCTTGACGGCGAATTCGAGCGCCTTGGTGACGCTTCGGTCCAGGCGTTCGAGACCGAAGGCCTGATCGGAACGAGCGCTGCCCCGGCCGTGCTGGCGTACCTGTTTCATCGGATTGGGGACCGTCTCGATGGTCGGCCCACTCTTCTTATCGTCGATGAGGGTTGGTTGGCCCTCGACGACGAGGATTTTGCCGGCCAACTCCGCGAATGGCTGAAGACGCTTCGGAAGAAGAATGCGTCTGTCATCTTCGCCACCCAATCGCTTTCGGATATCGATGGCTCCGCGATCGCGCCGGCGATCATCGAAAGCTGCCCAACGCGCCTGTTGTTGCCGAACGAACGGGCGATCGAGCCGCAGATAACAGCAATCTATCGGCGCTTTGGCCTCAACGATCGCCAGATCGAGCTTCTGAGCCGGGCCACGCCGAAGCGGGACTACTACTGCCAGTCTCGTCGTGGCAATCGGATGTTCGAGCTTGGCCTCGGAGAGGTTGCGCTCGCCTTTACCGCAGCGTCGTCCAAGGCCGACCAGACCGCCATCGAGCAGCTCCTCGCCGAACACGGGCGGGACGGTTTCGTACCCGCCTGGCTCCAGCACCGCGGCGTCGCCTGGGCCACGGACCTGATCCCCAATCTCGGCAATCTGGAGAAATTGCCATGAGCCGTTTTAGCTCTTTGCTGGCCGCTGGCGCCATCGCCCTATCGCTTGGCGCCACGGCGCCCGCTCAAGCGCAATGGATCGTCTTCGATCCCAACAATTACGTTCAGAACGTCCTGACTGCCGCGCGTGAGCTGCAACAGATCAACAATCAGATCACTTCGTTGCAGAACGAAGCGCAGATGCTGATCAACCAGGCGAAGAATCTGGCTAACCTGCCGTATTCGTCGTTGCAGCAACTGCAGTCGTCGATCCTGCGGACACAGCAACTGTTGGCCCAGGCCCAGCGGATCGCTTACGACGTCCAGCAGATCGATCGGGCGTTTTCAACCAGCTACGCGCCGGCCACGGGCAGCCAGTCCAGCCAGGTGTTGATCACCAACGCTCAATCGCGCTGGCAGAACTCGGTCGCGGCATTGCAGGATGCACTCCGGGTCCAGGCCGGCGTCGTCGGCAATCTCGACACCAACCGCATTCAGACGTCGGCGCTTGTGACGTCAAGCCAGGGCGCCAGTGGCGCCCTGCAGGCAACCCAGGCCGGCAATCAGATCCTCGCGCTTCAGGCGCAACAGCTCGCCGATCTTACCGCCACGGTGGCAGCACAGGGCAGGGCGCAGAGCCTTGAAGCGGCGCAGCGTGCCGCGGCCCAGGACCAAGGCCGAGAACAGCTCAGGCGCTTTCTGACACCGGGACAAGGCTATCAATCCTCCAACGTGCAGATGTTCCACCAATGAGCGATATCAAGGCATTCAAAGCGTTGTCGCTCGCGGTGTCGGCCGGGGTGCTGGTCGTCGCAGCCTGCACGATCCAGCTTCGTGGTGGAGAAGACGCGTCTTCGCCGTCAAAGGCAGAGCAGACCACGGACGTCGACCATTCTGACCTCGCCCGCTGCCGCACCGTCACTCCGGAAGAAACGGCAGCCTATCAGCACTGCCAGCAGGTTTGGATCGAAAACCGGCGTCGATTCTTTGGCAGAAAAGACGGTGCTGCCGCATCTCACCGTCCCGATCCCGTCGCCGGACTGAGAGCCGCGCCAAAGGACCAGAGCCGGCTGCCGCAAGGGTACCCATCCGTCGCGTCACCTGAAGAGAGTAAGCCATGACCGGTACCGGGATCATCGATCAGTTCCTGGAGACGTTCACCCGCTACATCGACAACGGCTTCGGGCTTTTGGGAGGCGATGTCGGCTATCTCGCAACCACCCTGGCAGCGATTGACATCACGCTCGCTGCGCTGTTCTGGAGCTGGGGACCGGACGAGGACATCGTCGCGCGTCTCGTCAAGAAGACGCTGTTCGTTGGCGTCTTCGCTTACCTCATAAGCAACTGGAACAGTCTGGCGCGCATCGTCTTCGAGAGCTTTGCTGGTCTTGGGCTCAAGGCATCCGGCGCAAGCCTGTCTGCGTCAGACTTCCTGCGACCGGGAAAGATTGCTCAAGTCGGCCTCGACGCTGGCCGGCCGCTGCTCGACTCGATCTCGAATCTGATGGGCTACATCAGTTTCTTCGAGAATTTCGTCCAAATCGTCGTTCTCCTCTTTGCCTGGGTCGTGGTGCTGCTCGCCTTCTTCATTCTCGCGATCCAGCTCTTCGTCACTCTGATCGAGTTCAAGCTGACGACGCTGGCCGGCTTTGTGCTCATTCCCTTTGGCTTGTTTGGCAAAACCGCCTTCGCTGCCGAACGGGTGTTGGGCAACGTCATATCATCCGGGATCAAGGTTCTGGTCCTCGCCGTCATCGTCGGCATCGGCTCGACCCTGTTCTCTCAGTTCACCTCCGGCTTCGCTGGCGGCCAGCCGACGATCGAAGACGCGATGACGCTGGTGCTCGCCGCACTCTCGTTGCTGGGCCTCGGCATCTTCGGGCCGGGAATCGCAAATGGCCTGGTCTCCGGTGGACCGCAACTCGGCGCCGGCGCTGCGATCGGGACGGGGCTTGCCGCTGGCGGTGTTGTTGCGGCCGGCGCGGGCCTTGCCGCTGGCGGTGCTGGTCTCGCTGGTGGCGCGATTACAGGTGCCGCGCGCGGTGGTGGTGCCGTCCTAAGCGGAGCATCCGCGGCCTATCGAAGTGGCGGCCTTGCTGGCGTCGCGGAAGCCGGAAGCTCGGCGGCCATGAGCCCGTTGCGTCGCGCAGCGGCGGCATTCGCCGGAGGCGGGCAAGCTGGCGAGCAGGCCGCCGGCACTTCGGCCGAAGGGCAGCCCAATTGGGCGCGGCGCATGAAGCGGGCTCAAACTATTCGGCATGGCGCGTCAGCCGCTAGCCACGCAGTGCGCTCCGGCGATCACGGTGGCAGCGGCTCCTCCGTCGATTTGTCCGAAGGAGAGCGCTGAGCACGGCTAGAGTCTCCGCTCTCAACACCTGGTGCCGGCGGCAACTCGTAAACCCGGCCGCCTCACGACCTGAAACCGACCGTTCGATCCAAGGGGCAATCATCGATGTTCAAACGATCTTCTGTTCACTACGGGCGCATGCCCCAACCGGTTACGCCTTATCAAAAGGCAGCGCAGGTTTGGGATGAACGCATTGGGTCGGCACGCGTCCAAGCCAAGAATTGGCGCTTGATGGCAATTGGCTGCCTCATGCTGTCGGGCGGTCTCGCCGGCGGCCTTGTCTGGCAATCAATCCAAGGATCGATCACACCCTGGGTGGTCGAAGTCGATCGTCTTGGTCAGGCTCAAAGGGTCGCGCCAGCCAACATCGACTATCAGCCCACCGACGCTCAGATCGCCTACCACTTGGCGCGTTTTGTCGAGGATGTCAGGGGCCTGCCGGCTGATGGCATCGTTCTGCGTCAGAACTGGCTAAGGGCGTATGACTTTACGACGGATCGCGGGGCAGCCGCACTCAACGACTATGCGCGCAACAATGACCCCTTTGCCAAGCTGGGCAAGGCGCAAATCTCCGTGGACGTCTCGAGCGTCATCCGCGCGTCTCCGGACAGCTTTCGGATCGCGTGGACCCAACGCACATACGACAACGGTTCATTGAGTTCGACTGAGCGCTGGACCGCCATTCTCACGATCACGATCGAGACGCCGCGCGATGCCGAACGCCTGCGCAAGAACCCTCTTGGCGTTTACGTCCGCGCCATCAACTGGTCAAAGGAGTTGAGTCAGTGACCAAGACGACGCTTGACGCTCATACGAAGACTCGAATCCCTCACCGCACGCCGAAGTCGACTTGGTCCGAGTTCGTGACTACGAAGCGCGCGTTCCTGTCCGCTGTTTTGCTTTGCTCGTCCGCTTTGGGTGGGTGCGCGACCTACATTCCGCCAGCCATTAGCTACGACGCCGAGGTTCCGCCGTTGCCGGCGCCTCCAGTGCCTCTCGACGACAAAGCGCAGCCACTCCACGTTCCACCGCTCTGGAAACCGGCTCTCGGCGGCAAGTCGGGAGGGAAGGAAGAGCCCGAACCGATAAGCCGGGTTGAGACGGCAAACAGCGCGGCCCGCGTCGAGCCGCGCAAGCGGGGGTATTTCAACGCGGCGCAAATCTACGCCTACAGTCCCGGAGCGCTCTATCAGATTTACGCCGCGCCGGGGCAGATTACGGATATCGCACTTGAGGAGGGAGAGCAGCTGACGGGATCAGGGCCGATCGCGGCGGGAGATACCGTACGCTGGGTCGTGGGCGATACCGAGAGCGGGAGCGGCGACACACGGCGCGTCCATATCCTGGTCAAGCCGACCCGAGCTTCGATCGAAACCAACCTGGTGGTCAATACCGACCGGCGCACCTACCTGATCGAGCTCCGCTCCCGGGAGCGGCCATACATGCCGTCTGTTGCCTGGTACTATCCGGAAGCAGCCCGCGAACGATCCCGTTCAGTCGTTCTGAAACCCGTTCTTCCGGATCCGGCGCAGCGCGTCTCCCGCTATGCCATCGAAGGGGACAGTCCTTCCTGGCGGCCGATTGTCGCATATGACGATGGCCGCAAGGTCTATGTTGAATTTCCGCAGGGGATCGTACAGGGCGAGATGCCCCCGCTCTTTGTCATCGGCCCGGACGGCAAGACCGAACTCGTCAACTATCGCACCTACGGCAACGTGCTGATCGTGGATCGGCTGTTTGCAGCCGCCGAACTCCGGCTCGGCGGTGAGCACCAGCAGAGAGTCAGAATTGTCAGAACCGACGGGAGGCCGTCGTCATGAACACTCGGAATGAAAACGATCACGAGCAAGCAGCTACACAAGGGGAGCAATCCGAACGCTTCCGCTTGAGAGCGGAACTTCCGCGCGTGACACGGTTGTCGCGGAAGGTGCTGGCCGGCGGGAGCGCGGCTGCCCTGCTTGTCATCGGTGGAGCCGTGCTGTGGTCGCTGCAGAACAATCGCTCCCGTAATCAGGCGGCCGACGAGCTCTATAGCACCGACCATCACAATGTTGCCGACGGAATTACGACGCTGCCGAAGGACTATGCTGGCGTTCCGCGCCAGCCAATCCCGCAGCTTGGTCCGCCGCTCCCCGGAGACCTCGGTCGACCGATCCTTGCCGCTCAAGGCCAGTTGCCGACGAGCGGCGCTGATGCGGACCAGCAGCGGCGGGATCAGGAGACCGAAGCAGCTCGCACCAGTCATCTGTTCGCTTCGACAAACGGACGAGAAGTGCGTCCGTCCGCCGCTGCGGCTGTTGGGAGCGAGCGCGTCGTGCCGGCAAGCGCAACGAGCGCCGGCGACGATGGATCTGCGCAGAACGGTCAAGACCGGAAGCTTGCCTTCGTTAATGCTTCCGTGGACCGTCGCACGGTCAACCCTGACCGCATCACCAAGCCTGTTTCTCCGTACATCGTGCAGGCCGGGACAGTCATTCCGGGAGCCCTGATAACCGGAATCCGATCGGACCTTCCAGGCCAAATCACCGCGCAGGTTACCGAAAATGTCTTTGACACGCCGACCGGCCGCTTTCTCCTCGTGCCTCAGGGAGCGCGTCTGATCGGCATCTACGATAGCCAGGTCACTTTCGGCCAGTCCCGCGTCCTGCTCGTCTGGACCCGGCTGATCATGCCGAACGGACGTTCTATCGTTCTCGAGCGGCAGCCTGGCGCTGACTCCTCCGGGTATGCAGGCCTCGAAGATCAGGTCGACAATCACTGGGGCGAGCTGTTCAAGGCTGCGGCACTATCGACGTTTCTGGCGGTCGGGACTGAACTGGGGGCCGGCTCGGATACCAACAGCAACGACAGCGCCATCATACAGGCATTGCGACACGGGGCCTCGGACTCACTGAACCAGACCGGACAGCAGGTGGTGCGGCGCAGTCTCAACATCCAGCCCACTCTGACCGTGCGACCTGGCTTCCCGGTTCGCGTTGTCGTCAATCGCGACCTCATTCTTGCGCCTTACGGAGGATAGGAGATGTCCAAGCTTAGAATAGGAGCGCTGCCTGACGACAAGCCGGTCAAGGTCACCACTGAGCTTCCAGCATCAGTGCATAGGGATCTCGTCGCCTATGCAGAAGCCGTGGCACGCGAAAACGGGCAGCGTATCGATCCGGCAAAGCTGATCGCGCCCATGCTGGCGCGCTTTATGGCCACGGACCGGGGGTTTGCTAAACTCCGGCGAGCCGCTCATTCGGCAGAGGCAAGCGCAGGGTAGCGTTCGGCCAAGAGCTTGAGAAAGCTTCCCAAGGCTGGGTTTTCGTTGTCGGGTCGCCAGTGGGCGGAAAAACTTATGCGGCTAGATCCCGTTCCATCTCGCAGCTCGCGGTAAACTAATCCCGCGAAACGCGCCCCGGTATCCGACTCCATGACCAGACTGATCCCAAACCCCATGCTAACGAGGCTCTTTATGATGCCGCGGCTGACGTCGTGCCGTTCGATCTTGGGCCGGTCCTCGGAAGATACAAGCTTGGATATCAGGAGGTCCTCAAGCTCTCGCCCCGGATCGTATTGGCTCAACAACACTCTCTCATTCCGAAGATCAGTCCAATAGACCACATCCCGTGTTGTTAACGGGTGCTCTTTTGGCAGGGAGACGAGGATCCGTTCGCTCCAAAGCGGCAAAACCTTGTTGCTCAATGAGGATACCTCGCCGGTACCTATAAGGACGTCAAGCATTCCATTCCGGAGGGCCGCTGTCAGGCGGGAACGGGACCGCTCAACGGTTCTCAGCTCAATTTGTGGAAATCGCCTTTTGCACTCAAGCAGAGTCGCCCGCAAATTACCTGCCGACATGGAAGTCCAAAATCCGACTGAGAGACAGCCGCATTCAGACCGACTATCGGACTCGCTAGCGACCACAAGCGTATCGACTTGCTCGAGGACCATTCTAGCCGTTCGTAGGACATTGCGCCCAATAGCCGTTGGACGAACCCCGCTGCTCGAACGCTCAAACAGTACCGCACCAATCGAATGCTCAAGGTGTCTGATAGACCGGCTAAGCACCGAATGTCGAATGGAAAGCAACTCTGCTGCTTGTCGAAAGCTGCCGCAATCGGCAGCAGCAATTGCGAATCGCAGATCGTGCAAGTTAATCCGGTTCGCGTGGACGGAAGGCATGGGGCTCGACGGATTATCGCTCACGAATAGCTCTCGAATGCGCACGTCTCTTGGATAATACGTAGCCTTAACGGCCCTAGGCGACAGCCATCACAGGTTCCCAAAGGACAGGCGTTCGTAAATTTCCAGCAATGCGGACACGCGTTAGACTTTCTATCGAAACTTCGAGATAGCCTGCGACCGCTTGGGTAGCTCCAAGCCTTCGTGGCTCTCCAATTCGTTTCAGGGGCCATCCCGCCCGACGCAAAATCCGCTCCATCCTGGCATCGGTGACGGTTACGATGTCGGTGAGACGCCGTGATAGGCCAAACTCGATCATCCCCGCGAAGAGTTCGTATGTCGCACCGGCCAATCCATGAATAGCATCGCGCGCACCGTTAGCGTTGTCGAGCGAAAACCGGCTGCTCTCCCAGACCGCGGGGCTGGCCCGGAACGAGTTTCCAGCCAACAAAATAGGAAAAGACTCGCGGAGCATGGTTGGACCGGTGGATGGAAGCAACCTTACGCAGCCCTGAACGCGGTTATCGTTCGCTCGCTGGATCAGGTAGACCGGATCGAGGGCATCAAACTCATCGATCTCCATCTCGCCGCTGACCTGAACATCCCACTGGAGACGTTCCTTGAAGACTCGATATCTCAGCCGGTGCATCTCGGCGATCTCTTCAGCGAAAGTACCGTAGTGGTCAGGCGTAATGAGGTGCATCATGATTGCCTCCTGGGCAGGAAAGATCGTGCCGCATTGAAGGCGAATTGTCGTAATGATGCAGCCTCCACAGTTGCGGAGGGCTCACCAGGCTCTCTTGATCGCTATATATCTGGTTTCGATGCGGTCAGACGGGCTACTGCCTGGATATTCGATCGGACCCCGAGTTTTGCCTTGGCGTTGTCGAGGTGGAAGGCGACCGTGTGACGCGAGATACCGAGAATGCGACCTGTTTCCCAGGCCGATTTACCCTGTGCGGCCCACTTGAGACATTCGATCTCTCGTGGTGATAATCTGCTGCCATTAATCAGCTCGTCTGTTACCAACTTGCGGCGGGCGTGCGCGTGGAAATACATGGCCATGAGCTGAAGTATCTGCTCATGCAAGTATATTGAACGCTTAAAACGAGGTCGCTGGTCATCCGCTGCAAAGGTTACGGCAGCGACAGCGCCCCTGCTGTCGTGAACTGGAATGGTGAATCCGTGGCGGATGCCAAATCTGGCTGCTTCTTCGAATAGCTCACTTTCCAATTCGGAGTGCGTTGCCGGTCCAATTCCGAGTCCCCACTCGAATGGTTGAGGATCGCGAAGCGCTCGTACGACCACGGGATCGAACCGCTCATAATGATGCCGCAAATAATGGGCTGTCCAGCGTGAAGGGTAAGTAGAAATGAGCAGCGGTTCGGCCTTGGGATCATGCGGTAGGGAAAGATAGGCAAAGCAGCATAAATCGAGGGCAGCGGCAATCTCAGCCATGCTTTGTCTGAGAGACTCTGAGTCTCTACTTTCGGTCAGGCCATCAACAAACGTTTGAAAGAGGCGTCGCATCCTGGATTTCCATCCGGTCCACTGGACCTCCGGCACGATTTGTCTGACGTGCCGCTTCAATTTCACTTCGTGATGGCCCCTCACAGCTACATTGCTAAGTGTGAATAGGCACAATATCGACTAAACCGTAATGCTGGGTGATACCCCTAAAGACATTACGTACAATACAATCCCTTCATAAGCGGATCGACATAGAGACGCGCAACGTTCTCAGAGTTTGCCTGCGGACACCAACGCCGTAACTCAGCTGCGCCATTGATCATTGGATTGATCAGTTGACCACCGAGCTGCGGATCAACCGGCCGTATCGATCCGTCAATGATCCCATCTGCAATAATGCTAGCGAACCGATCCGATAGGCGGTTCATCCGCGTGATCATCTCTCGTCGGTTTGCTCCGGGTAGTGCGGCCAACGCGGTAGCTCGCAACAATGGTCCCCGCGATGAAAGTTGGTACTCGACCAGAGCGGTGCAGATAGCACGTAACCGGTCAAGCCCCGAAAACGGCAATTCTCGCCCCGCGTTCTGTGCGTGCCGGATCACAGAAAGGGTGCGCTCGAAGCAATCCAGGACGAGTTCGTCCTTATTTTGGTTGTGGTGATAGAACGAACCCTTCGATACATTTAGATACGCTGAGATTTTCTCAACAGAGGCGCCGTGATAGCCGTGCTCATTGATCAACTTGGTTGCAGCGTGAAGGAAAGATTCACGCGGATCCGTCTCGGATGTTGGGATTGTGATGGCTGCATTGCTGGGCTGCCAATTCCTGGCTGCAAAGCCATGAAGCAGCAGGTCGGCGAATCTCTTTGCATTGAAAGGGTGATCTTCAACCTCTTGCCGTAGAACCCATACTGGCAGCCAAAGCAAGCTTCCCAACACAAAGTGCGTTCGCGCGTTCTGGTCAATCCGTGATAGCTCCGAGAACAGATCCCTAGGAAAAAGCGAGGATCTGAGCTGCTTGAACATGTCCGTGTAAGCTGCGAATATCGGTTGTGAGACTCGCTCGCTCAATGTTCTGATCTCATCGAACATAATTGGGCGCTGTCGGTTCTGGAGCATGACATCACTCCATAACGAAAAATGCGCAGCTATTAGGGTGCTGAGCCGGCGCTCATTGTCGGTCAGTTCATCTGGAACGTGGTTGATCTTGGCGTAGGTCGCAACAGCGTCGAAAAAACACGCCGCCGCGAGAGTTTCTTTTTTTTTGTAATAGTAAGTGACGCTTGCGGTCGTTAGGCCAACGGCTGCTGCAATTTCGGCCAGATTCGCACCGCGCACGCCCCTCTCATTGAAGGCAAGCGTGGCGGCGGCCAATATGGCTTTCTGTTTTTCGTCGTATCGCAACGTCTGCGGTGTCGCCCGGCTACTCTCTTGCATGAACGCTTTTTCCTCATCGCGGTTTGTCTGACGCCTTAGTCCGAATCGCTGCACTCGACTTCCATCGAAAACTGCACGAATGGGTCGGCGACCTACCATGCGGTAGTTAGTCAGCTGGCACCTTTACGATAAAGACCAAGGCGCAGCACCCGGCCTCTCGGACATAAGTTACAAGAAAGGCGTTTGACCGGAAAGGGAATTCGAAAATGAGGTATGGAACAAATTTCCAGACAAGATGCCCGTTGATGAGGGTCAAAAGGAAAAATATCCAGCGGGAAAAGTAGGGCAGACGAGACTTGGTCAGGCCAACAGTTCCGGCCAAATTAGTTCTTGCCTGAAATTCGAATTGTCGGTATGTCGGGATCGAAGGAAATAAAGAAGACCGCAATTCGGGAGGACTTAATGAGTGAGCGTGCAGCGACCGAGCCCGCATCCACCCACGTGGATGCGTTAACAGGCGGCTTTTCGTTAAGCCGGCGTTCGTTTTTGGAGGGCGCCGCCGCGATGATCGGCGTGCTTAGTTTTGCCGAAATGGCCTGGGCCGCCGACGAAAGCTTGGTCCGTCAGCCGTGGGCGGAGTGGGACTACGGCAAGAACAAGCCAGTCCGAGGCGGAGTCCTCCGGGTGGCGAGTACGCAATACATCGGCAAAATGAATCCGAACCATTGGCCGGTGCTCGACTGGCTTGCAATGAACTATTTTCAGGAAAAGCTGGTCATCAACGATGGCTCCTATAAGCCAACCACACCTTGGTTGCTGGAGGATATGCAGCAGGAGAGCGACGTTAGCCTTGTTACTAAGCTGCGTCCGGGCATCACCTTTCACGATGGCACCGCGCTTACCGCGAGGGCAATCAAGCTGCAAATCGATTGGATTCGTGATCCGAAGAACACCGCCTGGACAGCGGCTTGGTTGGGGCCGTTGGAGTCGGTCGAAGTAATTGACGACCTTACCTTGCGCTGGAATTCAAAGCAGCCGTGGGCTGGTCTTCCAGGCGTCCTCGCCAGCGCACCGGGCTATATGATGTCGCAAGAAGCGTTGGCGGCGGATCCAGCGAAGTACGAGGCCTCGGCACCGAAAGGCACGGGTGCCTATATTGTCGAGGAGGCGAATCCGGGCAATTTCTTGAAGCTAAGGCGCAACCCAAACTGGTGGTTTGCCAAGGCATCGGGCAATCCCGACATGCCATATTTCGACGGCGTGCTTGTGACGGTAATTCCTGACCCGGCTGTGCGGCTGGCCAATTTGCGCGCCAACAAGCTCGATGTGTTGGCACTCGATAAATCGCAGTACGCGATCGTCAAGAATGATCCGGCGCTAAAGGTCTTCCGACAGCCTCAGAATCATGTGGTTGGCATCCGGTTCAACACCCAAAAAGGTGTCCTGCAGGATATTCGGCTTCGCCAGGCGGTCAATCACGCCATCGATCGCAAGGCCCTGATAGCCGGCACCCAGTTCGGCTTGGGGCGTATCGCAAGCGCCATGTATCCAGATGATCACTGGGCACATAATCCGGCCTTGAAGCCGGCGGTTTACGATCCTGACCGGGCGAAGAAACTGCTTGCTGAGGCAGGCTATGCGAGTGGTCTGACACTCAAGGGCTATTGGAGTAACACAACGGAAGGCCAAGCGATTGCGGAGGCGATCAAGAGTATGCTCGCCAAAGTCGGTATCACCTGGCAAGTCGAATTGCTCGCGCCGGTCGCCTCGGCTGCACGGTTGAAGGAAGCCGACTACGACATGGCGCAAGGCGGCTACACGTTCATCCTCGACCCTGACCTGCTCGCAACCGCACTCTACCATCCAGCCGGCGGCTTCAATTGCGGTCGCAGCCATAACGCCAAGGCAATCGAATTGATCGAGGCGGGTCGGCGCGAAACCGATATTGGCAAGCGGCAGAAGGTTTACTGGGAGATCGAGAAAGTTCTGACTGATGCATGCGAGGACGCGTGGTTGTGGTGGGAAGAGGGGGCGACCGCAATGCGCAACAACTTAATGGGTTGGGATAACGAGATGTGGAAGAAGTACAAAGAGACTTACACGTGGTCTCATCCGCTCTGGTTCAAGGACGGCAAGCAATAGCGGGTCTCTTTGGTTGTCTGCGCAACTCGCCGGCCGCACCTCGCTCCGTGCTCAACACATGACAAGCTGATCGCAAATGGCGCGCTACATATCAACTCGGCTGTTTCATGCAGTTATCATCGTGCTTATTCTCACGGTGCTGGTATTCGTGATCGCTCGACTAATTCCAGGTGACGGTGTGCTCGCGGCAATGTCGGGAAGCGTCGACATGTCGAACCCCGCGGTCGTGGAGCACGTCCGTGCAGAGTATGGCCTCGATGATCCCATTCATGTTCAATTTGTTCATTGGCTGAGCAAGTTCATCACCGGCGACTGGGGCACTTCGATCGGAACGGGCGAACGGGTGCGCGACATGTTCTTGCGCAGACTGCCAGTCACGCTTGAGCTGTTTGTATTCGCCACTTTTTGGGCGATCGGCATTGGCATTCCGGTGGGCCTGCTCAGCGCATTGCGACGTCAAAGCAAGTTGGATTTGGTGCTGATGACTGGCACTATCCTGGGCATGTCAATCCCGTCGTTTTGGGAGGCGATCGTGCTGATCTATTTGTTAGCCATCGCTCTGCCGCTATTTCCTCCGTCAGGATATGTGCCGTTCTCGGAAAATCCTATGCAGAACGTCGTTGCGATGATCCTGCCAAGCTTCGTTCTCGGCACGCACTCCGCAGGATTGCTGGCGCGCTATGTTCGTTCGAGCGTGCTTGAAGTCATTGGTCAGGATTTTATCCGAACCGCGCGCGCGAAGGGGCTATCGGAGCGCGCCGTGATCATCTTTCATGCGCTCAAACCCGCGTTGATCCCAGTTGTCACCGTGTTTGGTCTGTCCTGGGGGAGCATGCTCGCAGGCGCATTCTTCATCGAGATCATTTTCGCTATTCCGGGGCTGGGCCGGATGAGCGTGGATGCGATCTTTCAGAAGGATTTTCCGGTTATTCAAGCGACACTTATCGTGGTGTCGATAAATATCTTGTTGGTCAATCTTGTCGTCGACCTGCTCTACGGCATCCTCGATCCTCGGGTTAGGATTCAATGAGGGGTGTTCTGAAATGAGTGTGATCGACCTTCCAACAAAGCTGATGGTGCCGACCTCCGGTGGGCTTGTCACGCCGCTGGCATCCAGCATCCGACGCCACCGCCTCGCCAGTGTCGGGCTGTTCATCATCGGTGGGTTGTGTCTGTTTGCGGTGTTTGCGCCGCTGGTTTCTCCTTTCGACCCTTACGATCAGGATCTTTATGCAGTGCTGTCAGGCCCGAGCACGCAGCATTGGCTCGGCACCGACAATCTCGGGCGCGACCTCTTGTCGCGAATTCTCTACGGCGCCCAAGTGTCATTGTTAACAGGTCTGCTGTGCACGCTCCTTGCCGCCGCGATCGGAATTCCGGTTGGGCTTCTTGCCGGCTACACCGGCGGCATAATGGATGCCGTTTTAATGCGAATAACGGATGCCTTTCTGTGCTTTCCGCCGCTGATCTTTATTCTGGCAATGTCGACAGCGCTTGGCCCGGGGTTGAGGAACGTCATACTTTCATTTGCCCTTTTCGGCTGGACGGGCTTTGCCCGAATCGTGCGCGGGCAGGTACTGCTCGTACGAGAATTGCCGTTCATCGAGGCGGCACGCGCTACCGGCGTTCCGAACTTCCGTATCATGTGGCGGCACGTTCTTCCCAATGTTCTGGCGCCCATCATCGTCGCGATTTCGACCACGATCGGCATCGCTATCCTGGTCGAAAGTGGAATCTCCTTCCTGGGACTTGGCGTGCAGCCCCCAACCGCGAGCTGGGGCAAGGAGCTTCGCGTTGGATTTTCCTACCTTGAGGTTGTGCCCCTGTTCTCGCTCGCGCCCGGGATAATGATCTCGCTGGCGGTTCTCGGCTTCAATTTTATCGGCGATGGCTTGCGCGACGCGCTTGACCCGCGCCTGAAAGGTTTCGATCGATGATTGCATATGGGGCTGCCATCGAACGCGATACCTGCGCGCGAGACGAGGGTCATAGTGAACCACTCCTCGACGTGCGTGATCTGCGGATCACGTTTTCAACCCGCGAAGGCGTGATCAATGCAGTCAACGGCGCCTCGTTCGAGGTGCGGCGTGGCGAGATCGTCGCCCTCGTAGGCGAAAGCGGCTGCGGCAAGAGTGCCACCGCGCTGTCGCTGCTGCGGTTGATCCCCCATCCGCCCGGTCGGATCGCCGACGGAGAGATTCTATTCGAAGGCAGTGACCTCTGCAAGATGTCGAGCAAGCAGGTCGAGGCAATCCGCGGCGACCGCATCGCGATGATCTTCCAAGAACCTATGACCAGTCTCAACCCCGTTCACACCATCGGAAGACAGGTCGGCGAACCGCTACGTGTGCATCGCAACGCCAGCGCTGATGATGCACTTGCCAGGGCCGCCGAGCTGCTCGCCGGAGTGAACATCTCGGATTCCGCGGCGCGGATGCGCAACTATCCACACCAGTTCTCCGGCGGGATGCGGCAGCGCGTCACGATTGCCATGGGGATGGGCTGCAAGCCAGACCTGATTGTTGCCGACGAACCGACCACCGCGCTCGACGTTACCGTCCAGGCCCAGGTGCTGGAACTGTTGCGCCAGCAGGTCGACGAAAATAATTCAGCGATGCTGATCATCACTCACAATCTAGGAGTGGTCGCTCAATATGCTGATCGGGTCTACGTAATGTATGCCGGCCGCATCGTGGAGTCGGCCACCGCATATGAACTCTATTCCGCCCCCCGCCATCCCTACACAGTGGGATTGTTGGGCTCCGTGCCGCGGCTCGATCAGCCTGCCGTGGAACGTCTCTCCGAAATACCGGGACAGCCCCCAAAACCGCTTGACGCGCTCCTAGGATGTCCATTTCAACCACGCTGCCCGCGTGCGATTGACCGCTGTCGGAACGAAATGCCGCAACTGAAAGCCGTGAGTCCAACCCACAACCGCGCTTGTTGGGTGGCGTGATGCAAATGACCGACGACGCACATGACACGTTGGTTGAGGCAATCGGACTGTCTGTCCACTTTGGCCGCCGTCGCGGCGCGACCAGGCCGGGCGTGGTCGCGCTCGATCGTGTGAACCTGAAGATTGCGCGCGGCGAAATTCTGGGTCTCGTTGGCGAAAGCGGCTGCGGAAAATCCACCCTGGCGCGGACGCTATTGGGGCTGGTCAGGCCGAGTGCCGGCGAAATCCGTTTCGCTGGCGAGAGCATCGGAAATCTTCCCGAATCCCAGCTGCGGCCATACCGCCGCCGGATGCAGATCGTCTTTCAAGATCCGTTCAGTTCGCTGAATCCGCGGATGCGGATAGGGGAGATCATCGCGGAAGCTATGTTTGTCCATGGTCACGCCACCAAGATTAGCGCAGCGCCGCTGGTGGCTGATCTGTTGAAGCTGGTCGGTCTTGATCCAGAAATGGCCAATCGCTATCCCCATGAATTTTCTGGGGGGCAGCGGCAGCGCATCGGCATTGCCAGAGCGCTTGCGGTACAGCCGGAGTTTATTGCCTGCGATGAGCCAGTGTCGGCGCTCGACGTCTCGATCCAAGCGCAGATCGTCAATCTGCTGCATGATCTACGAAAGAAACTAGGCCTGACGTATCTATTCGTATCTCATGATCTGGCCGTCGTCCGCCACATAAGCGATCGAGTCGCAATCATGTATCTCGGACGCATTGTCGAAATTGCGCCGAAACAGCGCGTTTATGAGCAACCTCTCCATCCCTACACTCAGGCTCTGTTGGCAGCCGTGCCAGTCCCAACCCGCAGCAGCCAAGCGCGACGCGCGCGAGTGGTGATGCAAGGCGAAGTCCCAAGTCCGCTCAACCCGCCGAGCGGCTGCCACTTCCATCCGCGATGTCCATACGCATTTGAGCCGTGTGCCCTGAGACAGCCTCAGCTGCGGGAGGTCGGGCCGGGCCAATTCGCTGCATGTCACCTTTACGAACAGCAAGCGATCGAGTCGAAAACTGGTGGCCTGACAGCCGCGTCGCGCCAAACGATACACTTTCAACCGCAGGGGACCGTTGTCCCAGGATCCCCTCAGGTCGCCGGCATGGGAGAACGGGGATGAGCAGCAATCTGGCCTCAATGCTCACTGCCGCCGTCAGTGAGCCCTTCGGCACCTTGCCAGCCTTCATTCGCATTCATGCGCGGCTGAGGCCCGATCACACGGCTGTGATTCACGGGGAGCGGCGCATGTCGTGGCATTGCCTCGACGCGTTGATCGATCGTGTCTCGGCGACGTTGCAGGCGCGAGGCGTCGGCGCACAGGAAGTCGTGGCGATCTGCGCGGCGAATTCAATCGAATATCTTGTTACTTTTCTTGGCGCCGTGCGGGCCGGCGTTGCGGTAGCGCCCCTCGCTCCCAATGCCTCTGCCGAGAGCTTGGACCTGATGTTGCGGGACTGCGGTGCGAAAGTGCTGTTTCTAGATGCCGCAGCCTCGGCGTTGCTGTCCAATTTGTTAGATTCGGCCCCGCTATCCCGCGTCGCGCTCGATTGTTCAGATGTTGCCGAAGGATTTACCGAGTGGCTGCTCCCCGATGGCAGCGTGCCGAAAGAAGTCGCGATCGCACCGACTTGGACATTCAACATCATTTACTCATCGGGTACGACCGGCGTCCCCAAGGGCATTGTCCAGCCGCACGCATTGCGGTGGCGCCAGATGAATCCCCAGCATCCGCCCGGGTACGGTCCCGACGCAATTAGCTTGGTTTCGACCGGACTCTATTCGAACACTACGCTGACGGCGGTTATCCCAACATTGGCTGGAGGCGGCACACTGGTGTTGATGGAAAAGTTCGATACGCAACGCTTCCTTGAACTTTCCGAGCGCCATCGCGTCACCCACGCGATGTTGGTTCCTGTGCAATATCAGCGGTTACTTGCCGATCCGCAATTCGAGCGCTTCGATCTGTCCTCCTATGTGATGAAGTTCTGTACGTCGGCCCCGTTTTCTGCGGCTCTCAAGCGCCAGGTGCTCGACCGCTGGCCAGGTGGTTTGACCGAATATTATGGCATGACGGAAGGCGGCGGAACCTGCTGGCTCTTGGCTCATGAGCATCCGGACAAACTGCATACCGTGGGCCAGCCGATCCCCGGACACGACATGCGCGTGATCGGTGAGGACGGCCAAGAATTGCCACAGGGCGAAGTCGGCGAAGTCGTCGGCCATTCCGAAGCGGCCATGACTGGCTACCACAACCAGCTCCAAAAGACGTCTGAAGCTGAGTGGTTCTCGTCCGACGGTCGACGCTTCATTCGAACCGGCGATATTGGCCGTTTCGATGAAGACGGCTTTCTAGTTCTGATGGACCGCAAGAAGGACATGATCATATCCGGTGGGTTTAACATTTATCCTTCGGATCTCGAGGCTGTGGCGCGCCAGCATCCTGCTGTGCAGGACGTGGCAGTGGTTGGCGTTGCTTCAGAGCAGTGGGGGGAGACGCCAGTCGCGTTCGTCGTCTGTAACCGAGCCTCAGCGGACGACATCAAGAGCTTCGTGAACGCACGTGTCGGAAAGACCCAGCGGCTCGGGGACGTGCGGCTCATGGAGCGACTTCCCCGCAGCCATATCGGAAAAGTGCTGAAGCGCGAACTGCGTGACAGTTATTCGGCTTACTCCGACGCGACGGCCTAGGCAGATTGATCGCTATGCCGCTTAGCGACGATCAACTCCTCGCCCGTATGAACCAGCGTATGTCGCCAACTGGTGTTCTGCTCGGTGCGCGACTGCTCCAGCTCGATAGCCAGCGGGGCGTCGTCTACATGGCATTCGACGCCAAAATAGGATTTTGTAATCCGATGGGTAATGTTCAGGGCGGATTCATCGCAGCCATGCTCGACGAAGCTGCTTCGATTGCGGCAATCGCCCATGCGCAAAAGAAGATTGGCTTCCCGACGCTGGACTTCAACGTCGTGTTCCTAGCGCCTGCGCGCCCCGGAATCCTCCACGCGGAAGGGCGGGTGATGAAGTTCGGGAGCCGTGCCGTCTTTCTGGAAGCTGACCTGCTCGATCGCGAACGTCGGCACCTCGCGCGCATGAGTGCTACCGCGATGCCGGTCCCCCTGGAGGCGCCAACGCTGGTCGAGAGATCACCGCCCTAGTCTTGAGAACTTGCTCTTTGTTTGGCCCACGGCTCTCTGCTTTGCATAGAAAGATAGAATCCATGACCATCAGATTTGACGGGCGCGTCGCGATCGTAACTGGCGCGGGCAATGGGCTCGGGCGCGCGCACGCCATCGGGCTCGCGGCCCGCGGGGCGCGGGTGGTCGTCAACGATTTCGGCGGCTCGCTTAACGGCGGCGGCGGTTCGCTTGCTCCGGCCAATGCTGTGGTCGATGAGATTCTCAAAGCTGGCGGCGAAGCGATCGCCGATGGCGCCGATGTGTCGAATTTCGAGCAAGTGCAGATGATGGTCGAAAGAGCAACAGCGCAATGGGGCAGCATCGATCTGCTGGTCGCCAATGCGGGCATCCTCCGCGACAAATCGTTCGCCAAGATGGAGCCGGACGAGTTTCGCAAAGTCGTCGACGTACACTTGATGGGCACCTTCAACTGCTGCAAGGCAGTGTGGAGCGGGATGCGCGAACGCAACTATGGCCGGATCGTCGTTACGACCTCAAGTTCGGGCCTGTTTGGCAACTTCGGCCAGTCAAACTACGGAGCGGCGAAAGCCGCGATGGTGGGGCTGATGAACGTGCTCGCCGAGGAGGGTCGAAAAAACAATATCCGCATCAATTCGATTGCGCCGGCTGCGGCAACCCGCATGACCGAAGAACTGCTGTCGCCCGAAGCCCTCGAATTGCTCAAGCCCGAGGCGATCACGCCGGCCGTGCTGTATCTCCTGAGCGAGGACGCTCCGACGCGCACCATCATGGGCGCAGGAGCCGGATCCTTCGCAGTTATCAGGATCATCGAAAGCGAAGGAATCAACCTGCCGCAGTCGGACTGGACGCCGGACACTATCGCCGCGCGCTTTGCAAAGATCGGCGATCTATCTACGGCCCAGGCACTCGAACGCGCATCCCAACAGACACAGAAGTACGTGGCTCAGGCCGCGGCGAGAGCCGAGGTCACGCTCTGAGAGCACGCAGCACTCGGTTGCAGACGGCGCAGTTCTTCGGACGCGCTCGAGTTTTTGGATCAGACAAATAGGAGATATCGCATGCGTGAGGCTGTCGTTGTTGCAGTAGCCCGGACGCCCATCGGAAAGGCTTACAAAGGATCATTCAACGATACGCAGGCTCAGGCTCTTGGTGGTCATGCGATCAAGGAGGCAGTCCGCCGCGCCAGCTTAGATCCCGCGGAGATCGACGACGTAGTCATGGGATGTGCCATGCCACAAGGATCAAGCGGATTCAATATCGCCCGCCAGGCCGCACTCCGCGCCGGCCTACCTGCGAGCGTGGCTGCGCAGACGATCGACCGCCAGTGTTCTTCTGGATTGATGTCAATCGCAACAGCGGCAAAGCAAATCGTCGTCGATGGAATGCGAGTGACGGTCGCTGGCGGTGTCGAGTCGATTTCGTTGGTCCAGAACGAACACGCAAACAAGTACCGTACCACCGACGCGGACCTGAGTGAGCATTGGCCCGGTCTCTACGTCCCGATGATCGAAACGGCTGAGCTCGTGGCTGAACGATATGCTATCGGCCGAGAAGCTCAGGATGAGTACGCCCTATGCTCTCAGCAACGCACAGCTCAGGCGCAGACCGAGGGCCGGTTTCAAAATGAGATCGTTCCCATGACTACGACGATGCTAGCCGTCGACAGGAAGACAGGTGCCAAAATCGAACAGAAAATAACGATCTCTGCAGACGAGGGAAACCGGCCCCAGACGACCTCGGCAGATCTTCAAAAGCTTGAGCCTATTTGGAAAAATGGACGTTTCGTCGAGCGGGGCAAATATGTGACCGCAGGTAACGCGTCACAGCTTTCCGACGGAGCGGCCGCACTAGTCCTTATGGAGGCCAAAGAGGCCGAGCGGCGCGGGTTCGAACCGCTCGGCGCGTATCGTGGAATGGCGGTGGCCGGCTGCGCCCCAGAAGAAATGGGAATTGGTCCGGTTTTCGCGGTGCCGAAACTGTTGAGTCAAGCGCGGCTCAATGTTGACGAGATCGGCATTTGGGAGCTCAACGAGGCGTTTGCCAGTCAGGTCATTTACTGCCGCGACAGGCTTGGAATTCCCAACGATCGGCTGAACGTCTCTGGTGGAGCCATTTCCATCGGCCACCCCTACGGAATGACCGGCGCCCGCTGTACAGGGCATGTTCTCCTGGAAGGAAAGCGGCGCGGTGCGAGATACGGTGTGATCACCATGTGCGTCGGAGGCGGCATGGGAGCCGCAGGGCTGTTCGAGATTTATTGAATGCTGGATTAGTGCGGTTTGACATGATGTGGCCAGCCAGAGCGCGGTCTCACCAGGAAGAGAGAGATGATGGAAAGTGCTCCCACTGTTGAGCAGGATATCGCGGCGGCGCACCTTGCAGTCGCCGAGCGCGATTGTTGGATCGTGACTGACATTCCGCCCGATACTTCCGTCATCCCGATCGGGAGAGTTGGGATCATCGGTGCCGGTACCATGGGAGCCGGCATTGCGATGAACTTCGCAAGCGCCGGTTTGCGGGTGACCATTGTCGAGGCGGAGCAGGCAGCGCTTGATCGGGGGCTCGACATCGTGCGGCGCAACTACGAAGCCTCCGCAGTTCGCGGCCGGTTTTCAGCCGAGGAGGCGCAGGCGCGCTCTAACCGAATCGCTGGCAGTCTATCGATCGAAGACCTGACGAACTGCGATCTGATCATTGAAGCTGTGTTTGAGGATATGGCGCTCAAAAAAAGAATTTTTGCGAAGCTCGATGCGCTCGCGAAACCGGATGCCATCCTGGCGACCAACACTTCATATCTGAACGTCGACCAAATCGCGGCGGTCACCCGGCGACCGGAATCCGTCGTGGGCATGCACTTCTTTTCCCCCGCGAACGTAATGAAGCTGCTCGAAATCGTCCGTGGTGAAAAGACATCCAAAACGATTGTCGCCAGCGCAATGTCGGTCGCCCGGACAATTGGGAAGATTGCTGTCGTCGTCGGCGTTGGGCCGGGGTTCGTAGGAAATCGCATGCTCTATCAGCGAGAAACTCAGGCAAAGCTGTTGGTATTGGAAGGAGCAATGCCGTGGGACATCGATCGCGTTTTGCGCGATTTCGGATTCAGGATGGGGCAGTTCGAAATGGGCGACCTTGCCGGCCTCGATATTGGCTGGAATCCCCAGACATCTCGCGGCGAGACGCTGCGAGACATTCTATGTGAGCAGGGTCGGCGAGGACAGAAGACCGGCGCAGGCTTTTATGATTACGACACCGACCGGAAGGCCAGCCCGTCGCCTGTGGTTGAGCGCATCATACGAGAATTTGCGGCGCGCAAGGGCTTTCGTCCCCGTATCATTTCGGATCAAGAGATACTAGAACGGGTATTATATCCGATGATCAATGAAGCCGCCCGCATTCTCGATGAAGGTAACGCAACCCGAGCGTCGGATATCGATGTGGTTTGGGTGCACGGATATCGTTGGCCGGCCAAGACGGGCGGTCCAACGTTCTGGGCTGATCAGGTTGGGCTTGGTCGGATTGCGTCCTTCCTCGCATGCAGTGCTGATCGAGACAGTCCGATGGCTCTCGAACCAAGCCCTTTGCTGAACCGCCTGATCAATGCGGGACAGAGTCTTTCGCAGTTTTCTTCCTAGTGCATACAAGGAACCCGCTGGCAGGCCGGATTGTCTGCTATTCCTCCCTAGACTGATCAGGTCGCTGCCCGATATGTGGGCAGCGACCCATTTTTCATAGATCGGAATTGATAGTGATACTCCTTCTGCGCCAAATTGAAGAAGACGTCGCAGGCTCGGTTGATGTTGGGAAAAGCGGTAGGCCAGAACTTCGATTGGCCGCGATCGGATTCTCCAGGAACTGGACGGCGATCGGGCTGAGCGGCGCGACGGCAATTTGTCTTTCGTGAGTCGCTTGATGGCGGCCATTGGCTGAACAGGCTTTTGCCGGCGGCGAAATCTCTATTGCGGGCCGTAGCCCAAATTGTGGGTTTTGGTCTAGGAAGGTCGAAAATGCTTTGTTCTTCAAGGGGATTGACTGACACTCTCTCCGCCATTTGCACGATTTTGTACGCCAACCTACGATCCACTACGATCCTACGCAGTTTTCGTGCGGCTTTGTACTCGCGGAGCTAGCGGCCGAGGTTCTCTCTGTGAACTGGGCTCGCCGCGAGAGAGCGTTGCGTCTTGCCATCGCACCAACGTGCGGACCAGCGCCCTCGAGGTCCGTTCAAGGCCGGTGATTGGCACACCCCGAGCTCTGCAATTGACATCTGCGCCGGTTTGCAGTTGCCGCGGCTTCCCAGCCTGGTTCGACGGGGACAATGTACCAGCTGGTCAACACGATCTTTGGAAACAGCCAACGGCCGTTCTCTGTGACTTCTTCATCATCAAATCGGCCCCAAATAGGGTCCGATATCGTTAACGACGATGCGGCGGATAGCTGCCTTGGGCCGGATTGCTTCGCCTCGGCGCAAATCGTAACGAAGCTCCGAAGTCGTTCGAGACGATCGAACAAGCCGAGAGCTATCACCGTCGGCTTCTGGCTTCCTTCGGGCAATTGGATGCGCACTGGCGGCATCTGACGACGCACAGTGTTGTTGCATGGAGCGCGGAGCAACGCTGCTTCAAGCCGCTTTGCGATTCCGAATATTGCTCATGCCTTTCGAAATCCCTAGCACTACAGCGTTGATCTCTGGAAATACTGGGACGGCCATCGACGTTCCCGTCCTAGTGATCCGTTGACAGCAATCTGATCTGCGTCCGAAGCCGTTCTCCATGACAGCGTACGGCGGAATCGCAACTGAGCGTCCACACCGTTCGGAATTGTAGTCATGCGCCAGCGCTGATCGCGGTAGATCAGATCGAGGTCATCACCAGATTCTTGAACGAGGCGCACGCTGAGCGTTTGCGCCAATAGCAAATCGCCCTTCACCCTACCGGTATGACCCCTCGGGCGCGAAGATTGGGCGCGCAATGATCCACTGCAATCATTTCCATATCAGTCAATACGCCTGCCGGTCGGAGCGTCGGTGGAGATGTCTTGATGTTCCGCCTCGTCGGCCGGCAGAGACTCCGCGCTTGTGGAAAATGGTTCTCCATACACCTCACACTGGAAGCGTTAGTTCCATCAGGTCCTTTGCGATGCTGACCTTGCCAGAATAGTTCTCCCGCACGGCCGAAATCCATTGTTCGTCGGTGACATCGATATCACCGGGCACCAGATGACTGAGCACCAGCAGCTTGACGCCGGCCGCGGTGGCAATCTTGCCGACATCCTGCGCGGTCGTGTGGCTCGCCCGCAAATGCTTGCCGAGCGTAGCGCCGTTCTTGACGCGTGCGACGATCTTGTCCACGAACGGCGCGTAGAGGGCCTCGTGCACCAGCACGTCCGCTCCCTTGGCAAACTCTGCGAGCCTCGGATTGTATTCAGTATCGCTCGAGAACACGATCACCCCATCCGGGGTCGTGAACTTGTAGGCGAAATTGTCAGTGATCGGAGGATGCGGCGTACGGAAGGCGGTGATCGAAAAATCGTCGGTTTTCAGGACCACGCCATCGGCGTCGATGTCCTTGGCAATCAGAAGCGAGCGGGGATCGGGGCGCCCTTCGTCCGCGATGCGCGTCTCGACGTCAAAGTTGTTCAGTTCCCAATACGTCTTCGTCATCCGTTGGAGCCCATTCGGGCCGAACGAATGGATCGGCGTCGAGAGACCCGCGACCCAGGCGTTGTAGACGAGATTGCCGTATTCGAGGTTATGATCGGAATGATGATGGCTGATCAGGATGTATTCCACCGAGGGCAACGGCACTTTAGCTTGCGCCATTTGATGGCTGACGCCCATGCCGCAATCGAGCACGACGCGTGTACCGTTGATTTCGATCAGATTGGCCGGATTGGAACGGCCTATCTCGACGCGCGGGCCGCCTTTGGTGCCGAGGAAAACGATCCGCGTGCGCGGCTTGGCCTTTGATTGAGCATGTGCCAGCGGCATCTTCATCAGCGACACGAGGCTTCCGAACGTCGAAAGCTTCAAAAGTTTTCGGCGATGCAGCATTGTGTTCTCCCGGCATTCGCAGAATTGCGACGGATGTTTGGTTCACAGGGGGTGGAAGGCTATTTCGATGAGTTCGCAACAAATTACTTGGCCTTCATGCCGGCGCATTATTGAAGTCCGGAAGTCGCTGGCGCCGGCGTTGCTCCGGTGGCGCCCAACGTCGACGCGATCTCGGCGCCGCCGAATCGCTCGATCAATTCCTGCTGATCCATTTTCGCCTGCGCGTCGATCGCCTGGGGGTCGCCGATGCGTCGGAGTTCGGCCTCCATCTCTTGCAGCTTCGGCGCGTAGGCGGGATTGGGCGCCTTGTCGTCGAGTTCTTCCGGATCGGTCTCGAGATCAAACAGTTCGGGCCGGAAACGGACATAGTAGTGAAACTTCCAGCGTCCCTTTCGAATCATGAATCCCGCGGTGTTGCTGCCTGCCGCGTGATACTCGCTGAAGACGACGCGCTGCGGATCGGCCGCCGAAGCCGCAATCTTGAACAGCGATCTCCCCGGCCGCTGCGCGAGTTCGGGCAGAGGGTCCAAGCCGGCACCGTCTAGAATGGTCGGGAAAAGGTCGAGAAGATCAACGGGGGTTTCGCAGACGGAGGGCGCAATATCCGGGCCCGCCATGATCATGGGGACGCTGACGCTCTCCTGATAGAGCGTCGATTTGCCCCAAAGGCCTCGAGCGCCAAGGTTGTCACCATGATCGGAGGTATAGATGGCCGTTGTGCACTCATCCAGGCCCGTGTCGCGAAGCGCTTGAACGATTAGCCCGACATTGCGGTCGAGAAAACTGCACAGGCCGAGATACGCGGAGAAGGCGCGGAGGCGTTCCCCGGGGCTCTTGAAGTTCTCTTCGTTGCGCTCGAAATCGGCATAGGCCTGAACCCACGGGTGACGCCGATAGCCATTTTGCGGATGCAACTTCACCTCGGGAATGAGGTGGGACGGATACATGCTAAAGAACTCTTCCGGCGCGATCAGCGGGAAATGCGGCGCGACCAGCCCGACATAGAGCACGAATGGCTTCTCCGCGTCCCTTGCGGCGTTGTGCAACCATTCGATGGCGCGGCCGGTCACGGATCGGTCGTAGGCCGTATAGGATGATTCCCCTGGTCCGATCTGCTCGCCCAGCATGCGCTTGCGGTTGGGGCGGTCCGAAATATAAGGGTCGCGGATCGATGCCCAGACCATGCCGTGGCCACCGGCGACATGCATCGGAATGTGCTCGACATCGAACCCCGCCGGGTCCTCCTCGGCCCGGTAGTGGAGTTTGCCGATACTTTCGACGCGAATGCCTTTACGCTGTAGCGCATGTCCCCAGCCAAGCGGCGAGCCGCGATAGGGCATGGCGTTGTCCCAGTGACGTGTCTGGTGAACGCGAAAGCCCGTCGCAAACGCCGCGCGCGCCGGTACGCAGATCGGGCTTGGTGTGTATGCGTTGGTAAAGCGCACGCCGCGGGCAGCAAGGCTGTCGAGATGAGGCGTTTTGGCGATCGGATTGCCGGCACAACCCATGATACGGGCATTGTGTTCATCCGACATGATAATGATGACGTTACGCTTTGGCATCGTGTTGAACCGAATGGGAGTCTTGGAGGGGTTGGCGTTCGGAAGTCAGTGCACCGTATCGGCTTGGGTGGACACTGCCTCCGCTTGAATCCGGCCGCGATGGCGGCTCAAGGGGAAACCGACGAGGAGCGAGAGCAGCGCTACAAGCGAGATGTATACGCCGGGCGCCGCGTTCATGCCGGTTTCCCGGATGAGGTAGGTGACCAGGAGCGGTGTCAGGCCTGTAAAGACGACAGTCGTCAGGTTCAGCGACAGCCCGACGCCGCTGAAACGGACGCTGGTCGGAAACAGATCTGCCAGGAGGAACGCATAGGTGCCGTTCACCAACCCGCCGATCACACCGATAACTACGAAAAGCTGGAGTGGCACGATCCGGTATTCGGCAATCGCCCAGTAGAGCGGAAAGGTGACGAGAAGGAATATCAGCGAGCCGATGCGATGCAGGATCCGGCTGGAAAAACGGTCACCGAGCCACGCCACAAGGAGGAGCGATCCTGACAGCGTCAGGATGCCGATGTTCTGTCCTGCGCTGACTTCAGCGGCACCGTAGTGCAGCACGCCGGTCAGATAGGACGGCAACACGACAAACAGCATATTGTTGCTCGCATTGACGATAGCGGCAATTCCGATCCCGATAAGCGCCTGCGTGCGGAATTCGCTGAGGATCGTCCGGAACGGCCTCCGGACGGCGTGGCTCTTCATGCGCTCGAAAGCGGCGGATTCGTCCAGCGACGTGCGCACCCAATAGGACAACAGGCCAATCATTCCTCCGAAGATGAAAGCCAGTCTCCAGCCGTATGACATCACCTCTGACGCGCTGTAGCTTGAATGCAGCGAAAGGCTTATCAGGGTGGCAAGCAGCACGCCCGAGTTGAGACAGAAGATCACCAGTCCGCTGACGAAGCTTGCCCGTTTCGGTATTTCTTCGACGACATAGGTGATAGAGCAGGGCAGTTCGCCGGCGAGAAAGAAACCCTGAGCCATGCGGAGAAGCACCAGCAGCATCGGGGCCGCAATGCCGATCGTCGCGTAGTTCGGGATCAGACCGATCGAAACCGTGCATACGGACATGCCGAGCACAGAGATCAGGAGCATGATCCGACGTCCGAAGCGATCGCCGAAGCTGCTGAGGATGATTCCGCCGAGAGGCCTTGAGGCATAGCCTACCGCAAACACACTGAAGGTGCTGATCAGTGACACGAGTGGGTTGGACTTCGGAAAGAATTCCTTTCCAATCTCAAGGGCGAAGACGCCATAGATGATGAAATCGTAGATCTCGAGCGCGCCACCGAGGCTCGCGAGAACGACCACCTTCCACTTTGCCTGCGGGGCTGCCGACAGCCGCGCAGACTCTGCCTTTGCGATCGACATCCTTTAATCCTCCCCGAATATCGTCCGCGGCTGTCACTCGCGATTGCGGCTATCTTGTCGGCGGTTTGGTATAAGCTGCAACTGATTTGTTGTTAGAAGCGCATAACTTCCAGGTTATTCGCTGGCGGCCTGTCGAGGGAATTGGAAGCGAGCCATGACGCATAGCGAAAAGTTCTTCCAGCGAGGGATCCGGCTTAGTCATCTGCGGCTGCTGACGATGTTTGCCGAGCTTGGGCAGGTGCGGCTCGTGGCCGAGCGACTCAACGTCACGCAGCCAGCCGTTTCGAAGCAGTTGGCCGAGCTTGAACTCGGCTTGGGGACACCCGTTTTGAAACGCGCGGGAAATCGGCTCCAGTTCACGCCGGTCGGCGAGTCTCTCCTGCAGCGCGCCCGCGAAGTGCTCCTGCAGCTCGAGCAGGCGCGGCGCGATCTGGACGCGCTGCGCAGCGGGCTTTCGGGAACACTGGCGGTTGGCGCGGTCGCTACTGTACTGCCGGTCGTGGCGCCCGAACTAACGCTGCGCATCAAACAGCGCATACCAAATGTGAGCTTCACCTTCTTCGAGGCGACTAGCGATAGGCTTTATCCGATGCTGGCAGCAGGCGCGCTCGACATGGTGTTCAGTCGCGTGCCGCCGGTTTCTGCGAGACCCGAGTTTGTGGCAGAGCCCATGTTTGACGATCCGATTGTCCTCGTCTGCGGTCGTCACAATCCGCTGGCGTCTCGCCGCGAGCTCACACCAGATGATCTGAAAGGGTTGTTGTGGATCTTGCCACCGCGAGAGGCTCCGGCGTTCTTGGCGCTAAACAATTGGGCTGAGCGGCACGGTCTTTCGTTTCCCCAAGGCTGTGTGCAGTCCATTTCGCTCTCCGTTAACGCCACCCTCCTACGAAAATATCCATTCGTTGGGCTTATGCCGAAATCGCTGGCCTACCAGGAGGATATTAGCGTGCTCAGGCTGCCCCGAGCCTCCTTTCTGGGAAAGGTGCGGCTCTTCCATAGGAAAACCACGGCCAATCCTGTCATGCATGCAGCGCTGCAATACATCCCCGAGATCCGAAACGCGCTTGTGACTCGAAGATGACGCCGCCTTGCACCGATTTCGCTAGTGGAGCCAGCAGAGTGCGGAGCGGCGTGGGATCGCGACGCCAGTCGGCAACCGAGCATTCAGCGGAGGCGAGATACTGCTCACCTCACGCCGTTGGAAAAATGGTCGGTTTCGCTCGGAAGGCGCAGCAGAGCCTGCCTTTCGGTGGCATCGTTTGCCCACGGAAATTGAAGGGCTAGCCCGATTGCCAGCGATCGGATTCCCCGAGACGGCGATCAGTGAGCGGCGCGACCGCATTTGCCTTTTGCTAGTCGCTTGATGGCGTTGTTGTCGATGATCGGCCAATGGCTTTTGCCGGCGGCCAAATCCCGATTTTGAGCCGTAGCTCAAATGGTGGTTTTCGGTCTATGAAGGCCGAAAATGCTTTATCTTTCAATCGGGGTTGACTGACACTCTCTCCGCCGCTCCAGTGTTCGCCTTTGTATCTGACCGTTCGGACCGACAGCAAAGCCAATGAGTGTCGCGAGGCTGTTCCGGCAAGTTACCCGACGCTTCGTCACTACAAAACTTGTAGCTTCTGAGCGTGGGCTCGGAGGACAGGTTTCGCAATGGAGAAGTTGGCGGGCGAAACTCAAGGCGCTCGACGTCGACGGGAGATTCGCGACGACCTCGCCTATGTCTACTCCATAACCCTCTAAGGCCCTGCTTTTGAAAGATCGCGAAGGCTTCCTGTCCTGCTTGGGGTGCAAAGCTGACACGATGGGGATAGGATCTGCGCCGTGAAAGAAACCCTCTCTCGCGAACGACCTGGTCAGCGATTCCACAACTTCGTCGCCATATTGGAGCGTATGTTTGCGCACCAGGACGGAGTGGCCGTCGCTTCCTCCTTACGGGTGCCCGACAAGGACACCGGTCGGCTTCGCGAGCATGACGTCGTGATTATCCGTCGTACCCATCACGGGCCGAACCTGACCGCCATTGAGTGCAGGGACCAAGGGCGAAAGGTAGGAGTTCCTCAGATCGAGGCCTTCGCCAAAAAGTGCGAAAAGACTGGAATTCATCACGGAATCGTAGTTGCTGCGAACGGCTTTACAAGCACGGCCCGCACCAAGGCTAGGGCGCTGAACTTGACGTGCATGGAGTTGGCCGACGCGGAATCTTTCGAATGGATTGGCACTGTCACCATCATCGGCCAGTTCTACAACTTCACGGCGGTCGAGGGCCGCGTTCGCGTGGTGGAAGACGGGCGGAAGGTCACGAATCCATCCACGGTCTATATGCCCGACGGCTTGCCCTACACCGGCGAGGGTATTCAATCCCTCATCATCGACAAACTGCCTTCCGAGGTCCGTAAGCCGACCACCCGCCAGACCGTCAACAGTCAAATCGTTATTCCCATGGAGGGATTCTTCGTTATCGACAATCTGAGCCAGCGCTTCCAAGTGAAGGATATCACATTCACTTACGCACTGGAGATTGAAGTCACAGAACGCCCAATCACGCTCCATCACTACCTCGGAGAAAACGCAGCGCTGGAAATCGCGTCCGGACAAATCACGTTCTCCGGTGGGCAATCCACGGTGGCATTTGTCAAATCGAAGGACGGCGTGGTGGGTTACGTCGTTTCCACGGGAGGGCTGAACCATGGAGTGAAGATCGGCGATCTACCGGAACGGCGCCTCGGGTAGATTCTGGCTAGATCGTCAGCGGACGGCTGCTAGCTCCAGCGACTGGCCAAGTAAGGAATGAGGGACCGTCAGGACTTCTGGCGCTACGCGAGCAGGACTTCGCGCAGGATCTGACCTGCATCAAACTCGATGAGTGGCGGGCTGTCGACACGCTTAATGCCGAGCCAGAGCCCGCACTGCTATTTCGCCAATAGCGCCTTCATGCACCTCGCGCATCTAAGGTTGGGACCGGCTGACCGGTCCTATCTCGTCCGGTCCTTGACGGAAGTAAGAACGATCCCCGCGATCGACTATTGACGGTGCTGATGATTGCTTGGCGATTTCGCAGCAACCTTTTCGACGTGGCAGTCGGCGCCGGCGCTCCCAGATCGGCCATTGTTTGCCGCGGGCTAGCTCATGATTCTCAACGTCGGAACAAAACCGCCAACCGATCGATTCTGATCATAGACGTGCAAGGGCAGGTCGGCCTTTGGCATCCGAACGCGTCCGAACTCTACGGAAGCTGAGTTCGGAAGCGCCGGAAAGACGTTGATGATCGCCTTCTCCCCATGAGCTGCCTTGATGCGATCGAAGAGGCGTCGAAGGTGGCGTTTGAATTCGACCAGAACGTCGGGACGGCGCATGATGTCGTTGTGCGGATTTTCCGCGGTCAAGGACCAGATGGCCACATCGTCGCCGAGCACGGTGCGGATGCGATCATCCGTGACGGTTGCGCTGAGCGCCAGCTTGAGCGCGACGGGCACATCCGGCGCCCCGGAATACTCGCTGAGGCGGAACGTAATTACCGGCTGATCAGGCTGCCAGCGCCATGTCGGCGGCTCCCGATATCGCTGGTGCACCGTCACCGGAACGATGTCTCCGAGAAGATGGCCGAGTTCGATTAGAAGTGGCTGAGGCTCGAGTGCAAAGACGCTGAGCTGCCGGATTTCCTTCTGCTCGATCCGCTCCTTCACCTTTCGGGCGAAGACGCGCCGGAGATTGTCCTGCTGGATTGTCCAGTACGTTTCTTCATGATCGGCATAGTCGCATCCGACCAACTCGATGTCGATCGTGCGGCCTTCGGCGGGATGATAATCGGGCGGCATGGCCATGAAGATCGACCGTGTCGAGACAAGGGCATCCCGCTGACCGATATCGGCCGCAAACCGGAGCACATGCGCGCCGCGCTCCTCAGCCATTCCGGTCACAATGGCAAACCATGCGTCCAGATTTCCTTCCTGGTACGCCTGCTTCGTCTCGTCGGCGCCTAGAACGTTCTTCGGTGTGTGGCAGACGCCGCAATGCCCAAGGCCTTCGACCAGATAGGCGCCCCAATTCCATGCGGCTGACTTCCCAGGCACAGAATGGAAGGTCTGCTCGTCGAAGAACATCCAGTTCCAAGCGCGCATCGCCGCCCGCTCGTTCAAGGGGAACGGCAGCCTGTTTTTGGGCGGCGCGTTGTCGACGGGCTCGACAGTCCTGAGATACGCCCAGATGTCATCCACGTCTTCGCGAGTGACGTGCGTATAGTATGGATACGGAAAAGCCGGATAAAGCCTGTTTCCGTCGGCAGAGACGCCGTGGTGCATGGCTTTGTAGAAATCGTCCGCTGACCAGCTGCCGATGCCGGTCTTCCGATCGGGTGTGATGTTCGCGGAATAAATCGCACCGAACGGAGTAGCGAGGGCGCGACCACCTTGGAAGGGCTTGGCGCCGCTCGGCGTATGGCAGGCATAGCAATCGCCCGCATCTACAAGGTATTTGCCCCTTTGGACGCGGTCGAAATCGCTGTTCCCGCGTGCGCCAGTCAAACCGACCAGCAGCAGGATGACGGCGGCGGCTCCAGTCCGTAGGTGCGGCTTGCTCATCGTCTACGCCTGAATCAGCTTGCCTGGGTTTTTCAGGTATTTGTTCTTGATCGCGTCTGCGGCCCAATAGGTCAGCGCCCCGACAAGTGCCCGTGGGGTTGTAACCAGGATTCTGCGGGAACACCGAGGACCCCATCACGAAAACATTCGGCACGTCCCAACTCTGCAGATACCGATTTACGGCACTGGATCCGGGATCCACGCCCATGATGGCTCCGCCGGTGTTGTGAGTTGTCTGATAAGGCACTACGGAGTAGGGACCCTTGCGCCTGTTCTCTTTGATTTCGCGTGGCTTCATCGCTTTTGCGATCTCGACGGCGCGATCGGTGAGGTAGTCGGACATCCGTCGTTCGTTGTCCGCGAAATCGAACGTGAGGCGGAGGGTCGGATTGCCGTAGATGTCGCGATAGAGCGGGTCGAGGTCGAGATAGTTGTTTCGAAAGCTCATCACAGCGCCATGGGTGCTGATCGAAGTCTGCTTGAGATAGTTTTCGACCACGACGCGCTTCCACTTGGCGCCCCAACCAGGAGTGCCGGCCGGAGTTGGATGCGTTTCGATGGGCCGTCCGTTCGACCATCGCTGCGCCAGTGCCTGGGCTGCGGCAGCCCGCTGAGCGGGCGAAACGACGGCGCGAACGCCGCGAGCGGCGCCGGGAGGCGCGCGAACGAGCTCGGGCAAACGCTTCCTAACGTCACCGTGCTCGTGTTGCGCGGCGCCTCTACCTTGCGGATTCTCCGGAGAACAGTTGCAGAAACCTGGGAAAATTCCCGGCGCTCAAAGCACGAACGCGGCGGTTTGGGCGGGCACAGAACTGGTACCCAACATAAATGGCGCGGGCGCCGGCTCACGGATCCAAGTCGTCGCTTTCACCCGGCGCCCGAACCGCGCCGGCGCGCCGCGGTAGTTGCTGCCCCCCGGGCCGCGGCAGGTTGCGCTCACGCGAGGGGGGCCGCTCCAGAGGGGCCCTGCCGACCTTGGATCGCAACTCCACCAGGTCAATGAAGACATCGGCTTGCCGCCGAAGCTCGTCGGCGATCATCGGGGGCTGGCTGGCAATGGTCGAGACCACGGTCACGCGGACGCCGCGGCGCTGCACCGCCTCGACCAGCGAGCGGAAGTCGCCGTCGCCCGAAAACAGCACCATCTCGTCCATCTGCCCGGCCAGGCTCATGGCATCGACCGCGAGCTCGATCTCCATGTTGCCCTTCACCTTGCGCCGCCCGAAAGAATCGACGAACTCTTTCGTGGCCTTGGTGACGACCGTGTATCCGTTGTAGTCGAGCCAGTCCAGCAGAGGCCGGAGCGAGGAGAACTCCTGATCCTCGATGATTGCGGTGTAGTAGGACGCCCGAAGGAGCGGCCCGCGGCTCTGGAATTCGCTCAGTAGCCGCTTGTAATCGATGTCGAAGCCCAAGGTCTTCGACGTGGCATGCAGGTTGGCGCCGTCGATGAAGAGAGCGATCTTGTAAGGGACGGGTGACATGGGCACATCTCGGCTGACCCCACGCGGAGCAACGCGCTCCCGCACGAGGTCTGGTTATTGATAGCTGAAGGTGAGGTTGGAGCGGCTTCGATGCTGCCGCTCACTCGCAGTGCCTTCGCGAGGCACGCGGGCTCCGATGCGTGTGAAGCTATCTTTAATCCATTGGGCTTTCAATCTGTTTGATCATCTCCCGCGCTTGAACCTGCAGCGGGAAGGAAAGACAGAAGATAAATGGAAGTCCCTCTGGCCGATCCTGCGGTGGTAATGCCCGACCAGCTGCCCGTTTTCGAGACCCACCTCAAAAAGCGCGGCCGCACCTGGAAGTGGTACGTGTGCACGACTGAAGGCGACGTGGTCATGCAGGGGTCGGAGAGCAGGAGGCGGGCCGCCAGGTACAATGCCAATCGGGCTCTTCTGCTGACGCTGCTGTCGGCCGCCCATCGGTCCTGCCGGCGCGGCGAGCCGGAGCTCAGCCGCCGCAGCTCGCGCCGGAGCCGCTCGGCCAGCTGAGCGCAGTGGGAGAACCATCAGCAAGGTTCTCGGCATGGGGAGACCCACGACGGCCTGAGGTCGGCCGCAGGCGCTCGCCGATTTCGTCGAGACACCTGCTCGATTCTGGGGAAGCGGGAGTATGAACTGGCTCTCCTACCCGACCGAACTCCGCTTGCGTCTAGCGGGAACGACCGCCTCCGGATCGAATTGATCCCGCGGAAACCGAGTCCCGGAGAAAGCTCATGAAACGGATTCTCGCAGCGGCATGCGCGACGGCAATGGCGCTGGCTTCGCCCTCTGGCGCGGACGCCAAGGGCTGCATCAAGGGTGCCATCATCGGCGGCGTCGCTGGCCACCTGGCAGGGCACGGCAAGCTCGGCGCTGCCGCCGGTTGCGCGATCGGCCACCAAGAGGCCAACAAGCAGAACAACTCGAACAACTCCAACGCCCAGGCGCCATCGGGCCAGAAGTGACCTCTCGGAACTGCTGGCGGTTCGCCCTGATCGCGTTGCGGCCGAATCTGATCGGACCTCTGCGATGATTGAAACCGAGACACCGCTCGATCCGGTCTTTATCGGTGTTGGAGGAGAGCGATGAAATCGACGGTATCCGCGCTCGTGCTTCTTGTATCGTCATCGATGGTATCGGCGCAACCCGTGCGGTGGACGACCTACTCCATCCCGCAGACCGGCACCTCGGTCGATTTCCCCGCCTCGATCTTTTCCGAAGAAGCGGGCCGACCGGAGGGTTACGGGCAGCGATTTCGGACTGCTGACGGCCGAGCCGACATTACGATACAGGCCACTCCTAACGTCTCGAACGATTCACCCGCTGCATTTCTCGCAAAGAAGCATCCGCCCGCGCGCATTCAGTACAAGCGAACGACGGCTCGGTTTTTCGCGGTGTCCAGCTACAAGGGCGACAAGGTCTGGTACGACCGGTGCAATTTCGCGAAGAGATTGATCCACTGTGTGCTGATCAACTATCCGGCGAGCGAAGAGC
The DNA here is from genome assembly GCF_016616425.1 of Bradyrhizobium diazoefficiens. Lineage (NCBI taxonomy): Bacteria > Pseudomonadati > Pseudomonadota > Alphaproteobacteria > Hyphomicrobiales > Nitrobacteraceae > Bradyrhizobium > Bradyrhizobium diazoefficiens. The sequence goes on from NZ_CP067101.1 coordinate 2,590,175, forward strand.
GCGAGTGGGACGACATCGTGACGCGCATCAGCCTCTCGCTGAGCGGCAGGTAAGTCGGTGCGGGATGGAAATCGCGCAATCGCATGGGCCGGCGAAGACGCCAAGGCGCGTGACTTCGGAGGACAAAGCCGCTCTGTGCTCAGGAAGAATGATTAGACACGGAGAGGCCGCCGCCTTTGGCTATCCTCGCGAGCGCTAGTTCTGAATAGCGGGTCGTGAAACGTGGCTATCCGCGACAGGCGCCGTAGTTCAACGGCGGACGACGGTCCCTGCAGTTCAATGGGGCAGCACAATTATCGCTCCGTTCTGCCTCGTCGGCGCGGAAAAACCATCAACGTCCGCGGAGGTTGTGTCAGGGGTGCGGTCGCACAAAGGTTGATTTGATGCGAAACGGCATCGACATCGTGCGGGAAATCGGCGGACGGCTGTTCGACCATCAAGGAAGAGCCGGAATTGCCGCCGGTCCTGCGCCTGCAATTGGAGCGGCTCCGGAAATCCGAAGCCCCAGGACTCGGCGATCCCGCTGGACCGGCCGATCTGTGCTTACGCGGTAGCCGCTGCCCTCCCGGCGTCGGTGATGCGGTATTCGATATCTCCCGATGGAAGCGGTTCGGTTTCCACGAGACCCAGCTCCACGAGCCGCGCTACGATTTCATGGTCGAACGTCGGCGGGCTAACCCAGGATTGGCCAAGGAGCTTCCTCAGAAAATCGCGCTCCAGATCGGTCAGCTCCATCCTCGAACTCCGCTCGCTGACTTCTGCAGGCACGCATTGCGGCGCGTCATCCGATCCGGCCGCTCGGGGCCTGGTAGATCCACATTTCCCCGCGCTCGCCGCCGGGAACGGAGGCATGGTGGCACCGTTGATTTCCTAAGACAACATCCAGGAGGTCAACATGGCCATGGAAGATCGCGAGACGTTCAGCCTGATCGGCAGCGACAAGGTGGAGGGCACGAACGTGTACGGGGCCGACGGGGAAAAGGTCGGCTCCATCGAGCGGGTCATGATCGACAAGGTCAGCGGCAAGGTTTCGTACGCCGTGCTCAGCTTCGGCGGTCTGCTCGGCATCGGCGACGACCACTATCCGCTGCCCTGGCAGGCGTTGAACTACGACACCAACCTCGGCGGCTACGTCACCGGCATCAGCCAGGACCAGCTCCGCAGCGCCCCGAAATACGCCGACGAGAGCAGTTGGAATTGGAGCGATCCCGCGACAACGCGGTCCGTGAACGCCTATTACGGTGTGCCGGTGGCTTGAGGCGGCACGACATTTTGGCGCCTGGCTGCCCGACGGCGAAGCCCGCTCTTCTGCCCGACGGCGGGCCAACGCGCCGGCGCAGGCCCAACGACCCGGCTTGATCGCCGAGGAGACTTGAAGTGAGTGATGCCGTTCGCGTTCTGGTCGTGGAGGATGAAGCGCTCATCGCCAGCTTCGTCGAGGACGCTTTGTCCGACGGCGGTTTCGAGGCCTGCTCGGTCCATTCGGGGGAGGCGGCCCTGTCCACGTTCCGCGACGGGCACGAGGGATGTCGGGCGCTGCTGACGGACGTCAACCTAGGTGATGGCATCAGCGGATGGGAGCTGGCGCGACAGGTCAGGGAAATCACGCCTGGGTTTCCCGTGATCTACATGACGAGCGCCAGCGCGCCGGACTGGAAATCGCAGGGCGTCGACGGCAGCGTCTTGATTCAGAAGCCCTTTGCGCCGACGCAATTGGCTGCCGCGGTCTCGCAGCTACTCGATACCGGGGCCTCACCGGCTTGAACCGGATCGTTGTGAGTTTCCGATCCTTCCCTCAAGCCCGCAAGGGTGGCGGCGGATCGTCGCTTGCTCGCGGTATCCTTTAGCCGCGCGTTGCGGCAGCGGCGCGAGCTGCCGCCACCGCCATCTAGTACGGCAGCAGGCCTCTGTCCTCTCTCGAAAAGGACGCGCACCGTTTGAGATCGTCCAGTGTCTCGCCGGGATGGCATCGCTCGAAATCCTCTCGGATCAGCGATTGGAGGTCCGGTTCCAGTCGTCCGCTGAACCGAGATACTGGCGCGAGTTGGTCATCATGAATATCCCTCGGCAGCGATTGTTACGAACCCGACTCCTTCGCAATTGCAGCAGTCTGTTAAGCCGAAAGACACCAAGGAGCTTTACGTGTCGTTCGACACTCGTCCCCTAGCTTATTGATCGGCTGGGGACTTCCGCATGCGGTTAATTTCTCGAACGCGTAGTGTTTTCTCCGTCGGCAGCACGACCGATCCGCTCGGTCGGTCTCTGCGCTCCCTGCCGCGCTCCTCGCGATTTGTCTCGTTCGGCTCATTCAGTGGGTCCGCCTGAACGGAGTCGACTTCACCCCGGAGGAGGCTTTCCGCCAGCTCGCCAGAGCCCGTCTCGTGGCGGTCGTGCTCAACGCTGGATTCGTGCTCTGGCGCTGTTCGGGGTCGCCGATCCCGGGCTCCGCGCCCCGGTGGCGCTGCTCGTCTTCATGGGCTGCGTGGGCACCGCGTACTGCCTCGGCAGCTTCCCGCCGGCCTCCCTCCTGACGATGCTCATCGCCGGCGCACCGATCGCGACGGTGCTGCTGATGTCCGGCGACGGGATGATGATCTCGCTCGGCATCAATCTCCTGCTGCTGCTCGTCCTGCTCGGCCGGATGATCAACACCAACTTCCGGTCCTTCGTCCAACTGGTCCGTACCCACGGAAGGCTAACCGAAGAGGGCGAACGGGCAAGGGCCGCGGAGCAGACCGCCACCGCCTTCGCCGAGCGGTCCGATACCGCACTGAACAACATGTCCCACGGGCTTTGCTTCTTCGACGAGGATCAGCGCCTGATCGTCTGCAACCGTCAGTATCTCGAGATCTACGATCTTGATCCCGAGGCGGTGCGGCCGGGCATGAAGCTGACCGACATCGTCGAGCTTCGCTACTCGGTCGGCAGTGCCCCGAAGATATCGAAGCAGGATTATCTGATCTGGCGCAACAGCGGGCCCGTCATTTCCCAGCAATCCGACACCACGGTCGAACTGACCAACGGGCGCATCGTCAGGATCCGGCATCGCCCGATGGAGGGGAACGGCTGGGTCGCGACCCACGAGGAGATCACCGAGCGACACCGGACCGAGGCGGCTCTAGCGGAAGCCAAGGTCGCGGCCGAGCGGGCTGAAGCCGCCGCGCGCGCTGCACACACCCATCTCACCGATGCGCTGGACGTCGTCCCCGAAGGACTCGCGGTCTTCGACAAGGAGGACCGGCTGGTTCTTTGGAATCGGCAGTACGCGCAATTCTACGCCGCCAGCCAGGAAGCCCTTGCGGCCGGGACGCCGTTCGAAAATATTCTCCGGGTTGGACTGGCCCGAGGTCAGTACCCCGAAGCGATGGGCAGGGAGGAGGAGTGGCTCGCCGAGCGCATGGCCTGGCACGTGCTGCCCCGGTACACCCACGAGCAGCGCCTGGCCGGCGATCGGTGGATCCGCGTCGAGGAGAGACGGACCGCCGATGGAGGCAGCATCGGGGTTCGGATCGACATTACCGACCTGAAGCGGCGCGAGGCGTCCTTCCGCCTTCTCTTCGAAGAGAACCCGCTTCCGATGTGGGTGGCGGACGCGAAGACGCGCCAACTGATTGCCGTGAACAGTGCGATGTGCCGCCACTACGGGTACCGGCGCGATGAGCTCCTCGCCATGACGGAGCAGCAGCTTGAGTGCGGAGAGCCCGACGACGGGACGGAACGCGATTTCGAGCTGCAAAGGACCGCATGCGGCGAGGTGATCCAGGTCGCGATCGAGTCCCGGCCGCTCGTTTACGACGGGCGCCCGGCCCACGTCTGCGTCGCCTTCGACGTCACCGAGCGCAATCGGGCCCAGGAGAGGATCGGTTATCTGGCCAGCCATGACGCCTTGACCGAATTGCCCAACCGCGCCGCGTTGGATCGGCATCTGGTCGCCGCGGTGGAGCGAGCGCAGGTCACCGGCAGCGGTTTCGCCGTGCTCTGTATCGATCTGGACCACTTCAAGGAGATTAACGACCTGTTCGGTCACGCGATCGGAGACGCCATACTTCGCGAAGTCTCGAGGCGCCTACAGGAGGCTGCGCGAGGCTCCTACGTGGCCCGGGTCGGCGGGGACGAATTCATCGGCATCACCGACGAGGCGCCATTCCCGGCAAGCGCAGAACTGCTGGCGACCAGGATGCGGGCCGCGTTCGAACGTCCGATCGAGGTCGAAGGCCACGCCCTGAACATCGATCTCTGCATCGGCGTGGCTGTGTTTCCGAGGGACGCGAACAATGCCGTCTCGTTGCTGGCGAACGCCGATGCGGCCCTTTATCGGGCCAAGCACGAGGGTAGGGGCGCGATCCGCCTGTTCACGAGCGCCATGGATCAGCAGCTTCGGGACCGTCGCACCCTCGAGCACGACCTGCGGTTCGCGGTCGAGCGAGGCGAACTCTATCTGGATTACCAGCCGCAACAACACAGGGATGGCCACATCACGGGATACGAGGCTCTCGTACGCTGGCGTCATCCCGTCCGCGGGATCGTCCCTCCCGGGGAATTCATTCCGATCGCGGAGCGAAGCGGCTCGATCGCGCAGATCGACGACTGGGTCTTGATGGAGGCGTGTAGGGAAGCCGCTTCGTGGGATCAGCCCCTCAGGGTGGCGGTGAATGTCTCGGCGGCGCAGTTCCGCCGGGACAACCTCGATGTGCAGGTCAGCAACGCGCTGCGGGAGAGCGGGCTTCCGCCATCCCGCCTGGAGCTCGAGATCACCGAAGGCGTCTTCATCGAGGACATCGCGCGCGCCAGGAAGGCGATGCAGTCGCTCAAGAAACTCGGCATATCGATCGCGCTGGACGACTTCGGAACGGGCTATTCCTCCTTGTCGTACATCGAGGCCTTTCCTCTGGACCGGATCAAGATCGATCGGTCCTTCGTCGCCTGCCTTGGACAGAGCGAGCGGTCGCTGGCCATCGTACGGGCCGTGATCGGCCTCGCCCATGGGCTTGGCGTTCCGGTGCTTGCCGAGGGCATCGAGACCGACGCTCAGATGTCGCTGCTGCTCCAGGCAGGCTGCGACGAGATGCAGGGATACTTGATCGGCCGGCCTCGAAGCCTTGCCGCCCCCGAGGGAGGAAACACGCGCCGGCTTCGGGCCGCTTCCTGAACGTCGAAGGCGGTGGCGACGAATGCCCTGGATTCCATTCCTTTGGCAGACAAGCCGATCCATACCGACCCGATTGGCGTCTCGGGGGCGGCGATTTCAGTACATCTGATCGTGGTGCAAGTAAGCCGCATCGAGGCGGTTTACGCATCAGCAACGAGAGGAAAAAAATGAAGACGCATCACTTCGGCTGCCGCAGCCCAGGCGATGAGAGCCACTCGCTCAAATGCGAGGCGACCTCGGCCTGCCTTGCCCTGCGAATTAAGCGTTCGCGCTCGATACCAGGGGTGATGCCGCGCGCTTCTTCCCGAAGGCGCCTTGCCTGTTCTTCGAGGCGTTGATCCAGCTTGGTCGTTTGTTTGAAACGGCGTCTCTGCATGAGGCGCTCCTTTCCCGATTTGCGTGAAAGGCGATCCGAAAAGATTAACGCGCGTCACGGTTGGACGTCGGTACGCTAGACGACCAAGCACGCTACTCGGCTGGGCGGGCGCAACCCAGCCGAATCCTTGAAAATGCACGCGCGATCGCGCACGCTATCGCGCCATGGGCCGCCGCAAACCTCGCCGGAGCCGCCGCCGTCTCGCCTCGCCGACGGCAAGCCGTTCGGCCATGCCGTCGACGCCCTCGACGATGTGCTTCCTAAATTAGAGGAAAGTGTCTGAGGATGATCATCTATACACTGAATGAGGAGTCCGCGACGATGTGACCGCCGCGTCCCTCGCAAATGCTCGGCGTCCGCCGCACGCCCGCGACCGGAGTTGCGATCAAGTTGCAGAACGCCGGGATCATCAGTTTTAGTCGGGGCATCATCAATCGGATCTCGCGAACCCCGAAAGAACTAACCTGCGAGTTCATGAGGCGCTGCGGAGCAAAACGCCTAAGCTTGTTGCGCACCGGCGGGTTGCCTGCGCCGGGCGAGCTACTAGATGACGAAGGAAACCTCTTAAAATCAAGGGGAATGTACGATGGACGAGATCACGCAATCCTTCGAAAATCGACTGCTGGAACTCTTCGACCCAAATGACCGCGACGCCTTGATTGGCCAGCTTGAACCTGTAAATCTAGGATATCGACAGGAGCTTTACGCGGCGTATCGCCCTATCAAGTGGGTGTATTTCCTGACAAGCGGTGTGGCATCGCTCGTAAATACGATGGCGGACGGCTCCACTTCCGAGGTGGGAACGATAGGCAATGAAGGGGTTGTGGGTCTGCCGATCCTGCTTGGGGATCGGGTCGCTCCTACCGGCGCGTGCATTCAAGTGCCGGGCTCAGGGCTCCGCATGAACGCCCTAGCGTTGCAAGAAGAACTCCGCCGAAGCAATTCAATGCAGTCGGTTATGCTGAGATATGCGCACGCCTTTTTCAACCAAGTCGCGCAAACGGCGTCTTGCGCTCATTTCCACTCGATTGAGCAACGGTGCTGTCGGTGGTTTTTGATGAGCCTTGATCGCGTCCAGACAGAGGAATTTCTTCTGACCCAGGAATTTCTCGGAATGATGCTTGGTTGTCGCCGGAGCAGTGTCACGGAAGTTGCTGCGGCTCTGAAAGATCGGAGAATTATAGATTACAATAGGGGGCATGTGACCGTTCTAGATCGAGCGGAACTCGAACGGTGTTCGTGTGAATGTTACCGGTTGACGAAAGACGAGTATGACCGTCTGCTTGGCTTGCCGCTCGGCTCTAACGCATCACAGAAGGCAAGGATTGCCTGAATAACGGCTCAAGTTTGTCCGGAACCGCGTTTACCGCTCTATGGTGCCCGTTCGTCGGATCTTCTTCTGAAGTAGCATGATCCCGTAAAGCAGCGCCTCCGCTGTCGGAGGGCAGCCGGGCACGTACACGTCGACGGGAACGATGCGGTCGCATCCGCGGACGACAGAGTACGAATAATGGTAGTAGCCGCCGCCATTGGCGCAGGATCCCATTGAAATGACGTATCGCGGCTCCGGCATCTGATCGTAGACCTTGCGAAGCGCAGGGGCCATCTTGTTGCAGAGCGTTCCCGAGACGATCATGCAGTCCGACTGCCTTGGCGACGCGCGCGGGGCGCATCCGAAGCGTTCAACATCGTAGCGAGGCATGGAAACCTGCATCTGTTCAATGGCACAGCAGGCCAAGCCGAACGTCATCCACATCAGGGATCCGGACCGAGCCCACGTAACGAGATCATCGAGTGGCGCGACAAAGTAGCCGCGGTCATCGAGGTTCTCGTTCACGGTGTTCCAGGACGTCGCGTTCGCTTCGACCATTGGGTCTCACAAGGTCGTTCGAAGGTCTGTTTGCGGCCAACCAACATCGTCGGTTATGGTTGCTATTGTTTCTCACTTGAGGCGACCAATCCTTTCTTCCGACAACGACATTGACGTTGTTGGTTAAGGACGTTCTCGTATGCCCCATTCGCGTGGCTGCGCGATGCGCCTAGCGCGCCAAAATGAGGATCAATGCCGCGAGCACAAGGGCACCAATCAACCCCGCCAGGAAGATTGCGCGTCTTGCCGGCGTGCGAAGAATGATCTCTCCACCCCGCGCCTTTTCTCCCGGATAGGAGTCTTTGCGAGGAGGGGGCGGCTCTGCTGGGCCTTCACGAACCATGTCGTAACAACGCGCAAGCTGGACTTCGTTCCTGATCGACATCCCCGCTTAGACGTTCGTCTCCGATTCAGCGACCAAGTGGAGGAACCTGTCCCGTCCCGATTTCTTTCACGCCTGTAGAGCTGGACGATGCTACCATGACGGAATATGCCGATCTTCGCGACCGAATGGTCGACGTCCAGCTCGCTCGTCGGGGTATTCGCGACAGCCGGGTGTTGGACGCGATGCGCCGGGTCCCGCGAGAACGATTCCTGGAAGCCGGGTTCGAGGAGTTTGCCTACGAAGACGGCGCGCTGCCGATCGCAAGTGGCCAAACCATCTCGCAGCCTTATATTGTCGCGGCGATGACCGAAGCGGCCGAGCTGAAGCCGGCCGACAAGGTGCTCGAGGTCGGCACGGGGTCGGGTACGGGCGACGGCACTCGCGGTTTGCCGGATGAGGCGCCTTTCGACGCGATTCTGGTTACTGCCGGCGGCCCCTCGGTTCCGGACGCGCTTAAGCGGCAGCTGGCCGTCGCTGGCCGCCTCGTCATCCCGGTCGGCACATTCGAGGACAAACAATCGCTGCTTCGGATCACGCGCCGAACCGCGACGGAGTACGACGAAGAGACCTTCGGCGCTGTCCGCTTCGTGCCGCTGATCGGCGAGCAGGGCTGGGCCGAAAACGGCACGCGCTCAGCCAGCAACCATGCCGCCGGCCATGTGCGAGCCCAATCCGTCACGGACATGATCCGCGCCGCCATCGAGCCTTTGCCGGCGTTCGAGGACCCTGCGTTCGGGACGCTGTTCGATCGGCTCGGGCGTTCGCGCGTAGTGCTGTTGGGCGAGGCCAGCCACGGCACGTCGGAATTCTACCAGGCGCGCGCCGCGATCACGCGCCGGCTCATCGAGAAGCACGGCTTTACAATCGTCGCCGTCGAGGCGGACTGGCCCGACGCCGCGGCGATTGACCGTTACGTTCGCGGCCGAGATCACGCAGGACCACAGCAAACGCCGTTCGAGCGCTTCCCGATCTGGATGTGGCGAAATACGGATGTTGCCGCGTTCGTGGACTGGATGCGCAGCCACAACGAACAAAAACTGCCAAGTGACCCGGCCGGATTCTTCGGCCTCGACATTCTACAACATGCGCGGCTCGATCGCGGCTGTTCTCGGGTATCTCGACAGCGTTGATCCGGATGCCGCCGCGGTCGCCCGCGAGCGCTACGGATGCTTGACGCCGTGGCAGCGCGAGCCCTCGACTTATGGCCGTGCCGTTCTGACGGAAGGCTACCGCAAGTGCGAGGCTGAGGTGGTCCGTCAGTGTCAGGATATCCTGCAGAAGCAGCTCGCCTATGGCGCGGACAATCCGGACAGCTTCTTGGATGCGGCACAGAACGCCCGGCTGATCGCGTCGGCCGAACGCTACTACCGGATCATGTATTACGGCGGCGCCGAATCCTGGAATCTGCGGGATACCCACATGTTCGAGACTCTCGGCCATATCCTCGATGCACATGGCCCTCAATCGAAGGCGGTGGTCTGGGCCCACAATTCCCATATCGGCGACGCCCGCTTCACCGAGATGGGCACGGTCCGCAACGAGCTCAATATCGGTCAGCTGTGTCGGAAACAATTCGGCGAAGCGGCAGCACTCATCGGTTTCGGCACCCACACCGGCACGGTGGCCGCGGCCTCGGACTGGGATGGCGAGATGGAAGTGATGCGCGTCCGCCCCTCTCGCGCGGACAGCTACGAGCGGCTGTTCCATGACGCGGGCGTGGAGCGCGGCCTGGTTGAATTCCGGCGCCATGAAGCTCTTCGGCGCCGCCTGCTCGAGCCTCGCCTTGAACGGTTCATCGGCGTGATCTACCGGCCGGATACCGAACTGCAAAGCCATTACGCCGAAACGTCGCTGCCTCAGCAATTCGATGGGTTCGTCTGGCTCGAGGAGACCCGTGCGGTGACTCCCCTGGGGCCGCAACATTCGCGGGCTGGCGGTCCGGATACCTATCCATTCGGGTATTGACGCGCCACTTCGACGAATGCGTAGCCGAAATCGGCCTGAAGCCGCCAGAGCGAGATAATTCGATTGTCCGGCGGCAGGGCGTAACCGGAAAGGGGGCGGCCTACCTAGGGCTTGTGCTCGTCCTTTGCAGGTTTTGCAACCATCCGACCTTGGTGCACCTCGTGAGTCGCGACGGCATCGGCTTTTTCCTCTCGCGATCGCCCCGACCATTCCTCCTCCTGACGAGACTAGAAGTCGTGGTGGGCCGGGTCGGTTTCGGCTTGCTCTCGGCAGATGGAGGCGATCGCCGAACATGCCTCTTTGTAGTCCATCATAATCCCGCTGTGCTGATCAACCAATGGCTCGGGCCCGGATCTCCAAGGAGTAGATCGGACGACCGTCCCGCCATACTTCGAGGTGCCAACTGTCGCCTGGCTGGAGGCTCGCTTCGATATCGCGTGCGAACCTCTTTGCCTCCCTCCATGCGGCCTCGTCGTCAGGCAGCTCAACCCCGCCATCGTCCTGGTAAGGGCGCGCACCCTGAAGATGGAAGAAATATCGCGGCATTTGGAAATTGCGAACGCGGCGGACGGGGCGGCGTTCCTAAGGTCGCCTTGCGAACAGGTAGTCCGGATCGAATTCGGCGATGCGTTTCAGTTCCTCGAAATCCAGAACGGTCACTGTCCTATTTTCCCATCTGACCAGGTGGCGTTTCCGGAGCTCCTGAAGAGTCCTGTTGACGTGTACCACCGAAAAGCCCGAGGCATTGGCGAGATCCTGCTGGGTCAGCGGCAGGTGGAAGCTGCCGTCCGAGACGAGCCCGACAGCTTCCAGGCGTGCGGCGACCTCGCAGATGAGGTGCGCGATTGAAGCGAGTGCGTCTCGCGCGGCGGCGTTGCAGATCCATTCCCGAAGGATCGTGGTTTCGATGATCGTCTCTCGCCAGAAGACGCTGGCCAGATCCGGGATGCGGCAATCAAGTTCTTCAAGTCCGAGTGGGCAATCAAGCCGACACGCGAGGAACCGAGACTGATGATGAAGTGATCCGAGACAGGCGCATAGAGCGTCTGCAGATCGGGAAAATCGCCGGGAACGTGGAAGGCTACTATCTGCTCCCGATCCGAGGCGATCTTGTAGCTCGCCAGAAATCCGCTATGCACGACTGCGTACCGAGTGGCGACCTCGCCTTCCCGGCTGAGGGGCTGGCGGGGTTCGAGCGTCTGCTCGGTGACGCGAAGCGACTTCAGAAGCTCGCGGTCCTTTTGGGAAAGACCAACGGCATCATGGACGCGTTTGCTGAAGAGGCCGCTAGGCATGGCGAAATCTACGATCCGCAGTGCAATCGGAATCAGGGTATCTTGTCGGGCGTCTTTGCCGCGGCCGGGGCGCATCAGTCTGTCGATGACGCAAGAGCCATCACGAAGGTAAACCGCGTCCCCTCCCGCGTCGAGTGGACAGTTAATTCGCCGCCAGGGGCTGTGGGGATCGGGGAGGCGATTTAGAGGCCCAGCCCAAGGCCCCTGGCCGGCTGGCATGATCATTCCCTCGGAAGAACCGCTCGAACAGCTTGTCCCAGTCGCGCTGCAGCTTGTTAGTTTCGATCCAGGGCTCCGGATCGGCGGCCCGGAAATTTCGGGCGCGCTGTCCGACGGGGTGAGATCTGGCTTTCACCAACAAAGGGTGCAATGGATTACGAGCGCAACTCCTTCGCATTGCAGCAGTCTGTTAAGCTGGATCGGCGGTCGCGGCAATGACCATCTCGTCGGTGCCGCCGGTTCGGACCATCTGGTCGGCGGGGCGGGCAACGACTGGTTGGTTGGAGGGGATCAAGCCGATAGGCTCATGGGAGGTCCGGGCAACGATGTGCTCAACGACGGCAGCGGTCACGGTGATCTCGACGGCGGTCCCGGCAACGATCTCCTGATAGGCGGCCCAGGAACTGATGCCTTCATGATCTCGCCGGACAGCGGCAACGACGTGATCCTGGATTTCCGAGCCGGGCCGGGGGTGTTCGATCACCTCGCCGTCATGAACATCTAGCCCGAGCAGTTCAACTTTCAGGACACCCACGCCCGCGTGCTGATCAGTTGGGACACCGCGCACGGCGACGGCTCGGTCCTCCTTGCGGGCGTTTGGAAGGGAGACCTGGCTCAAGACGATTTCATGTTCGTCGACGACAGGCATCTGATAACTCCGACCTCCGCGGACGCGACCCACGTAAGTGCGGTGCACTTCGTCAAAAACGAGGGGAACGAGGCGGCGCCGCAGTCGCCAGGATCGACCGCTCCCCAATACCAGGCCTCCGTCGACGAGAACAACGTCCAGTTCGGCAGCGATACGGCCGATGTCTTCCAGGCCACCGCCAAGAACGATCTCTACTTCGGGCTCGGCGGAGATGATCGGCTTGGCCGCGGTGCCGGCGATGATCACCTGTCAGGCGACGCCGGCAACGACCTCCTCGATGGCGGCCAGGGCAGAGACGGTCTTCGGGGTGCCGACGGCGACGATCACATCTACGGCGGCGGCATGAACGACGACCTGATGGGCGCTCGGCAACGACTACCTCAGTGCCGGAGCCGGGCACGATATGTTGGAAGGCGGACCCGGCAACGATACCTACAACGGTGGGGACGGAGCCGACGCCTTCATGGTTTCGCACGGTAGCGGAGACGATGTCGTCCTCGCCGGCTTCGATCCGGGACCCGGCGCGTTTGATCACATCGCCTTCATGGACGTGCTGCCCAACGAGGTCAGTGTCACGGATTCCGTATCCGCCCACGGTGACGGTCACACCGGCGTGCTGGTGAGCTGGGGTGATGGATCGATCTTCTCGAGGGCATCACCAAAAGCCAGATGGCGCACGATGACTTCATGTTCAACGCCGTCGAAGGTGGCGCCTTCGTGCCCGATCCCCAGATCAGCAGCGAAGGGAGTGAACTCATCTTTCAGGGTCCCCACGCCGGATGGCTGATGAGCTGGACTGAATCATGCGGTGACGGAAACTAGCGCCACCCCACTTTTGCAGCTTTGGACCGTCAACCGTCGCAGGAGCACGCATCCCGTCCGGATCGCGGCTAGGGCGGACGGGCCATCAAGGGAGGTGGTCGCGTAGACCCCGCCGACTTTCCGAAGGTCTCGACGTTGAGGACCCAGGCGTAGCGCGCTCCGGCGGCCGTGGACTCGGGGGCGCGGCAGAGAACTGGTCCCAGCTTGAGCAGACTATCGCCTCATCGCCGGCGAGACTATTTGGAGCGCTCCGGAAGGCCTGACCGTGCCCAGGAGCACTTTTTCTAAAGATCGACCGGCGGGCCGTTTTTGCCGAAGGCAACGACCTTGCGGAAACCGCCTTGGGGCAACGGTCGTCGGAACCGGTTGGTCGGGGCTCTCTCTGGCCAGATCGCGTCGCAGTGGGCGACGGGCAAAAGGCAGGTGCAGTGTTTTTTGGCTGTTTCTAGCGGACCGCCATCCAGATCGCCATCGCCACCATCATCAGGTTCTCGGTGAGCGAGACGAAGCCGAGAGGCACCTTGCTGCTGCCGCCGACGCATGCGCATTTGAGTTCGCGCCGGTCCACGTAGACGGCCTTGAAGACAGAGGCCGCTCCGATCCCGCCGATGAAAAGCGCGATCGGAATTGCTATCCATTTGAACGGGCCGCCTGCGATCATCAGTACGCCCGCAATCGCTTCTCCGAAGGGGTAGACGTAGGCGTAGCGGACGACCCGCTGGGCCAGCAGGTCGTAGCCCAGGAACATGTTCGAGAACGTGTCCAGGTTCTGCAGCTTCAGGATCGCCAGGATGCACATGCTGAAGGCGACGAACCATTCGCCGGCGCGAGCCGTCATCAGCGTGCCCGTCGCCGCCCAGGTCGCCGCCAATGCCATCGCGAATGCCGTGGCGAAGACCGCGACGACCGGCTGGTAGCTGGTCGCGTTCGGATCGGCGACGGGTTCGTGGAAGAACCGGCGCAAATCGTCGTACCCGCCGACCCGCTTGCCGTCGATGAACGTCTGTGGAGTCGTCTTGACGTGTTCGGACGCCATGAATGCGTCGGTTTCCGCTCGGCTCTTGAGCTGATGGTCTTCGACCTCGAAGCCTTGGCGCTGCAGAAGGTCGAGCGATTTGAGGCCGAACGGGCAGATGTGCTCCGGCGTCACCATGCGGTAGAGTGTGGCGGTTTTGGAAGGCGTCTGGTCCATTTTGCTTGGCCTTGCATAGGGCCCCGGAGACACTTTTGTTTGGCGGCGCGCCCGCTACTTGGCCATCCAACGATGCGTGAGCGACGCGGTTCCGACGGAAGCGTCCGCTCATTGGAAGGGCTCAGCATCAGGAACGTGCCGCACCGCCAGGCGTCGCTGCACAGAAGTCGTCATCTGCACTTTGACACGGTGCAATGCTCGGGAGCCCAAAATGAGCCGCGGAATGCCATCGATGACGGCCCTTTTGGGTCTGCTCGCGATCGCCGGCTATCAAAATCGGGACAAGCTGGCGGACATGTTCCGCAACGCGACCTCGGGCCAGCCGGCGGGCGGCGCCAAGGATTCCCTGAGCGGTTTGCTAGGCAATTTTGGCGGCTTGGTGAGCGGCGGTGGCGTGAGTTCGCTGCTCAATGGCGGGATCGGCGAGTTGCTCGAGCACTTCAGGCAGAACGGCCAAGGTGAGGCGGCTCAATCCTGGATCAATCAGGAGCCGAACCGGGAAATCACCCCGCCCGAACTCCGGCAGGCTATCGGTCCGGACGTGCTTCAAAAACTTGAGCAGCAGACCGGCCTTTCGCAGCAAGAGATTCTCGACCGATTGTCTCGCGAGCTTCCGACAGCCGTGGACAAATATACGCCCGACGGACGCCTTCCGGCGCCCGCGGCGGGATAGCGCCATCGCACCGGCTGGAGGAGAGACATGAGCATCATTTGGACGATCATCATCGGCTTCGTCGCAGGCGTGATATCCAAGTTCATCATGCCCGGCGACAACGAGCCGTCCGGGTTCATCCTGACCACGAGTTGAGCGAACGCGACGGCTCCTCGCTGCAGGCAGGAGCGTGAAGCACTCTCAGCCACCGGCGCCCTTTGCCGAGCCCGTGATGACGCGAGTGTAGGACCATCTGCGGCCGACACCCAGTCTTTCCTCGCTCGAGGTCCAGCTACTTTCGGAGTTGTTCCGGCAGATCGACAACCGATCACCCTTCCGGCATCTCCGAATCGAGCGAGCGTGCCGACCATTGTTCCCTGGGCGGCTGAAAAAACCCGGAACCACGCGAGCCAAGTGGAGGGAACGCCTGCCGCAGCCGGTCCATTGATCCCTGATGGAAAAGCTGCATCCGCTCTTGTTCGAACACAGATTTCCGACGCCGATTCGCTACCTTCTGGCGGCTTCGATCATGTTCGTCTGCGCCGCGCTCCAGGCCGGCCTGCAGGCGCAATCCGGGTTCACGGGATTCTTTCTATTGCTGCCGGGGGTCTTTCTTTCAGGCCTGCTGTTCGACCACGGCTCCAGTCTGTTCGCCGCTTGCATCGCGCTCGTCTGCGCCGCCTACCTCAGCTACGCCGGTGAGTACGGAATCGACTTCCTGGTGCCTTGCGGGCTGTTCGCGATCACCGCCGCCGGCGTCGCCGTGGTCGCCGAGATGATGCGTGCGGAGATCAAGGGCGCGCTGAAGGCGCAGCAAACCCAGAGGCTGCTTTTGGATGAGATGGCGCACCGGACCAAGAACAACCTCGCGATCCTTGGTGCGATGATCTGGATGCAAGCGAGGAATGGAGAGCCCGCGGTCGCCTCGGCGCTGGAAGGTACGGCCCGCCGCATCCAGGTGATGGCGGAGGTCTACGATCACCTTTCGCCGAAGGAGGACTCGCGTCTCGTCGACATGCGACGCTTCCTCTCCGACGTGGTCGAGAAGGTCTTCCAATCGCTCGCCCCCTCCGGGCCCGTGGCGTTCCAGGTCGTTTGTGAGGAAGCCCATCTGCCCAACCAGCAGGCTCTCGCGATCGGGATTGTCGCCAACGAACTGGTCACGAACGCGCTCAAATACGCGTTTCCGGACCAAAGGTCCGGGCAGATCGTCGTCGAGCTGACTGTAATGGGCAAGATCGAACTTTCCGTTCGCGACAACGGCATCGGACTGGCCCGGGATCAGCAACCGAAGGGCCTCGGCTCCCGCATCGTCGCGCTGCTGACGCAGCAACTAGGCGGGACGCTTTCCTACGAACGCCGTGATGCCGGCGTGATGGTGGTTCTGCGCGCGCCCTTGCATGTGCACGCCTGACGCGTGTCAGGGCGATCTACCTACCGCCCTTCGTTTTCGTGCGGTGGAGTTCGTCCAGGTCGCGGAGCCGGTGCATCTGATCGCTGATGCGTGGAGGCAGCTCGTGATTCGGCTTGTAGGGTATGAAGTCTTTCGCCGATTTCGCGAACGATTGCGCGGCTGTGGACGCGGTCGATGTCGACGGAATTGCGCATCGCTGATGTCCGGTTGCCGAGCTGGCCTCGCGACATCAACTTGAGAGTGCCCCGAATGTTGCGCGGTCCATATGCATGGCCGGTACCCGTTCGGCGGGAATGCAGCTAATGCCCTGGAATGATTTGCTTGTTCTTGCCATGACAAATCCGGAGCTTTGGGAACTGAATCCTTCGGTCAACTTTTGAGCATTTCGGGGAACAAAGATCGCTGCCGCACGTAACTGCCTGGGGTCAAACAGCGGACAGAAAGTGGCTGGTAGAGAGTATTTGACGCGTCAGGCCGCGACCCTGCTCAAATTCGCACAGGCGACCACGGATCCGGATGTCACTCTCGGTCTGGTCGACAAGGCGAACGACCTCAAAGCCAGGGCGGAGGCGGCTCCATCGTCGGAAACGGGTCCGGAGGCTCCCGATGACGGATATGGGGAATGAGGGGCTTCCCAATGTGCCTGAGCTTCTCGTGTTCCTCGCCGAGGACGAGGCGCCTATCCAAGAACCTGCTTCGCGATGCTCTTTCGGCTCTTCGCTCGTTTCGCGAGCGCTCCGGGGCCTATCGCGCGCTGGTCACGGCATCAGGCTCAGCCAAAGCCTGGACGTTTGGGAACTCGCCCCGCTGGTCTGCGAGATCGACCATCGCGCAGGCGCAACTGCTGACCGCCGTTTCCCAGCTTCTCAACACGGGAGGGCCGTCCGGCTAGACGGGTTTGCCCGGCACCGGTGCCCACGGGGAAGAAGTGTCCCATGACGACGGCCGCCCGGCTGTTGGCCCGAAGACAGGATCTGTTCGACCGGTTGCGGCAGGATCCGGGTCCGCACGAACGCGAGGAGATCGAGCGGCTCGTCGCGAAGATCGATACGGCGCTGGAGTTGCTCAAGGATACGGGGCAAGGCGATACTGCGGATTCGGAATAGCCCGACGGCCGAGCCTTTCCGAATAGGTAATCCTACAGCCGTCACGCCTCGCCGGATTGCTGGAAGATCGAGGCAGGCAAGGTCGTGCGGGCCGGCGGCAAGGGCCGTGCGCCCCCGGATATCGGCGGCTTGCTCCGGACGTCGTATCTTTGGGCCAAGTCCAGCAACCGCTTCCTCGTGAACGGGTCGGCCCGCTCCGCCAGATCGCGAGCGCGCTGCGCGAAGCCTCGGTAGAACTCTTCCATGACGCCACCCCCACCACAAATCGAAAGCCGGATTCAGTACTGCGAAGAAGCTCGTCGTCAAGTCTGAAAAGGACTCTCGCCTCGCGCAGGAACGTCCTTGTCTTGACGCGGCACGCCGGTCCTAATCTGTCCGCGGCAGGGGTGATATCGATGACAGATCTCCATCCGATCCGGAAGGCGTGCCCGACGTGCGGCAAGCCTATGAAAGCAGATCCAGAGGACGTCGCGAGCGGACGCCAGCGCTACGTCTGCACCTCCTGCGACGACGATCCGCTGCACGACCCCGCAGCCCGCAAGTGGGCGGAAGGTCCGCTGAGGCCTCCGGCAAAGTAGGTCCGTGCAAGGCGCCTCCTTTGCTGCGTGCTCATGCTCCCATTCGACAGGAGGATGAGATGTCGACGGCGAAGAAGACGGCACGCGGGCGCAATCAGGACCGGGCTCGCGTAGCCGGCGGCCAGGACTACGAAGTCCGGGACGAAACGAAGAAGACCGGACGCTCGGCGTCCGCGGTCAAGAAGACCGTCAAGAACGTAGGCAATTCGCGGAAGCGGGCGGAGAAGCGTCTCGCCCGCTGAAGGACCCCAGGGCCGGATTCCTACGGAGCCGCCGCCCACCTGTCGTTTACGTTGTCCCGCTACGATATCGGACGCATGGACGACGATTACGATCCCGAGCGCGAGGCCGAAGCGGCCATGAAGATGGCCGTGAGGGCTGTTGGCCCCGAGCGACAACGCTGGATTGGCCTGGCGATGGCCTGGCAGGAGCTCGCCCGCATGCGCTCGCCGCGGGCGCCCTGCGGTGAAAGCGAGGCGACGGCCTCGGTCGTGTACGCTTAAAAGCCATGTCGGCTCCTGAAGGCCAAGTGGAAAACTTCTGATCGGCCGGAGCATTACTGCTGGCACCTGCAGCAGGCGTTTGGCCCGTGCGAGAATCTCACTCCACACGTTTGACGCGGTCATCAGTATGAGCTAATCATTAGCTGTTACTTATTGTCACGTGAGACATTGTCGTGGTGATCGAGCGAGACCCCGGAACGCTGGCGGGTGGATGTGGGGTAGCCATGGTTAGAGATAGCTTGCAGTTGGCCGCTCTGGGAGATCCGACTCGGAGACGAATATTCGAACTGGTGGGGGCGCGGCCGCGCACCGTTGCTGAAATTACTCGCGAACTGACGGTCTCCCAATCGGCCGTCTCCCAGCATCTCAAGGTGCTGCGCGAATCTCGTTTGGTCCGTGCTGAGCCGAAGGGTGCCAGCAACGTTTATCACATCGATCCGGCGGGACTCGGCCAGATGCGCGCGTGGCTCGACCGCTTCTGGAGCAGCACACTGGCGGCGTACAAGGTCGCCGTCGAAAAATCACGGGAGGACTAGCAAATGAGCAGACGTGTATCGGCCGCGCCCGTCAAACAATCGATCGTGGTCGAGGCGCCGATCGAGCGTGCGTTCAAGGTCTTCACGGAAGACTTCGGCAGCTTCAAACCGCGCGAACACAATCTGCTCTCGGTCCCCATTGCAGAGACAGTATTCGAGCCGCGGGTGGGCGGGCACGTTTATGATCGCGGCGTCGACGGCAGCGAATGCCGCTGGGCGCGTGTGTTGGCGTATGAGCCACCGCATCGCGTGCTCCTAAGCTGGGACATCAGCCCGCGATGGCAAATCGAAACTGATCCCGACAAAACCAGTGAATGGGAGGTACGGTTCATCGCCGAAACGCCAGGCCGGACCAGGCTAGAGCTTGAGCACCGTCACCTCGAACGTCATGGCCAGGGTTGGGAAGGTGTGCGCGAGGGCGTCGAGGGCGATCAGGGCTGGCCGCTCTATCTAAAACGGTTCGCCGAACGGATTGCCCGCGAGGCATGATGCTCGCGTATATATCGTAATTGCGGAGGCCGGTATGGCAGCCTACTCGCTTAGTATTGTCGGAGTGCTGGTCCTCTGCCTGCTGTCCATTTTGCTGGCGATTTATTCAGGATCCTCCAAAGGCAGGGCGGGCGCCCTTGCCGGACCTGTCCTGCCCGCGGATGACGACAACTTGCTGTACCGGATTGATCGGGTCCACATGAACGCGGTGGAAGCGCTGCCGCCTTTTGTGGTCCCGGCTGTACTGGCTATGATGGTGGGGGTTGGACCCGTTACGCTTGCGACGCTGATATGGGCCCATATCGCAATTCGTCTGATCCACCTTGCGGTCTATTTGCGCGGCGGCAAAGCAGCCAAAGGCGGCAGCATCAGAACCATTCTCTATGTTTCAGGGGCGCTCATGACAATCATTCTCATTGCCACGACGACCGCCGCAACTGTCCACTTACGTGTCTAACGCCGAGGCACCACGACGGCGATAGTGTCGCCTGCTTGGCCCTTCGGCACCGTCAGCGATTCTGCTGTTTGTGCCGCTGCTGCGTTCCCGCGCCGAGGACGACCGGTGGGAAAAGGAAAGAGAACCGCTGGAAGCCGCGCTGCGGCGCGCCCCCGGCTAGGGCGCGTGATCATTAATTTCGACCTGTCTGCTTCGCTCCGAAAGTGGTCGAGATCGTGCAGTGGCGCAATATGTCGCGATGGGCCATGCGCAGACATTAACTGCAAGTAGCGAGTTCGCTCCACGCCCGTGCCATTGGATCGAAAACGGCAGGGTTTTTCCGTACGGTAACCGACCATACTGGCATCGTGAACGTCGGGTCCAGGTTCAAGACACGTTCGGCGGCCGATCTCGCCTCTTCGATTCGACCGAGCCGGACCAGGGCGATCGTTTGAAGGACGTGCGGCACACTGAATAAAGGATTGGCTTCGACGGCGCGAGCCGCCACCTTGAGCGCCTCGTCAAAACGGTTCGCATGGAGTTCGGTCACCGCGATCGCCATGTGAGCAATCAGTGTATCGAACGGGCTAACCTTGAGGGCACGTTGCGCCAGTTGCAGTGCGATTTTGCCGTCGCCCATGAACGCATGTGCGAACGCACTGTTTCCCAAGGCGACGACATTCGAACGACTGATCGACAGTGCCCGGTCAAACACCTCGAACGCATCACTGAAGTCGGAGTCAGCAAACCAGATCACCAGACCGGCAGCACCAAGCGCGGTCGCGTCATCACTTCTCATCGCAGCGCGAGCATAATGGACGGCGGTGGCGCGATCTGCCTCGTTCAATCCACCGCGGCTGAATCTGATCTGAAAGCATCGCGCCAACTGTGCCTGGGCCGCCGAATAATCGGGGCTCCAGCTCCAATGCCTTCTCCAATAGCGGAATGGCTTCACCAGCGCCCGTCGGCATCGTTGTGCGCATCGAGGAGAGTGCCCGCAACACGAGGTCATAGGCATCGAGACTGTTGGGTCGCTCTCGTCGAACGCGGCTGATCTCGACCTTGCGTAGACTCGGTTCGAGCGCCCCGATCAGGCTCATCGCAATGGCATCCTGAACCTCGAAAATATCATCAAACCGGCGATCGTACCGTTCGGCCCACAATGCGACACCGGTGTCGGACTCGACCAGCCTCGCCGTGATCCTTATGCGATTGTCGGCCTTACGCACGCTCCCCTGCACGAGATAGCGGCACCCCAGCTTCCGCCCGATACTCGCCAGATCGCCTGAGCCGGGTTCGAACAGCAAGCTCGACGTGCTGCCGACCACCGATAGGCCGGTGATACGGGATAGTCCCGTGATGATGTCCTCTACGATGCCGTCGGCGAAGTAATCCTGGCTGGAATCCCCGCTGAGATTGGCGAACCGCAGCACGGCGACCGTGGTCCCGCGCGCCGGGATGTCTCCGGAGCCCGAATACGCCAGCACGTCGGGACCATTCTCGACCCCCACCAGGCGATAACCTCGTCCCGGAACGGTTACGACGTAGCTGTGACCGTCACTTCCGAGTTCGAGTGCCTTGCGCAATGTGGACACGTGCACCTGAATCGCGTTTTCCTCTACTACGCGGCCCGGCCAGATTTTTTCCATCAGGCGATCCTTGCTCACGACCTCGCCTGGGACCGAAGCCAATTCGCAGAGGATATCGAGCGCCCGGCTTGAGAGCTTGACGGGCTGTCCCGAACAGGTCAGCCGCCGGTCGACAAGACCCAGCACAAACTTTCCAAATCGAACCGTATCTCGATCCGGTTTCGGATTGAACGCCATGCCTGTTCAGAACTCTTCAGACCCTGAAACAAGGACCTTAAGGGTATCGCTTCGTAGTGTCCATCGAGCCCGACAAACCGCCGTGCCGGCGGTCGGGACGAGGAGGTTCCGTCATGCGCACCACGCATTTGGCTCTGGGACTGCTGACAACGATCGCTCTGTCGTATACCGCGCTTCCGGGCAACGCCCAGTCGTGGCCAACCCAAGTCGTGAAGATCATCACGCCATTTCCGACTGGCAGCGGTGGCGACGTCACGGCGCGTCCGTTCGCCGAAAAGCTCGCGGAACGGTGGGGGAAGCCCGTCATCGTCGAAAATCGTCCAGGCGCCGACGGCATCATCGCCGCGACCGCGGTGCTCAACTCGAACGATGGACATACTCTCCTCTATACGAACGGGGGACCGCTCACGAGCAACCTGCTCGCGCACGCGGGCAGCCTTCCGTACAATCCCGATGATCTGCTGCCGGTTGCGGCCGCCGCTGAAGTCTACGTAGCGATAGGGGTGCCTGCTTCCCTCGCGACAAGCTCGCTGTCCGCATTTGTCACGCAGGCGCGCCTCAGGCGGGGGCAGTTCAATTGGAGCGGAACTCCCGGCAGTCTGGACTATCTGGTGCCGGGGTTTTTGAAGCGCGCCGGCATCGATCTCCCGCGTGTCCCATACCGAGAGGTAAGCATGGCGATGCAGGATCTCTCGCAGGATCGACTCCAATTCTATGCTGCTGCCCTCGCGACCCAGTTGCCAATGGCGCAAACCGGCAAGATCAAGATTATCGCGATCACGAATAGTCAACGATCACCCTTCCTGCCGGACGTTCCCACGGCGCGCGAGTCGGGCTTCCCGGAGCTCGAGTACGAAGCGTTCCTTGGCTTTTTCGCGCCCCGGGGGATGTCGGCGGAGCTACGTGAACGCATCGGCGCCGACCTGCACGCGATCGGCGCGGACGCGGATCTGGCGGGACGCTTCAATGCGATCGGCATGCGGGTACGCGTCACCTCTGCTGCAGAACTACAAAAGATCGTCATGAACGAGCGCGCCGCGCTCGTTCGTTACACCCAGGCGGCGCCGCGATAGGGACGCGCAAAGCACCGAGACAGGAGAAATATCCCCATGACCCGCGAGCATCCGCGTACCGATCGGCTTTTCGAGATCGGCAGCGCCTATCGACGGGCGAAAGTTCTATTGAGCGCGGTTGAACTCGGAGTTTTTTCGGAGCTCGCAGCCGGCCCGCTCGATGCGAGGGATCTCGCCAGCCGCATTCAGGTCCACGGTCGCCCGGCTCGCGACTTCTTCGATGCACTCGTGGCGACTGGTCTTCTGACGCGAGACGACGAAGGGCGATATCGCAATACCGAGGAGAGCGACTTTTATCTAGACCGAGCGAAGCCGACTTATCTCGGCGCCAGCTTCGAACAGTACAACCGCCGCGAATACGCCTTATGGGGATCGCTGACGCAGTCGCTGCAGACCGGCAATCCGGCGGCCGAAACGCATGGCCAGGATCACTTCGGGTCTTTGTACAACGACGCAGCGAGATTCCGGACCTTCGTCACCGCGATGACGTCCGGCAGCTTGCTCGCCGCTCAAGGTATCGCTCACCAGTTCCCCTGGGAGAACTATCAGACACTTTGCGATGTCGGCACCGCTCAAGGCTGCTTACCGGTCCAGGTTGCTTTGGCACATCCTCACGTCCGCGCCATCGGATTCGATCTTCCGATGCTGCGTTCGGCATTCGAGGAGTACGCGGTCGAACGCAACGTTGCTAACAGGGTGAGTTTCGCGGGAGGCGATTTCTTTAAGGATCCGTTGCCTCAGGCCGATGTCATCGTGTTGGGTCGCGTCCTCCACAATTGGGATCTTGAAGCCAAGAAAATGTTACTGGACAAGGCGTATCGAGCGATCCGGACAGGTGGGGCTGTCATCGTCTATGATATGCTGATCGACGACGACCGGCGCACAAGCACAACGGGCTTGCTCTCCTCTCTCAACATGCTCCTTTGGACGGCGGGCGGGTTTGGATATACGGCAACGGATTGCACCGGTTGGATGCGTTCGGCCGGGTTGGCAGAGACGATAGTTCGCGACCTTCCAGGTGGCAACTCCATGATCATCGGCGAAAAATAGGCGGCGCCATATCTTCCGGGTGCCCCCTCAGGATCATTTTCAACGAGCACCTCGTCCTGCTTTTGGTGTCACAAGACTTCGAACACGTCCAGATGGACGTCGTTTTTCAGCCGGGTGCCGGCAGCGATGCTGAATATCCTTGTCATCCAGTCGTAGGCAGGCGCGCTCGTCTCGAACCGTATGACCTCTCTGAAATAGTAGGACGAAGGGTCGACCGTTTCTCCTTCGGAAATTCGTTTGAATACCTCTGACGGGCCGTGACGAAGCCCGATTCCGCGAAAGTCAATGAGAGCGCCGTCGTCTGTTTCCAGGATGCAACGAATGTCGAGCTCCGCTGTCCCGTCGGGCCGGATAGACTGCCAGTCGGCTCCGACTTCGTGGATAGAGCCGCGCAATCGAGCGCCCACGAAGGCTCCTCCAAGTATCTTGACGATCCTCCTATGGCGACCGAAGGAGTCAGGTCCGAGTTCGATGGGTATATCGACCCGGGCGGAAAGATTGAACAGTGGTCTCAACTGAATCATTCTCTATCTCCAGTACGAAACCAGGATAAGCAGGCATCGAGGACGGCCATGCTGATCGGGCCGGTCCGCTACTGATCGCTGGCCGTCTCGTCGTCCAGGACCTTGCCGTTGGTCTCAGGCGACAGCGCGGTCGCAATGAGTACCAATGCGCAAAGAAGAATGAGGCAGCCATCGAACAGCCGCGGTTGCCTCAACGAATACAGCCACATTTGAAGATAGGGAGCAGTTCCCGCGGCCAATGCTCCCGCCGAGTACGGTAGCCCCATGGCTATGGCGCGGATCTTCGTCGGAAACTGTTCCGCGAAGAATGCCGGCATGATCGCGGTGGGCGCCGAGATGAGCAGCATCCCCACCCCCATATAGACCCCAAGGCGCCAGATTTCTCCGTTGCCACCGGTAAAGACGAGGGACAATGGAATGATAGCGAACATGGATCCTATCGAGAAGAAATACCAGTTCAGCTTTCGACCGTATCGATCGGAAATGCGTCCCCAGGCAATAAGACAGACGATGAAGAAGCCGTTAGCCGCCACACCGATCCACATCACCGGACCGGGAGCCATTCGCAGAGGGCCGATAGCGAACGTCGTAGCCATGATTGCCCAGACGTAGTAGAGGACTGCGCCGGCGCCGGAAAGCACGAAGACGCGCATGCAAGCTTGGCGGTACTTCCACACATCCCGCCAGACGGAGCGACCCGCTCGATCCTCCCGCAAACGTGTCCCACGCGCCGCAGCCTTCGCTCGAAACATCGGCGTTTCATCGAGGCGCCGACGCAGAACCAGCGCATAGACGCCGAGTATACCTCCGATGATGAACGGGATGCGCCAAGCCCATTCCTTGATCGCACTCGCCCCGAAAACGCTCGTCAGTCCCGCGCCGAGCAGGGTGGCGAACATGACGCCGATCGTCACGAAAACAAAAACAGATGATGCCCACGCCCCTCGTTTATTCGCAGGCGCCATTTCGGTGACATAGGTGAAGGACGAGACAACCTCGCCGCCGTGGCCAAAGCCCTGGAGCAGTCTGCCTAACAGGAGCACCACGGCAGCTGCGGCTCCAATGTTGTCGTAAGTTGGCGTGATGCCAATGAGCAGACTTCCGCTGGCCGTCACGAGCATGGATAAGGTCATCGCCGGACGCCGACCGCGACGATCCGCGAACCAGCCGAAAAACACACCGCCTAACGGCCGCATGAAAAAGCCGGCCGCGAAGATCGCGAGGACTCCGAGCAGGTCGGCTAACGGATCGTCACTGCGGAAAAACTGTCGTGCAAAGTATGCGGCGAAGATCGAATATGCCATCCAGTCGTACCATTCGAGAGCATTTCCTACACCGACGCCAATGACGATCTTACGCCTCTCGGAACGCACCCGAGCGCCTTCACATGAAGAAGTCATCTGCAGTGTGGCTTGGTCCATGCTTATCTCCTTTGGCAGAAGTACGGATGTAGCGAGACGAGTGCGCGGGCGCGCGGGCAGTTGAGCGCAGAACTTCGGATCCAAGCGCAGGAGCTCCTTGTCGACGAACCCTGCTCCAACATCGAGCTTCGTCCGGTGGGCAACGCTGCGCGCAATGACTCTTCTTATCGACGATTTGAGCGGCGCAGGCAGCGCGGAAACGATTTGGTGCGCCCAACCTCGCCTTCTCCTGAGGAGGGCCAGCTGAGAGGACCGCTAAGGCATCAGGCGTTTATGAGCTCTGCAGCCGGCTCCATCGCAAGTTGGGTAAAGCGCGAGCCGTGGAAGACCAGCGGAGGCGTCTCCTTTTCGACGTCGAACTCATGAATCAGCAGCAGCACGACATCGTGATCGCCGGCGGCGTGAACATCGAAGATGCTGCACTCGAACCAGGCTGCAGCTCCTTCTATCCGCACCGCGCCTTTTGGGGTCGAGATTGCCTCGATGTCGTTGAATCTCGTGGATCTGTCTCGGCCTGAAAGTTGTCGGCATTTCTGAGCGTGGTCGACGCTGAGAACAGAAATGCCGATGCGCCTTGCCGCAGACAGCGAAATCCACGTTGAGGACGACTTCTGGACGAAGACCGCCACGAGCGGTGGATCCAGCGAAACTCCGACTGTGAAGGAGGAGGCGACAAGAACGTGCCGTCGTCCGTCGACAACGGCGGCGACGGCCGCCACGCCCGACGGGAAATGGCCGAACGCCTCTCGCAGGCGCTTTGGATCGGTTGCGACATGCGAAATGACTGACACGGCGATGTCCTCCTTGTTGGGCTGATGTCCTTGAATGTCGTTGGGACCAGTATAGCTGAAATTTCTCGTATGAATAGCAAAAATATGACGATCAGAAAAATTTTGCAATATAGCGGCAGGGAGTGATTTGGGTCGTGGTGGGCTCGAGGAAAATCTAAGAGAATGCTGTGATAGCTGAGAGGCGCCGCTCCCACCCACACACCACCTCATTGATAGCCTCTGGCCGTGTCGCGCGGCGTATTGTATTGCAAATAATTGACGGACGTTACGATACAGGTATACTTCAGCTCGCCGAAGCATATAAGGTCTCTGAAACTCAGGAGGAGCCATGACCGCTCAAGCCGTCGAGCCCAATAGTCGCGTGTTTATCGTGCGTGAATCGCAACGCGAGAGCCTCTGGTTTCTAGGAGATCTGATTCAGCCGATCATCACCACGGAGATGACGCAGGGGCGCTTCCAGATTGCGTTGACCCACTCGAAGGCCGGATCGGAACCTCCGTTGCACGAGCACAATGGCGAGGACGAAATCTTCTATGTCCTGGAAGGCCGCATCTCGTTCTGGGCCGCGGATCGGGCCGTCACTCTTGGAGTTGGCGACTGCATCCTGATGCCAAAGGATGTGCCGCACATTTTCCAGGCCGACTGCGAAACGGGTGCAAAGTGGCTCGTGATGTCCGCGCCCGGTGGTCTGGACGATTTCTTCCGCGCCGTTGCCGTGCCCGCCGAGTATGCGGCTCCTAAGGAAGGGTGGGGCATGGACCATGCGACCGAGAAACGTCTGGAAGACGCCTGCAAGCGCTTCGGCATCACGATCTTGGCGCCGCCCGGAACCCGACCGACGGAGATCTGATCTCCGACGGAGTTTTCTCAGGATCAACATGAGTCCAGTTATGGATACGAGGCTGTACGCATCCAGGCGCCGGCCTATGGAGGATTAACGTGCTGAAAGCCCTTTCGTCAGAAGTGTGCAGACCAACAATGGCGTGCGCGCCGCCACCCTCAGAGACGGCCGAGATCGTCGAGCGAATTCACAGGATCGGCCCGTTGCTGCGTCAGAACGCAGTCGCCGCAGATCGAAATCGTGTTCTTCCTCAAGAGACGGTTGATGCTCTCGAGTCAACTGGCGCCTGGTCAGTTTCGACGTTGAAGCGCTATGGCGGCTACGAGGGCGGCGCCTCGATGCTGCTCGATGTCGCGAGGAACGTTGGCTACTACGATCCGGCCGCGGCGTGGTGCGTCGTGATCTCCAATGGATCGATCATGCTGGCGAACCGCTACGGCGACGAGGTGCTGGACGAGGTTTTCGCCAAGGGGCCGATTCGCGCTGCATCGATCTTCGCCCAGCCTCAAGGCACGGCCACCCCCGATGGGGAAGGTTGGAAGGTTAGCGGAAAGTGGCCGTTTGCGTCGAACAGCGCGCACTCGGAATGGGCTCTCGGTATCCTCTTCATCAAGGAGGATCCGGAGGCTGAGCCGCGCGTCGGCTTCGCGCTGATGCATCGCAGCGAGTACGAGGTGCAGGATACGTGGTTCACGATCGGCATGCGCGGATCGGGCTCGAACACCATGGTGGCGCAGGACCTTCGGCTCGCGAAGAGCCGCGTCATCACTTTTGAGGACCTCATGGGCGCTGGGCCGGAGCGGGATCCGAAGGCGACCTTCGGACGTAGGCTGACGCCCCATTTGACGATGTCGACCACGATCCAGTCGCCTTCGTTGGGGGCCGCCTATGCGGCGCTCGACTGCGTGACGGAGGCGGCACCCAAACGGAGCATTACGTACACGCACTATCGTAAGCAGACCGACTCCGGTGCATTTGTGCAGAACTTGGGTGCGGCAAGCATCAAGATCGATGGCGCTCGTCTTTTGCTCGAGCGAGCTGCGGCTGATATCGACGCGGCGGCCTCCGGTATCGTTCCGATGCCTCTTGCAGACCGCGCGCGTCATCGCGCCGGCGTTGGCCATGCTGGCCATGGACTGGTCGATGCTGTGAACGATTTGTGCTGGCTTCACGGTACGGCCGCTTTCGCCGAAGGCAGCCTGCTCGGCCGGATGTGGCGTGACATCAACACGGGGACGCGCCACGCATCGATTACGGCGCCGATGGGCTATGAGCTGCATGGGAACGGCATCACGGGCACCGAATATATCTCGAGCAAACTCTAGCCGCATGCCGAAGTTAACTCACGACATGCGTCCGTCCGCGAGCAAGCACCATGACGGAGTCATGGTCAATGCGTGGTACGGGCTCAAATATGCGACAGCGCTCGTTCGGTTCGGGCCGCCTGTACCTGTCCAGGGCCGTCTTGATGCAGTGAGCCTCCTCGAGGTGCCGATATTTCCCCAGCGTCCCAGCCGATTGGCCGCGGCGATGGGAAATGGCTCGCAGAACCCGCAATCGGAGGACGCCTTCTTCGCAAACGTGTGGGCTCCTTCGGGTGCGGAGAGTCTACCGGTCCTCCTGTTCATCCACGGCGGAGCCTGGATGACCGGCGGCGGATCGTTGGAATGGTACGATGGCGGAACCCTGGCGTCGCGCGGGATCGTCGTGGCTACCGTCAACTATCGAATCGGAGTGCTGGGTCATCTTGGCCGGGCCGGGGACTGCGACCTTCCGCTGCCGGCGGCCGATCTGGTCGAAGCGTTGCGATGGATCGGCAATCATATCCGGATGTTTGGGGGAGATCCGGGCCGGATCACCGTAGTCGGACAATCTGCGGGCGGCTGGTACGCTCACCTTTTGTCCGTGCTGCCGCAGGGGCATGGGCTTGTTCATCGCCTGTCCCTCTTGAGCATGGGCACCCGAGAGCCCTGGACCCCTCAGCGGCAGGCCGAGGTTACAAGCCAGACCAGCGAAGAACTTGACGGCGCGGACCTTGATAAGGTGTCCGTCGGCAAATTGATGGAAGCTGGCGCCAAGGCGCTCGGGCAACAGCGGTCCGTTCTTGGCCACGCTCCGTCCGCATTTCTGCCGGTCGCGAGTGCCGCCTTACCCGATTTGTTGCTCGACCCGCAGTGGGGAGCGCAAACTTGTCATGCTCAGGCGGTCCACTTGCGTTGTACAGCGGACGAGTCCGCAGCATTCCTGTTCGCTTCGCCCCAACAGAGAGATGCAACGCAATCGCAAGTCGACGAGGTGCTTTCCTCCTGGGAGTTCTCCGACATCCCGCAGTCGCTTCGTCGTGACGGCGCGTATGCCGGCAGCTCAAGTGGTCTCTCTCCGTACCGCCAGCTCGTCGCCGCCTCATCATGGCGCCAGTTTCAGCGATTTCCGACAGAGTATGCGAGCGCTTTAACCGCAAAAGGCACTGACGCTCGACTTGAGATCTTCTCGGAAGAGAGCGAGCTGCCCGGCTTGCACAGCGGGCACTGTTTCGATCTTCCGTTTCAGTTCGGGACACGGCGTGCTTGGATGAATGCTCCGATGTTGCGTGGATTCGATGATGAGCGGTTCGAAGCGATTTCGCAGCGCCTCATTGGTAACCTGGTCGCTTTCGTTAACGGGAAAACGAATGATCGCGGTTAGCCGCGAATAACTTCATCCACATAGCGGGCTGACATCGGGCTCAAAACCCGATTCAGTTCGCCGAACACTCTGCGTGCGGTGATGCCCATCCATTTGGTGGGCAACAACTCGGGCGGGAGTCCCGGGTCCATGAACGGCAAACGGCGCCATTGGGTGACCATCGGAATGTATATGCGGAAAGCCTCGCGATAAACATCCTTCCCTTCACGGCCATAAGAGAGCCAGCGGTCCGCTTCCAGTTCAAAAGCATCAACGAATGCGCGGTACTCGCCTTCCACCGCGGTGAGGTCCCACCATTGGGCGACCTTGCGTCGCAAGTCTCCCGGCCCAACCGGCTGGGACGTGAAGAATTCCACGTACTCCGACAGCTTGTGCTCACTCATATAGTTGAGCGCCTCGATCTGCAGTCGGACAGGAGCGATGCAAAGACCCGGCGCGACGGTGCCGAACCCCAAGCGCGCGAGCCCGGCGCGAATCTTGTGGCGTTTTTGCCGTTCGCTTTCGGGAACGGAGAACGAGGCGAGCAGCCAAGGATCACCTATGCTCGCCGTACGCGGGGAGAAGATCCGTTCGTCGCCAGCCAACATATGCGGCTCGAGGTTGGCTGACATCGCGTAACCGCTCGCGCCGCCCGATTTCTTGCTGACGAGGACGCCCTTTTGCTTCAGCCGCGAGATAGACGACCGAACACTAGCAGGTTCATATCCCAGTTCCGAAAGAAGCCGAACCACTGCGGCGACCGGAATGATCTTGCCGGCCGGTCGACCGTAGAGACCGAATACAGTCACAACGTAGCGGTGGTGCGCTGCCTGCTCATGACCGCCGGGTTCTCGGCCAGCAATGATCTCATCAACGGCAATGGTGGCGTTTGACGCTGTTGCCACGCGCGGTTTCGATGGACCCATTTCTTATTTGAACCTGAGGTTTGCAGCCGGAGCCGATCGTAGAGAACGGCTAGGATTACGTACCACTGGGGCTCGCAGCGGACAACTGTGCAGAGGTGATGGTCGTGCTTCGTGCGCCGATGCCGCAGATCGTGACCCTACAACGTTTGCATAGTGTGCGTAAAATCCGATCTAGCCCAACGTGGTGGGACCGTCTCATGCGGATGATTGAAGCAGATTTCGGAGCGCCGGGTAGTGTAGCGAAAGGCGGTCGATCGACGTTGGAGCCGGCGAGAAGGATGCGATGGCCGCTGTCGCGGGGTTTGGAGTTGCCAATGACGTGACCGAGCGGAATTGGCAACTCCAGCAAGGCGGACAGTGGAGCAAGGCCGAGAGCGCTGACACTTTTGCGCCGCTCGGGCCATGGTTGGTCAACACCGACGAAGTCGCGGACTTGGGACCTCGGCGTATCTGGCTCCAGAAAAACGCCGTGATTCGGCAGGAGTCGGTGCTGTGTCGGATGATCTTCTCTCGGTGCCGCGTATTGTCGCCCATCTCAGCGAGTTCATGCGTCTCGTGCCGGGGGATGTGATCCTCACCGGCACACCGCGCGGCGTGGCGTTCAAGAAGTCCGACTCGGACTATTTTCGCGCAGGGGACCTGCGGCATTGAGGGGGGGCGAACAACGAACTCAAGTCGTGCAGTAGCGCATGCTGGATTCCGGCGCTTCGGTATTTCATGAAAGTTGACGGTGCGGAGGTCCATACGCGCTTGGCGGCGGACCACCTCCAGATTGCGCCGAGCGCGATCAGCAGCCAGATCAAGTTACTTGAGCATCGGTTCGGCGCGCTGTTCCAGTTTGCGAAGCCGGACGGGGATCGAGACCCACCGAGCGGGCAAGCCGTCGCCTGCCATGTCCAATGCGCTAGGCTGGCCAGGTCACGGACCAATCGACGCGAGAAGGGCTAATTGGGTCACCTGTTGCTCCCCGCCACAGCTCATCCGTGGCGGGCAAGTCGGGATGACGCTGGGGACGATGGCTCTTCGTCGCGAGAATAGAGCACAAAAAAGTCGGGGCTCTCGGCCCCGACTCAGTCTGGGAGATAACCCAAAACGAGTTCGTCTAGCTTCGAGCGGCCGCAACCGCTTTAATCTCGATGACGAGGCCAGGGCGCGCGAGTCCAGCGATGTCGAGGATCGTCCAGGTCGGAAACGGCGCAGGGACGTACCTTTCTTTGACCTTCATGAAGGTAGTGAGATGAGAGCTCAAGCCAACGTGATAAGAGACGATCTCGACGAGATCGCTCATCTGACCACCGGCATCATCAAGAACCAGCCGGAGCCGTTCGAACGCGTTGACGAATTGCTGCTCGGCCGTTTCGGGCATCGAGCCATCGGGGTTGAGGCCGATCTGCCCCGCAACGAAGACCAGCCCGCCCGCCTTCACCGCGGATGAATACTGAAACTTGTCGAAGATCGTCCCACCGCCTGCGGCGGCAAAGATCGGGTTCTTGGAGCTGTAAGTCTTCTTGGTCATCGACGGATTCCTTGCATTTCTTCTTGAAAGTGGGTGGATCAGAGGCGCGTGCCGGGGGCGAGTTCCAGACCGAGCAGGAGGCGACCGTAGGCCTCCGAGATTGGTTCGGGCTGGAGGAGGAAGTGAGAACTCATCGCATGGATGTCGCGGAACAGACGCTCAATCCGCGTTCCTTCCGGCAGGAGGGATCCGCCGAGCGCGGCGAACAACCGTTGCGCCGAGCTCAGCGCTTGCCGGGAAGCGATCGCGATCTTCGTGCGGCTCAAACCACGATCCTCATGTGTGAGGGGACCTTGAACGATCCGGTTTTCGATCGCCGCCGTTTCTGAGATCAGGAAATCCCGCAGGAAGCTCATTGTGGCGGCGCTGGTTCCGGCATCGACATGAGCGATCTTGTCGTTGATCTGGGCTTGCTGATTGCCGGAGCTGACGCGACCCCGAATGATCTTGATGCACTCTTCGCTACAAGCACTGGCGACGCCAAGCGTTGGAGCAAGAACCGACATCGCGTTGGCAGTGTTCAAGGGAAATTCGTAGACCGGTTCGGTGTTTTGGCAGGTCGAGTGCTTGTTGCCCGCTTGCAGTTCCGTCCAGCTCATGAAGCGATGGGACGGGACAAATGTGTTGCTGAGAGCGACGTTCTTGCTGCCGGTGCCCCGCATACCCATCACCCGCCAGCTCTTGTGATCGATAGTGAACTCGGACTGGGGGACGAGGACAACATGAGGGGCCGATGTCTCGCCAGAACAGGGAATGTTGATCAGGAGGCCAAGCCAATCCGAAACATCGACGCCGGATGCATAACGCCATCGACCGCTCAGGACGATGCCGCCCTCGACAGGTTCGATCTTGATGTCCTGGCCGACGCCACCCGTCAGCATCGGGACGATTGGAGATACGCCGGGAGAGAAGATCTCTTGTTGGGCGTCCGCGGAGAACTTGCCGAGCATGATGATGTTGGCGCTTGTCAGTCCGGCGAGCCAGGCGGAGGACGAACAGCCTAGCGCAATGTTGAAAGTCGCCTCCCAAGCGAAACGGGGCGAGACGCCGAATCCACCGAAGCGAGTGGGACGCATCAGGTTAAACAGCCCGGTCTCGAACAGACGTTCCGCAACATCATCGGGGATGCGGCGTGCTTCCTCGATCCGGGTCGCTTGTTCGCTCAGCCACGGCGCGAGGGCAGCGGTCTTCTCGATTACCTCTTCGGCCCCGGCTTCTGTTGAAGCGGGACCTGCGGTGCGTTGAGCCAAGCCCATTGCGATTGCCTCCTCTCGCGCTATCATTCCCATGGGGTACCCCGGGTCGTCGCCGCGCGCTGTATCGCGGGATACTGTTTGCTGTTCCTTTGGAAAAATCGACGGAGGGCCATGAATGACGAAGAAGCCCACCGCGACCTGGCGCATGACGGATGCGCTCGCGGCCAAGCTAAAATCGTTCGAGGGCAAGGTGCGGCTGCGCCGCTTTGCGGAAGGCGAGCAGCTATATCGGCAGGACGAGGTCAATACCTGCTTCTATTTCGTGAAGTCGGGGCTTGTTCAGATATCAATCTTCAGGCGGGACGGCACCGAAGTGGTACTCGAGAACATGGGGCCAAATGCCTTGTGCGGCGAAGGCGCCGCCTTCGACGGACTGCCGAGGTTCTCGACCGCTGTCGCCGTCGAGACGACCGAAGCGCTCGAATTCGATACAGCCCGCCTCGAAGTGTTGATGCGGGAGGACCCCGAATTCGCATTGGCGTTGCTGAGGCTGACGAGTCTCAAGCAACGGATTCTCGCGCTGCGACTGGAGCACCTTGTCTCTAACGATCCAGAGGAGCGCATCCTCGAACTGCTCAGCCGTTTGAGCAGGATGTTCGCCGTCGATCATGAACGAGGCCGGAAGATTTTGACGTATCTCACGCACGAACAGATCGCGTCGATGACCGGCACCTCGCGCGTCACCGTCACCCGCACGCTTGGCCGGCTGCGCGACAAGGGAATGTTGTCCGTCGAGGACGGCTACACGATCCTGGCCAGAAATCTCGACATTTGAGGCTTCATCCCGTCCACCAGAGCTCGTCGATGCGCCCGGGTTGCTCGAGTCCGTCGTAAGGAAGGCGCACGTACTTGCCCCCATGATAGAGCAGCGGCGTTGCCGCGGTCGCCGGACCGAACATCGCATCGATACCGCCGATGAGGATGCGGTGATCTCCGCCCGGATGTTCTGCGACCAGCCGGCAACGGAAGGTCGCGTTCGCTCCCTCGATCCAGGGAACGGATACGCTCTGCTGCCAGCGCCATGTCGGCTCCGGCAGAGGCCTGCCGGCATGATGGATCGAGACGTCCTGTTGGTCCGCCGACAGTACGTTGACCGAGAACGCCCCGACCGCGGCGATCCTCTTTGCCGTCGCGCTGGTCAGCGATGCACAAAACAACAACAGCGGCGGATCGAGGCTCACCGGTGTCAAGGAGTTCACGGTCATACCGATCGGCCCTGCTTCTCCCGCTACCGCGATCAACGTCACGCCAGTCGTTAGCCTGCGGAACAGCGTTCGAAAATCGTGGGTGATATGTCCTTCCATGCCGCGGCTCTCCGTCTGTCTGCCCATTCGAGATGCCGAGCCCTACCAACTTCGGTCGGACGCCGGCTGTATCCAGCAGCACAAAATCGCGGATGTATCCGCAGATACAGCACCCGCGGGGCGGCGGTGTCACCATTGCCGCGACAATGGCAACCGTGAGGGACACATGAGGACGACCACGAAGCGCGGGTTCATCGCACTCGGCGTGACGACGTTACTTGCCGCCGGATCCATCACATTCTCAGGGTCTAGCCCTGTGCTGGCCCAGGACAAGCCCGAACTGCGCATTGCGGCGATCATTGCCGTGACGGGGCCTGCGTCGGCCCTCGGAGCACCGGAGCGCAACGCGGTCGATTTGTTTGACAAGACGTGGTCGAGTCGCAACGATCTCCCGTTCAGGATCAAGGTCATTTCATACGACGACGGCTCGGACCCGACCAAGTCCGTCAGCCTGACGCGCAAAGCGATCGAAGAAGATAAGGCTGACGTCGTGGTCTGCTGCACAACGACGCCGAGCTCTATGGCCATCATCGATACGGTCAGCGCCGCCAGGGTCACGATGATCTCCATGGCTTCGTCGCTGTCCATCGTCGAGCCGGCCAGCGCGCGCCCATTCACTTTCAAGACGCCGACGTCGGACAAGCTGATGATCCAGCGCACGCTGAACTACATGAAGCGCCAAGGCATCAAGAAAATTGGGTTCTTCGGTCTGGAGGACGCCTATGGTGAAGGCGGGCTGAAGGAGCTTCAGAACGTCGTCAAAGATACGGGCATTGAGCTTGCGGCCACCGAGCGCTTCGCCCGCCAGGATACCAACTTCACGCCCCAGGCTCTGCGTCTGAAGCAGGCTGGGCTGGATGCGGTGTACATCCACGCCATCCCGCCGTCGGCGGACCTTGCCCATGAGGCGTTGAAGCGGGTCGGTTACACCGGGCCGATCTATCATGGCGGTGGCTCCTCCATCAACGCGTTCGTCGATATCGGCAAGGCAAACGTCGAAGGCGCCATCGTCGGCGTCGGAGCGCTGAACGTCTACGACCAGATCAAGCAAGACAATCCGCTCCGGCCGGTGCTCGCGAAGTTCGCCGAGCTTTTTGACGGCGTCTACGGGAAGGGGAAGGTGGACCTTTTCGCCGGCCAGTCTTGGGACGCGATGATGCTGGCCGTCAACTCCTACCAGAGAGCGCTCAATTCGGGAGCGAAGCCCGACGATCTCGCCTCAATGCGGATCGCGATCAAGGATGCGATGGAACACACCAAAGATTGGCCCGGCGTGAACGGTGTCTTCAACATCACGCCGACCGATCATCTCGGCCTCGACAAGCGCTCGACCTTCCTGTCGCAGATCAAGGGCGGGAAGTTCGTCCTGATCGAGGAATGATCGTTGTTTGACACGGTCCTCTTTCTTCTCGCTGACGGCGTCACCAACGGCGCTGTCTACGGGCTCCTCGCCCTGAGCCTCATTGTGATCTACACGGTGACGCGGGTGGTCAACATCGCGCAGGGCGAGTACGTGACGCTGGGAGCGCTCTCGTTCGCGAGCGCGCTGTCGGGTTCCTTCAATGTGCTGAGCGCCATCGTGGCCGGCGGTCTGGCCGCATTCGCGCTAAAGGACGTTGTGGACCGACGCCTGACCGGTGCAATGAGAATCCGCATCGTTCTTTCGCGGGCGCTCTGGATTATCTTCGTGCTCGCGACGGCCTGGCTCGCCAATCTCCTGCCGGGATCCTATTGGCTCGCCGTTCTTGCATCGCTGGTTGCGACCGCTTCGTTGGGGACGCTGATCTACCGATTGACCGTCGAGCCGGTGTCCGCTGCCTCGCCTATCGTGCTGCTAATCGTCAGCGTGGGCGTCTACATGGTGCTTCACGGGACTGCGGTGATGATCTGGGGCGCGGAGCCTCGGTCCGTTCCGCCGATGGTCGACGGCGGGGTCGAACTCGGCCCCGTATTCGTCACCTTTCAGAGCCTCTGGATATGCGCTTCGTCGTTGGTTGCGATGATCGCGCTCTATCTCTTTTCCGAAAGGACCTTGATCGGTCAGGCACTGCAGGCCACGGCCGTCAACAGGACCGGAGCGCAGCTTTGCGGCATTCCGGTCAGCGTTGCCGGTCAGTTGAGTTTTGCGATCGGCGCTGGCTTCAGCGCTCTTTCGGGCCTCCTGCTGGCACCGCTCATCACAGCGAACTACGACATGGGTCTCCCGATCGGCCTGAAGGGCTTCGTTGCCGCGGCCTTGGGCGGGATCGTGGAATATC
Organism: Bradyrhizobium diazoefficiens; assembly: GCF_016616425.1. Classification (NCBI taxonomy): domain Bacteria; kingdom Pseudomonadati; phylum Pseudomonadota; class Alphaproteobacteria; order Hyphomicrobiales; family Nitrobacteraceae; genus Bradyrhizobium; species Bradyrhizobium diazoefficiens. The sequence goes on from NZ_CP067101.1 coordinate 2,627,261, forward strand.
CGACCGCGCTGGCCGGTGTCTTGTTGGTGGGACTGACCGAGTCCTTTTCGGCGTACCAGGTGAGCGCGTATCGCGACGTCGTCGTCTACCTGATGGTGATACCGATCCTGCTCTGGCGAAACGCGGTGCGCCCTCCCGAAACGCATGGGCATTGAGCATGTCATTCTCGCCGAAGGTCCAAGGGTCCTGGTGTACGCCGAACGTTGCTTCGATTGCTGTCGCTCTCGGGCTGTTCGTGGTGGCCACCGCGATCGCCAGTTTCGCTCCTCAGTACAACGTCACTCTTCTGGCGACAGTGGGGCTCTCGGCCGTCGCCGCGATGGGGCTCACACTCCTGCTGATCGCGGGACAGGTCTCGCTGGGCCAGGCGGCATTCATGGCCGTCGGCGCTTACGTTTCCGCGATACTTGCCCGTGATCACGATTTTCCCACGATCCTCGCGCTGCTCTCCGGCGTCGCCGCGTCTGCGGTCTGCGGAATTATCGTGGGTGGAGTCACGCTGAGACTGAAGGGACACTTCCTGCCGCTCGCTACACTGGCCATGGGCATGGCCAGCAGTGCCGCGATCGTGGCTGCCGGTTCCGTGACGGGGGGCGCCTCCGGATTGGGCCAGATCCCGCCGTTGTCCATCGGTTCGTTCGAACTGGTGGGCGATCGCATGTTCGCGATCGTGGTCTGGTCGATCGTGGCGGTTGCGGGTGGCGGATTCGCGCGGCTGCTCAACACCCGGACCGGACGCGCCATCGCGGCGCTGAAGACCGATATCGAGATGGCGGAAGTGTTCGGCGTGAACGCCATGCGTCTGCGGCTTTTGGTGTTCGTCGTGGCTGCCACGCTGGCGGGGCTTTCGGGAGGGCTCTATGCCTTCTATTTCAAGTTCATCAGCCCGGCGCCCTTCGGATTGACCGCGAGTATCAATCTTCTGATCGCGTGCATCTTCGGGGGGATGTCGCATCCGTTCGGCGCCGTCCTCGGCGCGTCTGCCGTCGCCGCGCTCGAAATGTTTCTGCAGAATACCGTCGCACGCATGCTCGGACTTTCCGGGAACGTTGAGATGATCGTGTTCGGCATCGTGCTGATCGGAGTTCTGCTGAGGTGGCCGGGAGGCATCTGGTCCGTGCTGCATCGTATCTGGCCGGCATTCTCGATGTCCAAACCGACCCGCAACATCGAACTCACGCCGTCTAAACGCGGCGCCGAGGGCGACGATCTCCTGTCGGTCAACGGAATAGGGAAGAGGTTTGGGGGCTTGACGGCGCTGCGCGACGTTTCGTTTTCGGTCGGTGCCGATCAGATCGTCGGGCTCATCGGCCCCAATGGAGCTGGCAAATCCACGACGTTCAACATCGCGACGGGTCTCACCGAACCGTCCGAGGGCAGCGTTATCCTCATGGGAGCGCCGCCCCCGTCGCAGGTTTCGGATCTCGTTCATCGCGGTGTTTCCCGCACCTTCCAGCATGTTCGGATTGTCCCGGAGCGGACGGTCCTGGAGAACGTCGCGTTCGGCGCCTACGCGCAAGGGAGATCCGGCATAGTCGCCGGGATGTTTGGCCTGGATCGGGCCGAAGAGGCCGCGACCTTCGCGAAGGCCTGGCGCGCGCTTGAGATTGTCGAACTGGAAAGCCTCGCCCATGAGCCCGCGTCGCGCCTGGCGATGGGGCAAGCCAGGCTGGTAGAGGTCGCGCGCGCCCTGATCAGCCGCCCGCGGCTGCTGCTGCTGGATGAACCCGCCGCGGGCCTGCGCACCGGCGAGAAACTCAAGCTCGTCACGCTGCTGCACCGTCTCAAGCGCGCGGGAATGTCGGTGCTGCTCGTCGAACACGACATGGACCTGGTCATGAACTGCGTCGATCGGGTGGTCGTTCTGGATCGCGGGCAGGGGTTGATGACCGGCCATCCGGATGAGGTCCGCCGGGACGAACGCGTCATCGCAGCCTATCTGGGGACGTAGCATGCCGGACCTGCGCGTCAGCGGATTGAACGTGGGGTACGGCCGGGCCACGGTCATCGAATCCCTCGATCTCGATGTGAAGTCGGGAGAACTGGTGACGGTTCTCGGCGCCAACGGCGCCGGCAAGTCCACCCTTTTGAACGGCATCATGGGTCTTTGTCCGCCGCGGGCGGGGACGGTCACGCTCGACGGCGTGGATCTCGCCGGCCTCCGTCCGGAGCAACTGGTCGGTCGCGGCGTGATCCTGGTACCGGAAAGGCGCGAGCTGTTCGGCAATCTTCCCGTGGAGGTCAATCTTCGGCTCGGCGGTTATCGGACCGGTGCGCCGGCGCAGTCATTGGAGAGGATCTACGGGCTGTTTCCGATCCTCGCCGAGCGTCGCCGTCAGAAGGCCGCGACGCTGTCGGGCGGCGAACAACAGATGCTCGCGGTCGGCCGGGCATTGATGGCCGCTCCCCGGCTCCTGATGCTCGACGAGCCCTCCATCGGACTGGCACCGCTGATCGTTCAGGAGATCCTGCGAGTCATCGGCCAACTCAAGTCTGAAGGGCTGACGATCGTCCTCGTTGAACAGAACGCGCGGCTCGCGTTGTCAGTCGCCGACCGCGGCTATGTGCTCGAAGTAGGACGCATCGTCCTGCAAGGCTCGAGCGTCGAGCTTTCGGCGGACCCGCGTCTCAGCCAGGCTTATCTCGGAGGTGCCTCGGACTACGCGGCCGCGCGGGATCAAGTCTATGCCGATTGATGGGTATCGCCGGATACCAACTTGCATCGCATCGGCCTGTATCGTTTGCCGACCGGATTTAGGTGCGCGGCGCGAGGTTGAGCTATGACGACATACGATGGAATCATCATCGGGGCCGGCCATAACGGTTTGATCACGCAAGCCTACCTGGCGAGGGCGGGTTTCAAGGTGATTTCACTCGATGCCGGTTCGGTTGCAGGCGGCGGCCTGTCGACCGTCGGGGACCAGAACCATCCCGGCTTCCTTCATAACCTGCATTCGTATTTCCACCGTGGCATCACCAGCATGCCGTGGTTCACCGAACTTGAACTGGCGCGCCACGGAGTGGAGTACATCGGCAACGATCTGTACGTGTCGGTGCTGCAACGGGACGGCAGTGTGCTCCAATGGTGGGACGACTTCGAGCAGACCTATCGATCCTTTGCCGCGATCGATCGGGACGATGCCGACCGCCTTCGCTTCTGGCGTGATCGCTTCATTCCCATCACCCGCAACATCATTCGTCCTGAAGCGGCCGCGCCGCCGGTTCCGGAGGCCGTGCGGCGAGAGCGTCTGCAAAAGACCGAAGACGGCCGCCTGTTGCTGCAGGTCAGCGCGCTCAGCCCCTATGAATTCGTTTCGCAGGAATTCCGCCATCCGGCGATCAAGGGAGCGTTGCTGTTCATCAACGGAATGCGCGAGATGGATTTGCGCGCCAAGGGATTCGGACATCACCTGCCATCGCTGTTTGCTTCCTCCGCAAAGGTACAGACTTGCCGAGGCGGGGCGGTGTCGCTCGCACGCGCTCTGGTCCGTTCGATCGAGGCCGCGGGTGGAACCGTGCGCACCAACGCCCAAGTCAAACGCATTCTGTCCAACGGAGCGCGCGCAACTGGCGTGGAGCTTCATAATGGCGAAGTGCTGACGGCCAGCAGATTTGTCGTATCGAGCGTCAATCCGCAGATGACCTTTCTCGATCTGATGGATCGCTCGGAATTGCCGGCAGGATGGGCAGGGAAGGCCGAGAAGTTCGAATACAATGCGCTCGGACCCTTGTTCACGCTTCATTTGAACCTGAAGCAGGCGCCGATCTACAAGGCCGCGGATCGCTTTCCGGAGATCCAAAGGTCACTGATGGTGATCATGGGCATCGATCACGTCGATACGTTCCTCGATCTCGCCCGACGCCACGACGAAAAGGAGATCGGTCCGTCGGTGCTGTGGGGTGCGACGCCGACCGCACTCGATCCGTCGCAGGCGCCGGAAGGCCATCACACCGCATTCATGTGGGAGAAGACGCCGTACGCGCTGCGGGGAAGCCCGTCAAATTGGATCGAAGAGAAGCCGAAGCACGCGAAACGCATGTTCGACTTGTGGTGCGAATATGCTCCCAACCTTCGCACGGCGACGATCGACAGCTTCGCCCAGAGTCCCTACGAGACTGCGATCCACAATCCCAACATGCGCGAGGCTGACGTCTTGATCGGCGCGTTCAGGAACGGACAAGTCGGAATAGGACGACCGTTCGCCGGCGCAGGAGACTACCGCACTTTCCTCGATGGTCTCTATCTCGGCGGTTCGTCGTCGCATCCAGGCGGCAATATCACCGGCTTGCCGGGATATATCGCCGCCCAGGTCATCATCGGTGATCAGTCGATGAGGCAAGCCAATGCGACGGCGCATGCGGACGTTCGATGATGGACATGATGGATCGTTTGATTGATTTCCGCGATCGGCGGGTCGAGCCAGTCGTCAATGCGCCTTTCTTCGCCGAGCTGCTGTCGGGCAATCCGACGACGACCGCCTGGAGAATCGCGACCAGCGATGATGGCAAGGTTTTTTCAGGGTTCTGGTCGGCGACCCCGGCCAAGTGGCGCATGGACTACGCGGTCTGGGAATTCTGCCACATTCTCGAAGGCGCCTGCGTAGTCACTCCGGAGGGCGGAGCTCCTAAAGAGTATGGCCCAGGCGATACGTTCGTGTGCCAGCCTGGTCTTCGCGGGACGTGGGAAGTGATCTCGCCCGTGAAGAAGGCCTTCGTCGTACGAAAGACATAGCTGCTTTTATGATGATCGACGGAGAAGCCCACCGGTTGCACGAGCGCTACAAGAGCGGCGACATCTCGCCGGTCGAGGTGGCGCGGGCTCAGCTTGACGCGATCCCGGGTCTGGACCGAGGCGTCAACGCCTTCGTCCTGGTCGATGACGCCGTCGCGATGGAAATGGCGCGGGCCTCCGAAGAGCGGTATCGCAGGGGCGACGCGCTCGGCCCGTTGGACGGCGTCACGGTCACGATCAAGGACACGCTCAACGTCACCGGTTGGCCAACGCGGAGGGGATCGCGGACCACTTCCGCAACCGCAGTGTCGAAGGACGCTATCTCGATCGCCCGTCTCCGATCGTCCGGCGCCGTCTTCCTGGGCAAGACTACGACTCCCGAATTCGCCTGGAAGGGGCTGACCGAAAGTCCGCTCTATGGTGTGACGACGAACCCGCTGGATTCAGATCGGCATGCCGGCGGCAGCAGCGGCGGCGCGGCCGCGGCGACCGCGTTGGGGCTCGGGACCGTGGGCATCGGCACCGACGCGGCGGGATCGGTTCGCATTCCCGCGGCGTTCTGCGGCGTGGTCGGATACAAGCCGACTTTCGGGACGATACCGCTCGATCCGTATCCTGCCGCGTTTTGGCAGCTTCCGCATATCGGGCCGATCACCCGCAGCGTGGCAGATGCGGCGTTCGCCGCCTGCGTCATGAGCGGAGCGTTCGGGGCGGACACGTCATCGTTGTGCCAGATCCCGCTGCACGACCGCCTGTCGGAAGAGCATGTGCTAAACGGCATCCGGATCGGAGTTCCAGCCGGACTGAGCCGTCACCTCGATCCGGACGTGAAGGCGGCGTGGGAAGACGCGCTCTCGGCCGTCTTCCCGGATTCCGCGATCACGACGGTCGAGGTGCCGATCGACGAATCGAGAGGCATCGTCGGTGCTCTCTATCGTCTCGGCTGCGCCTACGCCGTGTCGCAGATCCCGGAAGGCAGACGGGCCGATCTGCATGGCGATCTCCTGCAGTTCATCGATCCGGTGAAGACGCTCCGGACCGAGGACCTGCTTGAACTGCAACGCCGTCGCGAGGAGATCGCGAGCCAGACCTCGGCGCTGCTGACCGATAGCATCGACATCCTGCTCACGCCGACCATGCCGTGCCTGCCGCCGCGCACGGACGCTCCTTCCGCCGCGGCGGCCGACTGGTTCGAATGGTGTCCGTTCACCCCGCTGTTCAATCTGTCGCATGCGCCGGCCATTTCGTTACCCTGGCACGGTAAAGCCGGTTCGCTTCCTATCGGCTTGCAGGTCGGTGCCGCGCCGGGAAGAGACGGCATCGCCGTGGCGGTCGCCGCGTTGATCGAAGCTCAGGACCGGCGCCGGGCTCCCACGCGATTGCGGGTTGCCGTCGATGTCGGTTGATCTGGCGTCATCCCGACCTACGCGGGGCACGTTGCAGGTGGGTAACCTGGCCACGGGCGGATCGGCCCATCTCTCGTTCTTGCGGGCGGGACGGGGGCGGCCGGTTCTCCTGTTGCACGGCTTCGCCTCCGACGCGGCGGAGGATTGGGTCGAGACCGGGTGGTTCGATGCCCTGGTGGCCGCGGGATACGACGTGGTCGCGCCGGACCTGCGGGGCCACGGCCTGAGTGTGAAATCGCGCGATCCCGCGGACTACCGGCTGGACGCCTTCACCGCAGACATCGCGGCGCTACGCAGCCATTGCTGGGGCGACGTTCGCTTCAGCCTGATCGGATATTCGATGGGGGCTCACGTGGCGATGTCCGTGGCGCTTGCGTCCTCCGGTCGGGTCGAGCGCCTGATATTGGGCGGCATGGGCGATCGGATCGCCGCCACCGTAGGCCTCGCCCCGGAATTCGCGGACGCGTTAGACGCGCCGGATGACGATCGGCTGGAAACGTTTCCGCCTTACGTCGTGCGGTTCAGGCGGCATGCGGCATCCCGCGCGTTCAACGATCTGGAAGTTCTGGCCGCATGTCTGCGCGGGCAATCCGGCCTCTTCGATCTCGGACGGCTGGCGGCGGTAACTATGCCGGCGCTGGTCATCGTGGGCGAACAGGACAAGTTGGCAGGCGATCCGTATCCCGTCGCGGCGCTGTTCGCGGCGGGGATCGGAGCGACCGTGCTGGGTGCCAATCACGCCTCGGCGCTCGCCGACCGAAATTTGCGCGCGCGGGCCTTGCTACATCTCGAACACGACTTCGCAACGATCGCAGCGTGCAAGGCGGTGATTCCGGAATGAACAGCAAACTTCAGGATACGCCGGTCATGCGCGAGGTATCGCTTTCGGACAAGTTCGACGTGATGGAAGGCACGATCTTCATCACCGGCAAGCAGGCGTTGTCGAGAGTGCCCCTGCTGCAACGGCTGCTCGACGACAAGCGCGGATTGCGGACAGCCGGCTACATCTCCGGCTACCGGGGATCTCCGCTGGGGACGATCGACAACGAGCTCCTGAAGATCGCCGATCGCTTGAAAGCCGCGGATATCATCTTTCAGCCCGGGCTGAATGAAGATCTCGCGATGACCGCGGTCTGGGGCAGTCAGCAACTCGACTTCGTGCCGGGGCGCCGCGTCGATGGCGTGTTCGGCATGTGGTACGGCAAGGGGCCCGGCGTCGACCGGTCCGGCGATGCGATCAAGCACGCCAACATGTCGGGCACCCATCCGAACGGCGGCGTGCTGCTGGTGTTCGGCGACGACCATGCCGGCAAGTCCTCTTCTCTGGCCCACCAGAGCGATCTCGCGCTTGCCGCCCACGAAGCTCCGATTCTCTATCCGTCGGATGTCCACGACATCTTCAAATTCGGCCTGGCCGGATTCGCGATGTCGCGAGAGACCGGACTTCTCGCGGGATTGAAGCTCGTCAACGAGACGGCGGACTGCACCCAGGCCGTGGCGTTTTCGCTCGACGAAATCGCGCCCGTGCTCGATGCAAACCCGACGTCGAACAACGATGTCAGCATCCGCGTCGAGATGCTGGCGGTGACCGCGCAGGACCAGCGGATGGTGCGGAACAAGCTTCCACGCGTCCACGCGTTCACGCGGCGGAATGCCATCGATCGGGTTGCCTTCGGCTCTGATCGGCCCTCTCGTCTGGGAATCGTGACGGCCGGTAAGGCTTTCCAGGATGTCATCGACGGACTGCGACTTCTCGGCATCGACGACGCTATCGCGCGCCGCTTGGGGATCGGCATCCTGAAAGTGGGTCTGATCTATCCGCTCGATCCGGAGCCTCTGAACGCGTTCGCCCAGGACGTTCCGGAGCTTCTCTTCGTCGAAGAGAAACGCCCGCATATGGAGCTGCAGGCAGCCGCGCTGATGTACCACCTGACCCGGCGGCCGAACATCTCGGGCAAGCTGACGCCGGAGGGCGAGCCGCTTCTGCCCGCGGATGAGCCGCTGGATGCTGCTACTGTCGCTTTGGCGGTGGGTCGACGCATTCTGGCTACAGCTTGGGCAGAGTCTCCCGACCTCGCGGCGCTACGCGGCGCATTTGACGGCCTCTCTGGACGTGCGGCCTCGTTGAAACAGATTGAGGTCGGACCGCTGGCGCGCCGTCCCGTATTCTGTTCCGGCTGTCCGCACAACCGGTCGACCAAGCTGCCGGAGGGCTCGTTCGGGGTGGCCGGGATCGGCTGCCACGGCCTTGTGCAGTTCATGGACCGCAATCCGCTCCCTTGCACGCACATGGGGGCCGAAGGCGTCAACTGGATCGGGCTGTCTCATTTCACCGATACGAAGCATGTCTTCGTAAATCTCGGCGACGGCACGTTCTCCCATTCGGGATCGCTGGCGATCCGTGCAGCGGCCGCCTCCGACGCGAACGTGACGTTCAAGATCTTGGCCAACGACGTGGTCGCCATGACCGGCGGTCAGACCATCGAGAGCGGTCTTTCGGTCGGAGCCATGGTCCGGCAGGTTCTGCTCGAAGGGGCGAGGCGCGTCGTGGTCGTGGCGGAAGATCCGAACGCTGTTCGGTCTGGCCAGTCGTTGCCGCCCGAGGTCGCAATCGTCCACCGCACACACATGGAGAACGTGCAGCGCGAACTGCGGGAAGTTCCGGGAACGACCGTGATCGTTTACGTCCAGATCTGCGCCACCGAAAGGCGCAAGCGACGCAAGCGGGGAAAGGCCCCCGCCGCTTCGAAACGCGCCGTCATCAATTCCGCGGTCTGCGAGGGGTGTGGGGATTGCTCCCGCGCCTCGAACTGCATGTCAGTGCAGCCGCTTGAGACGGAGTTCGGCCGCAAGCGGCGCATCGATCAGGCAAGCTGCAACAGCGACATGTCCTGTCTCGAAGGATTTTGTCCCTCGTTCGTGACCATCGAAGACGGTGCGCTGAACAAGCCCGAGCCGATCGATCTCGAGGCGGCTGCCGCTGGTCTGCCGAAGCCGGAAGTGTGGAGGGCCGACCGCGAAGCGTTCGGCGTCCTGCTCGCAGGTATCGGCGGAACGGGTGTCGTGACAGCCTCCGCGATCGTCGGCATGGCGGCTCACTTGGAGGGACGGGGCGTCGGGATCTACGACATGACCGGACTCGCTCAGAAGGGAGGGGCGGTCTACAGCCATCTGCGGATTCTGCCGTCGCCGGCGAGCGTGGCGCCGATGCGCCTCGGCCTGGAGGACGCCGACCTCCTGATCGCCTCGGACGTTGTGGCGGCGACCCAACTCGACTCGTTAAAGACGGTCGGGCTGATGACCACGATGCTGGTCGATGATCAGGTCGTCGCGACGCAGGCGTTTCATGAGAACGGCAACGTCGACCTTGACGCAGAACGTCTCGTTCGTCGCCTCGAGAAGCGCGGCGAGAAGAAGCCGGTGCGAATGCCGGCGAATGATCTCGCCCGTCGCGCATTCGGCGACCCCGTCTCCGCCAATATGATCATGCTCGGATACGCATTCCAGATGGGGGCGTTGCCTCTCACCCAGGAAGCGATGGAACAGGCGATCCGGCTAAACGGCGCCGACATAGCCGGAACGCTGCGCGCCTTCCGCCTGGGTAGACTCTATTTCGCGGATCCGGAGACCGCGGAGCGCCTTCTGGCGCCGGATGAGACGGCGATGTCGATGGCGCGCAAGCCCCTCCAGACTCTGCAGGAGCGCATCAACGTCCGGGTTGACGCGCTGCGCGCCTACCAGGACGCGGACTATGCCGAACGCTTCCGTCTCCTCGTCGAACGCGTGCGCGCCGCCGAAGACAAGGTGGCTACCGGCTCGACCCGGTTGACGGAAGCCGTGGCGACGAACGCATTCCGGCTGATGGCCTACAAGGACGAGTACGAAGTCGCGCGGCTGCTGACCGATCCGTCGTTCTGGGATGGGGTCCGTCGTCGGTTCGACGGCGGCTCGCTCAAATTGCATCTGGCGCCGCCGGTCCTTTCCGGCCGTGATCCGGCGAGCGGACGCCCGCGCAAGATGGCGTTTCCCGCGACGCTTCTGCTGCCGGCGCTGCGGCTGCTGGCGCGCTTCAAGGGTTTGCGCGGATCGAAGTTCGATCCGTTCGGCTGGATGCTGGAGCGGAAGACGGAACGTCGGCTGCGGGACGCGTATCTGGCGACGGTGGAGGAGATCCTTGCTAGGATCGACGATTCGAACATCGAGGCCGCGATCGCTCTTGCGTCCTATCCGGACGAAATCCGTGGCTACGGACCGGTGAAGGAGGAAGCGATTGCACGCGTCGAACCCAAAGCGAACGCGCTCCGGTCGCGATTCGCCGAAGGATCGCGACGCGAACTGACGACCGCAGCCTAGAAGCGCTACGGACCAACGATACTCGCAAAGCGAAGGAATTGGCATGTAAGACGTATTGAAAAGCGCACGCTTCCTGGTGATAGGGGGCAGTTCGGGCATAGGGTTGGCGGTCGCGGAGCAGGCCGCCAAAGCCGGCGCCTCGGTCACCATCGCTTCCCGCTCCCAGTCCAAAGCTCGACACTGCGCTTGCTGGTCCCGCTCCAGGCGCAGCGGCGCGTCAGATCGATACCGCGGACTATCCGGCCATGGAAACCTTCTTCGCCAGTGAGGAGGCCTGGGACCACGTCGTTGTGTCGGCGGCACAGACGACCAGCGGGCCCCTTCGGAAGGCGAGTTTGGCGGATGCGCGCGCCACCATGGAAAGCAAGTTCTGGGGAGCCTACCACGTCGCCCGGGCGGCAAAGCTGCGCGACGGTGGGTCGCTTTGCTTCATCTCTGGATTTCGCAGCATCCGACCTTCGGCGAGCACTGTGCTTCAAGGCGCAGTGAACGCCGCGCTTGAAGCGCTGATGCGCGGGCTCGCGCTCGAGATGGCGCCCGTGCGGGTGAACACGGTCTCTCCCGGCCTGGTCGCGACTCCCATGTGGTCGGGCATGGCGCAAGTCGATCGGGACAAGATGTTCGCTGGCGCCGCGGAACGATTGCCGCTGCGGCGCATCGGAGAGGCGTCCAACATCGCAAGCGCGGTCCTGTTTCTGGCTTGCAGCCCGTTCTCAACAGGGTCAACGGTGGTCGTGGACGGCGGCGCCACCATCGCAGCATGATCTAGCGTTCGCTCAGGGTAGCGGAATCGACCATTTCTCGCGCTGAGCAGCAGCTTGTATCGTGGACAACCACGGAACGGCGCTCTTGACCCTATGCTGACTTCGGCGATCACCGCCTGCCGCGAATTGGAGCGACAAGCAATTCAAAATGAATCAAAAAAGCTGCGGCTGTTGCGTCTGAGGGTTTGCGTTGCTGCGCGCTTAAGCAGCCGGGCGCGGCGATTCGGAAAGCCAAGACGCTGACCGAAGCCGACATGCCGGCGGCGCGGTCCGTCATCCGCGTCCCCGCAACTCCAGTGCCACCCCTCCAAGAGTTAGCACGAACGCGCAGATTTCCCGGAAACCTAGCGCTTCACCGAGAATCGCAGCGGCAGACAGCGCGCCGACAACCGGGACCAGTAGAAGTCCGGTCGATGCCGTCGCTGCGGGAACACGCTCGAGGGCCGCGAACCACGAGAGATAGCAGAGAGCCATGGAACACACCGCCTGGTAGGCGAGCCCGCCTGCTCCAGCGAAGCTCAGCCGCCTGATCTCCGACCCGTTGAGGGTCAAGCCAACGACGATCATTGCCGCCGAACCGAGGCCGATCTGCCACGCGGTAGAGACTATCGGCGGCAGTGGAATAGGCGTCCGGGAGGTGACCGCGCCTAGCGCGAACAGGATAGCCGCGGCAAGGGCGAGCGCCACGCCCGGAAAGGTTTCGGTCCCACCTCCCAAACTTGCCCCCATAAGGAGGACCAATCCGGCAACGCCGAGGCACAGGGCGATCACACTTCGCAGCCTGGGGCGCTCCCCAAGGATCGGCCAGGCGAACAATATCGCCCAGATCGGCATGGAGTAAGTCAGCAGCGCAGCTTGTGCCACCGTAAGCCACAGCAGCGCCAGGGCTGCTAAGCCCATCGGGGCGAACACATTAGTCGCTGCCCCGAGCGCGAGCCGCGGCACCAGGCTGCGCGAGGGTAAGAGGTTCTGTCCCCGCACCACCGCGATGATGGCAAGGCCGAGCGCGGCAGCCAGCCCGGCGCAGCCGCGGGCGAACAGCGGCGGCCAATCGTGCATGGCGAGCTTCATCATGGGCCAGCCGAGGCCCCAACCAACGGCGGTCGCGACCACAAGCAGCAGGCCCCAAGCGTGCGAGCGAATAGCGCGATTGCATTTGTTCAACGGGGTATTGGGCGTCATTTCGGTCTCTGCTGCAGTTCGGAACATAGTCAGTGCGGCCGCCGCACAGCCGGCCATATTGGGCTTCCCTCGGCCGGTCGGCCCATAGGACGCGGAAAGATTGAGCCGCCCGCCGGTAATGATCGACCGCAGCCGAAGGGTAGCCGCCGGGCGCAGCCTCGCTGGCCCTTGCGTCAGACGGCCGGTCTCCGCCGCGTCGAATCCGACAAGGCGATAGGTGACGCCCACAAGGGCTACGGTGTTCCCGTCATCCCGCGGACCCTTGGGCGCCTCGATCGCCTCACCGCGCGTCTAGATCGCTTTCGGCCGACACGGCACAAAACCAATCGGAGTGAAAGTGTAAACCGCGTCGCCGTTCTGATTGTAAGCAATCCACTTGATCAAAACGGTGCCTTGAGGCTTGGACTTGGAAGGCGTGAGGCCAACAACTTCGCCTTCGACGAACAGGATATCGCCGGGTCTCACCGGCGTCATCCAGCGAAGACCGTCAACTCCGAGACCAATGAGGGGATGAGGACCAAACGGACGAGTCTGAACCACAAGGCTCATTGCTATGGCAGCGGTGTGCCATCCCGATGCTGCGAGGCCTTTGAAAATCGTTTTTTGCGCAGCGTCATCGTCTAGATGAAACGGCTGCGGATCGAACTTGGCCGCGAACTGCTTGATATCGTGCTCGGAGACTTGGACAGTTCCACTTTTGAAGCGCATTCCCAAAGACAAATCCTCGAACCACTCGATCATCGCCAGTCCCTCAAATCACTGTGGGGCGTGGCCGATTGGTCCCGGCCATCGACCTCGCTTGACGGTATTGTCGCGTATCGCTGCCCGCCGACCCCGCCTCCCAAATTTGCCCCCATAAGGAGGACCAATCCGGCCAGCCCGAGGCACAGGGCGATCACACTTCGCAGCCTGGGGCGCTTGCATTTGTTCAACGTCGTAAAAGGGGTATCGGGCGTCATTTCGGTCTCTGCTGCAGCGGAGCCAGTCTCTTTACAAGCCGCATTACGCCCGGCGCGCCGAGACTCGCAGAAATCTTGAAGCCAGCTTTTGCTGCCACCGCCAGCATTTTCTTATTATTAGCAAATGTCTGAGCCGTTATCTGACGAACGCCGGCCTCTGACGCAAAGCGTTCAAGTCTGCTCAAGAGCAGTTTTGCGAGGCCGTTACCCTGCCAGGAGTCGGCCACCGATACCGCAAATTCTGCTGACGAGCCGTCGGCCGCCCGCGCATAGCGCGCCTCTGCAATCACGACTTCGCAGCCATCGACGAAGACTTCGGCAACGAGCGTGACATGATTGGCATAGTCCACCTGCGTGAATTGCCGCAATAATTCGGAAGACAGTTCACTGACAGGATGCATGAACCGACTGCACCGCGCGTCAGCGGAGAGACCATGGAAGAACGCGTTCAGGAGTTCCCGATCCTGCGGCAAGACAGGCCGGATAACGACACGTTCGCCAGCAGTCAGACGTACCACGTCTATCAATTCGGCAGGATAACGCTGGATTTGCGCCTCAGCATCGTTCGCATCGAACACGTGTCGGGTAACGCCGGTGTGATCCATTACCATCTGCGTAGGTCCAGCTTATCGATAGGCGTAAGGTCTCACTGCGGGGTGGCCTAAATCGTGAGTCACGGTCAGCAACGCGTCGATCTCGACCGGCTTGCCATGCTCGGCATCCCCTCTGAAGGTGCAGGCCGCACGTTCGAATCGTGCCGGGTGCACCACACCGGCAGCTCAGTCGAAATGGAAGCCAACGAAAAAATTGCGACCGACGGCGGAGCCGATCGACGGACACTCCGGACGGAGCCGGGTTACGGCGTAGCCGACGACTGCCAATCACGCTTTCGGCCACAGGACCAATTGCGTGTTGCGAAAGTAAGCGATTGCGACGCCATCGGCCTCGCGGCGCACTTCGGCGTCCCACACTTGCGTGGTACGTCCTTTATGTATCGGACGCGCCGTACAGACCACGATGCCCTCGCGTGCCGTTCCGATTAGGTTGCTCTTGAGCTCCACGGTGGTGAAACCACTGGCGCCGGCCGGAAGGCCGCGCAGAGTCCCGTAACCACAGCAGGTGTCAGCGAGTGACGTCACGGTGCCGGCGTGCAGATAGCCATGCCAGGTGGCGTGGGCGCTGCTTACCTCAAGCGTCGCGACAACTTCATCAGCCTCTACTTTACGAAAGCGCATCCCAAGGAGACCGGGGAGATAATCGTCGCCGGCTGCGTTCCAGGCGTCCAGTGTTTCGGGGATCTTGATATCCATTGATCTGCTCTCCTGAATGACGCGCGGCAAGCAACGAGAGCCGTGCACCGAAAAATGTCCTCGATTCCTATGTAGGCCGTTCGAGGATATTATCGCTCCGAAATGCTGGCGCGTTGGGTGCGTAATCCGGACCGCTTCGCCGAGGTTTCTGGCGCTAACGCAGTGGGGCGAAGAACATGTCACCGGCCGAGACGCTCCGGTCGAAATCATTGATCGTCAAGGAAAGCCTCCGCGTGTACGTGAGGAAGCCGAAGCGATAGGCATTCCAACGCTGGCCGCAGCAACGCGGAAGACGCGTCGTAGCATCCTGTTCTCCCGCACGAAGCGACGGAGCGGAATGAGGTGGACTCGGGCGACAGGCGTCGCCGCATCGTTTGCCGCGATCACACCTGTTCGTCGCGATAGCGGCTTCCGAGACGACCGAGCGGCTCGGTCTCGCGTGGCGACGCCACACCCGGGCGGCGTTCAACGAGCAAGGTCAGAATTCCATACCCCACAGACAACGCCGGCCAATCCATACTGCTCTGGCAACTTCACTCATGGTTAGGAAGGAACACACCATGTCAGCTCATCTCCTCATTATCTATCCTATCCCCAAAGACGCCGTGGCGTTTGAGCGCGCCTATCATGACGAGCATCTTTCCTACGCCGGCCCGAGACTGATCGGCGCGACAGGTATCGTCACCAAGCGCGTGGTCGGGCCGGCGTTTGCGCCACCGCCCTACCATTGGATGTCCGATGTAAGCTTTCCGACGATCGATGCACTGAAAAGCTGTGCAGCGTCCAAGGGCGGCAAGGAAGCCCTGGAACACGCCGCGTCGATCAGTTCCGGCGGCGCGCCGACGATCGTTGTCGTCACCGACGAGACTTAATACTCGTCCCGACACAATCCAACAGGCGCGGGGGTACGGATTCCGGACCTGTGCAACTCGGCCATACCTGGTAGTCTGCCGGGATGGCTGGGTATGGACAGTTTTGCTCGATCGCGCGCGCCCATGAAGTCTTGGGTGGACGCTGGACGCTGCTTGTGGTGCGGGAACTTCTCTGCGGGAGCCGACGCTTCAACGACATTCGCCGAGGCATTCCTCGCATCTCCAAAACCATGTTGTCGGAGAGGCTCCAGGAACTGATCGCTATCGGCGCAGTCGAGCGCCACGATGGAAACTCGGGGCCGGAATATGAACTCACGGCGTCCGGGAAGGAGATCAGCTCCGTCGTCATGGCCTTGGGCACATGGGGTCAGCGCTTCCTGCCGCGTCAGTCCGAGAAGGAAAATCTCGACGCGGAGCCGCTGTTCGTCGATATGCAGCGGCGCGTGCGGAGCGATGCACTCCCCGCTCGACCGATCGTCGTTCGGTTCCAGATCGACGGTATGAAACCCCGCTTTCTGCTGCTCAAAGCCTCCGAAGTATCTTTTTGTCTGGTGAACCCCGGGTTCCCCGAGCCACTGCTCGTCCGCGCAAAGCTACCAGTTCTAGTTGCCTGGTGGCGGGGGGACGTCAGCTTCATCGAAGCGAAACGGCTGGGGCTCGAGCTTTCTGGAAAGCGGGATCTGGCCCGCGCGTTTCCGACATGGTTCGATCGGTATCTTTTCGCGGATGTATTGCCGGTCGACGCCAGTTCTCAGCCGCGACGAGCGGCAGCATTTTGAGCGAGGGCAGGTCAAGAACGGTGCCGATGAGCCAGTCGAGGAGTGGCGAATGTCCAACGCCATGACTGTGTCCAACGCCATGACTGAGCGTCATGGGCCGTTCGCTATGCGGGCAGCAGCACGCTGGAGAACTTATCCGTTTCCTATTAGAAGCGATTGGTGACGGTACTTTTCAGAGAGAGGTTGAACACGGCGCCGTCCGCGTTGAGTCGCTAGAATCGACCGAATGTCGCCGATAGCTGGCGAAACCACAAGAATATTTTTGCGATGATTTTCCCTTCGAAATCAAAAGCGTAACTTTTTGACGCACCCATAGCCGGAATATTTTTGGTCGCAGAAAAAATTTCGGTGGAATTTCAATACGCTATGCGCGCTTTAAACAATCGAGTGGGGATAGTCTCCCATATTTCGACATCACAGCCTGTAAACGCGTGTGGTCGGCGAACCCGCCCGCAGCCCCACCCCGCGATCCAACAGCATAGCGAGGGCTCGTTCTCGTCTAAAAACGCCGCAACGAATTCGCAACGAAATGGGTGAAACGACCGTGAACGAAACGGGACGGAAGCACCTGGCACATCAAGAAATATCAACAAGTTGGAAGATGCTCACTGCGTTCGGGACGCAGGGGTCGCAGGTTCGAATCCTGCCACTCCGACCAGAAATCATTAGGTTTTTTCCTTCTGATCGTTGGTCCTTCCCGAGTCAACCACCGAAACATCCCGATCTTTTTGGCCAATGGCGGTGGCTGCACCCTGTAGAAAGTCAGGGTAATGGTAGTCCTAGGTATCCTGCAGGACCTCGGGAGACATTCCCAGGAACCGTGCTGCCTCCCAGATCGGCACGCCGCGCTGTATAGGCCCGTGGCGGCGGTATGGCGCGGGGTGTGAGGCTCACCTTGCCCGCAAGGCCGGCGGGCCCGACAGCGGTCTTGAAGCCCTTTTTCACCGAGGCGACCGGCCGTTGAATTCAACGAAGCACTTCTGCGATGAGCTTGCGGTTGCAGCAGCGTCGAAGATGGGTGAGCCAAAGCAGCGCTGCAGCCTTAGATGTCGGCCGTCAAGCGTCCTGTCGATGAAGAGAGCGGATCGTCCGCTCTCTTCATTTCTCAGCCAGAAGAAAGGCTCGTGTGTCACTGAGACTTACTTGCTTCCGGACGTCTTGCCTTGATCGGAGCTGCCGACGGTCGACGAATCGCTCGAGGTCATCGTGAACATCGTCATCGAATGCGGCCCAATGATCATTGTCACTGGATCGCCTTGCTTGTCCTTTGCGCTCACCAGGAACGAGCCCGGCACGACCTGTACGTTGGTAAATCCCTGGTCACGCAGCTTGCTTTGAATTTGCTGAGGCAGATTTTGGTTCGACTGGCTTGCAGTCGATGCGTTGCCGGTGTCCGACGTGCCGGATGTACCTTGAGCAAGCGCGGGACCGGACACAAGGGTCAGCGCAAGCAAGGCCGCAGGCGTAAATTTTAACATGCGATCTCTCCTTTGGAGGTGATGCCCCCGACTTCGAGAACGGAAAATGCAGGGCGTCGTTCCTGAGAAGTTTCGGATCGCAATCGACCGGGCGATCTGGCGCACAAGCAAATCGATCAGAGCATCGCGGCACAAGGAGAGAGCCTGAGAACGGTAACTGGTCTTCGATCAAGTTCTGGTGGAAGGCATCTGCGGGGTTCTCTGCCTGCCCGAAGGAGTGACCTGCGCCGCGCGGGTGAGGCGGCTCAGTCCGGTGACGACCCGCTGGTGCGGCTCACGCATTATGGCACCGACGCTGACTTGGTCAGTGTTGCAAGCGAGAAGTAGGATTCGACGTGACGTAGAGACGGCTCGCGGGCCGGCGTACGCACCGATTGTTATCGACGGCGGCCCAGGATCAAGAGGGCTACTTTCTTGCCGTCGCCGTTAGCGCCAAGCGCTAGTCCGATATGGGTTAAAGTCGACGCCAGGAGCTTTGGCCGGTCCTGCGAACTGTCGAGCCATTGCTGCGTAAAATAGCGCACATCGGCGCGCGTCGGCTCGGTCCCACAGCCGCCGCAGGCAGCCACCAGGTACGAGATTGATTGCCACTTCCGACGTTGATCACTTGGCAGCAACCGGTATGGATTGACGTTTTGGTCAATCTCCAGCTTCTTGGAATCGGAGGAGCCCATGATCGACTTGGCGACGGCGATCAAGTCTGGGTTGCTCTCGAGCGGCGAGCGGTCCTGGCCAGCCCGTGCGCGATTGATCTGCGACAGCGCAAGCTTGGTTTGCTCACCGGGAGAGGTGACCGCGACCGGCTCTGCCTTTTCAGCGCCGCGCGGGATGCCCGGGCCAGCAAACGTTTCAACGGCATATTCGCCCTGCTCGGAGCTGGAAACGATACCGAAGCCAAATCGCGTCAGCCCGCGGTGCAGAATGTTATGCCGATGCTCGGGGCTGTTCATCCAGCCGCGATGTAGCCGCTCAACCGCCTCGGTGTCCGGATCCGAAGTGCAGCCTGCGCAACGCGCGATATTCTCGGCAATCAAGCGCCACTTGCTGCCACCGGCGTCGACATAACGGTCCTGCACCGTCTCGCCTTCCGGAGATGTGTGGGAATAGTAGTTTCGCCGGAGCATGTCCCTTGCATGGGAAAGCGCAGCCTCGTTGACCTTTGGTCCGAGCTCGAGCGGCTGCAGTCCTTGCTCGCGCCGCGCCCGGTTCACCAGTTCGAGCGCATGGGCTCTGAGCTTTTCCAAATCGCCCGTGCTGGCCGCAACGCATGCAGGCGAGATCGGCGCGAAGAGCGCAAAGTGCATGAGGATATACATCACCACCCGAGCCGGCCGATGCCGATTCGGGCAATTCTGATGTCTGAATTCGAGCACGCGGCAATTCATCGCGCCGGGTTCTTCCATTGGCCCCGGCTCAGCGTGTCGCACCCGGGTGGTGCTACGGGGAGAGGGCGTCTGTTGACGTCTATTTTCCGCCTGGCTCGAGCACATCAAACCTTGCCGAGCGCACGGCGACATCGATGTCGGGGCTGGCAATCACGAAGATGAAATCACGCTCCGGATCGGCCCAGGTCGGCAAGTGCACGGTGACCTGCAAGGTTCCTTCGGCGCTGGTCAGCGCGGACTCAATGACACGATAGTCGCTTCCTGGTGCGCCACCGGCGATATCGACCCGCTGGTTGGGAGGAAGCCCAATGGCCGACAATGTCACCGGCGCTCCCGGGGCGCCTTTCCTGGCCGACAGCGAGATCTGGGACTCGACTTTCTCCATGCCGGGAATGTTGAGCTGCTGGCCGAGCTTGCGAACGCGCTGATGCAGGTCCGGATTCCTCCGTATGAAATCCTCGACAGACTGGGTAGCGGTTTCGGCTGCTCCTTCGAGCGATTGGCCAGCCTCTTTGGCGTAGGATTTCAGGCGGCCGAATAGGGACTCCGCCGCTTCCCGCGTCCTGGCGGCCGCGTCACCGGTCGAAGGCGCGGCCAATTTCAAGGTCATGCCCGCGTGCAGGTCCTTCGATCCCTGAATGCCTGGGTTGAGGTCGAGAATTCTGGCCTCGGTGACGTCGCAGCGGCTGGCGAGACCGCTCAAGGTTTCGCCTTCTCCGACCTGAACTTCGTCGCCACACCGGGCGTGCGCCGGCACGGCCAGCCCAAGCGTGATTGCCAGGCATAGTGCGGTGCCCGGGAGCTGCGGGCGCATAAATGGCGAGCGAAGGGGCATGGTCAGCTCTCAGTGTCGGGCTTCCGCTCGTTTCAAGCGGCGCGTCAGTCGTCCGACCGGTGTTCAGGCTTTCCCTTGCGTTTGGTGGAAGCCATATCTTCGAGCTCCTCCTCGTTCATGGACCTGTACATTGACTTCGAGGCGCCTTTCAGATCGGAGACTTTCGTTTCCTTACGTTTGGCGGAAAGAGCTGCTCCGGCAGCCTTCTGCTGTGCACGGGATTTCGCGGGCATGCTGTTCTCCCAGCTTAATGCCAATCTAACCGCTAACCGGGATCTTCATCGAGCGTTCCTGAGTGTGCTCGATGAATCGTCGAACTCTCCCGCAAAACAAGCACCCAGCCCCATCCAAGCTCGATCATCCGAAAATCTCAAAACGAGAAGCAAAGGACGTCGAGAAGCGATCGAGCCCTCGCACCTCGGTCATCTTCGAAGTCGTCCGACGGCTCAAAATGACGAATTACGGTGACAGTGCACCAAATTGACGCCGCACGTTTCTCTCGGGCACGGCAAATCGCTCTCCGTCCACTCCGGATTGTTGCTCACCGCGCGCAAATCGCCCGCGGTGGAGCGCCTCCTAGCGGCGGTTCGCTTCATGGTGTGTTCTCTTTCCTTCTTGCTGGCAGGGCGTTGCTAGCATGGCGCATGCTGAAGATGCTGATGGCCTCTTTGCCGTAGACGGTGAAGATCACGGAAATGGCACCATGGACGCTGACACCGATGGCCCGATAACGGTTGCGGGCGGCTTGGAGAACCAAAGCAGTGCCGAAGCGGCGGTGCTACGAGCTGAGCCCAACTGTGTAGGAGCTTTCCCGGTAGCGTCCCCCTTGTAGCAAAACCTACCGCCGCGCCACCAGCACGCCCACCAGAAACGCCACCATCAGCGACGGCAGCGGCGCCTCGCGCACCATGTCGCGGACGATGTCCGGCCAGTGCTGCTCCGGGACCAGCCCTGGCGACCTGACTTCCGCCATCGGCGGGATGTCCCAGCGTGATGCGAGTTCGGCGATCTCGCTTTGCGCCAATTGCACGCCGTCGCGGACGCGGAAGATTGCGGTATCGGATCGCTCGCGCGGCGCAAGCGCCATCAGCGTCGCGATGGCCGTACGCAACGTCATCTCGCCAAAACCTTGCAGCCTCACCGACTCCTCGGGGTCGGACGTCATGCGAAATCCCTCACAGCGCGAGATGGCGCGCGATGGTGAATGCCGCCGCCGCGCACAGGACCAGCGTGGACACCGCGCCGGCCACGCCGCGCGCGAGATGGGCTCGCGTCAGATGCCTCGTCATGATCATGCTCCATGCTCTGATGGCAATGGCGGCGCCGGGCCTTGGTTCCTCTGCACATACGCGAATCGCAGAGTTCGTAGGATGGGTAGAGCCCTTGCGAAACCCATCACCTTCGTCCCTCGACGGGGGGCGATGGGTTTCGCTCCCGCTCTACCCATCCTACGCGCTGGCGGATCGCCGTCCGCCAACTACTTCCGCAGCAACTCGCTCAAGGCTGCCGTCGCCTCCGCGCAGCGGATGTCGTCGATCTCGCGCGACAGGCTGAGCGCGATCGCCCTCAGTTCTTCGAGCGTCCGGCTATCCGGATGCTGGCTTTCAAGCTGGCCGAGACGCCTGTTCAGATCGTCCAGTCTCGATTGCAGCTGCCCGATGCTGGCGTCCCCATTCACTTTCCAAACGCGTTGTGCACGCATCGTCGTTCCCCTGATCGTCTCACGGCCTTGTGAGAGCGGTTCATGGCCGGAATGGGAATTTGTTTTGTCGGGCTTCGGACGACGGGGAACCGTTGCACATTAGCAACGAAGTTCCGGGATTTTCGCGCGCGATCAGCGTCGCCACTTCCGGATGTTGCGGAGTCTGTCAGGGGGCGGCGCTTCGCGCCGACGCGTTGGCTCATTCAGGCCACGGCCACCTTGCTGTTTCGCCGCGCTGTCAATCCTCTCGTGCAAAAATACCTCTCGTGCAAAAATATTCCGCTTTACCGAAATTCGGAATTGCGGCATAAGTCGAAGCAGCCCGGCCCGACGAAGAGGGGCGGTTCGCGAGTCGTTCGAAACGCGGGCCGGGTTGCGGTGGACGCGGCAGCGTCGGCACGAGATGGGGCGGGCAGGGCGGGTAGTCCCTGTGAGCCCGAAACCGCGTGCGGACGAGCGGCGCTGAACGCGTACGGCAAAACCGTGTGGTCCTGGCCGTCGTTGCTACGGTCAAGTTTCTGCGAAGGTGCGAGCGAGCCCAACCGGGCAGACTGCATCATCCAATTCGCAGGGCGAGGGAGGCCAGAACGAACTCGGCTCCCGGGAGATTACGGCATAAGCCGTCCGACCATCGCGCAGGGAAGGCCGAGTGTTCGGCACCACCTGTATGCTGTTGTGCGGTTCTTCTGCGTGTGCTTTTCGCGCAGCAGACCGCGGGTGCGAGCCGGCACCTGGCCTTCCCTGCGCCCTCCTTCCTTGGAGAGGGCGATGGAGAGAGCACAACTCGGGCGAAACGCGCCGCGAGAATGCGAAGGCGTGTCCGCAAATCGAAACGAGAGGTCGTAGGATGGGTAGAGCACTTGCGAAACCCATCATGTTTCGGCGCGGACGACAGTGTGATGGGTTTCGCTTTCCGCTCTACTCATCCTACGGGTGAAGCTGTCGCCTCTTGCTCCGTCATCGCGAGCGCATCACCTCTCTCGTGTTCCCGGTGCGGCGCATCGCCCATTGCGTTGCGGTGCGTTGCAGAGCCGGGCCCCACGTCACGGCGTCCTGCCGCCGTTCGGGGCTCCCGGAATTGTGCGATGCAGTTCGTTTACCAACCTCGCCCGGACGCAACTTCCATCTCGCGGTTTCGGCCGTCTTGTAGTACTTTGGTCGCAAGTGAACCCGGTTAACGGGCGGCAAGGGGGAGGTTGATGAGACGTGCAGGTCTGTTTGGCGTATCGCGGGTACGGCCATGGTCGTGGCAGGCGTTTCTGCTCGGATTCGTGGTGGTCATGATGTCTGCGGCGCTTCAGGGCGTCTGCGTCGCGTTCGGCGCAAAACTCTACTTCGCGGCCTTCCTGCCCAGCCTGTTCGTGGTCGGCATCATCGCGGGTGCGCCGGCGGCGGGGTTCGCCGTGCTGCTCACCATTGCGGTGGTGTGGTGGGGCTTCATGCCGCCGTTCTTCCGGTTCAGCCCGCTCACCAGCGACTCTGCGGATTCCATCAACCTGTTCTTCCTGCTCTCGGTGCTTCTGATCGGCCTTGCCGATCTCTGCCGCGAGACGATGAGGATCATCAGCCGCGGCGGGTTGAAGCCCTAGCAGAAGAGCGCGCAAGGTTGCGCGTTGCGCGCGCGCAACAGTCCGGCAACCATCCGCGAGCTTGCCGCGCGGCGCTAACTTTTCGAAAAAGATTTGGCCGCAATTTCTCCCGCGGGAATGACGAGGGAGTTTTCGAAACATGAACGGCCAGATAAACGGTCACGCCATCCTGGAGAACGTGCGCCGCTATCGCGGCATCGCATCGCTCTATCGCCAGACCGCAGCATTCCGCCCGGGCCAGAGCTGGTCGCTGCTGGAGCAGGCGAGGGATTGGGAAGCGCGGGCGCTGTCGGAGCTGGAAGCCTATTTCGCAGTGTGCGCGGACCACGCCGCTTCGCTCGCGGCCTGATCGTTGACCTTCGGCGCCGCCTTGAGCCGGTTTGCCGAAGGCTTGATCGTCAGTTCAGCGCATCGAGGTCACAGTGCAATTAAGGAGTTGCTTGGCTGCGCGCCTGTGCTAGCAACGGGCCGATCGAAATCTCCTTCACGGCCGGCCAGGGCAAGCGATGACCACGTTCAACCGCATCTTCACGACCGAGCGCCTGTGCCAGATCATCGTGATCCTGGCGGCGACCGTCGCCATGAAGCTGATGAGCTGAGCGCGGCCGGATCATCGTCCGCCGAATTCGGGCACGTCGGGCAGATAGTTCGACCCTTCCGAGCCCAGAAAATCGAACATCGCCTGCGCCGGCGGCAGCAGCACCTTGTCGCTGCGGCGGATCACGTACCATTGCCGTACGATCGGCAGGCCAGCGACGTCGAGCACGATGAGCCGGCCCTCGGTGAGCTCATGCGCCACGGTGTGGGCCGAGATGAAGGCAATGCCGAGCCCGGCAATCACAGCCTGCTTGATGGTCTCGTTGCTGCTCATCTCCATGCCGATGATCGGCTCGAGGTCGGACTTCTGGAACATGCCCTCCATCAGCGTCCGCGTGCCGGAGCCGGGCTCGCGGGTGAGGAAGGTCTCGTGCACGAGATCGGTCAGGCTGAGGCCGGAATCCTTCTCCAGCCAGTGTCCCTTGCGCGCGACGATGATGTGCGGATTGCGCCCGAGCTGGCGGACGTCGACGCTGACGTCGGCCGGTGGCCGACCCATCACCGCGAAATCGAGGTCGTAGCCGTGCATGGCCTCGCGGATCTCCTCGCGATTGCCGATGGTCAGCTTGATCTCGATCTTGGGGTACCGCTTGGAGAATGCCGCGATCGCGTGCGGCACGAAATATTTGGCGGTCGAGACCGCGCCGAGATGCACGGCGCCGCCGCTACGCCCCGCGAGCAGGTCGAGCGCGCCCTGGCAATCCATGATGGCGGCCTCGACCCGCTCGGCCAGCGCAAGAACCTCCTTGCCCGCCTCCGTCAGCAGCATGCCGTCGCCGGTCCGTTGCACCAACGGCAGGCCCGCGAGGTCCTGAAGCTGCCGGAGCTGCTGGGTCACGGCCGGCTGGGTCAGCCCGAGATGGCCGGAGGCTGCCGTCACGCTGCCCTTGGCCGAGAGCGCCGCGAGCGAGCGCAGCTGCCGGATCGTCAGATGCCGGAGCTGAGTCGCTGCATGGCCGGGGCCATTATAAGAAAATTCTTTGACGCTCATTATGAATAGAAATTTTCCTTATTAAGTCGCCCCTGTCAATCTCCTGATGCCGGGAATGACTGCACCAGCCTCCAGCCAGGAGGCATCGGATGCGGCGCCGGCAAAGGGGATGGACGCAGATGATCGGGCAACTCAGGCTGGACGACCACCTTCAACGGTACTGCGAGACCGCGCCGCATGCGCTGGCCGTGGCGGCCGCGGTCGATGCCATCGCGACTGCGGCCATCGAGATCGCCGACCTCATCGCCACCGGCGATCTCGCGGACGCCTCCGGCCTGACCACCGGCCGCAACAGCGACGGCGACCTCCAGCGCAATCTCGATGTGCAGGCGGATGCGATCCTGCGCCGTTGCCTCGGCAAGCTGCCGATCGCAGCGCTCGCGTCGGAAGAGATGCGTGAGGCCCAGATCGGCGACCGTGAGGCAAAGATCTGCATCGCGATCGATCCGCTCGACGGCTCCTCCAACATCGACATCAACATGACGGTGGGTACGATTTTCTCGGTCCTGCCCGCTCCGGACGACCTCGCGCTCGCCTTCCATCAGCGCGGCTCGGCGCAGCTTGCGGCGGGCTTCGTTACCTACGGCCCGCAGACCTCGCTGGTGCTGACGCTGGGCGAGGGCGTCGACATCTTCACGCTCGATCGCAAGGCAGGCTGTTTCCGCCTCGCGCGCAGCGGTGCGCAGATCGCCGAGGCTGGCGAGGAGTTCGCGATCAACGCGTCGAACCGCCGGCACTGGGATCCGCCGGTGCGCGCCTTCATCGACGAGTGCCTCGCCGGCGTCGAGGGGCCCGCCAACCACGATTTCAACATGCGCTGGGTCGGCTCGCTGGTTGCCGAGGCCTATCGCATCCTCACCCGCGGCGGCGTCTTCCTCTATCCCTCGGACGCACGTCCCGGCTACGGCGACGGCCGCCTGCGCCTCACCTACGAGGCGCATCCGATGGCCATGATCGTCGAACAGGCCGGCGGCTCGGCCACGACGGGCCGCGAGCGCATCCTCGACCTCTCGGCACAGAGCCTGCATCAGCGGGTGCCGCTGATCTTGGGCTCAAGCAACGAGGTGCGCCGGGTCGAGGAACTGCATTGCGATCCGCTGCTGGTCGCCAGCGTCTCCGCGCCGCTGTTCGCGCGGCGTGGCTTCTTCCGGCTGTGAGCGAGGCGTCCCATGTCCAGGAAGCATCCGATCATCTCCATCACCGGCTCCTCCGGCGCCGGCACCACCTCGGTCAAGAAGACGTTCGAGCAGATTTTCTTCCGCGAGAAAGTCAACGCCGCCTACATCGAAGGGGACGCCTTCCATCGCTATGACCGCGCCGAGATGCGGACGCAGATGGCCAAGGAGGCCGAGCGCGGCAACAAGCATTTCAGCCATTTCAGCCCCGAGACCAATCTGTTCGAGGAACTGGAGCGGGCGTTCCGCGACTATGGCGAAACCGGTACCGCGACGACACGGCATTACGTGCACGACGCCGAGGAGTCCGCGCTGCACGGCGCGGCGCCCGGCACCTTCACCGATTGGAAGCGGCTGCCGGAGAACTCCGACCTTCTGTTCTACGAGGGCCTGCACGGCGCCGTGGTTACCGACAAGGTCAATGTCGCGCGCTATGCCGACCTCAAGATCGGTGTCGTGCCGGTCATCAATCTCGAATGGATCCAGAAGCTGCACCGCGATCGCAGCGCGCGGGGCTATTCGACGGGGGCCGTTACCGACACCATCCTGCGGCGGATGCCCGACTACATCCACTACATCTGTCCGCAATTCACCGAGACCGACATCAACTTCCAGCGCGTGCCGACGGTGGACACCTCCAATCCGTTCATCGCGCGGTGGATCCCGACGCCGGACGAATCGATGGTGGTGATCCGCTTCAAGAACCCGCGCGGGATCGACTTCCCCTATCTGCTCTCGATGCTGCCGCAGAGCTGGATGTCGCGTGCGAACTCGATCGTTTGCCCCGGGGCGAAGCTCGATCTCGCGATGCAGCTGATCCTGACGCCGCTGATCATGCAGCTCATCGAGCGCAAGCGGAGCCTGAAGTGATGATGTGCAACAACGACGACAACGGGAGGATCCGATGAACATCTCGGTTCATGCCGAAGCCGACCTTACGGCGGTCACGCATAATGATCTCGCCAACGCCGTCCGCTTCCTCGCGGTCGATGCCATCGAGACTTCGCAGTCGGGCCATCCCGGCCTGCCGATGGGCATGGCCGATGTCGCAACCGTGCTGTTCTCGCGCTTCCTGAAATTCGACTCGGCGCACCCCAACTGGCCGGACCGCGACCGCTTCGTGCTGTCGGCGGGCCATGGCTCGATGCTGCTCTATGCACTGCTGCACCTGACCGGCGGCGACGTCAGCCTCGACGACATCAAGGCATTCCGGCAATGGGGCTCGAAGACGCCGGGCCATCCGGAATACGGCCACACACCGGGCGTCGAGACCACGACGGGGCCGCTGGGGCAGGGGATCGCGACCGCAGTCGGCATGGCGCTCGCCGAGCGGATGGCCAACGCCCGGCATGGCGACGGCCTCGTCGATCACTTCACCTATGTGATCGCCGGCGACGGCTGCCTGATGGAAGGCCTCAGCCAGGAAGCGATCTCGCTCGCCGGCCATTTGCAATTATCCCGCCTGATCGTGCTGTTCGACGACAACGGCATCTCCATCGACGGGCCGACCTCGCTGGCGACGTCCGACGACCAGCTCGCGCGTTTCGCCGCCTCCGGCTGGTCGGTGCGCAGCATCGACGGCCACGATCCGGAAGCGATCGCGCTGGCGATCGCAGAGGAGCGGGAGACTGCAAGGCCGTCGCTGATCACGTGCCGCACCATCATCGGCTACGGCGCCCCTGACCGGCAGGGCACGGAGAAAGCCCATGGCGCGCCGCTCGGGACCGAGCAGGCAGCGGCGGCGCGCCGGACGCTCGGCTGGGATTATCAGCCGTTCGTCGTGCCGATCTCGATCCTGAAGGCGTGGCGGATGATCGGGCAGCGCGGGCAGGTCGATCGGCTCGCCTGGCTCGATCGCTATGAATGCGCGACGCCCGAGCAGCGCGACATGTTCATCGAAGGCAAGGCCGCCGCCCTGCCGGGGGCCTATGCGCTGGCTGCGGCGAAATTGCGCGAGCGCTTCGCATCCGAGCGTCCGAAGCTCGCGACGCGGCAAGCCTCGCAACAGGTGCTCGACGGCGTCGCCGGGACGATTGCCGGCCTGGTCGGCGGCTCCGCGGACCTGACGCATTCGAACCTCACGCACGCCAAAGCGCAGACGCCCGTCACGCGCGGCGCGTTCGCCGGCGACTACATCCACTACGGCATTCGCGAGCACGGCATGGCCGCCGCGATGAACGGCCTCGCGCTCCATGGCGGCTTCATCCCCTATGGCGGCACCTTCCTGGCCTTCTCCGATTACAGCCGGCCGGCGATCCGTCTTGCGGCCTTGATGCGGCTGCGCGTCATCCATGTGATGACCCACGACTCCATCGGTCTCGGCGAGGACGGCCCGACCCACCAGCCGGTCGAGCATCTCGCTTCGCTGCGCATGATTCCGAACCTTCTGGTGTTCCGTCCCGCCGACGCGGTGGAGACGCTCGAGGCCTGGCACTGCGCGCTCGCTTCAGAGAATCGTCCGTCCGTGCTGTGCCTGTCGCGCCAGGCGCTGCCGACTTTCCGGAGCGACGGGCGCGGCAGAAACCGTGTTGCTCACGGCGCCTATCTCGTCGTCTCGCCGGATGGCGGCCGTGACGTGACGCTGATTGCAACCGGCTCTGAGGTCTCGATTGCGATGGAAGCCGCCCGTCTGCTCGCGACCGAGCACGTCCGTGCGGCCGTGGTGTCCGCACCCTGCTTTGCCCTGTTCGAGGAACAGCCGGACGATTACCGCGCCACCGTGCTCGGTACTGCGCCACGCATCGGGATCGAGGCGGCGGTGCAGGGCGATTGGTCGCGCTGGATCGGCGGTGACGGCGAATTCGTCGGCATGCGCGGCTTCGGCGCCTCGGCGCCGGCGCCCGTGCTGTACCGCGAATTCGGTATCACCCCGCAAAGCATTGCGGAAGCCGCCCGCCGGGCGATCGCCCGCAAGGGACAATAAGGAGGACATCTCGTGGCCCGTATCACACTTCGCCAACTGCTCGATCACGCCGCCAGCCACGGTTACGCGGTGCCCGCGTTCAACATCAACAACATGGAGCAAGGCATCGCGATCATGCAGGCGGCGGCCGAGGTCGATGCGCCCGTCATCATCCAGGCATCGCGCGGCGCGCGCAGCTACGCCGGCGATCTCATGCTCTCGCACATGATTGATGCACTGGAGCGGACCTATCCGGACATCCCGCTCTGCATGCACCAGGACCACGGCAATGACGAGGCGACTTGCGCGTCCGCCATCGCCCATGGATTCACCTCGGTGATGATGGATGGCTCGCTCAAGGCCGATGCCAAGACCGCCGCCGATTACGACTACAACGTCGCGATCACCCGCCGCGTCGTCGATCTCGCCCACTGGGTCGGTGCCTCGGTCGAGGGCGAGCTCGGCGTGCTCGGCTCGCTCGAGCACGGCGGCGGCGAGCAGGAAGACGGCCATGGCGTCGAGGGCAAGGTCAGCCACGACCAGCTCTTGACCGATCCCGACCAGGCGGTCGACTTCGTCGGTGCCACCAAGGTCGATGCGCTCGCCATCGCGATGGGCACCTCGCACGGCGCCTACAAGTTCAGCCGCAAGCCGGATGGCGACATCCTGGCAATGCGGGTGGTCGAGGAGATCCATCGTCGTCTGCCGAACACGCATCTGGTGATGCATGGCTCCTCGTCGGTGCCGCAGCCGCTGCAGGACATGTTCAATCAGTTCGGCGGCGAGATGCCACAGACCTGGGGCGTGCCGGTCGAGGAGATCGTCCGCGGCATCAAGAGCGGCGTGCGCAAGGTCAATATCGACACCGATTGTCGGCTGGCGATGACGGCCGTGTTCCGCAAGATCGCAGCTCAAAGCCGCAATGAGTTCGATCCACGCAAGTTCCTCAAGCCCGCGATGGACGCGATGCGCGAGCTCTGCCGCGAGCGTTTCGAGCAGTTCGGCACTGCAGGTCACGCCAGCAAGATCAAGGTCGTTCCCTTGAGCGAGATGGCGCGGCGCTATCGCGCCGGCGAGCTCGATCCGCGCGTCGATGCCCGCGAGTCCGTCGCGGCCTGATCAATCAGAAAGAGCAGAGAAAGCAGCAGGAGAGAGACATGAACGCACATGCAGGTACGGTCCGCGGCAAAGAGCGCTATCGCTCCGGCGTGATGGAATACAAGCGCATGGGCTATTGGGAGCCCGACTACACGCCAAAGGACACGGACGTCATCGCGCTGTTTCGCGTGACGCCGCAGGAGGGCGTCGATCCGATCGAAGCTTCGGCCGCGGTGGCCGGTGAATCCTCGACCGCGACCTGGACAGTGGTGTGGACCGACCGCCTGACCGCGGCGGAGAAATATCGCGCCAAATGTTATCGCGTCGATCCCGTCCCAGGCTCGCCCGGCTCGTATTTTGCCTACATCGCCTACGACCTCGATCTGTTCGAGCCGGGCTCGATCGCGAACCTGTCGGCCTCGATCATCGGCAACGTGTTCGGCTTCAAGCCGCTCAAGGCACTGCGGCTGGAGGACATGCGTTTCCCCGTCGCCTATGTGAAGACGTTCCAGGGCCCGGCGACCGGCATCGTGGTCGAGCGCGAGCGGCTCGACAAGTTCGGCCGGCCGCTGCTGGGGGCAACGGTGAAGCCGAAGCTCGGGCTTTCAGGCCGCAACTATGGCCGCGTGGTCTACGAGGCGCTGAAAGGCGGGCTCGACTTCACCAAGGATGACGAGAACATCAACTCGCAACCCTTCATGCACTGGCGCGACCGTTTCCTCTACTGCATGGAGGCGGTGAACCGCGCTCAGGCCGCCTCGGGCGAGGTGAAGGGCACCTACCTGAACATCACGGCGGGCACGATGGAGGACATGTACGAGCGCGCCGAGTTCGCCAAGGAGCTCGGGTCGTGCATCGTGATGATCGACCTCGTGATCGGCTACACCGCGATCCAGTCGATGGCCAAATGGGCGCGGCGTAACGACATGATCCTGCATCTGCATCGCGCCGGCCACTCGACCTATACCCGGCAGAAGAGCCATGGCGTGTCGTTCCGCGTCATCGCGAAGTGGATGCGGCTCGCCGGCGTCGACCACATTCACGCCGGCACGGTGGTCGGCAAGCTGGAAGGCGATCCCAACACCACGCGCGGCTACTACGACGTCTGCCGCGAGGACTTCAATCCGACCAAGCTCGAGCATGGGCTGTTCTTCGACCAGTCCTGGGCGAGCCTGAACAAGATGATGCCGGTCGCCTCCGGCGGCATCCATGCCGGTCAGATGCATCAGTTGCTCGACCTCCTGGGCGAAGACGTCGTACTGCAATTCGGCGGCGGCACCATCGGCCATCCCATGGGCATTGCGGCCGGCGCCACCGCCAACCGCGTGGCGCTGGAAGCGATCATTTTCGCCCGCAACGAGGGCCGCGACTACGTCCACGAGGGTCCGGAGATTCTGGCCAGGGCGGCCGAGACCTGCACGCCGTTGAAGGCCGCGCTCGAGGTCTGGAAGGACGTCACCTTCAACTATCAATCCACCGACACGCCGGACTTCGTGCCGACGGCGCTGGAAACCGTTTGAGGAGATTGACATGAAACTGACTCAGGGCTGCTTCTCATACCTGCCTGAACTGACCGACGACCAGATCTACAGCCAGGTGCAATACTGCCTCGCCAACGGTTGGGCTGTGAACATCGAGTTCACCGACGATCCGCATCCCCGCAACACCTATTGGGAGATGTGGGGCCTGCCGATGTTCGATCTCCAGGATGCCGCCGGCGTGATGATGGAGCTCGCCGAATGCCGCAGGGTGTATGGCGATCGTTACATCCGGATCAGCGGTTTCGATTCCAGCCATGGCTGGGAATCGGTGCGGATCTCCTTCCTCGTCAACCGGCCGCCGCAAGAGGCGGAGTTCGAACTGGTGCGACAGGAAGTCGGCGGCCGCGCCATTCGCTACACCACCGTGCGCAAGCCGGCCGCGATCGCCCCAACCTGAGCCGTTCTCCTCCGCGCGGAGCTCTCCCTGCTCCGTATCCTTGGCGGACCACTGCTTCGCCGCTCCCCCGCGGCGAAGCTCCTTTCTTCGAGGTGACGATGCTCGATCTGCCCCATGCAACGACGACCGAACCCAGCGAGACCCATTTCGATCTCCGCAAGGAAGCCGAAGCGGCCGGCATCACCGACACGCTGCAGCAGCTTGAGCAGGAGCTGGTCGGATTGAAGCCGGTGAAAAGCCGCGTGCGCCAGATCGCCTCGCTGCTGCTGATCGAACGCATCCGGCAGCGCGCAGGGCTGGCCTCCGCGCCACCGACACTGCACATGTCGTTCACCGGCAACCCCGGCACCGGCAAGACCACCGTCGCGCTGCGCATGGCCAAGATCCTGCACGGTCTCGGCTTCGTACGGCGCGGGCAGGTGATCTCGGTGACACGCGACGATCTGGTCGGCCAATATATCGGCCACACCGCGCCGAAGACGAAGGAGATCTTGAAGAAGGCGATGGGCGGCGTGCTGTTCATCGACGAAGCCTACTATCTGCATCGCCCCGATAACGAGCGCGATTACGGTCAGGAGGCGATCGAGATCCTGCTCCAGGTGATGGAGAACCAGCGCGAGGACCTCGTCGTGATCCTCGCCGGCTATGGCGAGCGGATGACGAGCTTCTTCGCTTCCAATCCCGGCTTCCGCTCGCGCATCGCCCACCACATCGAGTTTCCCGATTACGCGGAGGCCGAGCTGCTCGTGATCGCCGAGCTGATGCTGAAGGAGCGGGGCTATCGCTTCTCGGCGGCGGCGCGCGAGGCGTTCGAGAGATACATCGCGCTGCGGCGGACGCAGCCGTTCTTCTCCAATGCGCGCTCGATCCGCAATGCCGTCGACCGCATCCGACTGCGGCAGGCCGATCGCCTGGTGTCCGATCTCGACCGCATGCTCGATGTTGCCGACCTCGAAACCATCGATCCCACGGACGTCCTGGCGAGCCGCGTGTTCAGCGGCGGCGCCGACGCGCGGAGCGCAAAGCCGTGACCAGAGAGATCGTGATCGCCCCTCGATCCTGGCCGCGGATTTCGCACATCTCGGCGAGGAGATCGCCGCAATCGACACGGCCGGTGCCGACTGGATCCATTGCGATGTCATGGACGGACACTTCGTGCCGAACATCAGCTTTGGCGCCGACGTCATCAGGGCGATCCGGCCGATGACGAAGAAGATCTTCGACGTGCATCTCATGATCGCGCCTGTCGATCCCTATCTCGAGGCGTTCGCGAAGGCCGGGGCCGACGTCATCACCGTTCACGCCGAAGCCGGCGCCCATCTCGACCGCTCGCTCCAGGCTATCCGTGCGCTCGGCAAGAAGGCAGGTGTCAGCCTGTGTCCCGCCACTCCCGAGAGCGCGATCGCCTATGTGCTCGACCGCGTCGATCTCGTGCTGGTGATGACGGTCAATCCAGGATTTGGCGGCCAGTCCTTCCTCGAATCCCAGCTCGAGAAGATCGTACGGATCAAAACCATGATCGGTGACCGGCCGATCCGGCTCGAGGTCGACGGCGGTATCACGCGCGACAATGCCGCTGCCGTGGCGGCTGCGGGCGCCGATACGCTGGTGGCGGGTTCCGCCGTGTTTCGCGGCAGCAGCGCCACCGCATATGCCGCAAATATCGAGGCCATTCGCGCCGCCGCCGAGACGGGCCGGGTCCCGAAGCTGCGAGATAATGCCGTGAACCCGATGCGCCCCGGCAAAACCGCCCGCGCCCGGTAGATGAGGAGCGGCGCGAATGCCGCCAGCCGCTCGCCAACGCCGATTCAGCCCTCTATCGTGCCAAGCGGCAGGGTAGGGTGGCGGCTGAAGGTCGAGATCACCGACCGGCGCTGATCGGCGATTGCCCCCGCGCGCTTAATCTGCTGCGGCGGTTGAACGCGGTCGGCATCCGCATCGCGTCGGCCGCCCGACCTGATCGGAGCTATCTTGACCTGGTCGGCGCGACCGTGGAGCCCCGGCTTCCGCCTGGCCCCAATCCCCGTGGCGGGGTCTCGGGCTTCAGTCATTCGGAACTTTGGCCCGGACATGTGTTGCCTACCGAGGAGCCGGAGCCAGGCGGGAGCAGCAAAACTTTTGCGTAACCGCCATCGGCCTGACGCAAATCAGGGCGATAAGGTCTGTGAATGCGAGGAGGGTCTCATGGAGAACGTACGTCGCTATAGGGCGCTGGCGTCCCTCTGTCGCCAGCAGGCCGCCTACCGGCCGCTTCAGAACTGGGAACTGCTCGGCCAGGCCGAACATTTCGAATATCTCGCCGAGGTCGAGCTCAAGGCGCATTTCGACGCGTGCAATGTGCAACACGACGAGGGCGCCGCAGCGCCCGCGACATGGGAGACCCCGGTCGCGGCGTGACGGCGCCGGGCCGGCTCAATGCGACATCGGCGTCGGGACCGTCATCGCTTCCAGCATGGCGCGGGTGACGCCACCGAGAACGCGCTCCTGCAATCGCGAATGGCCGTAGCCGCCCATCACCGGAAGATCGAGGCCCTCGTCGGCCGTCGGCGACAGGATGGTCGGCTGGATTTCGGCACGCTGCGCCGACAGGCTGACCGTGCGGGTCGACGGGCCGTGTCGGCCGAGATGTCTTGCCAGACTGTTCGCTGAAGCTTCGCCGGAGATCGCGTCGGCCTCGTTGACGGTGATCATCACGATCTCATCGGCGCGCGCCAAGAACGGTGCTGCTTCGTGCACGGCGCGAGCCGCGAGGCGGCTGCCGTCCAGCAGATGCCGATCCGCCCCGCCGCCCTCCCTCACGTAAGCTGCACTGGTTGCGACATAGCCGACCGCGCGCGGCGTTGAGCTGCATCAACTGCACAAGGACGATTGTCCCGCAGGCGCCCGCGCGCACATACTTTGCCAAGATTTAACCGGATGGACGGGACGTCGTAAGGTGACGATGTCCATATTGGATGCAAGGCGACACCCTATCCAACATGGACATTTCGACATGAACGATCGCGTCAATCCCGACACCACGACATCCCGCAAGATCTTGAGGCCGCGTCGGCTCGTGCTGCTCGGCACCGTCGCCGCGCTCGGCGTGGCCGTGCTGGCGGCTTCTCCCGGCGCTTCGCCGTTCGGTATGAATCCCTTCGTTGCCCCGGCCCAGGCTGCGGAATCCGCCGCGACGCCGCCGGGCTTCGCTGATCTGGTCAGCAAGGTCAAACCCGCCGTCATCTCGGTGCGGGTGAAGATCGACCAGGACAGCGACAAGAGCGCCATGCTGCAACAGAACCGGATGAATTCGGACGAGGACTCGCCGTTCGATCAGTTCTCGCGGCAGTTCGGCTTCCGCTTCCCTGACGGCATGAACGGCATGCTGCGCCCGCACCATCAGATAATCACCGGCGAAGGCTCCGGCTTCTTCATCTCCGCCGACGGCTATGCCGTGACCAACAACCACGTCGTCGACCACGCCGAGTCGGTGCGGGTGACGATGGACGACGGCACGAGCTACACCGCGAAGGTCGTCGGCACCGATCCGAAGACCGATCTCGCGCTGATCAAGGTCGACGGCAAGAAGGACTTTCCGTTCGTCAAATTCTCCGACCAGAAGCCGCGCATCGGCGACTGGGTGGTCGCGGTCGGCAATCCCTTCGGTCTCGGCGGCACCGTGACCGCCGGCATCGTCTCGGCCAGCGGCCGCGACATCGGCAACGGTCCCTATGACGACTTCATCCAGATCGACGCGCCCATCAACAAGGGCAATTCCGGCGGCCCTGCCTTCGACATGAATGGCAACGTGATCGGCGTGAACACTGCGATCTTCTCGCCCTCCGGCGGCTCGGTCGGCATCGGCTTCGACATTCCGGCCTCGACCGCAAAGCTCGTCGTCGCGCAGCTGAAGGACAAGGGCGCGGTGACCCGCGGCTGGCTCGGCGTGCAAGTGCAGCCCGTCACCTCCGAGATTGCCGACAGCCTCGGACTGAAGGAGGCGCGCGGTGCCATCGTTGACAATCCGCAGGACGGCAGCCCGGCGGCGAAGGCCGGCATCGAGGCGGGTGACGTCATCACCGCCGTCAATGGCACCGCGATCAAGGACTCCCGCGACCTCGCCCGCACCATCGCGACGCTGGCGCCGGGCAGCTCGGTGAAGCTCGACGTCTTCCACAAGGGCGCGACCAAGACGGTGACACTCGCGCTCGGCGAGTTGCCAAACGAGCGGCAGGCCAAGGCAAATGGCAGTGACGAAGGCAGGGGGGCGCCGAACGCCGGCACACCGCATCTCGGGCTCGGCCTGGCTCCGGCCGGTGACGTCCAGGGCGCTGGCCAGAAGGGCGTTGTCGTCACCGAAGTCGATCCGCAAGGCCCGGCGGCGCAGCGCGGCATCCAGACCGGCGACGTCATCCTCAATGTCGGCGGCAAGGCCGTCAGCAATGTCGGCGACGTCCGCTCGGAGCTGGCGCAGGCCAAATCGTCCGGCAAGCACAGCGTGCTGTTGCAGGTCAGAAGCGCGGAGGCGACCCGGTTTGTCGCGGTGCCGCTCGCCTGACGCGAACGTCGATCGACCTGGATTCAGAAAGGCGGCCGGTCAGGCCGCCTTTCCCGTCTGCAATTGGGATTCCCGGGAGGCCATCGATAACATTCTCGTTAACGGCAGGGACCGTGACCCGATTCGTCCGAAAAAGCCGTGTTCGCTCATCACAGTTCCGAGTCCTGCAAGTCTTGGCGGCGACGCCGCCGCCAAGACGGGCTGCAGGGCATGGAACTTCGGACGCGCCACCACCTTGTGGAACTGGCCGGTGGTTCGAATTTGATCGGTGCCGACATGGATCGATTGAAGCTCTCGCTGAGGGGTGCGCTGCTCGCAGCGCTGTTCGTGCTCTGGGGCGGAAACGCGCTCGGTCGTGATGACGGCCGCTACGCGGACTCGCCCCTCAAGCCATGGTTCGACAGCCTGCGCAGCCACCTCGGCCCGTGCTGCTCGAACGCCGACGGTCTCGCCGTCGCCGATCCCGACTGGGAGTCGCACAACGGGCACTATCGCGTGCGTCTCGACGGAGAATGGGTCGAGGTGCCGGACGAAGCCGTCATCACCGAGCCGAACCGCGCCGGTCGCACCATGGTGTGGCCGGTGAAGACCGCGTTCGGGATTTCGATCCGCTGCTTCATGCCGGGAAGCATGACCTGAAGCAGGTCGGCGTCAACGCTTGCTGGATTTGCGCTTCGACGATTTCTTGGCCGTCTTCTTCCTGGTCGTCCGCTTCTTGGACGTCTTCTTCTTCGTAGCCTTCTTCGGGACCTTCTTGCCCTTCTTGCGGGCCTTCGACAGTCCGATCGCGATCGCCTGCTTGCGACTCTTCACGCGTCCGCCACGGCCTTTGCGACCGCTTTTCGCCGTGCCCTTCTTGTAACGTCGCATCTCGCTTTCGACATCGCTGCCGGAGCTGCGTGAATAGCGGCGCTTCTTTGCCTTGCGTGCCATGCATGTTTCTCCCTTGGCCGAGGAGAACCCTTCGACACTGGCATGGTTCCGAGAGCGCGCGTGCAACGTTCCCGGCAGCCTAGAAAGAATTCGCCAGCTCGATTTCCGCTTCCAGTACCTGGATGCGCCGGGCGGCCTCGGTGAAGGACAGATCGCGCGCATATTGTGCGGGCTGATAGGCCTCTTCGCTCAGCCGTTTCAGCCTCAGCCCCTGCGTCCGGGTCATCTGCTCGGCGATAAAAACCCGGGCGTCGTATTTGCCTTGAGCCTGCATGTCGGTTCTCCGTCCTGAAATCGTGACTTGACTATATGTTCTTATTTTGTTCTATCAAGTCATGAACAACAGAATTAACGAAATTCGACGTAAGATCAGCGCCTTGAGGCTGGAAATGGCCGACGTCGAGGCCGCTGTGCGCGATTGCATCAACGGCGATCGCGATTGCACCCAGGAGGCCCTGGCGCAGATTGATCTGCGCCGGAAGATCAATCTGTTGATAGACGAATGGAAGGCGGCCGGGGGCGGCGATGTCCTGCCTGACGTCCGCGGCCGGGCGCGCTTTCGCCTCGTGAAGACAGCCGGCAATCCCGAGTGCGCAAGCACGCGGCGCTGAAATCTTTGAAGGGGGCGCCGTGGAGGAAGGCGCGGACACTTACCGGATCTTGAGGTTGCGCGCCGAGATTCTCGAGCTTGGCTCTGCCATCCGGCAATTGCAGCGCGCGGGTCTCGATGATGCTGCGGCCCAACTTCTGATCGGACGCAAGCGGGCGCAGCTTGAGCATCTCGTTAACACCCCTGACATCCGACGCAGCTAACTAAGCGTGGGCGCAAGCGACGCGCTGGAGCCGGTCGATGCTGGATGCCGACATGGTCTCCCTGTTGAGGGCGGTTCTCGACGAGGTCTGCGCGGATGTCGCTCCGTCCGATACGGCGACGCGGCAGCGTGTGGCCGCCAAGCTGCGCGAAGCCGCGCAAGCAGCCACCTGCTCCCTAAAGCGCGATGACGATTCATCCTGATCGCATCGCGCTCGAGGGAGGGATTGCCGATCGAGCATCAAGACAAAAGGCCCTGCGTTGGCAGGGCCTTCGATGCCCGTGTCGGCCCGAGCTCACTTGGTCTTGCTCATGCCCTTGCTGTTCTTATGCGTCATGGTGCCGCCCTGGTCCGAGCCGGGGCCGGAACCAGCCTGGCCGGAAGTATCCGCACTCTTGGACGCCTTGGTGTTGGCGCCGGTGGTCTGCGATGACGACATCGAGGATCGGTGTTTCATCTTGTGCGACTTGGCCTGCGCGGCGAGCGGCGCGGCGGCGAGGCCGGTTGCCAACATTACGGTGAGAGCGAGCCTGGTGGTTGTCATGCGAGGGAACTCCCTGAGTTAAATTGACGCAGGCAGCCAACCGCCATTTGCCGCAGGAGTTCCCAACAAAGCATCAGCCGCACATCACGCAGCTTCAAGATCACTTGTCTTCTGTGAGGATGAACACGATGCCGGTGAGGGTCGCGCCGATTGCGAACGTCGTCGCCAATGTGAGGACGAAGACGATCGTGGCCTGGCTTCCGGCGTGATTGAGCAGGCTGGCGACGGCGGGATCGCACAGGATCAGCGCGAGACTGAAGGCGAGGCCGAGGGCTACGCCCATCATTGCATGCGTCATCAGCTTGATGAGGCCGGCAGCAGAGATCAGGTCCGACGACTTTCTCGCACGCATGGGACTATATCCCGATCTGGCATGCAAAACGCGGGCGATATCCGCTGGTTCCAAATGGATGAAGGAATTGTCATCACCGGCTTCATCCAACGTTCATGCCGGGTTTGCGAGGATGAGCGCCATCAAAACGGGAACATTCGATATGGGCAAGGTCGTCTTTCTTTACCGCTCGCTGGCCTATCGCAACGCGGCCGTGGACATTCTGCGCAAGGCGCGCAAGCTGCCGCGCGGCGCGGAGCGAAGCGCGGCTCGCCGCTATGCCAGGGCGTTACACGATCTCGCCCGAACGGAAGCCTGGCTCGAAGGCCGGGTCGCACGCGAACCGCGGATGGCGCAACGTATGACGAGCGCGGCGTCCGGCTAAAGCTCCTTCCGTTCGGGTGAATCGGAAAAGAAGCCCTGGATTCTTGTCTCGACGCGTTTTCTTGACGCGAACCCGCCGCCACTTCGCTGGAAAACGCGCTAACCGGATGCGCGCTGCAATTCGGCGGAGCTGGCGTCGTCGAATTTTCCGGATGCGGTCGACGTTGCCGTCTTGCGTGTCAACGGCACCTCCAGACGGCACAACAGGCCCTCGGCCCGCCAATCGAACTGCGCCTGTCCACCGAGCTGGGACTCGACGCTCGCAAGCAGGCTCCGCGTGCCGAAGCCGCGAGATTTCGGCGTCATGACGAGCGGACCGCCGGATTCCTCCCAGCTCAGCCTCAGCAGCTGATCCTCAACCTGCCAGCCGATCGTGAGCCGTCCCGACCTGGTCGAGAGGGCGCCATACTTGGCCGAGTTGGTAAAGAGCTCGTGCAGCGCGAGCGCCAGCGTCTGGGCCGTCGCCGGCACCAACTGGACCTCCGGCCCCGCCAATATGATCTGGCCGCCGAGCGAATAGGGCGCAAGCTCCTCGTCGATCAGCTTGGAGAGCTCGGCGCCCTGCCAGCTCGACAGCGACAGGATGGTGTGCACGCGCGCCAGGGCATTGATGCGTCCCTCGACGGCATTGACATAGGCCTTGACCTCGTCGGCACGGGTGAGGCGCACGATCGACTGCGCCAGCGCCAGCGCATTTTTGGCGCGATGATCGACTTCCCGTGCCAGAAGATTCTGCCGCTCCTCGGCACGCTTGCGCTCGGTGATGTCCACGGTGACGCCGCTCACGCGCACGACGCGACTGCTATCGTCCACCGTTGCTGCCGCCGTCCCGACGCACCAGCGCACCTCGCCGTCGGGCCGCATGATGCGGAATTCGGTCTCGTAAGCCCGCGCGCCCTTGTTGAACTCGGCAATCGCCTTGCGCAACTGATCGACGTCGTCGGGATGCAGCAGCGCCTGAACGTTGGCCGGGTTGACCTCGAAGCTCTCGGGGTTGACTCCAAAGATGTGATATTGCCCTTCGTCCCACATCCAGTCGCCGCTGATCCAGTCCCAATCCCAGGATCCCATCTTGCCGGCGGCGATCGCCATGCTGCGCCGTTGCTCGCTCTCGCGCAGCTTCGCGGTGGAGTTCTCCAGTTCCGCCGTGCGCGCGCGGACGCGATCCTCGAGCTCCCGGTTCAGCCGTTCGAGCTCGCGGGTCTTGCGGTAGAGCTCGGCAAACACCTTGATCTTGGCGCGCAGCACCTCCGGCACGACCGGTACCGGTACGTAGTCGACCGCGCCCATCTCGTAACCGCGCAACCGGTCGATGTCGCTGACCTGGATGGCGGAGATGAAGATCATCGCGGTCTTCTGGAAGCGCGGATGCTCGCGGATCATCGCGGCGAGCTCGAAGCCGTCGAGCTCGGGCATGCAGACGTCGACCAGGATCACCGCGATCTCGGTCTTGAGCAGCACCTCCAGCGCCTCGCGTCCGGACGCGGCGATCACGAGGTTCTCGCCGAGATCCTTCAGGATCACCTCATAGGCGAGCAGCTTTGCCGGCTGGTCGTCGACGAGGAGGATGTTGACCTTTTCGTGGTCCATTCGCGAGTCCAACTCAGCGGTGCAGCCACATGCGGATCGCAAGCAGCAACTGATCGGTGTTGACGGGTTTGGCGAGGTAATCGGACGCGCCGGCTTCGAGGCATTTTTCCCGGTCGCCCTTCATCGCCTTGGCGGTCAGCGCGATGATCGGAAGGCGAGCGAAGGCCGGATTATCGCGAATGACGCCCATGGTCTGATAGCCATCCATCTGCGGCATCATGATGTCCATGAGCACGATGGCGATCCCCGGATTGGACTCGACCAGCGCCACGGCTTCGCGGCCGGTCGTCGCCGTCAGCACCTTCATGCCGCGCCGTTCCAGCACGCTCGACAGCGCGAAAATATTACGGGCGTCGTCGTCGACGAGCAGGGCGGTCTTGCCGATCAGGTCCTCGTCCGAACTGTTCAGCTTTTCCAGCATGCGCTGTTTCTCGATCGGAAGTTCCGTGATCACGCGGTGCAGGAACAGCGCGGTCTCGTCAAGCAGGCGTTCCGGCGATTCCACGCCTTTGACTACGATGCTGCGCGCCATCGTGTGGAGTTCCGCATCCTCCTCCGCCGAAAGCTCGCGGCCGGTGAAGACGACGACCGGAACGTTCGACAGCGTCTCGTCTTTGCGGATCTGGTCCAGCACCTCGAAGCCGCTCATGTCGGGCAGCCGCAGGTCCAGCACCACGCAGTCGCAGGGCGCCTCGCGCAGCGTCGAGAGTGCGCCGGCGCCGGTATCGGTCGTCACGATCTCGATGTCGTCGTGGTGCAGCAGCTCGCGGATCGAAAGCTGCTCGGCCTCGTTGTCCTCGACGATCAAGAGCCGCTTGCGCCGCGGCCGTGCATATTCCTTGATCTGCGTCAGCGCGGCCGAAACCCCTTCGGTGGTCGTCGGCTTGTTGAGGAATGAGAACGCGCCGCGCGCCAGCGCATGCTGACGGTCCTCGTCCAGCGTGATGATCTGCACGGGGATGTGGCGGGTCAACGGATTGTGCTTGAGCTGGCTCAGCACGGTCCAGCCGAGCATGTCGGGCAGGAACACATCGAGCGAGACTGCTTTCGGCTGGTACTGCTTGGCAAGCTCCAGCGCCTGCGCGCCGCGGGCGGCGACCAGCACCTTGAATCCCTTGTCGCGTGCGAGATCGACCAGCACGCGCGCGTAATGCGGGTCGTCCTCGACGATCAGGAGGATACTGTCGCCGGGCTCGAGGTTGAGCCGGTCGTCGGGAAGCTGCTCGATGACGCGCTGCTCGGGCGCCGTCGGCTGCAGCGCCGGCGGTTGGCCGTGTTGCTGTGGCCCCGACGCAGCCCGGGGTGCGAGTGTCGGGCCCGAATATTTCAACGGCAGATAAAGCGTGAAAGACGAGCCCTTGCCCGGTGCACTGCGCAGATGGATCTCGCCGCCGAGCAGGCTCGCGAGCTCGCGGCTGATCGCAAGTCCGAGGCCGGTGCCGCCGTACTTCCGGCTGGTGCCGGCATCCGCCTGCTGGAACGCCTCGAAGATCAGCTTCTGCTTCTCCAGGGGAATGCCGATGCCGGTATCGGACACTTCGAACGCGATCACGGCCGGCGCGGAGTTCAGCACC
Source organism: Bradyrhizobium diazoefficiens (assembly GCF_016616425.1). Classification (NCBI taxonomy): domain Bacteria; kingdom Pseudomonadati; phylum Pseudomonadota; class Alphaproteobacteria; order Hyphomicrobiales; family Nitrobacteraceae; genus Bradyrhizobium; species Bradyrhizobium diazoefficiens. Next base: position 2,670,013 of record NZ_CP067101.1, read on the forward strand.
GGGTGATCCGTCCCCCAGCCGCCGACCGCGCCGGCGACCTTCAGGCGCACTTCGCCTTCGGCGGTGAACTTGAAGGCGTTGGAGAGCAGGTTCTTCAGGACCTGTTGCAGGCGCTTGGAGTCGGTGACGATGCTGCGCGGCAGGTTCGGATCGACGTCGACCTTGAACGATAGATTGCGGTTGTCCGCCTCGTGCCGGAACGGTCGGCCGACGGTCTCGAGCAGGTTCGCAGTCAGGATTTCCTCGGCGTCGACCGTCACCGTGCCGGATTCGATCTTGGACAGATCCAGAATGTCGCTGATGAGATTGAGCAGGTCGGTGCCGGCGCCGTGAATGGTGCGGGCGAATTCGACCTGCTTGGCCGAAAGGTTGCCGTCAGGATTGTCGGTGAGCTGCTGTCCCAGGATCAGGATCGAATTCAGCGGCGTGCGCAGCTCGTGGCTCATATTGGCGAGGAATTCGGACTTGTACTTCGAGGTCAGCGCGAGCTCGGTCGCCTTTTCCTCCAGGGCGCGGCGGGCCTGCTCGATCTCCTGGTTCTTGCGCTCGACCTCGACGTTGCGTTCGGCGAGCTGCTGCGCCTTCTGCTCGAGCTGGTCGTTGGTCTGCTGCAATTCGCGCTGCTGGGTCTGAAGCTCGCCGGCGAGCTGCTGCGACTGCTTGAGCAAGCCTTCGGTCTGCATCGTCGCTTCGATCGAATTGAGCACGATGCCGATGGAATCGGTGAGCTGCTCCAGGAACGTCATCTGCGATGTCGTGAAGGAAACGAGCGAGGCGAGCTCGATCACGGCCTTGACCTCGCCCTCGAACAGCACCGGCAGCACGACGAGGTTCTTCGGCGCGACACGGAACAGCGCCGAGTTGATCGGCACCACGTCCGACGGAATGTCGGCGACCACGCGCGGCCGCTTGTCGAGAGCGCATTGGCCGATCAGGCCGTCGCCGAACTGCAGCACGCGCTGATACGGATAGATGCCGTCGCTGGCATAGGAGGCCAGCAGCAGGAGTTGCGGATTGTCCTCGCTCTCGACCTGGTAGATCACGCCGGTATGCGCGTTCACCAGCGGCGACAGTTCGGTGAGCAGCAGCCGGCCGACAGTGGCGAGATCGCGCTGGCCCTGAAGCATATTGGTGAATTTCGCGAGATTGGTCTTCAGCCAATCCTGCTCGGTGTTCACGTCCGTCGTGAGACGGAGATTCGTGATCATCGTATTGATGTTGTCCTTCAGCTCCGACACTTCGCCGCGGGCATCGACCTGGATCGACCGCGTCAGGTCGCCCTTGGTCACGGCGGTCGCGACTTCGGCGATCGCGCGCACCTGCGAGGTGAGGTTGGCCGCGAGCAGGTTGACGTTGCCGGTGAGATCCTTCCAGGTGCCGGCAGCACCCGGCACGTTGGCCTGGCCGCCGAGGCGGCCTTCGACGCCGACCTCGCGCGCCACCGACGTCACTTGGTCGGCGAAGGTCGCGAGCGTCTCGGTCATGTTGTTGATGGTGTCGGCGAGGGCGGCGACCTCGCCGCGCGATTTCATCGTCAGGTTCTGCTTGAGATCGCCGTTGGCAACCGCGGTCACCACCTTGACGATGCCGCGCACCTGCTCGGTCAGGTTCGCAGCCATCAGGTTCACGGTGTCGGTGAGATCCTTCCAGGTGCCGGCGACACCGGGTACCTGGGCCTGGCCGCCGAGCTTGCCTTCGGTGCCGACCTCGCGCGCCACGCGCGTCACTTCGCCGGCGAAGGCGTTGAGCTGGTCCACCATGGTGTTGATGGTGTTCTTCAGCTCGAGGATTTCGCCCTTCACGTCGACGGTGATCTTGCGGGAGAGGTCGCCGCGCGCAACCGCCGTGGTCACCTCGGCGATGTTGCGGACCTGCGTCGTGAGGTTCGCCGCCAGCAGGTTCACGTTGTCGGTCAAGTCCTTCCACGTGCCGCCGACGCCGGGAACGACGGCTTGACCGCCGAGGCGGCCCTCGGTGCCGACCTCGCGCGCGACGCGCGTCACTTCGGCGGCGAAGGAGCGGAGCTGCTCGACCATGGTGTTCAAGGTGTCCTTGAGCAGCAGGATCTCGCCGCGCACGTCCACCGTGATCTTCTTCGACAGGTCGCCGCCGGCGATCGCAGTCGCGACCTCGGCGATGTTGCGGACCTGGGCCGTCAGGTTCGAGGCCATGAAGTTGACGTTGTCGGTGAGGTCCTTCCAGGTGCCGGCGACGCCGGGCACTTCGGCCTGGCCGCCGAGCTTGCCTTCGGTGCCGACCTCGCGCGCCACGCGCGTCACTTCACCGGCAAAACCGTTGAGCTGGTCCACCATGGTGTTGATGGTGTTCTTGAGTTCGAGGATCTCGCCTTTCACGTCGACGGTGATCTTGCGTGACAAGTCGCCGCGGGCGACGGCGGTGGTCACTTCGGCGATGTTGCGGACCTGGGCGGTAAGGTTGCCGGCCATCGAGTTCACGGAGTCCGTCAAGTCCTTCCAGGTGCCGGCGACGCCGGGCACGTTGGCCTGACCGCCGAGGCGGCCTTCGGTGCCGACCTCGCGCGCCACGCGCGTCACCTCGCCCGCGAAGCGGTTGAGCTGGTCGACCATCGTGTTCAGCGTGTCCTTGAGCTGAAGGATCTCCCCGCGCACGTCCACGGTGATCTTGCGCGACAGGTCGCCGCCGGCGATCGCAGTCGCGACTTCGGCGATGTTGCGGACCTGGGCGGTCAAATTGCCCGCCATCGAGTTCACGGAATCGGTGAGGTCCTTCCACGTGCCGGCGACGCCGGGCACGCCGGCCTGGCCGCCGAGCTTGCCGTCGGTGCCGACCTCGCGTGCGACGCGGGTGACTTCGCCGGCGAAGGCGTTGAGCTGGTCCACCATGGTGTTCAGCGTTTCCTTCAGCTGAAGGATTTCGCCCGACACGTTCACGGTGATCTTCTTCGACAAATCGCCCTTGGCCACCGCAGTTGCGACCTCGGCGATGTTGCGGACCTGGCCGGTCAGGTTCGAGGCCATCGAATTGACGCTGTCGGTGAGGTCCTTCCAGGTGCCGCCGACGCCGCGCACGACGGCCTGTCCGCCGAGCTTGCCCTCGGTGCCGACCTCGCGCGCCACGCGCGTGACTTCGCCGGCGAACGCGTTGAGCTGGTCCACCATGGTGTTGATGGTGTCCTTCAGCTCCAGGATCTCGCCGCGCACGTCCACGGTGATCTTCTTCGACAGGTCGCCGCCGGCGACCGCCGTCGTCACCTCGGCGATGTTGCGGACCTGCGCGGTCAGGTTCGAGGCCATCGAGTTGACGCTCTCGGTCAGGTCCTTCCAGGTGCCGGCGACGCCGAGCACGTTGGCCTGACCGCCGAGCCGCCCCTCGGTGCCGACCTCGCGGGCGACGCGTGTCACTTCGCCGGCGAAGGCGTTGAGCTGGTCGACCATGGTGTTGAGCGTCTCCTTCAGCTGAAGGATCTCGCCCGAGACGTTCACCGTGATCTTCTTCGAGAGGTCGCCGCTCGCGATCGCCGTGGCGACGTCGGCGATGTTGCGGACCTGCGCGGTCAGGTTCGAGGCCATGAAGTTGACGTTGTCGGTGAGGTCCTTCCAGGTGCCGGCGACGCCAGGCACCTGCGCCTGGCCACCGAGCTTGCCTTCGGTGCCGACCTCGCGGGCGACGCGCGTCACTTCCGAGGCGAAGGAGTTGAGTTGGTCCACCATGGTGTTGATGGTGTCCTTCAGCTCCAGGATCTCGCCGCGCACGTCCACCGTGATCTTGCGCGACAGGTCGCCGCGCGCCACGGCGGTGGTGACGTTGGCGATGTTGCGCACTTGCGCAGTCAGGTTGCCGCACATCGCGTTGACGGAGTCGGTCAGGTCCTTCCAGGTGCCGGCGACGCCGGGCACGATCGCCTGGCCGCCGAGCTTGCCGTCGGTGCCGACCTCGCGCGCGACGCGCGTCACTTCCGAGGCGAAGGAGCGGAGCTGGTCCACCATCGTGTTGATGGCTTCCTTGAGCTGAAGGATCTCGCCGCGGACGTCGACCGTGATCTTCTTGGAGAGGTCGCCGTTGGCGACCGCGATCGTCACCTCGGCGATGTTGCGAACCTGGTTGGTCAGGTTGTTCGCCATCGAGTTGACGCTCTCGGTGAGGTCCTTCCAGACGCCGGTCACCTCGGGCACCTGGGCCTGGCCGCCGAGCTTGCCTTCGGTGCCGACCTCGCGCGCCACGCGCGTCACCTCGGACGTGAACACGCCGAGCTGCTTGATCATGGTGTTGACGATGGTCGCCGATTGCAGGAATTCGCCCCGCAGCGGGCGACCCTCGACGTCGAGCTTGACGGTCTGGAGCAGGTCGCCTTGTGCGACGGCGGCGACCGCGCGCGTCACCTCGCGTGTCGGCCACAAGAGGTCGTCGATCAGCGTGTTGACGGAGCCTTCCATGTCCGCCCAGGAGCCGCTGGCGAGGCCGAACTTCACGCGCTGCCGGGTCTTGCCTTCGCGGCCGACCACCTGGCCAACCAGTTCGAGCTGCTGCGCCATGCGTTGGTTGGCGGCGATGATTTCATTAAAAGTGTCGGCGATCTTGCCGTCGATGCCGAGATAGTCGCCGCTCATCCGCACGGAGAAATCGCCGCTGCGCATCGCCTGCAAGGCGAGCAGCAATTCCGCCCGGGAATCCGGGTCTGACGTGCCGTTGGTTGTTGGCTTTGGGACGCGACGACCGGAGCGTGATGCAGTTCCGGGTCCGAGGTCGCTCATACTGATTCCCCCGCAGGCGTCGGCCGAATCCAAGGCAAGGCGCGATTGGTCAAAATAGAGCGTCAGCCAAATTCGAAATCAAGCGCCAAGGTTGTGACGCGAGGAAATGGAACCTGTTTTGCTCAGCCCGGCGTCAATAACGGCGATCCGCGGAATTGGTTCCATGCGAATTCGGAAGGAAATGGCATCCGCGGCCGCCTAGCGTCGTTCGTCCGTCACCGGGCATCCTTCGGAACGGAGTGTCAAGCCTCGCGGTTAGCCCGCCAAGAGGGAGAGCGGATATGAAAGCAGGATTTGCCGCGATCGTCATCATGCTGTTCGCCGGGGCGGCCTTGGCGCAGGGCGGTGCGCCCAGCGGCCCCGGGGCGGTGACCGGCGATCCCGCCGCCAGCTCCGCCAGCCCGCAGGCGGATACGCCGACCACGGGGACGGCAACCCGGTCGAACCCGACCGGAAGCGGCACCTCGTCTTCGGGCGGCAAGGATGACAATGGCGATGCGGGCCGGGACAGGATGCCGGAGAGCGACCGCACCGTGCGACCGCAGAGCCAGCAACATCATCCCAACGACAAATGAAGCTGGCTACTTGTCCGCCATGGTACGCTCGGCGTCCTTGACCTGGGCGCGCAGCACCGGGAGTTGCTCGCGCGCGAACGCCGCGAGCGCCATGTTGTCGGGCACCTTCAGATAGCGTTCGAGCAGGTTGATGGCCGATTCATATTCGGGAATCTGCGAAGCATAGAAGCTTCGGACGTAAGTCGGTCCATCCGATATTTCGGGCTCGACCAGACTCGCGCTGACGGAGGTCGACCTGCCGGCATGTGGCTCCGCGCCGATCGCCTCCTGTATCCGCTTCAGCGCCTTGTCGCGCTTGGCCGCTTCCTCGGCGCGCAAGGCCGCGAGGTTCTTGACCTCGGCGTTGCCCTTCAGATCGGTGCTCTCCAGAAGGCCCTGCTGGAAGCGGCTGAAGTTGTAGAGGCCGCTGATGACGTCGGTTGCGCTCGGCGGGCGGTCACCAAGATTTCGTTCACCGGTGCTGTCGGCAAGCGCGGCGGCGCTGATGAATGCCAAGATAATCGCGACGAGAACTCGCATCGGTATCAATTGCGGATGACGTGCGAAGTTCCCTGAAACATTACGATCGGGCAACCGGGTTGCGACGCCGGAGTTCCGTCCCCACGTCTTCTCCATGAAACAGTCTGACATCTTCAGGGATAACGCCGACAATTGTCTTCAGCTCGCCGAGCGCGCCGAGGGACAACCTGCTCACAAGCGCTTTTCACGCATGGCGGACGCCTGGACGGCGCTCGCGCACGAGCAAGATTGGCTCGATGGCGAAATCCCGCCCGTTGCGGCCCGTTTCGCTCAAAAGCGGGACGCCTGAGTGCTCTCCCTTTCGTGAATCCGCGTGTGAGATCGCTCACGGAATGCACGCGACCAATCCAGGATGATCAGGGAACGCATTGGTTTTGATTCCGGAAGGAGTTTTGCGATGGCCCCACGTCTGGCTCTTCTCTCACTCATTCTCGCCTTCGGCGTCTCGGTCGCGTTTGCAACGGTAACGACGGTCCGTCAGGTGCATCTGGCGAAAGCATCGGCCGCGGTCCATGCGACGCACAGCTAGCACCACGTCGGAACATTGGACGCCGCAGCGCGTAAGCGCTTCGAGACATCAGGAGAGGCGAGAGCACATGATGGCCCATTCCGACCACGGCATCGTCAAGGACAAGCAGGCGGAGGAGCAGCCGCGCGACAAGCAGCGCGCCCAGTCCGTGCAAAACACGGATCCGCAAAAGACCGATCCGAAAGGTTCCCCGTCGCGCGAGGCGACGCGCGATCCCAGGCTGAGCGACAAGAGCAAAACGCCGGGCTCCGGCATGACGCCGGACGATTCCGGCGACGCGCCGAGCGGCTAGACGCCACTGAAACGGTAGAGTCGCGCGAGGAACGAATCCCGGTGCGACGAGTCGACAGGTTGCTTCCGGTTGTCATGCCCCCGGTGCGCCGGAAGCAATCTCCAAGGACGGCCCCGGCACCCATCGTGCCGGGGCCGTTTGCTCATGGACCGTCTCGTGGACTGTTTCAAGGAGTCAGTCCTCGGGGCCGCTCTCGGGCTCTCCCTGCGTGTGTCCATCAGGTCCGCGGCCGAACACGCCGAAGCTGCTCGACTTCACACCGGCGGCTGCGTCGATGTCTGCGGCAGCCAGTCCGAACCTGAGGAGCTCGCGGACCGCTGCCGCCCGCGTCGGCATGCGATGTTTGAACCGGAAATCGTCAACAGCGGCCAACTCTTCCGGCGAGAGCATGACCTGAAGGCGCTCGGCGCGAAGATCGTTCATGGGCAACCACGCAAAATGAGTAGGTTGAGTAGTTTGCTCAACGAACCAACTTGGCCGCAGTTCCACAAGAGCCGATAAAGGCTTCGAATGAGTAATAAAAATCAACAAAATCAATAAGTTAATAATGAAACGACTTCCGCGCCGGCGCATTCTTCTGCAAAGGGAGAGAAGCCATGAAGGACGAGGTCAGGTTACCCCGTAAGCTTTCCGAAGAGCCCGAAGGCCCCAAACCGGTGCGTCCAAGCCACCAGAAGGTCATCGAGCAAGTCGAGCGCTGGGCCAACAGCCCGGGGCTGCAACCGCCGAGGACTGAAGATGAGAAAACGCTCTGAGCCACATACGTTCGAACAACGTCTCAAGGAGCAGAAGCTGCGGCTCGAGCACGAATTGTCGGGTCTGCCGGATGGACACCAGCGCGACGTTGTTCTCGCGCGCATCGATCAGCTTCAGACCGCCGCCGAGATGTACGGCTTTCTGATGCTACGGGAAGAAGCCGCGGCCCCTCGCTGATTGCCCGATGCGCTCAGTCTGCACGGCGCGAGAAGTGATGCGAATCTTTCGCCTCAGCCACCACGCCAATATCGACACGGCGGCCCATGCCAGGATGGCGGCGACGAATGCGCCGATCGCGGTTGTCGAAACCACGAGGTAAAAGACCGAGGCGAATGCTGCGAGACCGATGCTTCCGAGGCCGGCACCTGCAGTATCGAGCGCCGCGGCCTGCTGCCCGCGTCTGCACCCGCTGAGGCCGGCTTTTTCTTTGGCGCGGCGCTCATGGCTTTCGATCAGCGTTGCGCTGGCGCAGAGGATGGCGGGGAGCGCGAGGAAGAGCCCGCCGACGGAGACGCCGAAACGTGCGCTCACGATCCCCGCGAGCACTGTTGCCAGGCCGCCGAGCAGGAAGCGAACACCATACTCGTACCACCGCGTCTGTCTTAGCGCCGATGAAGACAGCTTGACCGGCATCACGCAGCACCTCCGAAGCCCGCGAGCAGACCGAAGGCGACGACGAGCCATACGGCAAAAGCGACGATGGTGGCTGGCAGTGCGGCGAGATGAAACCTCATCAGGAGCTGGCAGACGACGAGGCTGTAGCATGCGAGCGCGATGGCGCCGTAGATCATCGTCCAGCTTTCGGCGGCGACATATTGCGGGCCGTGCTGGACGACGGCGATGCCGAGAGTGGCCAGCGCGACCGACGGCGCCGCGCCGAGCAATCCGGCAAAACTTTTCGGTCGCAGCATGTCGCTCAGGATGGCGAAGGCAGAGACGATCAGACCGCCGGCGACGAAACGGAGGAGATATTCGGTCATGGCCGTGTCCGCGAGGCCTCAGGCCGCCGCTTCGCCAGCGTGAACGGCCTGAACAGTCGCTCGACGACGATTCCGAGGGTGAAACCGGCCACCACATCGCTGGCCCAATGAGCAAGCACCACGATGCGCGTCAACGAAAGAGCCACGGCAAGGGAGCGCACCAGCCGGCGGGGAACGGGGGCCAATAGCCCAGCCCCCGAGGCGAGCGCGCCCATGTGCAGAGCGTGGCCGGACGGGAATGCATCAAGGGGTTTTCCGGAGACAGGAATACCGTGTGCATGGCCCAGCACCGTCAGGCGGTCGGGCCTTCTCTGATCGAACACGGATTTCAACAGGTGCGGCAGCACCGCAGTTGCCAAGGAAACTGCTAACACATGATTTGCGACAGGACGCACCTCGGGCCGCCGAAGCTGGGCGTAAAGCCAGCCAGCCGCGGCAAGCGCGAGCAGCACGTGCTCGTCCGCAACCCAGCTCAAAACCTGCGCGGCCTGCTCTAGGCCTGAATTGGTATGGTCCGCAATCCCGTTGGCGAGCGCCTGATCGATCCGAGTGGGTTTTACTTTTACGAGGGCCATCGGTCTGGCGGGGCATCCTTCATGACTGTTTTGTAAATTCTACATGACAGTGAAGGTTCCTGCGCCGGCTTGTCACTACGGCTGCCCGGATCCTCCCGCCGCGCCATACACCTGGCCGGTCGCAAAACTCGCGTCAGCGGCGGCAAGCTGCACGTAGATCGAGGCGAGCTCGACCGGCTGGCCGGGGCGGCCGAGCGGCGTCATCCCGCCAAACTTCTCGAGCTTCTCCATCGTGGCGCCGCCGGAGACCTGAAGCGGTGTCCAGATCGGCCCCGGCGCCACGCCGTTGACGCGAATGCCCTTGGAGGCGAGCTGCTTGGCCAGCGACTTCACATAGTTCATCGTCGCCGCCTTGGTCTGCGCATAGTCGTAGAGATCCGGCGAAGGATCGTAAGCCTGCTCGGAAGTCGTGCCGATGATGCAGGAGCCGGGCTTGAGGTGGGGCAGCGCGGCCTTGATGATCCAGAACGGCGCGTAGATGTTGGTCTTCATGGTCGCATCGAAATCGTCCGAGGAGACATCGAGGATGGAGGCGCGGGTCTGCTGCCGGGCTGCGTTGTTGACGACGATGTCGAGACCGCCGAGGCCTTGCACCGCCTGTTCGACCAGTTTGCTGCAGAAGGCTTCGCCCTTGAGGTCGCCGGGGATCGCAAGTCCGGTGCGCCCCTCTTTCCTGATCAGCGCGATCACCTCCTGTGCATCCGGCTCTTCCGCCGCCAGATAGTTGATGGCGACGTCGGCACCTTCGCGCGCATAGGCGATCGCGGCGGCGCGGCCCATGCCGGAATCGCCGCCCGTGATCAGCGCCTTCCGGCCGGCGAGCCGGCCGGAGCCCTTGTAGCTGGTCTCGCCATGGTCGGGCCGCGGCTCCATCTTGCCGGCGAGGCCCGGCCAGGGCTGCGACTGCTTCTTGAACGGTGGCTTCGGATAGCGGCTCACGGGGTCAATCAGCGCCTGCTCGGCCATGGGCGTATCTCCCTTCACTGTCGAGGATGCCAGCGAAGCGGCGGCGACCGTTGCGCTCGCGGCGCGCACAACGTGCCGGCGGGTCATTGAGGCCTGCTGCTTCTGCTGCGCCATGACGATCTCCGCGATGTTGCGGTGTCAATGTGCGGAGACAGGCATCTTGCCAAGACGACAAGAACGCTGGCCGCCGCCGGCATCCTTGTCGGCGATGTTCCTACTTGGACTGGCCGACGCTCGGCGCCTTGCCGAGTTCCTTGGCCATTTCGAGATGGTGCTTGAGCGTCGGCAGCGTCTTGCCCGCCCAGTCCTTCAGCGCCGAATTGTCGCCGCCCTTGGCGTAGCGTTGGAATAGCGACACCGCATCTTCATGGGCGCTTACCTGATCGGAATTGTAGTCCGAGCTGAAATCCTTACCAGTCGCGCTCTTGAGCTTGTCGAGCTTGCTCTGGTGCGAGCTGTCGAGTGCCGTCGGAAGCGTCGCCTGCACCTTGCCGCCACTGACGAGACCCTTGAGTTCGCTGCTGGTCTTGGTGTGGTCGGTCACCATCTGCTGCGCAAACGATTTCTCCTGCGCGTTGCCCTTCTGCTCGGCGAGCTTGCTCGACTCGATCTCGAACATGTCGCTGATCGCAACCTCCTTGACGAAGTCGGCCGTAGCAGGTGCGACGCCGAGCGCCGAATTGACGCCGGTCTTCTCGCCCAGCGACTGTGCGAGTGCGGGGCCTGCGATAAGCACGCAGGCAAGGGCGATGACGGTCCGTTTCATGTCTGCTCTCCGATTGGGCGCACAGCCTCTTGCCGTGCGATGTTGCGGCGATCAACCCGCCGCGGGGGCCGTGGTTCCTAATGGCTAATCCGCGGGATTCCGCCCGGTGCGCGGATTGATGGGATCAGTCGGTTTACGTCGAAGCCGCTCGGGCAGGAACGACTCGGCGGGGGCGGCCGTGGCCTCGGCACGCACGTCGGCGTGGCGCTGCGCGCGCTCGTGCGGCGTCTTGTTGTCGTTGAAATGATACTTCACGTCGACGCCATCGACGGGATCGTTGACGCCGTGCTGGATATCGCGGAAGTCGGTCATGGTTCACCTCATTCTTTTCCCGGCAGGATCGTTTCGAGCACCTGCCGCGCTGCCCCTTGATCATCTCGCTTTTGTTCGGATCGCCCTTCACGCATCTCCTCGTGCCGCGCCTGCACGAAGGCGAGCTTGCCCACGGCCCGGTTCATCGCGCCGAACACGCCGTTGATGCCGTCGCCGGGACAGCCGAAGATGTGGCGCACGCCCCATTGATGCAGGCGCTGGACGACGAAGTCGAAAGACCGTCTGGGACACCATGCGGGGCCTCGATACCGAGAGCTGTTCTGAAGTTCAGAGAACCGCTCGCTCCCTGCGATGTTCCTGTCCGGGTGCGGAACAGCGCCGGAACGATCACTCGCCTGTCCGGTTGATTCCTCGGTTGGCTGAGTGGAGCATTGGGATGTTGAAGCAAGCAGAGCTGGATCGCGCCGAGATGGGTCGTTTGATCGGCAGCGACAAGGTCGAAGGAACATCGGTCTATGGTGCCGACCGCAACAGGATCGGGTCAATCGAGCGTGTGATGATCGACAAGATTAGCGGCAAGGTATCCTACGCCGTGCTTGGCTTCGGCGGATTCCTCGGTCTCGGGAACGATCACTATCCGCTGCCGTGGCAATCGCTGAAATACGACACCGAACTGGGTGGTTACGTCACCGCGATCACGGCCAAGGATCTGCAAAGCGCGCCGAAATACAGCGAAACGAGCGAGTGGAACTGGGGCGATGAAGCCGCAGTCCGCGGCATCAACTCCTATTACGGCGTTCCCTTCGTATAGGCGCTGCATGGAAGGCTGCACAGAAAGGGAGTTCGATGAGCAAGGAGCGGCCCAACGACGATCCCCGCCAGCAGAACGACTGGGGTTCGCACAGACAGACGGACAAACCCTGGAAGGGCAACCCCGAGAAGGAGCAGGGATCGGACGAGACGAAGCCTGATCTGGAAAAATGGCACGAGTCGAAGACGCACTAACCAGAGCGGGCTTACCCTGTAACTTCGGAGACGAGCGCGCTTAGCGACGGGCGGCGCGCAAGATGCCCCGCCGCCTTTGTTAGCAGTGCGATCACGAATGGTCGCGCGGGCCGTTCAGGCGGAACCATGCTTCGGCGCGGCTGTTGGGCTCCGGCGGGGGGCCCGCGGCGGGCGGGCGGGCCTGGCTCAAGTCGCCGACCGCCTGTTCAAATCCCGAGAAAGGTATCGGCCGTGGATGCTCAAACACGGGAGCATGGGCCGTCCGCGGAGCAGCCGCAGCGGACAAAGGAAGCTCCAACGACTTCGCCAGGTCAGGGGCGGCAGGCCGAGGATCAGGCCGAGGATCAGGCCAAGGCTCAGTCGGAGAAGCCGGCGAAAACGCCATCGCTGCGTGACCGGCTTCGCGAGCATTGGCTAATTGCAACCGTCGGCGTGGTCGTGCTGATCGCCGCGCTCGTTGGCGGTACGCTCTACTGGCTCGAGGTGCGCCACTACGAGTCCACCGACGATGCCTTCGTCGCGGCACGCAGCTTTTCGGTGGCTTCGAAGGTCGGCGGCTACGTGACCGAGATCCCGGTTACGGACAATCAGCATGTCAATGCCGGCGATCTTCTCGCCAAGATCGACGAACGCGACTACCGGATTGCCATCGATCAGGCCAGTGCGCAGGTTGCAGTGGCCAAGGCGAACGTCACCAACGTCGAGGCGCAGATCGATTCGCAGCAGGAGCAGATCAAGGAGGCCCAGGCGCAACTCGAACAGGCTCAAGCCCAGCTTCGGTTTGCGCAGCAGGAATTTGCGCGGGCCCAGGATCTGGCCGAGAAGGGCGCCGGCACCGTGCAGCGTCAGCAGCAGACCCGTTCCGATCTTCAGGCGCAGCAGGCTAGTACCGAGCGCGCCAAGACGGCCGTGACGTCGGCGCAACTCGGCATCAAGACGCTGCGAGCGCAGCTCGAAGGCGCCAGGGCGCAGGCCGAGCAATCGCAGGCGCAGCTCGATCAAGCCAAGCTGAACCTGCAATACACCAGCGTCGTCGCGGCGCAATCCGGCCGCGTCGTCAAGCTCTCAGGTGCCAAGGGCACGTTCGTCACCGCCGGCCAGAGCCTGATGATGTTCGTGCCCGACGAGCTCTGGATCGTCGCCAACTATAAAGAGACCCAGCTCAAGGACATGCGGCCGGGTCAGCCGGTCGAGGTTCGGATCGATGCCTATCCCGATCGCAAGCTCACCGGCCACGTGGATTCCGTGCAGCCAGGCTCGGGCACCGCGTTCAGCCTGTTGCCGGCGGAGAATGCCACCGGCAATTACGTCAAGGTGGTCCAGCGTGTGCCGGTGAAGATCGTGGTCGACAACTGGCCGGCCGATCTGCCGGTCGGGCCCGGCATGTCAGTCGTGCCCTGGACCAGGGTGCGATGACGGACGCTACGCAAGACGGTGCGTCTGCGGGCGGCTGGTCACCGGAGCGCTCGGCGGCCGGCGGGCACAATCCCTATCTCATTGCTTTCGTGGTCTCGATCGCAACCTTCATGGAGGTGCTCGACACCACCATTGCCAATGTCGCGCTGCGCCACATCGCTGGCGGGCTCGCGGTCGGCATCGACGAGAGCACCTACATCATCACCAGCTATCTCGTCGCCAACGCGGTCGTGTTGTCGATCTCGGGCTGGCTATCGACGGTGATCGGCCGCAAGCGCTTCTACATGATTTGCGTTGCGACGTTCTCGACCGCGTCGCTGCTGTGCGGCCTCGCCTGGAACCTGCAGGCGCTGGTGCTGTTTCGCATTCTTCAGGGTCTCGGCGGCGGCGGCATGGCCACCAGCGAGCAGGCAATCCTCGCCGACTCCTTTCCTCCGCACAAGCGCGGCCACGCCTTCGCAATCTACGGCGTCGCCGTCGTGGTCGCGCCGGTGATCGGACCGACGCTCGGCGGCTGGATCACCGATACCTACAGCTGGCATTGGGTGTTCCTGATCAACGTGCCGATGGGGCTGCTTTCGCTCCTTCTGGTCGGCATGCTGGTCAAGGAGCCATCGGGCGCGGAGCAGGAGCGGAAGATGCTGCTGAGCAAGGGCCTGCGCGTCGACTATATCGGCTTCCTGCTCGTCGCGATCGGGCTCGGCTCGCTCGAATTCGTGCTCGACGAAGGCCAGCGCAACGATTGGTTCGGGTCGAACATGATCGTCATCTTCGCGGTACTGGCCGCGGTCTCCCTGGTGGCACTGATCCCCTGGGAGCTGACGCGGGAAGATCCGATCGTCGATCTTCGCCTGCTCGGCCGACGTCAGTTCGCCGCCTGCTTTCTGGTCATGCTCGGTACCGGCGCGGTGCTGATCTCGACGACCCAGCTCCTGCCGCAACTGCTCCAGACCGAGCTGAACTACACGGCGATGCTGGCCGGCCTTGCGCTGTCGCCCGGCGGCATTGCGACCCTGATCCTGATGCCCGTGGCCGGCCGCCTCGTCAGTACCATTCAGCCGAAATATCTGATCATGTTCGGCGCCGCCATCGTTGCGTTCTCCATGTGGCATCTCACCGGGCTCACCGGCGACATCACCTACCGCTATGCAGCGCTGTCGCGCATCTTCCTCGCGCTCGGTCTGCCCTTCCTTTTCCTGCCGGTGACGACAGCCTCATATGACGGCGTGCCACCGGACAAGACCAACCAGGCCTCCGCCATGATCAATGTCGCTCGCAACATCGGTGGCTCCATGGGCGTCGCGCTGGCGCAGACTGTCCTGGCGCAGCGCCAGCAATTCCACCAGAGCCGCCTGATCGAGCACGCCGCGCCCTCCGACCTCGGCTATCAGCAGACGATCGAGGCGATGACGCGCTACTTCCAGGCGCAAGGCTCCAATGCGAATGATGCTGCATCACAAGCGCTCGCCTGGGTCGGCCGTACCTTGCAGCAGCAGGTCGATTTGCTTGCCTATATCGATGTGTTCTGGACGCTGGCGATCATTGCGATGCTGATGATCCCCACCGCGGCCGTGATGCGCTCGATCGATCTGAGTGCGCCGGCGCGAGGACATTGAGAGGATGCAATGTAGATCGGTCTTGCTGCACTTGACGCTCTGTCCCCGTCACCCCGAGGTGGCCGCTTCTTCAGCGGCCCTCGAAGGGGGCGGCCTGGCTGGCAGCTCGGCCGTCCATCGTTCGAGGCTCACCTGGCGGCTTGCGCCGCTAGGATCGCACCTCAGATGACGGGACTTGCGGCCTGAATTTGGTGTCTCAACTCACTCCACCGTCGACACTGAATGGGTGCGGCAGCGCCGGCTGGAAGCGCTCGGAGCAAATGCACTGGACGATCCCGATCTGCCGATGCCGCCGTCATCGGCCGCGGACACCTATTGGCAGCTCTATCAGCAGTCCAAGAGCGCCTGGACCTTCGAGATGGAGATCCGCCCCTTCGGAGAGAAATGGTGACGGCGGCGCAAGGGTCCGGCTAGACTGAACCGAACGCAGGCAGAATTCCGGGAGGCACCTAAGTGAAGACCGCGATCACCGAATTGTTCGGCATCGAGCACCCCATCATCCAGGGCGGCATGCATTTCGTCGGCTTTGCCGAGCTGGCCGCCGCCGTGTCCAATGCCGGCGGCCTCGGCATCATCACCGGTCTCACCCAGAAGACGCCGGAACTGCTCGCGAAGGAAATTGCGCGCTGCCGCGACATGACCGACAAGCCGTTCGGCGTGAACCTCACGTTCCTGCCGGCCTTCTCGGCGCCGCCTTATCCCGAGTATATTGCGGCTATCGTTGAAGGTGGCATCAAGGCAGTGGAGACCGCGGGCCGCAGCCCGGAAGCCTACATGCCCGCGCTGAAGGCGGCCGGCATCAAGGTCATCCACAAATGCACCTCGGTGCGCCACTCGCTGAAAGCCGAACGCATCGGTTGCGACGCCGTCAGCGTCGACGGTTTCGAGTGCGGCGGTCATCCCGGCGAGGACGACATTCCCAACATGATCCTGCTGCCGCGCGCGGCCGAGGAGTTGAAGATCCCGTTCGTCGCTTCCGGCGGCATGGCCGACGGGCGCAGCCTCGTCGCGGCATTGTCGCTGGGGGCAGCCGGCATGAACATGGGCACGCGCTTCATCGCCACCAAGGAGGCGCCGGTGCATCAGAACGTCAAGAACGCGCTGGTCGCCGCAACCGAACTCGACACCCGCCTGATCATGCGGCGCTTGCGCAATACAGAGCGCGTCCTCAGAAACGCCAACGTCGATCGCCTGCTCGAGATCGAGCGTGAGAAGGGCGACAAGCTGAAGATCGACGACATCCACGACCAGGTTGCGGGCGTCTATCCCGAGATCATGCTCGAGGGCCAGATGGACGCGGGCGCCTGGAGCTGCGGCATGGTCGCCGGCCTGATCCATGACGTCCCCTCCTGCAAGGAACTCGTCGATCGGATCATGGGTGAGGCGGAACAGATCATCCGCAGCCGTCTGATGGGGTTTCTGGATGGGGCGGGGCCGACACGAAAGGTCGCCTGACACCGCCAAACTTCTTAACTACGGCGGCAATTGGTCGCTGGAATTGCCCACGACGCCTCCTAAATAGAGGTAAATTACCCCTTTCAAAATCAATTTCAGGAGGCGTCCGTGGTCCTGAAAAGCGGTTCTTTTGCAGTTGCCGTTGCCCTCGCGATCGTATGGGGCGGGATCGCGCGCGCTGCCGACTACAAGCCCGACGAATATCTCCGTCTCGATCTTTCGAAAGCGGTGCTGTCGCCGAAACGGCTTGGGCCGGAGACGCACTTCGCGCCGGTCGCTTTGGAGGCGCGTGGCGGCAACGAGGCGCAGGCGCGCGCTGAGCCTGTCGACGTGCCGAAGAAAGTTGCGACCGAACGCGTGCACGTGCCGGAGCCGAAGGTCGCGCATACGAAGAGCACGCATCGGGGTGGCGCAGTGCGCTCCAGGCTCGCCCGTCGCCACGGCAATCCACTCGATGCACAGGCGAGGGATACCCGCATCCAGACCTGGCCGTGCCACTCCGGCGGCATCTGCAACTGGAAGCGTTAGACCCTCGCGGTCATCGCCGCGTCGCAAAACCGTAGGCGCGGAGTCAAGAAGCCGTAAGCCGAGAGTCGAGGAGCGCAGGCACCTTCCGTCGCGATTCAACGAAGGTTTCCTGAGTGGCAACGCTGCGCACAGAGCACATGGACGCGGCGGCAATTCCTGGTCTGCTCGACGTCAGGCCTCGCTTCGCTCGGCACGGTCGCAAAGCCGCATCTCAGCCGCGCCGCCGATCGTCCGCAGATCGCGGGCGGCATCCAATCCGGCGACGTCTGCGATGGCTCTGCCGTGATCTGGGCGCGCGCCGACCGGCCGCCGCGGATGCAGGTGGAATGCTCCACCGTCGAGAGCTTCAAGACGATCATCGCGTCGGCGTCCGGCGATGCGGTCCCTGCCACTGATCTCGCCGCAAAATTGTTGCTAAACGACCTGCCGTCCGGCCAAGACATCTTCTACCGCGTCCGCTTCGACGACATCGCGACCGCTAACCCGATCTTGATTGGCCGCGCTGCGCCGCCCGGGCTATAGTCTTCGCCCCGCCATCTCGTTTCCATCACCGAAGGGTCTGCTCACGCGGCAGCGCCGCGCGAGTTCGTGGGATGGACGACGTCAGGAGCCTGTTCATGGACGATCTGAAGACACAGGGCATCAGCATGCCCAAACTCGGCCTCGGCACCTTCCGCATGCAGGGCGATGCCTGCCGCGCCGCGGTCGAGAGCGCACTGTCGATCGGCTATCGCCACATCGACACCGCCGAGATGTATGCCAATGAGGAGCCGATCGGATCAGCCATCGCCGCGTCGCGTCTGCCGCGCGGGGAGCTCCACGTCACGACCAAGGTCTGGCACGAGAATCTCGCCCCCGACGCGATCCGGCGCGCCTTCGACGCCAGCCTGAACAAGCTCCGGCTCGACCATGTCGATCTCTATCTCGTGCACTGGCCGTCGAAGGCTGCGGATTGGGGCGCGGTGTTCGAGACCCTGATGAAGCTGAAAGACGAGGGACGCACGCGGGCTATCGGCGTTGCCAATTTCACCACCGCGCTGCTCAAGCTCGCGGTCGAGGACATCAAGGCGCCAATTGCCTGCAACCAGATCGAATATCACGCGATGCTCGATCAATCCAAATTGCTGACCTATCTCGCGGCAAAGTCGATCCCGCTCGTCGCCTATTGCCCGCTTGCGCAAGGACGCGTCGCGTCCGATCCGGTGCTGGCCGAGATTGGTGCCAAGCATAACGCGACCGCCGCGCAGGTGGCACTGAAATGGCTGCTCGACCAGGACGGCGTTGCCGCGATCCCGAAGGCCTCGCGCCGCGAGAGCCAGCAAGCCAATCTTGATGCGCTGAAGATTACGCTCGACGATGCCGACCGCAACAAGATCGCCGCGCTGCCGAAGGACCGGCGCTGCGTCAATCCGGGCTTCGCGCCGGCATGGGACTAAAGCGCGATGCGATTAGGATGAATCGTCATCGCGCTTTAGGTTGTTGTTTGAGCATGATCTTTTCGGAAAACCGCTGCGCACTTTTCCGGATCATGCTTTAGCCTGACGCGTTTTCGGCAGGCAAAGAAAATGGCCCCGTGAAGGGCCATTTCCATGTTGCGTTACGCATTAGTCCCAGTGGTGATGGCGATGGCTACGTCTGATCACCACAACCCTGTCGCCATGGTGACGCCAGCCGCGATGCCAGCCATAATCGCGATGCTCGCGGAATTCGGCGCGGGCGCCGTACGGGCCGTGATGATGATAGCCGCGCTTGATCACCACCGTCTCCGCGCTTGCCAGCGTCGGCGCCGCGATCACGAGCGCGCCCAGGGCCGCAACCACATAACCAAGCTTCTTCATGATGTCCTCCTCCAATCGAATGTACATCTAAACCGCGCATTGATGCGAACGTTCCGGCGAAACCGCCGGAGAATTCTGAACGGCTGTTCAGGTGGCTAATCGCAGCGTTGCTGCGCCGGCGTCGGCGCGCCTGTCGCGACGTACTTGCCGTCCCTGATCGTGTACTCGCCGCGCTCGCTGCGATTGTAGATCGCGCGCAGGCTGCCGTCCTTCGCCAGCAGCAGCCCGAACTCACGCGTCTGGTGCAGCGACGGGAAGTACACCATCACATTGAGCAGGCCCTCCGCATTGACCGTGGCCGACACCACCTCGTTCTCGTCCCTGGCCTCGCCGAAATTGCGCAGATACATCACCCGGCCGTCCTTCCGGATCTCGTAGGTCAAGAGCGCGCCCTTGTCGCGGTTGGGCCGAGCCGCGCAGTCGACCGCCCATGAGCCGAGCAGGCCCCATTGTTCGACCGTCGCGGCCAGCGTCTCGGCATTGGCCGCGGCAGTGAACGCCGCCCACAGCATCGCAGCGGCGATCCAGCGGCTCAAACAACGCATCATGTCCTGAAGAACCCCGCCTCGAAGAAGTCCAAACTGTACCATCCCGCCCGCTTCCGTCCATCGCAGCCGCCGACCGCTCGCGAATTTGAACCGCGTCAATGAGGCCGATTTTTTCCGAGGTAGGATGGCGCTTCCCGAAGGCGAATCTGGATAGATCAATGCTGAATCAGGTCATGGATTTTGCGGGCGAAGTGCTGCCGGGGAGCTGTGCCGTTCCGCCTTATTCCGAGACCGCGTTTCTGACCGAGCTGGGCGATCGCCTGCGGTCCTCGCGCATGCGCTGCGACCTGTCGCGCCGCGAGCTGGCCCGCCGTTCCGGGATTTCCGAGCGCTATATCGCCCAGATCGAAGCCGGCAAGGGCAACGTCTCGATCGTCCTTTTGCTGCGGCTGGCCTCCGCGATCCACGGCAGCCAGCCACAGGCGGCTTGATGACCCGCCGGCTAGGCCCGCTTCTCCACATTGGCACTGCGGGCCGGCACGCCGAACCCCTTGCGGCAGACCTCGGCCAGCACGGCGACGCCCTCGCGGATCTGCTGATGTGTCGGACTCGCAAAACACAGCCTGAGCCGCGAGCTGGAGTGGCTCTTGTTGGTCGACCATTCCGGTCCCGGGTTGATCGAGACGCCCGCCGCGAGCGCGGCCTGATACAGCTTTAGCGTATCGACCTGGTCGGGCAGCTTCACCCAGAGAAAGATGCCGCCTTTGGGCTCCTCGAATTCCGCCGCCGTCCCGAACTGTTCGTTCAGCGCTTCCATCAGCGTGTCGAGCTTGGTGCGCAACGCCTTGGTCAGCGCCGGCACATGGCTTGCGAAATGCGGCTTGCAATAAGTGGCGAGCACCATCTGCTCGAGCGCGCCGGAGCCCGCATCCGTCTTCAGCGCCAGCATCCGCGACATTACCTCCCAGGGCGCCACGATGAAGCCGACGCGCAATGCCGGCGCGATCGATTTCGAGAACGAGCCGATATGAATCACGCCGCCATTCGGGCTCATCGCATGGATCGCCGGCGGCCGCTGCCCTGACCAGACGAGGTCGGCATAACAATCGTCCTCGAAGATCGGCACGCCATGCTCGATCGCGAGCCGTACCAGCTCGGCGCGACGGCTCTCGGGCATGATGCTGCCGGTCGGATTCTGCACCGTCGGAATGGTGTAGATGTATTTCGGCCGGATGCCGCGGCTCTTCAGGTCGGCCAGCGTCGCGGCCAGCACGTCCATGCGCATGCCGTCCGCATCGAGCGGAATGCCAATCACGTTGACACCGAGCCGCGTCAGACGGTTCAGCGCGCCCTGATAGCTTTCCTGCTCGAAGATCACGGTGTCGCCGCGCGTCAGCAGCGTGCCGTTGACGAGGTCGAGCGCCTGGAGCGAGCCGGAGACGATCAGGAGATCATCGACGGTGCAGGTGATGCCGGCATCGCGCTTGAGTTTCGTCACCAGGAATTCGCGCAAGGGCAGGTAGCCCTGCGGGCCATGCGCCAACCCGTAGGTCGCAAGGGACCGGCCTTCGCGCTGCAGCGCCTGTGTGGTCGCCTCGATCAGGCCCTCGAGCGGCAGTTGCTCGGAATCGTTGTTGCCGCCGACAAAGCTGTATTTGGCGAGGCCCGTCCAGCGCGCGGAGGGAGCCGGCAGTCCTGCCGGAAACATGGGGGCGAAGTCGAAGCTGGACGTCATGGGGGCGTTCCTCGTTTCTGTTCTTGTTGAGCCAGCCGGCGTTGCGCCGGCCAGTCTTGTTTCTTGCCGGCCGTCCGGGTCGGACGGTCTTACTTGGTAGCCGTCCGGGTCGGACGGTCTTACTTGCTAGCCGTCCGGGTCGGACGGCCCTGGCTGATGAAAGCGTAATGCGCATTGGCGACGCCGCCAACCATCAGAGCCTCGACCACGGGCTCGGCGATCTCGCCTGCCGCGGCCCAGTCGACGAGGAAATTGGCCCCCGTCCCGCCGCGCACGTCGTCGGTCGGAATGAAGATCGAGACGGTGGCGAGCGGCTTGAGTGCCACCGGTGCCTTCAGATAGCTCTCGACCTGCTTGCCTGCGGTATCAAAATAGGCGATGCGTTTGATGATCAGGGGCTGGGTCTCGGAGGCGTTGTGCACGCTCAAGGTCACCGAGAAGTCGACGCGCAGCTTACCGTGGCTCATCGCAACGCTGGAATAGGCCGGCACATAGAACCCGCCGGAGACGGCGAGTTCGTCTTTCGGCATTGCCGTGAGGGAATCGGCAAAGTTTTGTTCGATATTGACCTTGGATTGTGCGGCGGCGGGCACGGCAAAGGCGAGGGGGCATAGCAGCGCTGCCGCGAGCAGGCCCTTTCGCATGTGACGAATTGCTCGTTTGCCGCGCCGCGACCCGTCTCTACGGTGCGGCAAAACGGACCGATTTGGCATGCACGAGCTCATTCGCGACATCACTCTCTGTATTCTGTTTGCCTGGATGCTGGGCCTGCTTGCCCATTTCTCCCGGCAGCCGCTGATCCTGGCCTATCTTATCGCCGGCTTCTGCATAGGTCCATTCGGCGCCGGCTGGGTCAAGTCGGAGGAATCGATCGGCGTCATCTCGGAGCTCGGCCTGATCTTCATGCTGTTCATGATTGGGCTGGAAATCGACCTGAAGAAGATCGTGCGGGCAGGAAAGGTGATCCTGTTGGCGGCGGGCGGCCAGCTGCTCGGCGGCTGCCTGCTCGGGGTCCTGTTCTTCGTCGGCATCGGTCTGTCGCTCGGCGGCGGGCACTTCGATGCGGTCTATCTCTGCGTCGCCTGCGCGCTGTCGAGCACCGTCATCATCGTCAAGGTGCTCTACGAGAAGCGCGAGCTCGACACGCTGCCGGGGCGCGTCACGCTCGGCGTGCTGGTGCTCCAGGACATCTTTGCCATCCTGTTCCTGGCGGTGCAGCCGAGCCTTGCCAATCTGCAGGCCAGCGTCATCCTGCTCTCGATCGGCCGTGTCGCGGTGCTGGTCGCTGCCGCGCTGCTGGTCAGCCGCTACGTGCTGCCGCGCTTGTTCCACCAGATCGCCCGGCGGCCCGAGCTGATCCTGCTCGGCGCGCTGGCCTGGTGTTTCCTCGTCGCCGAGACGGCCGAGCGGCTGTCGCTGTCGCGCGAGATGGGCGCCCTGATCGCCGGCGTCTCGCTCTCGACCTTTCCCTACGCGCTGGACGTCACCGCCAAGGTCACCACGCTCCGCGACTTCTTCATCACCCTGTTCTTCGTCGCACTCGGCATGACCATTCCCGTCCCTGGCCTCTCCGTGATCGGGCTGGCGTTGATGATCGCGGCGTTCACGGTCGTGAGCCGCCTCGTCACCACCTTCACGCCGCTCTATCTGATGAAGCAGGGCCTGCGCGCCAGCCTGTTGCCGGCGCTGAACCTCGCGCAGATCTCCGAATTTTCGCTCGTGGTGATCCAGACCGGCGTCGCCGACCACCACATCGCAGCCGAGACGGCAAATGCCGCCTCTTTCGCCTTCGTCGTGCTGGCAGTGCTCTCGACCTTCGTGATGACCCGCAGCGACGAGATCACCCGTTGGGCGATCGATCCCTTGAAGCGGATCGGCCTGCGCGACCTCGACCATGGCGGCGGCCATGCCGAGGAGGGACATGAGGGCGGCCATGGCGAGGCCCGCCGTATCGTCATTCTCGGCTTTTTCCGTGCGGCGAGCGCGCTGCTGGCCGAGATCGAACGGCAGACGCCGGTGCTGCTGGAGCAGATCACCGTGGTCGACTTCAACCCCAATGTGTATCAGACCCTGATGTCGCGCGGCCTGCACGTGATCTATGGCGACATCAGCAATGTCGATACGCTGCTCCATGCCGGCGTCGGCAAGTCAGAGATGATCATCCTCAGTGTGCCGGATTCGCTGCTGAAGGGCGCCAGCAACGAGAAGCTGGTTCGCCACGTGCGCGCGCTGAACCCGACTGCCATGATCGTGGCCGCGGCCGACCTTTTGGCCGACGTCGGCGCGCTCTACGAGGCCGGTGCCAGCTACGTCACGGTGACCAGGCTCAGCGATGCCCATGAGCTGTTCACTGCGATCGAAGCCGCCCAGGCCGGACTGCTGGCCGACAAGCGCGCCGAGCTCGATCTGCGGCTGGGCGAGCGCCGCGAAGTGCTGCCTTGAGGGCGCCGGCCGCCTTCCCCTCGGACCGTCTGCGCCTATATTCCTGGTATCTTCAATGCAGGCCTGGCCTCCGGTGGCCCGCGGCCCGGAATATGTGGTTGTGTCCAGGACACTAGCGCTTGCGCCCAAGTCCGGCTAAGCCTCCCGGCATAACCGATAGAGATTGGGAAATGCCCGATAGCGTTCAGGAAGTCTTGCAGGCCTTTGTCCGGGGTGAGCTCGTGGTCGTCACTGACGACGACGACCGCGAGGGCGAGGGCGATCTGATCGTCGCCGCCTCGCTCTGCACCGCCGAGAAGATGGCATTCATCATCCG
The DNA here is from genome assembly GCF_016616425.1 of Bradyrhizobium diazoefficiens. Classification (NCBI taxonomy): domain Bacteria; kingdom Pseudomonadati; phylum Pseudomonadota; class Alphaproteobacteria; order Hyphomicrobiales; family Nitrobacteraceae; genus Bradyrhizobium; species Bradyrhizobium diazoefficiens. Next base: position 2,693,816 of record NZ_CP067101.1, read on the forward strand.
CCACACCTCCGGTATCGTCTGCGCACCCGTGACCACCGAGGACGCGCGCCGCCTGCGGCTGGATCCGATGGTGGCGCACAACGATTCCGCGCACACCACCGCGTTCACCGTCTCGATCGACTACAAGCCCGACGGCGGCACCGGCATTTCCGCCGAGGAGCGCGCCTCCTGCTGCCGCGCGCTGTCCAACCCCAATGTCGGCGCCAACGATTTCGCCCGGCCGGGCCACATCTTCCCGCTGATCGCCAAGGATGGCGGCGTGCTGCTGCGCTCGGGCCATACCGAGGCCGCCGTCGATCTCTGCAAGCTCTGCGGCCTGCCGCCGGTCGGCGTCATCAGCGAATTGATGAACGACGACGGCAGCGTGATGAAGGGCGAGCAGGTCGCCCGCTTTGCCGCCCAGCACAAGCTCAAGCACGTCACCATCGCGGACATGATCGCCTACCGCCAGGCGCGCGAGAAGCTGATCGAGCGGGTCTCGACCTTCGTCACCGAAAGCCCGATCGGACCCTTGCAAGGCTATGCCTACCGCTCGCCGTTCGATTCCATCGCCCACGTCGCTTTCGTATACAACGGCGTCGGCGACGGCAAGAACGTGCTGACGCGCTTTCACAAGCCGAACATCGTCAAGGACATCTTCACGGGGCACAAGCGCATGGCGGCCGTGCTCGAGCATTTCAAGAAATCCGGCCGTGGGGTACTGGTTTACTTGCGCGACGGCGCAGCCGGTGTCCCCGTGGCGGCGCTGCCCGACGAGTCGGCGACGGAGGCCGATCGCAACCGCCAATGGCGCGAGGTCGGCGTCGGCGCGCAGATACTGCGCGACCTCGGCGTTACCTCGATACGGCATCTCACCTCCTCGGTGCACGACTACAAGGGCCTGTCGGGCTTCGGCATCGAGATCGTCGCCAACGAGCAGCTTGAAAGCTGACACGCAGTGTCGTTCCGGATCTGGCGCCGAAGGAGCCAGACCCGGAATCTCGATGTTGTAGAGGGTGAGGAGATTCCGGTTCGACGCTTCGCCTCGCCCCGGAATGACCGAAACCAGGATGCAATTGCACTTGTTGCCGCGGCGCTTTAGTTTGTCGGGCAATTTTTGACGGAACCAGATGCGAAAGGACGTTTCATGAACGTGCGCCCTCAGGCCAAGGACAAGCCGGCCGCAGCTTCTTTCCAGTGGGACGATCCGTTCCTGCTCGACGAGCAACTCACCGAAGACGAGCGCATGGTGCGCGACACCGCCCGCGCCTATGCTCAGGACAAGCTGCTGCCGCGCGTCGCCAAGGCCTATCTTGAGGAGACGACCGACCGCGAGATCTTCAACGAGATGGGCGAGCTCGGCCTGATCGGCATCACGCTGCCGGAGGAATATGGCTGTGCCAATGCGAGCTACGTCGCCTATGGCCTCGTCGCGCGCGAGATCGAGCGGGTCGATTCCGGCTATCGCTCGATGAACTCGGTGCAGTCCTCGCTGGTGATGTACCCGATCTACGCTTATGGCGACGAGAACCAGCGCAAGAAGTACCTGCCGAAGCTCGCCAGTGGCGAGTGGGTCGGCTGCTTCGGCCTGACCGAGCCCGATGCCGGCTCCGATCCGGCCGGCATGAAGACGCGCGCCGAGAGGGTCTCGGACGGCTATCGCCTCACCGGCAGCAAGATGTGGATCTCGAACGCGCCGATCGCCGACGTGTTCGTGGTCTGGGCCAAGTCGGCCGCGCACGACAACCAGATCCGCGGCTTCGTGCTGGAGAAGGGCGTGAAGGGCCTCTCCGCACCGAAGATCGGCGGCAAGCTGTCCTTGCGCGCCTCCATCACCGGCGAGGTCGTGATGGACGGCGTCGTGGTTCCGGAAGACGCACTGCTGCCCAACGTCTCCGGCCTGAAGGGCCCGTTCGGCTGTCTCAACCGCGCCCGTTACGGCATCTCCTGGGGTGCGCTGGGGGCCGCCGAAGACTGCATGCACCGCGCCCGCCAGTACACGCTCGACCGCAAGCAGTTCGGCAAGCCGCTTGCCGCGACCCAGCTGGTGCAGAAGAAGCTCGCCGACATGGAGACCGAGATCGCGCTGGGTCTTCAGGGCTCGCTTCGCGTCGGCCGCCTGATGGACGAGGGCAAGTTCGCGCCCGAGATGATCTCGCTCATGAAGCGCAACAATTGCGGCAAGGCTCTCGACATTGCCCGCACCGCCCGCGACATGCATGGTGGCAACGGCATCTCGATCGAGTACCACGTGATGCGCCACGTCCATAACCTCGAGACGGTCAACACCTACGAGGGCACTCACGACGTCCACGCCCTGATTCTGGGCCGCGCCATCACGGGTATTCAGGCGTTTTTCTGAGCTGACGCGCGGTAGAGCGCGTGAGATGACAGAATCTTCCAAGTGCATCATGGCCGGGCAAAAGCGCGAAGCACGTCTTCGCGCCAGATGTCCCGGCCATTCACGTTCTACTCCACGCGAAGGACGTGAATGCCTGGCACAGGGCGGGGCATGACGAAGTCAGCAAGCTATGAGCAAGCCATGTCCGACAATGACGACGTCCCGTTCAACCGCAACTTTCCGCTGAACCCCGGCATCGTCGACGAGGTGCGCCCTGGCGTGCGCCGCGTGCTCTGTAACAATCCGAGCCCGTTCACCTTCACCGGCACCGTCAGCTACATCGTCGGCACCGGCAATGTCGCGATCATCGATCCAGGCCCGGACGACGAGGCGCATGCGGCGGCGCTGCTCGATGCCGTGCGCGGCGAGACGGTGAGCCATATCTTCGTCACCCACACCCACCGCGACCATTCGCCGAATGCCGCGCGGATCAAACAGGCGACAGGGGCGACGGTTTATGCCGAAGGCCCGCACCGGGCCTCGCGCCCGCGTTTCGAGAGCGAGAAGCACGATCCGGAATCCGGCGCCGATCGCGATTTTGCACCAGACGTCAACGTCGCACATGGCGACGTCGTCGAAGGCGACGGTTGGCGGCTCGAAGCGGTGGCGACGCCGGGGCATACTGCCAATCATCTGGCATTCGCCTGGCCGGAGCGAAAGTTCAATTTCGTCGGAGACCACGTGATGGGCTGGTCGACCTCGATCGTGGCGCCGCCCGACGGCTCGATGACCGACTACATGGACTCGCTCGACCGGCTCGCCGCACGCGAGGAAGATCTCTATTTCTCCGGCCACGGCCCCGAGATTCCCGACGGCCAGCGCTTCGTGCGCTTCCTGATCCGTCACCGCAAGGCGCGCGAGGCCTCGATCCTGCACCGCCTCGCCAAGGGCGAGACCGACATCCCGACCATGGTCCGCGCGATCTATATCGGCATCGATCCCAGGCTGACGACCGCCGCCGGCTATTCCGTGCTGGCGCACCTGGAAGATCTGGTCGCTCGCGGCATCGTCGCCACCGAGGGCGATCCCGTGATCATGGGGACGTACCGGATGGCAAACGCGTAGCTCTTTCGCCGTCGTTCCGGGCTCGCGCCGGCGCGCGCCCCGGAATGATGGCTATTTCTTCACCGTCTTTGCCGGCGCCTTCGGCGGCGTCACCGGCGTCTTCTTCACCGGCTTGAGCGCGTCCGCATCGGCGGCGGCGCTGAGATCGTCGATGAATTTCTTGACGCGCGCGGCGTTGCTGCCGAGATCGCGGTCGAAATTGCGCGAGGCCGAGCGGATATCGACGCGGGAATCATCGCCATCCGCCACGAATCTGATCGAAACATCCTCGCGAAAACCCATGATCGGGGTGCGCGCTACTGCCTCGATGTGGCCGATGCGGCGCGGCGGCTGCGGTGCGCGCGCGTCGATGACGATCCATTTGCGTTTGTTGACGAGCTGAAGCGCGATCGCATAGGCACGGTCGACTGAAATCTCGAGCTCGACGGGCGCGATATCAGGATAGAAGCGGCGCTGCTGCTCCGCCGAATAGAGGCCGGCATAGACTGCGGTATTGGTGCCCTCGCCGGTGCGAAGGCGCGCCAGCGCGTCGAAACGCGGCGGATCGATCGGGTCGGTGGTGATGTCGTGGATCGGCGGCAGCGTGCGATATTGCAGGCCGAGATAGGCGGGATAGGCGAGGATCGCCCCGTCGATCAGGAAGGCGAGCAGGATGCGCGCCATGCCGCGCGAGCCGTTCTGCCAGATCGCGGCAAAGCCGGCGAGCCCGAACAGGATCGAGAGGCCGACGATCGCGAGCCCGCCGAAGAAGGTCGCAAGCGCGGGCTTCGGCTCCAGGAAATCGAAGCGGACGACGATGATCGACACCACCACCGCCACCACCGCGAACACGGCCAGATTGCGCGCCCAGCTCGCGAGGCTGGACACGGGCTCCGGCTGATAGGGAGCGGAAAACCTGCGCGCCATAGTGCTCGATTTCCGATTTGGGCCGCCGTTCGTCGGGTTCGATGGCGGCGGGAAGAAGCTGACCTAGCGCATTTTTCAAGGAGCTGTGAAGCGGTTTATCCGGGGTAGGGCGCTTGGCGATTGCCGTCCGTTGTCCCGCAACTGCGAAATGGGGCGCGCGGGAGCGCGCCCCATTTTTTCGATCATGGCGCCGGACGTGAGTATCAGTGCTTGATCAGCGGGCAGGTCGAGTCGGACAGCTTTCCGAACGCCTCCTCGCCCGACATCGTCTGAACGAGCTTGTAGTAATCCCAAGGATGCTTGGACTCGTCGGGCTTCTTCACCTGCATAATGTACATCTCGTGTTCCATTAGCCCGTCGGCGCGGATCTTGCCGTTGCTGGTGAACATGTCGTCGATCTTCATCTTCTTGAGCTCCGCCATCACCTTGTCGGAGTCCGTGGTACCTGCAGCCTTGACCGCGTTGAGATAAGTCATGGTTGCCGAATAGTATCCCGCCTGATTCATGGTCGGCTCGCGCTTCGTCTTCTCGTAATAGCGCTTGGCGAAGGCGCGGGTCTTGTCGTTGAGATCCCAATACCAGCCGGTGGTGAGGTAGAGGCCTTGTGCGGTCTTGAGCCCGAGGCTGTGAATGTCGCTGATGAAGGCGAGCAATGCGGCGGGCTTCATCGTCTTGGCGATGCCGAACTCATCGGCGGCCTTGATCGAGTTGGTGAAGTCGTTGCCGGCGTTGGCGAGCCCCAACACCTGGGCCCCGGAGCTCTGAGCCTGGAGCAGATAACTTGAGAAGTCGGACGTCGAGAGCGGGACGCGTACGGCACCGACTACCTGGCCGCCATTTGCTTCGACGACCTTCGAGGCGGCTTCCTGCAACTGCGTGCCGAAGGCATAGTCGGCCGTGAGAAAGAACCAGGTCTTGCCGCCCTGCTTCACCATGGTCTTGGCGGTACCGTTGCCGAGCGACGTGGTGTCGTAGACGTAGTGCACGGTGTAGGGTGTGCAGTCCTTGCCGGTGAGCGAGGCGCCGGCGGCGCCGATCGCGATGAACGGGATCTTCTTCTCCTTGGCGGCATTGTTCATCGCTAGGCTGACGCCGGTGTTCGATCCGCCGAGAATCATCGTGACGCCGTCGCGGTCGGCCCATTCGCGGAATTTCTGCGCACCGACGTCGGGCTTGTTCTGGTGGTCGGTCACCATGAATTCGATCTTGTTGCCGAGCACGTTGCCGCCGAAATCCTCGATCGCCATCTTGGCCGCCTCGACGCCACCCGGTCCGACCACGTCGGCGTAGAGCCCGGACATGTCGTCGATGTCCCCGATCACGACTTTGTTATCGGCCGCGTGTGCAGCCGTGGCTGCGACTGACGCAGCGAGCAGCCAGGGGATCGTCTTCAGCGCAATGTATTTCATTCGGAGCGTTCCTTGTTGTTCTTCTGCAGTGGGGCAGGAAGTTAGAAAGCCGACGCGTCAGCTCCAATTGGTCTTTCGTCGCGCAGATTCAAACAAAGATCCGGCCCTCGGAGGAGGGCCGGATTGCGTGATCTCGCGCTATTCTGGACCTACGCCGCCGCGTTCGGGAAGCGATAATCCCTAAATTGGTCGCGCAGCGCCGTCTTCAGGATCTTGCCGGTGGCCGTATGCGGAATGCCGTCGACGAAGGCGACATCGTCGGGCATCCACCATTTGGCGATCTTGCCGTCCATGTATTTCAGAATCTCCTCGCGCGTGGCCTGCTGGCCCTGCTTGAGCTGCACGATCAGGAGCGGCCGCTCGTCCCATTTGGGGTGGAACACGCCGATCACGGCGGCTTCCGCCACGGCCGGGTGGCCGACCGCGAGGTTTTCGAGGTCGATCGAGGAGATCCACTCGCCGCCGGACTTGATGACGTCCTTGGAGCGGTCGGTGATCCGCATGTAGCCGTCCTCGTCGATGGTCGAAACGTCGCCGGTGTCGAAAAAGCCGTCCTCGTCGAGGATGTTGGTATCGACGCGGTAATAGGCCTTGGCGACGGCGGGCCCGGACACCTTGAGGCGGCCGAAGGTTTTGCCGTCCCAGGGCAGCTCCTTGCCGGCATCGTCGGTGATCTTCATCTCGACCGCGAAGGGCGGATAGCCCTGCATCTGCAGTACGTCGAGCCGCGCCTCGCCGGTGGCATTCTGGAACGGCGGCTTCAGCGCCGCGACGCTGCCGATCGGGCTCATCTCGGTCATGCCCCAGGCGTGACGCACGTTCGAGCCCATGTCGAGGAAGGCCTTGATCATCGAGCGCGGCATCGCCGAGCCGCCGCAGATCACCATCTTGAGGTCCGGCAGCTTGAGATTATTGGCGGACATGTGCTGGAGCAGCATCAGCCACACGGTCGGCACGCCGGCGGTGTGCGTCACCTTCTCGGTCGAGAGCAGCTCGTAGACCGAGGCGCCGTCGAGCTTGGCGCCGGGCATGACCAGCTTGGTGCCCTGCGAGGGGGCGGAGAACGCGATGCCCCAGCTGTTGGCATGGAACAGCGGAACCACCGGCAGCATCGTTTCGGAGGCGCTGGTGCCGAGCGCATCGACATTGTTGGCCATCAGCGCGTGCAGGACGTTGGAACGATGCGAATACAGCACACCTTTCGGGTCGCCCGTCGTGCCGGATGTGTAGCACATCGCGGCCGCCGTGTTCTCGTCAAAGTCCTTCCATTTCAATTTGCCGTCGGCCTCAGCAATCCATTCCTCATAAGCAACGGCATTCTTCAGCGTGGTCTCAGGCATATGCGCCTTGTCGGTCAGAACGACGTAGCGCTCCACGCTTTCCAGCTTCTCGGCGATCTTCTCCAGGATTGGAACGAAGGTGATGTCGGTCATCACGATGCGGTCCTGCGCATGGTTGATGATCCAGGCGATCTGGTCGGGGAAAAGGCGAGGATTGACGGTATGGCAGATGGCGCCGATGCCCATGATGCCGTACCACACCTCGAGATGGCGCCAGGTGTTCCAGGCGATCGTTGCGACACGGTCGCCGAGCTGGATGCCGTCGCGCTCCAGCATCTGCGAGACCTTGAGCGCGCGCTTGTGGATCTCGGCGTAATTGGTGCGATGGATCGGTCCCTCGACCGAGCGTGTCACGACCTCCTGCTTGCCATGAATCCTGGCGGCGTGTTCGATGATCCGGTGGCAGAGCAGGGGCCAATCTTGCATCAAACCAAGCATTCCGACGTTCCTCCGAGAAGTCGCTGGGCGCGTTATCGCTCTCAGCGTTGGGCCAAAGAATTGCCATGAGTTTTAGCCTGCCGGACTTTCGCCGCAAATGGTCTTGTCGCGGCTATATGTCCGCTGGCGCGGCAATGGTTACCGCCGCGCTCGGACTATCGCTCATGCTCGCCGACAGGGCAGAGGCGCGAAAATATGCTTCCCCGCTGGATATTTTCGGCATTGCCGCACCACGTCCGCGTGCGAAGGTTCATTCCGCCAGGATCCCGCTACCGAGGCCGCGCCCCGAGGAGGCCCCCAAAGCATCAGACGAGGCTCCGCCGGAGACTGACGGCAAGCTTCCTCCGGACAAGCCGGGGCTCGACAAGCCTGCCGAGGCTGCGCCGCCAGCCCAGAAACCGGTCTCGGCCTGCCGTCTCGCGCTGACCGAGGAGATCGCGATCGCGCCCTCGATTCCGGATATCCGTGGCCCCGGCGCATGCGGCGGCGAGGATCTGGTGCGGCTGGAAGCCGTCGTGCTGCCGGACAAGCGCAAGGTGACGGTCAAGCCGGCGGCGATCCTCCGCTGCACTATGGCGTCCGCGATCGCCGATTGGCTGCGCAAGGACATGGAGCCGCTGGCCACCAGCCTCGGCTCGACCATCAGCGAGCTTGATAATTTCGATTCGTTCGAGTGCCGCGGCCGCAACCGCGTCGCAGGGGCGATGCTGTCAGAGCACGGCAAGGCCAACGCCATCGACGTCCGTGCCATCAAGCTTGCCAACGGGCAATCGATCGGCCTCACCGACCGCACCCTGTCGCGCGAGGTGCGCGAGCGCGTGCTGCACTCGGTCTGCGCGCGGTTTTCCACCGTGCTCGGCCCGGGCTCCGACTGGTACCATGAGGACCATATCCATCTCGACCTGGCGCAGCGGCGCAACGACTACCGGATCTGCCAGTGGAACGTCTGGGACCCGCTGCCGCAGGTCGCCCCGCTGTTGCCGGCGGAACGCCCCGAAGAGGCGCCGCCACGCGAGGCCGCGGCCAAGCCCGAGGCAAACGATGGAGCCGACGACGAGGCGGCGGCAAAGTCAGCCGCATCTGCGGACAAGCCGGCGGCCGACAAGGTCCAGCGGTCCAGGCCCGCAACAAAAAAGCGCCGGTAAACCGGCGCTTTTGAAAAGCCTCGGGCAATGCCTCTCTCAGTAGGAAGAATTGATACCGCCGCCCTGGAGCGCGAGGCGCGAATTGTAGGGCGAGTCGCCGTGCTTCGGCTCGAGCACCACGACGATGGTGCCGACCTTGACCCGGTTATAAAGGTCGATCGCGTCCTCGTTGGTGAGGCGGATGCAGCCCGACGAAATCGAGGCACCGATATATTCCGGCTGGTTGGTGCCGTGGATACGGAACAGCGTGTCCTTGCCGCCGGAATAGAGGTACATCGCGCGGGAGCCCATCGGATTGTCCGGTCCGGGCGGGACATAGGTCGGAACGCCCAGACGCGAGATCTCGCCCGGGGTCGGATGCCAGGCCGGCCATTCGGTCATGCTGCCGACTTTGGCGATGCCCGACCAAGCCATGGCCTCTTCGCCGACGGTGATGCCGTAACGGATCGCCTTGCCGCCATCCAACACGTAGTAGAGATAGTGATTGTCGGAATCGACCACGATCGAGCCCGGCGCTTCCTTGCGGTGATACTCGACGATGGCACGGCGGAACGGCTCCGCGACCGGGGTGTTCTCGTACCGGACTTTGGCGAGCAGTTCCTTGTCCTTCGGCTTGAAGGCCTTGATGTCGGTCGCCTCGAAATGCGTGGCCTGCATGCAGCCCGACAGCATCAGGCCAGCGACCAAAATCCCAAATTTAACTTTCAGCGACGACATGGTTTGGTTCCAATCAAAACAATACCGTGCGGAAGGCCTGAGCTTGGCGCTCAGGTTCCTCGACTCCGTTAATCCACATTATCGTTGAAATCTGCCACAATTCCAGCACTGAAGCCCTCTTCCCGCGCTGCGAGAGCCTGGCTGTGGCTTTTCTGCCGCAAATTTTGCGGCGACGTGGAGGTTTTTGGGCACTCGACGCCGAACTGTCGATTCCGTGCCGCAGTTGAGCCATGGTGTCGCCGCAAATGCGAACACCCCATAATGCGGTTGTCATCGTGAATTTGCCAGAATCGCGCTAAGGGGCGCTTAGGACGGTCATTCTGTCGCAGGTTCTCTGGAGTTGTTCATGTTTTCAGTGTTTGTTCCCTCCGAGTCCTCCCTCAAGAAAGCTGTCATCGAGGATCTCGCGGCGGTGCCGATGAACGCCGTCTGGATCGACCTCGTCAATCCGAGCGCGGCCGAGGACAAGGCGGTGGAGCGGCTCGCGGGGATTGCCATCCCGACCAGGGAAGACATGCAGGAGATCGAGATCTCCAGCCGCCTCTATATGGAGAACGGCGCGCGCTACATGACAGCGACGTTGATGTGCCACTCCGATACCGACATGCCCCGGACGACGGCGGTGACCTTCATCCTCGGCGATCACCGTCTGGTGACGGTGCGATACGACCTGCCGAAGCCGTTCGCCCTGGTCGAGGCCAAGCTTGCCCGCTCCTGCACCCCTTCCATCACCGGCGAGATGGTGCTGATGGAGCTGCTCGACGCCGTGATCGACCGCTGCGCCGACATTCTGGAGCGTTGCGGCACCGAGATCGATCAGGTCTCGCACGACATCTTCGAGCCCGAGAGCGAGCGCCACGGGCAGGCAAAGAGATATTCCCAGATTCTGATCTCGATCGGCCGCAAGGGCGATCTGACCTCAAAGGTCCGCGAGAGCCTGGTGTCGATCGGCCGCGTCGTCACGTTCCTTTCCGCGGTGGTGGAGGGCGTCAAATGGTCGAAGGACATGCGCGAGCAGCTCAAGACCATGCAGCGTGACGTCGCCTCGCTGACCGACCATGCCTCCTACCTCTCCAGCAAGATCACCTTCGTGCTCGACGCCATGCTCGGCGTCGTCAATCTCGAGCAGAACAACATCATCAAGCTGTTCTCGGTCATGGCCGTCGTGCTGATGCCGCCGACGCTGATCGCCTCGATCTACGGCATGAACTTCAAGGTCATGCCGGAGCTCGAATGGGTGCACGGCTATCCGATGGCGCTGGTGATGATGCTGATCGCCGCGATCGTCCCGTACTGGATCTTCAAGTGGAAGAAGTGGCTGTAATGCTACCGAGACCTTACACCGGTCGCAGAGACACGGTGGTTGGTGTCGCAGAATAGAGCGGGATTGCGGCCGCGCGGTGATGCGTGCCTGCCGCCCCAATTCCTCCGGTAAAATTTGAGCGGTGGGCTGAACGTTTGCGCGAAACTTGTCTGCGATAAGCAGTGCATAGCCGCGAGGAACAACCATGGTTGAAAAACACATAACGTCGCCCCGCAACGTCATCGTTCTGGCGAACTATCGTCAGGCGATGACGAGCGGCAAGGCGTCGTCGATGTCGGCACGCATGTGCCGGCACTGTGGTGCTCCGCTGCTCGACGGTGAGAACGACGACGACTGCTCGACCGCGTTCGGCTCGGCCGCTCCGCGGCCGCGCGACAGGTCACGTCGGATTCGAATCGATTGAGGAACGGAAGGTGAGGGCGATCCAGGTCTTGCGGCGGCGTTGTCTGGATCGCCTTGCTTCCCCAAACATCGTTTCCAATTCCGCGATTGCTTCGCTTCCGTCTTTGCTCCTTGAGCTTCGGCGGACAAGTCGCACGCAGTGACGAGGACTCCTATACGTGCTGGCCGCCGTTGATGTGGATCTCGGCGCCGTTGACGTAGGAGCTGGTATCCGTGCACAGCACGTAGATGATCTTGGCGACCTCGTCGGGCGTGCCGAGCCGGTGCATCGGGATCTGTTGTTCGACGATCTTTTCGGTGCCGGGCGACAGGATCGAGGTGTCGATCTCGCCCGGCGCGATCGCGTTGACGCGGATGCCGATGCGGCCGAAGTCGGAGGCCATCTCGCGCGTCAGCGAAGCCAATGCGGCCTTAGAGGTCGCATATGCGGCCCCCGCGAAGGGGTGGACGCGCGAACCCGCGATCGAGGTGACGTTGACGACCGAGCCCTTGGCCGCCTTCAATTCCTCGATCAGCCCGCGCGCCATCATGATTGGCGCGAAGAAGTTGACGTGGAAGACGTGCGTCCAGGTGTCGAGATCGGTCTCGATCGAGCCGAGCCGAGAGCCACCTGGCCCCTTCGGCGAGATCGCGGCGTTGTTGACCAGCGCATGCAGCGTGCCGCCTTCGAGCCGGCGGCGGATCTCGGAGATCGCGCGCGCGGTGTCCAGGGGATCGCCGAGGTCGACCTGGATGTGGTCTTCGGGTCCCGCGTCCCACGGGCAGTCCTCCGGGAAGGGATGCCGCGAGCAGGTGATGACCCGCCAGCCCGCCGAGGAGAAGCGGATCACGGTGGCATGGCCGATGCCGCGGCTGGCTCCGGTCAGGAGCAGCGTGCGGCGCGGCGCATTGGACGAATGCGGCATGGACATCTTTCAGGTCGGCCAAAGCTCGAGACAAGGTTCGGGATGAGGCTCAAGGATACATCCGCGTCTTGGACCACTTCTGGCCGGCCGCGTCACGGCGAAATTCGATGCGGTCGTGCAAGCGGAACGGGCGGTCGTGCCAGAACTCGATGCGCGAGGGCGTGATGCGCCAGCCGCTCCAGCCTGGCGGCCGCGGCACGTCGCCGATGACGTATCTGGCCGCGACTTTCGCAATGGCTTGTTCGAACGCGAAGCGGCTCTCGAGCGGCTGCGACTGCTTGCTTGCCCAGGCGCCGATCTGCGCCTGCTTCGGGCGGGTGGCGAAATAGGCGTCGGCCTCGGCGTCTGTCACCGGCGTCACGTTGCCGCGGATGCGGACCTGACGACGCAGCGACTTCCAGTGAAAAAGTAGCGCTGCCTTAGGATTTGCGGCGAGTTCGCGGCCCTTCTGGCTCGCAATGTGGCTGTAGAAGACGAAGCCCTCGGCATCGAAGCCTTTCATCAGCACCATGCGCACATCGGGCAGCCCATCGGGGTCGACGGTTGCGAGCGCCATGGCGTTCGGATCGTTCGGCTCGCTCTTGATGGCTTCGTTCAGCCAGGTCTCGAACAGCGCAAATGGCTCGTCGGCGGCGGTGAAATCACCGGATGTTAAGGGTGTCTGGTGTTTCATCGAGGTCGTGTCGGTCATGTCCGGAGTCCGAGTTGCGTCCCGCGGCCCAAAGCGCGCTGTTGTCTGCTACTGCCCTATATAGGGCATGGGCACGCGTTGGCCTATCGGGGATGCGGCCGTCGGGCATCGCCATGACGATGATTCTGATCGGCCTCGGCGCTGGCGGCTGCAGCCTGCCCCGCACTGACACCAGTGCCTACGCCAAGGCCGACGACAGCGATCTCACCGGCTCGATTGCACGGCCGGCGAAGGACACCCCGCCGACCGAGACCGATCTCGCCTTCGCTCGCAACACCGCCTCCGACGTCCTCAGCAAGGGCGACAAGGATGCCAGCCAGCATTGGGAGAATCCGGAGACCGGGGCGCGTGGCTCGGTGACGCCGATCGCGCAGTCCTATGCCGCCGAGGACGGCCGCAAATGCCGCGATTTCCTGGCGAGCTACGTCAACGGCAGCACCGAAAGCTGGCTCCAGGGCGCTGGCTGCCAAAGCAGTCGTGGCCGTTGGGAGATTCATACGCTAAAGCCGTGGCGGAAGTGAGCATGATCCGGGAAGGTGGGAGCCGGTTTTCCGACAAGATCATGCTCCAAACGTAGACATTCGGCCGGCAAGCCTAGTTGCAAAAATGCCACTCTCTCCCCACATGGATTACGGGTGGGCGGGGAGCCCTTTGAACAATTCGATTCCTTGAAGGAGACGTGACGGATGCGCGACCCCTATGAGGTCTTGGGGGTGCCGCGGAGCGCTAGCGCTGCCGCGATCAAGAGCGCCTATCGCAAGCTTGCCAAGAAGCATCATCCCGACAGCAACAAGAACGACCCGAAGGCCGCCGAGCGCTTTGCCGAACTCAACTCCGCGAACGAGATCCTCGGCGACGAGGACAAGCGCAAGCAGTTCGACCGCGGCGAGATCGACGCCGAGGGCAAGCCGCGCTTCCAGGGTTTTCCGGGGGGCGGCGGGCCGCGCGGCCGTGCCGGCCCCGGCGGGTTCGAAAGCTATACGTTCCGTTCCGGCGGCGGCCCTGGCCAGGGCGGCGGCGCATTCGAGGATATCCTCAACAGCATGTTCGGCGGCGGGATGCGCGGCGCCCGGCCCGGGGCCGGTGGCGCCCAGTTCGAATTCGACACCGGTGGCATCGGGCTCGATCTCGATGTGAATGTTGCCATGTCCGTCTCGCTGGAAGAGGCGGTCAAGGGAGGCGAGAAGCGCGTCCGGCTGCCGACGGGCAAGGAGCTCAACGTCAAGATTCCGGCTGGTGTCACCGAGGGCCAGCAGATCCGGCTCCGGGGGCAAGGCGAGTCCGCGCAGGGCCATCCGCCCGGCGATCTCCTGATCACCATCAACATCGCGCCGCACGCCTACTTCAAGGTCGAGGGCGCCGACTTGCGGATCGACCTGCCGGTGACGCTCTACGAGGCTGTGCTCGGCGGCAAGGTCCGCGTGCCCACTCTCGGCAATGCCGTGGAGCTTTCGGTCCCGAAAAACACCTCCAGCGGCCGAACCTTCCGCCTCAAGGGCAAGGGCTTGCCGAAAGCTGGCGGAACCGGGGATCTCTTCGTCACCATCAGGATTATGCTACCGGACGGGAACGACGCCGAGCTTGAGGCATTGATGGAGAAGTGGCGGGACCAACACCCCTACAATCCACGTAGCGGACTCGGCTAGGGCGCTATCCGAGGCCATCTCGACGATCGGAGTATTCTCTTCCCGAAGGGATGATGCTCAACATGCGCCTGAGGCGCGGCTCGCGCTTCGACGCTGACGTTTGAGACGTGTCGGCTGTCCGGCGGGGCAGCCGATAAAAGGTGCGGCCTCGAAAGGGGGACCAGCGCGGTACCAAAAACCCCAATCGAGGCCGCCCGCGTCGATCGGCGGATCGAACGCTGCTCATTTTCGCGTGATCATCCGGTGCGATAATGAGACGCGCCGATGTCTTGATTCCAAATTTTCAATGACGGAATCTGGGCAGTGCGCTCAAGCGGTTGTTTAGGTACCGTTTTTCTCGGCCTGATCGTAGACCGCCTGCGCCACCTTGGTCAGCCGGTCGCGATCGCCGCCGCCGCTGACGACGTAGCCGACGCCCCGCTCGACCCAGAACAGTGCGCCGTCCTTGTCCGCCCTGGTGTAGCGCATCTGGGTCGCACCGTTCTCGGTCTTGGCGGTATAGATCGTGTACCGCTCGCCCGAGGCGCCCTCATACATCAGGAACGACGCCGGACCGTTCGGTCCGGGCAAAAGCCGGCCGCCGACGAGTTTCAGCCCGCTGCTCTCCAGATTCGGCGCGAACACGGTCCAGCCGCAGCGCCGGGTCAGCCAGGCCTGGAGGTGGTCGCGCTCGTTGCCGCCGACCTCGACGGGGTGGCGGACCTCGACGACATAGAGGCGGTGGGCGTCGAGCGCGTCCTCCGTAAAGCTCTGGAAAGCCGAGGGTGCGCTGGCGGCGCCATGCGCGATCCAGCCGGCGGTGCCACCGGCGACGAAGGCAACCAGCACAGCCGCAGCGGCACCATAGAGCCATTGCCGCGGGCGACGTTCCAGCCGCTCGAGCTCCAGCCGCGCCGGCACCGGCTCCTGGGCGATGGCGTCGTAGCGGGCGTGCAGCATCTCTGCCATGGCACGCCAGGACTGCACGCGCTCGGCCTCTTCGGGATGGGCGGCAAGCCAGGCCTCGACGTCGGCGCGGCGCTCGGCCGGCAGCTCGCCGTCGACATAGGCGTGCAGTTCGTCCTCGGTCACTGGGATCTTGCGGTCGTTCATATTGATCGTCTCTGGCTCTGTGGCCCAAATTGTCTTTTGTGGCTCAACTTCGCGCAGCTCGTCGGCATGCTGCGGGCGGACGATACGCGATGCATCGACGCCGCCATCATTTCACCCGCCTGAGCGTCGGGCGCTCGCCTTGCAGCGAGGCCCTCACGTGGGCGCGGGCACGGGCCAGGCGCGACATCACGGTGCCGATCGGCACGCCCTGGATGTCGGCAACCTCGCGGTAGCTCATGCCTTCCAGCATGACGAGGAGCAGCACCGAGCGTTGCTCTTCGACGAGGGTCGCCAGCGCCCTCTCGATGTCGCGCCCTTCGGCTTCGGTACCGCTGGCATCCGGGTTTTTCTCCGTCAGCTGCATGAACTGTGGACGCCTTGCCAGCGAGCGCCGCCGGTTCTTGTTGAGGTTGGTCAGGATCGTGTAGAGCCAGCTCCTGACGTCGCCCCCGAGAAACAAGCGCTCCGAACGCAGTGCCCGCACCAGCGTGTCCTGCACCAGATCGTCGGCCGCATCCGCGTCGCGCGTGAGCGCGCGCGCGTAGCGGCGCAACGCCGGGATCATGGCTTCCACGCTCTGGCGAAACGCACTCATTGCGGTCTTGGCATCCTGGTGTCGGGCGCGAGCGCCTCAACGATCATAACACCCGAATGGAACGGCTATTCCGGCGCTCGAAACAGCGTTAACGCGGCTTATTAGGGCTGTACCGCGAAGGAGGGCTGGTGTACCTCCAGACCTCACCAAGAGTTCGACGGGACGTTCAACAATGGCGCAGAATTCAGGTCTGATGCAGGGAAAGCGCGGGGTGATCCTCGGCCTTGCCAACAACCGCTCGATCGCCTGGGGCATCGCCAAGGCATGCCACGCCGCCGGCGCCGAGCTCGCCTTCACCTATCAGGGCGATGCGCTGAAGAAGCGCGTCGAGCCGCTCGCTGCCGAGATCGGTGGTCTTGTGCTCGGCCATTGCGACGTCACCGATGCCGCGACCATCGATGCTGCGTTCGCGATGCTGAAGGAGAAGTGGGGCAAGATCGACTTCCTGGTGCACGCGATCGCCTATGGCGAGCAGCTCGACGGCCGCTACGTCGACACCACGCCGGAGAATTTTTCCAAGTCGATGCTGATCTCCTGCTACTCGTTCACGGCCGTGGCGCAGCGCGCCGAGAAGCTGATGACGGATGGCGGCTCGCTCATCACGCTCAGCTACTACGGCGCCGAGAAGTGGATGCCGCATTACAACGTGATGGGCGTGGCGAAGGCGGCGCTGGAGGCCAGCGTGCGTTATCTCGCCGCCGATCTCGGCGAGAAGGACATCCGCGTCAACGCGATCTCGGCGGGTCCCATCAAGACGCTCGCCGCCTCCGGTATCGGGGATTTCCGCTATATCCTGAAGTGGAACGAGACCAACGCGCCGATGCGGCGCAACGTGTCCACCGAGGACGTCGGCGGCAGTGCGCTGTATCTCCTCTCCGATCTCTCGCGCGGCGTCACCGGCGAGGTGCATCACGTCGATTCCGGCTATCACGTGCTCGGCATGAAGCGGCCCGATGCGCCGGATATCTCGTTCGGCGGGAAGGACTAATTCTCACTTCGAATGCCCGTGCCTACGATCTACTTCATTCGCCACGGCGAGACCGAGTGGAACGCGCTCGGACGGCTCCAGGGCACCCAGGACATTGCGCTGAATGCACGGGGTCGCGGGCAGGCCGTGCACGCCGCAGCCGTGCTGGCGGATCTTTTCAGGCGGGAGGGCAAGGACCCAGCGGCGCTGCCTTACGTATCGAGCCCGCTCGGCCGTGCGCGGCAGACCATGGAACTCGCGCGCGGCCGGCTCGAATTGCCGCCTTCCGACTATTCGCTCGACGATCGCCTGCGCGAGATCGGCTACGGCACCTGGGAGGGATTGACGCTGGCCGAAAGCGAGGCTTCCGATCCCGATGTCTACACGAGACGCCTCGCCGACAAATGGACGGTCGCGCCCGCGGGCGGCGAGACCTACGCGGCGGTGCAATTGCGCATGCTGGACTGGTACGAGTCGCTTCTGGTCGATACCGTTGCGGTCGCCCATGGCGGGACCTGCCGGGCCCTGATGGTCGCCCTCGGCATCGAGACTCCCGCCAGCGCCGCAGAACTGTATATCCAGCAGGGCGCCGTCTACGTGTTTCGCGACAGGCGGCTGGAGAAGCATAGTTAGCCCGGTTGCCGCTGTCCGGGACCGCTCCGGGTTTGACCCCCGGCCCCCCGCGCGTTACCACACGCCGGAACCGAGCCAGCGAGCAGCGATGTCCTTCAACACTTTCGGCCACATGTTCCGCGTCACCACCTTCGGCGAGAGCCATGGGGTGGCGATCGGCTGCGTGGTCGACGGCTGCCCGCCCATGATCCCGCTCACCGATGCGGAGATCCAGCAAGACCTCGACCGCCGCCGGCCGGGCCAATCGCGCTTCACCACCCAGCGTCAGGAGCCGGACCAGGTCAAGATCCTGTCCGGCGTGACGGCGCATCCGGAGACCGGCGTGCAGGTGACGACGGGCACGCCGATCGGGCTCCTGATCGAGAACACCGACCAGCGCTCGAAGGACTATTCCGAGATCAAGGACAAGTTTCGTCCGGGTCACGCCGACTTCACCTATGAGGCCAAGTACGGCCTGCGCGACTATCGCGGCGGCGGCCGCTCCTCGGCGCGCGAGACCGCAACGCGCGTTGCCGCCGGTGCCATCGCGCGAAAGGTGCTGCCCGACGTCAGGGTGCGCGGTGCGCTGGTGCAGATGGGGCCGCACAAGATCGACCGCGCGAAGTGGGACTGGGACGAGATCGCCAATAATCCGTTCTTCTGCCCGGACAAGGACAAGGCCGCGTTCTTCGAAACCTATCTCGACGGCATCCGCAAGAGCGGCTCCTCGATCGGCGCGGTGATCGAGATCGTCGCCGAAGGCGTGCCGGCCGGACTTGGCGCGCCGATCTACGCCAAGCTCGACTCTGATCTGGCGGGTGCGATGATGACCATCAATGCCGTGAAAGGCGTCGAGATCGGCGCCGGCTTTGGCGCGGCCGAGCTCACCGGCGAGGAGAACGCCGACGAGATGCGCACCGGCAACGACGGCACGCGCTTCCTGTCCAACCATGCCGGCGGCGTGCTGGGCGGCATCTCCACGGGGCAGCCGGTCGTGGTGCGTTTCGCCGTCAAGCCAACGTCATCGATCCTGCAGCCGCGCCTGACGGTCGATCGCAGCGGCGCCGACACCGAGATCATGACAAAAGGCCGCCACGACCCCTGCGTCGGAATCCGCGCCGTCCCTGTCGGCGAAGCCATGATGGCCTGCGTCCTGGCCGATCACTTCCTGCGCGACCGCGGGCAGGTGGGACGTTGATGCCGCGGTACTAGCTCACCGCGCAGCTTGACGATCCCACAACTTCGTCCGCAAATGCGGCCATGGAAAGCTTCGAGCTCCAGCGCATCACCAATTGGCTGATCGACGGCGCGAGATCGTCGGAGACCCCGGCCGAGATGATCGCGGACGTCTGCGAACATCTGGTCGAAGCCGGTCTGCCGCTGTGGCGGTTCGGCATCTTCATCCGCACGCTGCATCCGGAAATCTTCGGCCGCAACTTCATCTGGCGGCAGGGTGAGGAAGTCGAGATCGGCACCGTCGATTTCGACATCCTGGACACGCCCGAATTCGCCGCGAGCCCTCTACGGATCGTGTTCGAGGAGGGGCTGGAGGTCCGGGGGCGCATCGACGACCCCGACAGCAGGCGATTTCCGATCGTCAACGACATGCGCGCCGACGGGGTGACCGATTATGTCGCGGTGCCGATGCCGTTTCTCGATGGTTCGATCCATGGGACGAGCTGGATGACACGGCGTCCCGGCGGCTTCAGCGACGACCACATCGCGGCGATCCGCTCCATCGTGACGCCACTGGCGCGTGTCAGCGAGATCATCAGCCAGCGCCGCACTGCCGAGATGCTGCTCGACACCTATGTCGGCAACCGCGCCGGCGCGCGCATCCTCGGCGGCCAGATCCGCCGCGGCCACCACGACACCATGCAGGCCGCGATCTGGCTTTCGGACCTGCGCGGTTTCACCGCGCTGTCGGACCGGCTGCCGGCCGAGACCGTGGTCGAAATCCTGAATCGCTATTTCGATTGCCAGGTCACTGCAATCCGGGGCCATGGCGGCGAAGTGCTGAAGTTCATGGGCGACGGCCTGCTCGCGGTGTTCCCGATCGACGAATATGTCGGCGATGCCGCGCATGTCTGTACGCGCGTGCTGCAAGCGGCACGCGAGTCCCGTGCCAGCGTCGAGGCGCTGGCCTTTCCGGTCGGCGAGGCCATCGAGCGATTCCGCTTCGGCGTCGCGCTGCATGTCGGCAATATTCTCTACGGCAACATCGGCGGCGGCAACCGCCTCGACTTCACCTGCATCGGACCGGCCGTGAACCTGGCCGCAAGGCTCGAGAAGATCACGGGTCGCCTGGGGCGAACGGTCGTGGCCTCGGAAGGCTTTGCCAGTGTCTGCCGCCACGATTGGCGCGAACTCGGCGAGTTTCCGATCGCGGGATTTTCCAAGGCGCAGCGCGTGTACGGGCTGGCGGAGGAGACGCCGGTCGTGATGGCCTAAGCCGCTCGTGACGGCGCGACAATGCTCGGCTTGGGTAAGGGAAGGTCCATGACCGTGGAATTCCGTCAAATCGAAATTGCCGACACGGACGCCTTTCGTGCCGCCATGGATGTTGTTGCGCGCGAACGGAAATACATCGCGCTCCTCGAAGCTCCCCCAATCGAGCAGGTTCGTGCCTTCGTCAAACGGAATGTCGAGCGCGGCTATCCGCAGATCATCGCCGTTGAGGCCGGCGCAGTAGTCGGATGGTGCAACGTGCCGCCGTCCGGTCGCACGGTCTCGGCTCATGTCGGTGATCTCTTCATGGGCCTTCTACCGGATTTCAGGGGGCGGGGGCTTGGTGAGAAGCTGCTCCGGGAAGCCATTCAGGCTTCCGACGCGTTCGGCTTCCGGCGCATCGAACTCGGGGTGTTCGCAACGAATACGGCCGCTGCGGCCCTTTATCGAAAAGTGGGGTTCGTAGAGGAGGGCGTCAAACGGATGGCCATCCTGCTCGACGGCATCCACCACGATGAAATCATCATGGCGCGCCTCAAGATTAAATAGCATTGAGACAACGCGCCCCTATTCCTCCGGCTCGGTCGTGAACAACAACGGGTAGCCCTTGGCGCGGCCGGCGTCGGTGGCGCGCGTGGCCTTGGTCTCGGCGACGTCCCTGGTGAACACGGCGACCACGCAGGAGCCCAGCTTGTGGGCGGTGATCATCACCTTGTAGGCCTGATCCTCAGTCATGCGGAACTCGGCCTTGAGGATCATGGTGACGAATTCACGCGGCGTGTAGTCGTCGTTGATCAGGATGACCTTGTGCAGCTTCGGCCGCTCGACCTTGGTCTTGGTCCTGGTTTTCGGCTTGGTGACGGTGTCGTTCATTCCGCCTCCTGGACACGGCGGGCTCGGTTCCCAGCCGCGGCGATCAGCTCGCGGCCTTCGCACCATATTGCAGGACCTGCACCTTCTCCAAGGTGATCAGCCCGCTCGACATCATGCCATCCAGGATGGGCAGGAATGCATTGATGTTGTCTTCGCTGTCGACGATCTCGATCAGCAGCGGCAGGTCTTCCGAGAGCCGCAGGATCTTCGAGGTGTGCAGCCGGCTCGATTTGCCGAACCCCATCGGCCCGCGCAGCACGGTGGCGCCGGCGAGGTGCCGTTCGCGCGCCGTCATCACGATCGCTTCGTAGAGCGGCTTGCCGTCGAAATGGTCGCTCTCGCCAATGAAGATCCGGAGCGAAACTGCCTGAGCGGGGATTTGCATGGTCAGCTCCTTGTCAATCGGTTGTAGCGGCTCGCCATCATATGTCCGAGCCATACCGACGCCAGCCAGCAGATGATGGACGCGGCGATGTAGGCGAGCGCGATGTATTTCATGCCGCCGTGGACCAGGCGGAAGGTCTCCAGGCTGAAGGTCGAAAAGGTGGTATAGCCGCCGCAGAATCCGGTCATGACGAACTGCCGGTGTTCCGGCCGCGCCAATATGCGGCCGTCGGGGCCGGCCAGCGTTGCATAGAAGCCGATGATCAGCGAACCCACCGCGTTGATGAACAGCGTCGCGAAGGGAAAGCCCGGCCCGGTATCGAGCGCCAGCCCGACGAGATAACGTGTCAGACCGCCGACGATGCTGCCCGCGGCAACCCAGGCGTAGAGCATCGCAGTGCGCCAGCGCTCGGCGGAAGGGGAGTTCATCTGCCTTTACCCTCCAAGACTGTCCGCAAGGAGGAAACCGCAACTGACGGCGGCAAGGCACAGCCCGATCGAGAACACGATATTGCCGAGCGCATGCATCGGCTCGCCGCTACGCGCGAGCGTCAGCGTTTGCAGGCTGAATGAAGATACCGTGGTGTAGCAGCCGAGAAAGCCGGTCACCGCGAACAGCCATGGATTGGGTGCGGCGAAGGCCGAGCCGGGGTGGGTCGCCAGTGCGCCGAAAATGCCGATCAGGAAGGCGCCGGTCACGTTGATGGTCATGGTGCCCCACGGAAACGTTTCGCCCAGCCGCCGCGCGATCGCACCGGAGATGAAATAGCGCGCGCAGCCGCCGAGGGCGCTGCCGATCATGATCGCGATTGCTCCGCTCAGCACGACGCCCCCGTCATTCCTTGTCCTCCGCTGCGAAACGATCGCCTACGGCGCGCAGTCCTAGAAGCGAAATCAGCGCGAAGCCGAGCCCCGCAAGGAACGTTCCAGCCGGACCATAGGCGTCCCACAGCGCGCCGGCGATCACGCTCGCGGCCAGCAAGGCAACGCCGGTGAACAGGTTGAAATAGCCGAACGCGGTGCCGCGCAGGCTCGCCGGCGCGGCGTCGGCGACGAGGGCCGAGAACAGGCCTTGCGTCAGTCCCATATGCAGTCCCCACAGCACGACGCCCAACGCCAAGCCTGCCAGATTCGGTAGCAGCGCGAGTGCGAGATCGGCACAAGCGAGGAAGACGAGCCCGAGTGCGAGCAGGCCGGTCCGGTTGATCCGATCCGACAGCACGCCGGCCGGATAGGCCGACAGGGCGTAGGCGATGTTCATCAGCACCAGCACCGCGGGCACCCACGTCGCGTTGAGCCCGATGTTCTGTGCGCGCAGGATCAGGAAGGCCTCGCTGAAGCGCGCCAGCGTGAAGACGACGCCGACGGCCACGACGCGCCAGTAGACCGCTCCGAGCTGCCGCATCGCGGCGAGATTGAGCGGATTTTTCGCGGGCTCCCGGTTCGGGTCCGGCTCCGGATCGCTCACCGCGAACGCGATCAAGCCGAAGGACAAGAAGGCCGGCAGCACGGCGACCCAGAACACAGCGGTAAAATTGTCTGCCGTCCACCACATCAGGCCGATCGCCGCGAGCGGCCCGACGAAGGCGCCGATAGTGTCGAGCGATTGCCGCAGGCCGAAGCTCGCGCCGCGCAGGCCGACGGGAGCGATATCGGCGATCAGCGCATCGCGGGGCGCGCCGCGAATGCCCTTGCCGAGGCGGTCGATGAAGCGCGCAGCCACAAGCCATCCGACACTGGGCGCAAGCGGGAACAGCGGCTTGATAAAGGCGGCGAGACCGTAACCGAGTGCGGCAAGCAGCTTGCGGCGGCCGAGCCAGTCCGACAGCGCGCCAGAAAAGATCTTCGTGATCGAGGCCGTCGCCTCCGCGATACCCTCGATGAAGCCGACGGTCAGCGTCGAAGCGCCAAGCACGGTGACGAGATAGATCGGCAGGAGCGCGTGGATCATCTCGGAGGAGACGTCCATCAGCATCGAGACGAAGCCGAGCACCCAAATTCCCCTGGGCAGCCCCGGACGCTCAGCATTCGGTGTCGTCGTCGTCACGTCCTCGGCTTTCTCCTGGCCTTTATCACCAGACAACAAAAAAACCCGCCATCGGCGGGTTTGTCCATGCTCCCGCCGAAGGCAGAGGCTCAAAGATTGCCCCTCCTCAAGCAGGAGTCATCAGCCCACCACGGTCGTTGACCGCCGGGCGGTTGTCGGGGGACTCCATCCCCATCTGTACGGTCAACCTAGCATGGAAATTGCGCCGGACAAGTGGGCGGGTCCACAGGGGCGGGTCCACGTGCGCCGCCGTCATTCCGTGACTGTGCGAGTGATCGCGCTGTTCCCGTCTGTCAGCGTTATGGCCAAACGACGGCAACACGCGGCAGCGCTGCACTTGAATGTGAAGCGCAAGCGATCTTCGTCCTTTGCCGCAAGGCAATTGCATGTCACCATCGCGTCATACGACGGGAGGCTGCGATGCGCTTGCTGTTCTCGATCGGGGCTGTGCTGGTTGCCGGCGTGTTTGCCGGAGGGGACGTCGCGGGCGTCGCAGCACCAGGGCCAAAATTCGAACCGCCCAAGAATCAAGTGCAGCGGCTTGCGGGCGACAAAGACGCGCAGGCGGTCGACATCGAACTGATCCTGGCGGTCGACGTGTCCTACTCCATGGACATGGATGAACTCGCGATCCAGCGTGAGGGCTATGCACAGGCGATCCAGTCGAAGGAGTTCCTCCAGGCGCTGAAGCTCGGTCCGAACGGCCGGATCGCGGTGACCTATTTCGAGTGGGCCGCCTCGAGCGACCAGAAGATCATCATTCCCTGGCGGCTGGTCGACGGCCCGGAGTCGGCGGATGCCGTCGCCGCCGAGATCATGAAGACGCCGATCCGGCGCGCCTCGCGCACCTCGATCTCCGGTGCGATCACGTTCGCCATGCCGCTGTTCGACGAGGATCCGTATCGCGGCCTGCGCCGCGTGATCGACATCTCCGGGGACGGCCCCAACAACAATGGCGGTCCGGTCACGGTGGCGCGCGATGCGGCGCTCGAGAAGGGCATCGTCATCAACGGCCTGCCGATCATGGTCAAGGAGCCGTCCTATTCGACCATGGATATCGACAATCTCGATTTCTATTACGAGGACTGCGTCGTCGGCGGCCCCGGCTCCTTCGTCATCACGATCAAGGATCGCGAGAAGTTCAAGGAAGCGATCCGCACCAAGCTGCTGATGGAGGTCGCCGGCCGCACGCCCGAGCGTCCCGTGATGCGCGTCGCCGACAAGGAGCCGCGCGTCAATTGCCTGATCGGCGAGAAAATCTGGTCGGATCGCTGGGGACGCTAATGGCGTGCCACCGGGGGTTGGGACCTTTCGCCTCATATCGCCCGGCTCGTGAATTTAACCTCTCGTTAACCGGCGCATGGCCCTAATCGGACGGTTTCTGTTTGTTTCCAGCCGGCATCCCGCGATCGCCGGCTGACGGACGACCGAGAGCGGGTTCGTCGAACCCGTCTACCGAGCAATCCAATGGCCATCGTCACGTCGAGCACCAGCCAGATTTCTCCCGCCAACGAGCGGCTCTATCACCAGAGCGCGCTGCTCGGTGACTGGAAGGGCAATTGGGTGGGCAACAACCAGCCCGTCGGCTTCAAGGTCGTCAACATCCGCGGTGCCCGGGCGCAGGTCGAGTATACCCATAACGGACACACCGAGCGCGGCTTTGCCGAGGTTCAGGGCACACTTATCACTTTTGGCGGGGTCACGGTCGGCACCAAGGACGGCAAGAACATGGTGATGCTGTTCTCGTTCGGGGGCGCCGGCAAGCAGACCGCGAATCTCGAGAAGCAGGACCCGCCGGCTTCCGACAGCCGCCTTATGGGAAGCTGGGGCGGCTATTCTCCGGACAACGGCAAGAGCGCGAGCTTCAAGGTGCTCTCCGTCAACGGCAAGGAAGCCCAGGTCAGCGTCACAACCGACGGCGTCACTCGCCAGGGCACCGGATACGTCTACAAGAACGTCATCATGTTCGGCCAGGCGCAGATCGCGACCGATGACGGGCAGAACGGCAAGATCATCTACCAGGTCGGCACGAAATCCTTCATGGTACCAGTGACGAAATATCCGCCGGCCGATACGTCGTCCTCCGTGGACAAGACGGCGTAGCCGTTCACGGCCGCATCTCGCCGGGTTGTAGCAGCGCCTTCAGTTGCCGGTCGACCTGCCGCAGGATCGCGCAGGCAGGTGCGAAACCGCCATCACCGATTAGCTGCCAGACCTCGTCCGCCTGTTGCGCCAGGTGCGGGATTCTCAGCGGCAGGCTGGCCGCCTCCTGGAGAGCGCCCTTTTCGTTGACGAGATAGCGTTCGTTCAGTGCGAACAACACCTGCGCGATGCAGCAGAGCGACCTGTAGAGGCATCCCGCGACGTGGGTCCGCTCGCCGCGCGCCACCGCAAGCTCTGCATTCTCGATAGCGAACGAGATTTCCCACTCGAAGCGCCGGATCAGCGCCGCCCGCAGTGGTGGCGGATAAGGCAGCGCAATTGATTTGAGCCGGGCGACCAAGCCGTTCGGATCATGCAGAGGCTGACAATACGCGATCTCGCCCATCCAGATCGCCGAGCAGAAGCCGTGCGGATGACCAGGCTGGTAGTCCATGGTGACGAGGCCGGCGCAGCAGGATTCCATCACGAGTTCGACCGCATCCGCGTTACGGTAGAGCAGGTCGACCTTGCGGCCGTCCACCGAAAGCCAGGCGCCGCCGACGATCCACTGGCCCCATTCGCCCACCGCTGTCACGGTTGTGGCGCCGGGATCGTCGGCGATTTCCTTCACCACAGTGAGGAGTCGGTCCGTATCAAGGGGACCGGCGTTGGAGCAATACAGGCCGATGTCGTAGTCGGACGTGGGATGTGCATTGCCGCGCGCGCGGGAACCGCCGAGCACGATGGCCTGAACGCCCGGGACCTGGGCAAGAACGGATGTCAGGCGGGTGAGCAACGGGTCATCGAGCATGAAGTGCAGCTATCCGGGAGGTTCGTGGCCGGGGCGCCGGCGCGGTCGCTCCGCTGGAATTGGCGATGATCGAGGAGTATAATCCACAGAACTCTTGACGGTAGCTTGAATGTTCAGCCTCGCAAAATCATGCGGCCTTGCAACTCTGTTCGTCGTGCTTTGCTTCGGCTGCGCGCCGGTTCGCGCGCAAGTCGCGCCGCTGCAATACTGGATTCCCGGCGGGCCTTTCGGCCTCAGCGGTGGCGCCGGCCAGGGCTCCGATACCTACGGCAGTTTCTCGAGCTTCAACGCCGGCGATGCGGCATGGCGTACCAGCTATGCGAACGGTTTCTTTGTCGGCAGCGAGCGCGGCAATTTTGGTTTGAGCGGCTTCAATCAGGCCGGTTCGGCCGCCAATTTCAGCGCGCTGTCCTACGACAGCACGCAGTTCGGCTACAACACCAAGTCGGCGGGCGGCTTGCCTGTCACCTTCTTCGCCGGCTTCGAGACGCTGAAATACGGCAGCGGCATTGGCAGCTCGCTGGCGCCGCTGACCTCCAGCGCCGCGCCGGGCTATGGCGGGTTCGCGGGGATCGAGTTCAAGCCGACCTCCAACCTCAGCCTTTCGTTTGGCGCCGGTGTTATCCAGCAGGAGTCGGGCCGCATGGACAGCGATATCAGATCGAACATGCTGCCCGGCGAGTCGCCGGCGCTGGGCGGCCTTCGGCGCTAGGATTGCATCACCAGCTCCGGCGGGCGCCGCAGCGATGATCGTCCGGATCGACGGCCGGACAGCGGCGCGTGAAGTCGGGCGTAATCGCGATTTCATTACCGCGAGCGGAGAAAATCCACGGCTGGGTGTTGTGGCCGTTGGCCGCAAGCGTCGCGAAACGGACGAGCTCGCGGTCCCTCGGCGTAGCCTGCAGCGGAGCGCGTGATGTGTCCACTGCCTCGTAGATCATTGCCGCTGCGGCAGGAAAGCCGCTGATGGCCGCTGTGGACAACCCCAGCGCGACCGCGATGAACTGTCGTCGATCAAGCACAAACTTCCGCTCCACGCTTGATTGCGGGGACGTTCTTAGCGCCAACCGGCGGCGGAGCGATTGACCGGAATCAAGGCCGCATCATGACAAGCCCGCCACCAGCGGGCGCTGCAGGTGCTTGGCCATCAGTTCCGCCGCCTCCATGTAGCGTCGCGTCTCCAGGACGTCGAGCAGGCGCAAATGCTCGCGCACGTGCCGCCGCATGCCGTCACGGTCGGCGAAGCTGCGATAGGCGAACAGGCGTCTGATCGAGTTCACGCGCCGGAGCGCTTCGAGAAAGAAGGGATTGCCGGCGCCGCGGATGATCTCTTCGTGGAATTCGCAGCCGGAGTGAAAGATCTCGCCGATCGTCATCCTTTCGAGCTCGCCTTCGAAGACGCGCTGTTGGCGCTCGCGCAGGCGTACGATCACCTCCTGCGGCAGCGCAAAGCCCGGCAGCGCGATTGCCGCCGGCTCGATCACCGCGCGAAACGCCTTGGCCTGCGCTTGAGCTTCAGGACTCGAGACCGTCTCCGCAAAGCGCCAGCCGTAGCCCGGCAAGCGTGCGATCCAGCCCTCTGCCGCGATCCGGTCCAGCAGCCGCTGTAGCTCGCCTCGACTGACGCTATAGCGGCGCATCAGCTCTGCCTCGGTGACGTCGGCCGGGAGCCGGCTCGCGAGCACGTCGCCTGCGATGGTCGCATAAACCTGCTCGTTGCGCCTGACCGCCGCGAGCGCGGGTTGGGCTGCGCCACTGGTGGGATTCTTTGCCAGCACAAAGCCGCGATGCGGCTCGCCGCGCGCCAGCCCCGCTGCTTCCAGAGCCTTCAGGCCGAGCCGGATCGGCGCACGTGAAAGGTCCAGCGCATCCGCAAGCCTTTGTTCGATGAGGCGGTCTCCGGCCTTCATGCCTTCGCGCCGGGCGAGCGCCATGATCAGCCCGGCAAGGTGTTCGGCGCGTTCGGAGCCGCTCTTGTCGCTGCCTCGTCGGGAACTGTCGGATGCGCTCATTGCAGTGCACGCAAGTTTTAGGACTTGACAGATCGTCCCATGAATTGTTCTTTTACGCAACAATATACAATCGGCCCAGGGAGAGAGCCCGATGGCGCGTGCGCCCGATGTTCACATTTGCGAGGTTGCCCCCCGCGATGGTCTCCAGAACCTGGACATCTTCGTTCCGAGCGAGGCCAAATGCGCGCTGATCGACATGATCGCCGCTGCCGGCGTGCGCGAGATCGACGCCGGATCGTTCGTGCCGCCAAAGGTCGTGCCGCAGTTCGCCGACGTTGACGCGGTGATGGCGCATGCACTCACGCACAAGATGGTGACCATCGGCGCGCTGGTGCCGAACCCGAAGGGCGCCGAGCGCGCCATCGGCGCTGGCGTCAACGCCGTCTATTTCGTCATCTCGGCCAGCGAGACCCATAACCGCGCCAACGTGCGCCGCACGGTCGACGAGCAGATCGAGGGATTCCGCGCTGTGCGCGCCGCGATCGACGCCCGGCCCGTGGGTCAGCGGCCGCAATTGATGGGCGCGATCTCCACCTCCTTCGGCTGCTCGCTGGAAGGCGAGGTGAGTGAGGCGGCGGTGTGCCGTGTGGCACGCGCTTTTGCCGAAGCCCGCGCCGACGAGATCGGGCTTGCCGACACCGTCGGGTATGCGACGCCCAGATCGATCGGGCAGATCGTCACGGCCGTGCGGCGCGAGGTCGGATCGCAAATGGCGCTACGGCTGCATCTGCACGACACGCTCGGCGCCGGCCTCGCCAATGCCGTCGCCGGCCTCGAAGCGGGCGTCCGCCGTTTCGACGCCGCGGTATCCGGCCTCGGTGGCTGCCCCTTCGCTCCCGGTGCGCGCGGCAACATCGTCACCGAGGATCTGGTGTTCATGCTGGAACGCATGGGACTTTCCACCGGCATCGACCTCGATCGCCTGATGCAGACGCGCGAGATTCTCGCCCGCCATATCCCGGCAAAACATCTGACGGGGCATCTGCACGAGGCCGGCGTTCCCAAGGTCCTGCGGAGCGCGGCATGACCAAGGCTGCGCGTGCGACGGCATCGGAGCTTCGTCCGCTGGCAGGCCTTCGGGTCATCGAATTCAGCCAGATGGTGATGGGGCCGAGCTGCGGCTTGATCCTCGCCGATCTCGGTGCCGACGTGATCAAGGTCGAACCGCCCAAGGGTGACCGCACCCGCACTTTCAAGGGGCCCGCCGCCGGCTTCTTCGCCACCTACAGCCGCAACAAGCGCAGCATCGCGCTGGATACGTCGAGCGCGGCAGGCCAGAACATCGCACGCAGGCTGATCGAGAACAGCGATGTCCTGATCGAGAATTTCCGGCCTGGCCTGCTGAAGCGGATCGGCCTCGATTACGAGGGCGTCGCCGCATTCGCGCCGCGCCTGATCTACTGCTCGCTCAAGGGCTATCTGCCCGGCCCGTACGAGAACCGCCTCGCGCTCGACGAGGTCGTGCAGATGATGGGTGGCCTCGCTTACATGACCGGCTTGCCCGACCGTCCGATGCGTGCCGGCGCTTCGGTCAACGATGTCATGGGCGGCATGTTCGGCGTGATCGCGATCCAGGCTGCGCTCGCCGAGCGGCAGCGGACCGGCCGGGGCCGCTACATCCAGAGCGCGCTGTACGAGAACAACGTGTTCCTGATGGCGCAGGCCATGATGTGTGAAGTGGTCAGCGGCCAGCCGTCGATCCCGTATTCGATCAAGGACAGCCCGTGGCCGGTCTACGACCTCTTCGACACCAGGGACGGCTCGAAGCTGTTCGTCGCCATCGTCGGTGAAGAGCAATGGGAGGCATTCTGCCGCGCCTTCGATCGTGAAGCCTGGCTGGCTGATCCGCGCTTTGCGACGAGCAACGACCGCGTCGATCATCGCAGCTGGCTGATTCCCGAGATCGAGAAGATCTTCAAGCAATGGGATAAGGCCGATCTCGCCGCGCGCCTCGAGCAGCTCGATCTACCCTACGCGCCGGTCAACAAGCCCGGCGACCTCTTCGACGACCCCCATCTCAACCAGTCCGGCGGCCTGACCGACATTCGTCTGCCTGACGGCAGGGAGGCCAAGACGCCGCTGTTGCCTATTTCCATGGACGGAAAGCGCCTGCCCAACCGCTACGATCCACCCAGGGTCGGCCAGCACAGCGGCGAGATCCTGAGCGAGATCGGCATGTCGCCGAATGAGATCGAAGCGCTGCGACAAGCGGGGACGATCAAGATCGCGCCGTCCTGATCGATCGGCACAATCGAACAAGAGCCAAGTGAGGAGGAGCACATGAGCATTACCAGGCGCCAGGCACTAATCGCGGGCTCCGCATGGGCCGGCGCATCGCTGCTGCCGGGGCAGCTGCGCGCCGAGGCCAAGCAGGTCTCACTTGCGTTCGGGCCGGTATCACCGGTCTACGCCATCGGCATGATTGCGGAGCTGAAGGGGTACTTCAAGGACGAGGGGCTCGATTCCAAGCTCGTCACCGGCAATGCCGGCACCTTCGGTCGTCAGACGCTGGCAGCAGGACAAGCGCTGTTCGCCCATGGCGATGCCAGCCATCCGCTCCAGCTCAGTGCGCGCGGCAAGCCGTGCAAAATCCTGCTCGCGACCGAGATGGTGTGTTCCTACGCCAGCATCATGGTCCGGCAGGACCTCTACGACAGCGGCATCAATTCGGTCGAGAAGCTCGCCGACTACAAGCACCCCGACGGCGCCAAGCCGATCGTTGCTGCGACCGCGATCGGGTCCGGCACCTGGGTGTTCGGCACTTATGTGTTCGAAGCGCGCGGGCTGGGCAGCAAGGTGAACTGGGTCGCGGGCGGGGGGCCGAAAACAATGTTCCCTTCGCTCCAGACCAAGCAGTTCGACGCCATCATGGCGCCGCCGAGTTGGATCGTCGAGGTCGAGAAGAAGGGCTTTGGCAGGACAATTTACGACACGTCCAAACCCGGCGTGTTCGAGAAGGATTTTGGCGGGACGCTGCCCGTGCTCGTGATCTACACGCTCCAGGACACGGTCGAGCAGGACAAGGCGATGGTGCAGGCCTACGTCAACGCGATCCATCGCGCTATCGCCTTCGTTAAGGCGACGCCGCTCGCGGAGGTGCAGGCGCTGGTCGCGCCGAAATATTTCTCGGGCATCGACCCGGACGCGGTCAGTGCCGAACTCGGCTTCGACAAGTCGACCTGGGCCTATGACGGTGTCATCGACAAGGCTGCGTTCGAACGCGGCGCCAAGGTCTGGTATCGCAAGGGCACCGACATTCCCGAAACCAAATATGAGGATGTCGTCGACATGAGCTTCCTCCAGGCGGCCAGGGCGAAATACAAATGATCGCCGCGCCAGGCCAGGGCCTTGCACTCGCGCGCGACCAGGATCAAACGGCGGCAGCGCGCATCCGCATTGCGGTGCAGGGTCTCGCCAAACGCTTCAATGCATCCGGCCGCGAGTTCGTGGCGGTGGATGACGTTTCCTTCGAGGTCAAGCAGGGCGAATTCGTCGCACTGCTCGGTCCCTCCGGCTGCGGCAAGAGCACCATCCTCAACATGGTCGCGGGACTGTTGCCGCGCTCGGCCGGGCGCATCCTGATCGACGAGGACACGGTCGAGACCGGCAAAGTCAACCCCAGGGTCGGTTACGTCTTCCAGCGCGATACGCTGTTTCCCTGGCGAACCGTGGAGCAGAACATCGGCTATGGCCTGGAGATCGCGGGAATGCAGAAGACCGAGCGGGCAGGGCGCGTCGCTTCGGCGGTCGAGAAGGCCGGGCTCTCGGGCTTTGCGCAGAGCTTTCCGCGCATGCTGTCCGGCGGCATGCGCCAGCGCGTCGCCTTGATGCGCACGTTGATCCTGGAGCCCGAGATCCTGCTGATGGACGAGCCGTTCGGCGCGCTCGACACCCACACCAAGCTGGAGATGCACAAGACGCTGCTGGAGATCTGGGAACGAGAGCGGCAGACCGTGCTGTTCGTGACGCACGATCTTGGCGAAGCCCTGACACTGGCGAGCCGCATCATCCTGCTTTCGGCGCGGCCCGGGCGTCTCAAGGAAGACTTCGACGTCGCCATCCCGCGGCCGCGCGATCCCGTGGGCGTGCGCGAGACCGCCGAATTTGGCCGCCTCTATTCCCACATCTGGCATTCCCTCGGCGAAGAATTTCGCCGCACCAGGGCCGACTGACCATGTCTAACAGCCGCACCGTCATCCTGTTCTGGCAACTGGCCATTCTCGCAGCTATTCTCGTCGTCTGGCAGTGGGGCTTCGAATGGAGCAAGGCGCTGCTGCCGAGGGCTTATGTGCCTAAAATCCTCGATCCGTATTTCGTCGCCAAGCCGTCGCTGATCTGGCAGAGTTTTCTGCGGCTCGGCTGCTTCTCTGACTCTGCGGGCTTTGCCGCCTGCATCAAGGGCAACGACAACAATCTGTGGCTCGCCACGTTGGTCACCCTGAAGAACACCTGGTGGGGCTTTCTGTTCGGCTCAGCGAGCGGCATCGGGGCTGGCCTCATTCTCGGCCGTTCGGACTTCCTTGCCCGCGTGTTCGGGCCCTACATCGTGGCGCTCAACTCGATACCGCGCATTGCGCTGGTGCCACTCGTCATCCTCATCTTCGGCCTCGGCGATCTCTCCAAGATCGCAACAGCCTGGCTCGTCGTGTTCTTCGTGGTGTTCTTCAACACTTTCGAGGGGACGCGCGCGGTCGACCGCGACCAGATCGCCGCCGCCCGTCTGCTCGGTGCCAGCGAGTTCACGGTGCTGCGTACCGTCGTGATCCCGTCCGCGCTCGCCTGGGTGTTCGCTTCGCTCTTGCCGGCCGTGTCTTTTGCCCTGATCGGCGTCATCGTCGGCGAGTTCATCGGCGCCGAGCGCGGGCTCGGCAAGCTCATCATCGAAGCGGAGGCGCGGGCCAATGCCAGCGAGATGATGGTCGCCATCTTCGTCATGATGTTCGTCGGCATCCTGCTGGCGATCGCGGTGCGCTCGCTGCAATCCTATCTGCTGCGATGGCAGCCGCAATTCGAGCCGTCGGCATAGTGCTGGTATCCGGGAGCTGAGCCGCAGCTGTTGCGTCAACGGCCGAACCGCGCCACCAGCTCCACATGCGGCGTGTGCCGGAACTGGTCGACGGGCACCACCGCCTCCAAGCGATAGCCGCCGTCGATCAGCAGCCGCGCATCGCGGGCGAAGGTCGCTGCGTTGCAGGACACCGCGACCACGACCGGCACCTTGCTCGCGGCGAGCTTCAGCGCCTGCGCCTGTGCGCCCTGGCGCGGCGGATCGAACACCACGGCGTCGAAGTCACGCAGCTCCTGCGGTGCCAGAGGGCGGCGGAACAGGTCGCGCCGCTCGCACTTGACCGGCTTCAGGCCCGGTGAGCGCGCTGCTTTCGCCAGCGCTGCAATGGCGCCGGCGTCGCTGTCATAAGCGGTGACGCGCGCCTTCTCGGCCAGCCGCAGCGCGAACGGGCCGACGCCGCAGAACAGATCGGCGACATTCTTGGCCTTGCCGATATTCTC
The DNA here is from genome assembly GCF_016616425.1 of Bradyrhizobium diazoefficiens. Lineage (NCBI taxonomy): Bacteria > Pseudomonadati > Pseudomonadota > Alphaproteobacteria > Hyphomicrobiales > Nitrobacteraceae > Bradyrhizobium > Bradyrhizobium diazoefficiens. The sequence continues at coordinate 2,727,675 of NZ_CP067101.1, forward strand.
GGTGACGAGCGCGGCGAGCGTTTCTTCGCCCGCCACCGTCGCCTGCAGGAACGAGCCCGGCGGCAGCGTCACCTCTGCGCGGCCCATCGTCACGGTTGGCGGCAGGCGTTGCAAGACCAGCTCGCCATGCCGCGTCAGCCGCGCCAGGCTGTGCTGCTCGGCGACACGCGACAGCGCCGTGACGAGCGGCGTCGGCAGCGGTCCGGAGCCGCGCACGTCGACGTCGAGGCCGGTGGCGGTGGCGGTGACCTGGATGTCGAGCGGCTTGGTCACCGGCATCCTGGACGTCAGCGGCTCCGCGAGGGCCCAGGCGGCATCGAGCGCACCGTCGAGCGCGGGATCAAGGATCGGGCAACGGTCGATCGGGATGAGGTCGTACGAGCTCGTGGCCGAGAAGCCGACCTTGAGGATGTCGTGCGTGCCGAACCGGCCGTGCAGCGTGACGCGCCTGCGCCCGGCGCCATGGGCGTCGACCAGCGGCGCGACCTCGCAATCGATGCCGGCCTGCGCCAGCGTCTCCAGGACGACGTTGCGTTTCCAGGCACGATACGGCTCAGCCGCCCAGTGCTGGATGGCGCAGCCGCCACAGACGCCGAAATGCGGACAGAACGGCTCGACCCGCTCGGAGCTTGCCACCTCCACCGCGAGCAGCTTGCGGCGGTCGGGATGGTTGCCCACGACGTGATCGACCTCGACGGTCTCACCTCGAAGCGTATAGGGCACATAGATCGCTTCGCCCGTCGCAATCGAGACGCCGTCGCCGCGATGGCCGACGTGATCAATCGTTAGGCGTTCAACCACGGTGCGCACCCAGGAAGAATTCGATATTGCCGTCGCCGCCCGCAATCGAGGAGGGGAATATCTCGATATCGGTGCAGCCGAGCGAAGCGGCGAAGGCGGCGATGTCGTCGCAAACCTGCTGATGCACGGCGGCGTCGCGGACGATGCCCTTCTTGTTGTGCTTCCGATCCGCCTCGAATTGCGGCTTGATCAGCGCCAGCAGGCTCATCGGCGCGGCGGCGAGGGAAAGCGCCACCGGCAACACGATCTTCAGCGAGATGAAGCTGACGTCGATGACGACGACATCGGGCCGCGCCGGCAGCCGTTTGCCGTCATAGCTGCGGATGTCGGTCTCCTCCATCGAAACGATCTTGGGATGCTCGCGCAGCGAGGGATGCAGCTGGCTGGTGCCGACATCGATCGCGAAAACCAGGCTCGCGCCGTTCGCCAGCAGCACCTCGGTGAAGCCGCCGGTGGAAGCGCCGACGTCGAGGCAGACATGATCCTCGATTTCAATCGGGTAACGCTCCAGCGCGCCGGCGAGCTTGACGCCGCCACGGGAGACGTAGGGGTGCGCGGGCTCGGCCTGGATCACGGCGTCCTCGGCAATCGTCTCCGACGGTTTCGCGACCGGCTTGTCGTCGGCGGTGACGAGGCCGGCCTCGATCGCCGCGCGCGCCCGCGCTCGGCTCTCGAACAGGCCGCGCTCGACGAGCAATATATCTGCACGCTTGCGGGCAGGGGACATCACGCTCTCATGGGACGACTGATCTTCTTATGTAGCGATCAATTGCGCGGCCGCCATCCGGGCGCAAGCCTCGAACGCGGCAAGATCGTGCCAGACGTCGATCGGCATCGTGGCCGGTGTCACCAGCGGGCAGCCGTGCAGCTCCAGCGCATGGATCATCATGAGGTTGTCGACGAGGCCAAAGTCCTCGACGGTCAGCCCCTGTGCGTCGACCAGCCGTCCGTCCTCGGACGTGACGGCCATGAAGCGGCCGACGCGGTCGGCATAGACGGCGCCGTCATTGGAATAGGCGAGACAGAATTTGCGGCATCCGGCCATGTAGCCGAGCTCGTAGACGGTTCCGGGATCCGCGCCGGCGCCGCGGAACGGGGTGAGATTGGCGATGATGGCATCGGCTGCGTCCATCATCGCTTCGTTGCCGCAGAAGATCTGCCGCGAGGCGTCGGGCGCGGTGAGGTCGATCGCGTTGTCGAGGGAATAGAGGCCGGTGAGGCCGTGGGCAGCGCAGATCGCGACCTTCTGCCGGCCGATCTCGACCGCATCCGGCAGGAACACATCGGGGCCTGCCAGATAGATTTTCATGGAGGAAAAGCTCGAAAATTATGGGTCGACGCCCGAGCCCGCGGGGCGTGCTCTGCTTGCTCCCCCGCTTGCGGGGGAGGGTTGGGGAGAGGGTGTCTCCTCGATCGAGAACCCCTCTGAGAGGAAAGAGCCCTCACCCGACGCTTCGCGTCGACCTCTCCCGCAGGCGGGAGAGGTGAACATCAGGCCAGCTTGACCGTCTCGGTCTTCACGTCCTTGCCGAGCGCCTCGAACACCTTGGCGACGATACCCTTGGCGTCGAGACCGGCGCGGCCGTACATCGCGGCCGGGGTGTCATGGTCCTGGAATACGTCGGGCAGCACCATCGAGCGGAACTTGACCATGCCGGTGTCGAGCACGCCCTGATCGGTCAGGTACTGCGCGACATGCGAGCCGAAGCCGCCGACCGCCCCTTCCTCGATCGTGATCAGGATCTCGTGGTCGCGGGCAAGCTTGAGCACCAGCTCGGTGTCCAGCGGCTTCATGAAGCGCGCATCCGCGATCGTGGTCGACAGGCCAAGGGCCGCGAGCTCGTCGGCCGCCTTCTCGCATTCGGCGAGGCGCGTGCCGAAGGAGAGCAGGGCGATCTTGCTGCCCTGGCGGATCATGCGGCCTTTGCCGATCTCGAGCGGGATGCCGACCTCAGGCATCTCGATGCCGCGGCCTTCGCCGCGCGGATAGCGCAGCGAGCTCGGACGGTCATTGATCGCGACCTGGGTCGCGACCATGTGCACGAGCTCGGCCTCGTCGGCCGCCGCCATGATCACCATGTTCGGCAGGCAACCGAGATAGGCGTTGTCGAACGAGCCGGCATGGGTCGCGCCGTCGGCGCCGACCAGGCCGGCGCGGTCGATGGCAAAGCGGACGGGCAGGTTCTGGATCGCGACGTCGTGCACGATCTGGTCGTAGCCGCGCTGCAGGAAGGTCGAGTAGATCGCGCAGAACGGCTTGTAGCCCTCGCTCGCAAGACCGGCGGCAAAGGTCACCGCGTGCTGCTCGGCGATGCCGACATCGAAGGTGCGGTCGGGGAACGCCTTGTTGAAGATGTCGACGCCGGTGCCGGACGGCATCGCCGCGGTGATCGCGACGATCTTGTCGTCCTTCTCCGCTTCCTTGACGAGGCTCTGGCCGAACACGTTCTGGTAGGCCGGTGCATTCGGCTTGGCCTTGGCCTGGGTGCCGGTGGCAACATCGAACTTGACGACGGCGTGGTACTTGTCGGCGGAAGCTTCCGCCGGGCCGTAGCCCTTGCCCTTCTGCGTCACGACGTGGACCAGGATCGGGCCGGTCTCCATGTCGCGGACGTTCTTCAGCACGGGCAGCAGATGGTCCAGATTGTGGCCGTCGATCGGGCCGACATAATAGAAGCCGAGCTCTTCGAACAGCGTGCCGCCGTCCATCATGAAGCCGCGGGAATATTCCTCGACGCGGTTGGCACGGTTGGCGATGATCTTGGGCAGGCGCTTGTTGATCTGCTTGGCGGCATCGCGCAGCGTGCGATAGGTCTTGCCGGAGTAGAGGCGCGACAGATAGGCGCTCATGGCGCCGACCGGCGGCGCGATCGACATGTCGTTGTCGTTGAGGATGACGATCAGGCGCGAGTTCATCGCGCCGGCATTGTTCATGGCCTCATAAGCCATGCCGGCCGACATCGCACCGTCACCGATGACGGCGATAACGTTGTTCTTGCCGCCGGAGAGGTCGCGTGCCACGGCCATGCCGAGGGCGGCGGAGATCGAGGTCGAGGAATGCGCCGCGCCGAACGGATCGTAATCGCTCTCGCTGCGCTTGGTGAAGCCGGACAGGCCGCCGCCGGTGCGCAGCGTGCGGATGCGGTCGCGCCGGCCGGTGAGGATCTTGTGCGGGTACGCCTGATGGCCGACATCCCAGATCAGCCGGTCGCGCGGCGTGTCGAAGACGTAATGGATCGCGGTGGTGAGCTCGACCACGCCGAGGCCCGCGCCGAAGTGACCGCCGGTCACCGAGACGGCATCGATGGTCTCCTGCCGCAGCTCGTCGGCGACCTGGCGAACCTGCTCGATCTTGAGCTTGCGCAGGTCTTCCGGCGTCCGGATGGTGTCGAGAAGCGGCGTTTTACTGTATGCGTTCACGGCGATTTCCAATTTGTCAGCGCCGGAAGGTCATTCCGGCGCGCGATGGGTTTGCACAATATCGGCGCAGCGCGAGTCCTTAAACCGCCGGAGCCACCTGCATGGGGCAAAGCCCCGTCTTCAAGCTTAGGTGAGCTTAGGTGCGCTCCGGTTCAGTCTCTGTGATCCCTGTCACTTAGATCGGCTTCGTCCGTCCCAACCAATTTCATTAGCAGTTTGAAGCACTTGTCGTCGGTCTTCGGTGCCCACGCAAGGCTAACAAAAAGCCACACTCCGCGCAGCTTTACACCAAAGCTTGGGCCAAAGCCAACCCGCCGGGCCGTTTAGGGGTATGCAGGTGCAGCGAGCGGGCCGGAGTAGTTAACCGCGGCCCGCGACGACGGGTTCCCGGCTTGCCCGGTTCCTTGGCAGGCTTTTTTACCTGAATGAGATATTTCCTCAGCGGGCGGGTTCGGAGCGGACGGCATCAACCCGTCCACAGGAACCCGCGATGCGTCGCGGGACGGCGCCGCGCAATCATGAAAACGACGCGGCGGCTACGGTCCCCGCGTGAAGACGTTTGGGGGCCTGCGCCGTCAGGAGGCTGAGCGGGAAAGTCTCGGCTTTCGTTTACTGGACGTCGAGCGGGGCGGTGCCGGTCGCTTGGCCGCTGGCATCGGTGGTGATCTTGTCGACGCGCGCCTCGGCCTGGCGCAGCAACTCCTCGCAGCGGCGCTTCAGTGCCTCGCCGCGCTCGTAGATCGTCACGGATTCCTCGAGCGGCACCTTGCCGTCTTCGAGCCGTTTCACGATCGTCTCGAGTTCCTCGATCGCGCGCTCGAAGGTGAGCCTGGAGACGTCGACTTGAGTGTTTTCGGCCATATCCGTTTCCGATTGCCCGATTCGCTTTGCGTCAGAGAAAGCAGAGTTTTGCGGGCGTAATGTGGCGGGTCCGTCAAGCGCCCATCAGGGCGCCGACATGCGCCGTAACAGATTCTTTCAATCCTTGCAGGTCATAGCCGCCCTCGAGCACCGAAACAACGCGCCCCCCCGCGGTCTTGTCGGCGAGATCCATCAGCTTGCGCGTCACCCAGGCATAATCCTCTCCGCGCAAATTCAGCGAGGCCAAGGGGTCGCGGTAATGCGCATCGAAGCCGGCGGAGATGACCACGAGCTCGGGGCTGAATTTTTCCAACTGCGGCAGGATCAAATTCTCGAACGCTGAGCGGAACTCCGGCCCGCCGTCTTCGGAGGCGAGCGGCGCGTTGACGATGGTGTCGTGGTCGCCACGTTCGCTCTTCGCGCCGGTGCCCGGAAACAGCGGCATCTGGTGCGTCGAGCAGTACATCACGGTCGGGTCCGACCAGAAGATGTCCTGCGTGCCGTTGCCGTGATGCACGTCGAAATCGACGATGGCGGCGCGCTTGATGCCGTATTTGCGCTGCGCATGGCGCGCGGCGATGGCGACGTTGTCGAAGAAGCAGAAGCCCATCGGCTTGCCGATCTCGGCGTGATGGCCGGGCGGGCGCACCGCGACGAAGGCGTTGCGATGCTCGCCCGCCATCACCGCTTCGGTCGCCGCGACCGCGCCGCCGACGCCGCGCATCACCGCTTCCCACGTGCCCGGCGACATCGAGGTGTCGCCGTCGATATAGACCTGTCCGCTGGTCGGCGCGATGTGGCGCAGCTCGGTGACGTAATGCTCGTTGTGGCACAGCGTGACGAGATCGAGATCGCCCTCGGGGGCCTGGTCGCGCACCAGAAACTGGAAGCGCTCATGCGACAGGGCTTCCTCCACTGCCCGCAGGCGATCGGGCCTTTCAGGGTGTCCCGGCGGCGTGACATGGTCGAGGCAGGCCTTGTGCGAAAGGAGAAGCGTGCTCATCAGGTCGGCCTCACAGGAAACGGGCTCTTGACGTCGCTTGGCGCATCCGGCGCGAAAACGCAACGCAAACCCCAATCTATGCGCTTGGACCGGAATGGCAAAGGGTCGTCCGGGGCTTCGCCGTTTGATCCGGATCAATTCACGCGCAGGATGCGGCCCGGAGGCAGCGGGCCGATCGGGCCGTGCGCCCGGAAGAACGCGAACAGTGCATCCGCGTCATAGCCGCCATATTGCGGCGCCGTGCCCTGTTTGGCGACGGTAAAACCGTCGCCGCCGACGGCGAGGTAATGGTTGAGCGTGACGCGGTAGCCGCTTCCGGGTTCGATCGGCCTGCCGTTGACCGTCATCTTCTCGAGGCTAACGCGCTCGCCAAAGAGCTTCGACGCATCCCAGGCATAGCTGAAGCCATTTGACACCTGGAGGATCCGCGGCCGCTTCGGGTCTAGCCATTGCTGCTCGAGCATGTCCTTGAGCTGGCTGCCGGTCAGCGTCATCGTGACGAGGCGGTTGCGGAACGGTTGGCTGGCGAAAACATCGCCGAAGGATATCGCGCCGTTCGCCTTCGGGACGAGGTCCGTGCGGATCCCGCCGGGATTGGTGAGCGCGATGACAGCGCTGCCATTCTTGGCGTCCCTCGTCGCTGCCAGCTGCGCGTCCGCGATGACGTCGCCGAGCGCACTTTCGCCGGCCTCGTTCGGCACGCGCGACAGCGTCTGCGTCACCGATCCGGCCGGCCGGTCGGCGATTGGCGCCGAGAGCTTGTCGTAGGCCTCGATCAGCGCGGTCTGCTCCGGGTCCTTCGCCAGCGAGGCATTGGCGACGATGACGTTCTGGGCCCTGGCGCTGACGATGTCGCGCGTCGTGGGATCGAGCTTGAGATCAATCGCGGTAACCAGCGTGCCGTATTTGTCGCCGCTGGTGACGAGCCGTCCGTCGATGTCGCAGACATAGGCGCGATGGGTGTGACCGCTGACGACGACGTCGACGGCACGGTCGAACTTTTTCACGATATCGACGATTGGCCCCGTAATATCAGGGCATTCATTGTAGTCGCCGGCGGGCTCGCCGCCCTGGTGGATCAGCACCACGATCGCCTCGACGCCGCGCGCCTTCAGCTGCGGCACCAGCGCGTTCACCGTCTCGGCTTCGTCGCGGAATTCGAGACCGGCAATGCCCGCGGGCGAGACGATGCCCGCAGTCTCCTTCAAGGTCAGCCCGATGAAGGCGACGGGAATGCCGTCGAATTCCCTGATCTCGAAGGGCGGCAGCACGCTCTTTCCCGTCGCAGTCTCGATGGTGGAGGCCGCGAGATAACGGAATTTGGCGCCGGCGAAGGGATGCGGTCCCTGGCAGCCGTCGAGCGGATGGCAGCCGCCGTTCTGCATCCGCAAGAGCTCGGTCTTGCCCTCGTCGAATTCGTGATTGCCGACCGAGCTGATCGCGAGCCCCATCATCGAGAGCGATTCAATCGAAGGCTCGTCGTGAAACATCGCCGACAGGAACGGGCTTGCGCCGATCAGGTCGCCGGCGGCGACGAAGATCGTGTTCTTGTGTCCTTCGCGCAGCTGCTTGACGAGCGTTGCCATGTATTCGGCGCCGCCGGCCGCGACCATCACCTTCTTGGCCTTATCCTCGGGATCTCCGATGCGAATGCCACCCGGCGGCGGGCGCAGATTGCCGTGGAAATCGTTGATCGCGAGGACGCGCAACTCGACCGGCGCTGCGGTTTGCGCCGAGGCGGGAAGGATACAGGTCAGCGCGAGTGCGGCAAGGATGAGTGAGGCGGGATATCGCATGGAACCAAGATTAGTCGTTCGGCGCGAAGATTTCACGAAGCTTGTTGTCGCCCCGGAATGGCGGATGAAGGTGATGGACTAGCGCGCTACCGCCTCTTCCGGTTCGCAAACGCATTGAATGCGGCGATCGCTTCGTCGGACTTCAGCCGCTCGCCGAACAGATGGCCTTCCTGGTCGATGCGGCGGGTGAGTTCTTCGGCCGGAGCGCGTAGCAATTTGCGCGAGATTGCGATCGCTTCGGCCGGCAGCCGGCAGATCTCGCGCGCCACCTTGCGCGCTTCGACCTCGGTATGTCCCGGCGACACCACGGTATTGACGAAGCCGGCGGCATGCGCCTCGGCGGCCGAGAAAGTCCGTCCCATCACCAGCATTGCAAAGGCGCGCTGATATCCCATCGTGTTCGGCATCAAGAGGCTGGCAGCGCCGACCGGCACCAGCCCGAGACGGGTGTAGGGCGCGGAAAACGTCGCAGCGTTCGAGGCGAGCACGTAGTCGCAGTGGAACAGCATCACTGTGCCCATCCCGATCGATACGCCGTCGACGGCCGCAATGATCGGCTTGACGTTGAGGGCAAGCGAATAGAGAAATCTTGCACCATCCGACAGCGTCTCAGGCTTGGACTCGGCCTGCATGAAATCGTCGAGGTCGTCGCCGGCGGTGAATACGCCGGAGCCGCCGGTGATGATCAAGCAGCGGATGTCCGGGTCGGTCTGCGCCGTGTCGATCGCGCGGCTCATCTCCCGGTACATGTCCTGGGTGATCGCGTTCTTCTTGCCCGGGCGGCGCAGGGCGATCACGCGCGTTCCGCGCTCTTCGGTGATGACGATGTTGCCATTCGGCATGAAAACTCCCTGCACTCACCGCGATGCCTGCCGCCTCGCGCGCCAAGCATCAGCTCAAGCTTCAGCCTACATCATCTCGCAGGCGTGCCAATGCGCTGGCTCAACCTTTTCGGCGCGAATTCCCGCAGGGCCGGCGTATGGCAGCCGCCACTGCGGCGCGCCGCAACAATTGGCTACAATGATTCATTTGAAGAACCAGCGGTTGTAGTGCGCGATCTCACACGGTTCCTTTGACCGATTGCTCGATTGATGATTTGCCGCAACCCGTGTCGGCGAATCCTCGCTGCACTACCGGGGCTGGCGCGTCGTGCTGGCCTGTTTCCCCGATGGCCTTCCTCATGTTCGGCTTCGGCCTGTACGGCGAGGGCGTCTATCTCGCCGAGTTCCAGCGCGCCCATGGCTGGCCGGGTAGGCCAGCACCTTCTCGTTTCTCCCGACGTCCGTGCTCGTCGTCTTCACCGACGATCTGCTGGCTGTGCGTCGGGCTCGATCTCGTGGCGGCTGGCGTCGCGCTGTGGCCGCCGGCAGAAGCGCCCGGATCGCACGACCTACCACCGTCGCCCTGAAGCGCTCGCCTCTTCGGCGAGCCTCGCAGCCAGGATGACGGTTTGGCCGTGCGTCGGCTTTACCCCAACAATACCGCATCCGCCGCCGCGACCGACTCCGCGCTCTCCGTCACGGTGCGCTCGAGCGCGCCCGCCTGCACCGTGATGTTCTCGGCGAAGAAGCGCGCGAGCGAGACGTAGCGCGCAGCGTCCGTGTTGCCGTCGGCCTTTGCGGCGAGCGCCTCGGAGGCGAGCAGGCAGCCGCCGAGTGTGGCGCCGAACTGCTGCAAATAGGGCGTCGCCCCGGCAAGCGCCTCGTTCGGCGCGGCCGCAACGCGCTCCAGCAGCCATTTGCTGGTGCGCGTCAGCGCCTCGAGCGCCTCATGCAGCTTCGCACCCGCAGTGCCGAAAGCGGGATCGTTGGAGGCCTCGATTTGGCTGACAGTTGCCGACAGTTCGCCGAGCAGCGCCCAGACGGCAGCGCCGCCATTGGCCGCGAGCTTGCGCGTGACGAGGTCGATCGCCTGGATGCCGTTGGTGCCCTCGTAGATCGCGGTGATGCGGGCATCGCGGTAGTGCTGCGCCGCACCAGTCTCCTCGATGAAGCCCATGCCGCCATGCACCTGCACGCCGAGATAGGCGACCTCGTTGCCGATGTCGGTGGAATAGGCCTTGGCCATCGGCGTCAGCAGCGCCGCGCGCGCGGCGGCATCCGCCCGCACCTTGGGATCCCGGGCGCGCGTCGAGACGTCGATCGCGACCGCGGTCGCATAACAGATGGTGCGCGCGGCGGCGGTCTGCGCCCGCATCCGCATCAGCATGCGCTTGACGTCGGGATGGACGAAGATCGCGTCCGATTCGTCGCCCTTGCTGCCAACCGCGCGGCCCTGCTTGCGCTGCTGCGCGTATGACAGCGCCTGCTGATAAGCCCGGTCGGCAACACCGACGCCCTCCAGGCCGACGCCGAGGCGGGCCTGGTTCATCATCGTGAACATGCAGCGCATGCCCTGGTTCTCTTCGCCGATCAGGAAGCCGACGGCACCGCCATGATCGCCCATGGTCATGGTGCAGGTAGGCGAGGCGTGCATGCCGAGCTTGTGCTCGACGCCGCTCGCATGGATGTCGTTGCGCTGCCCCAGCGAGCCGTCTTCATTGACCATGAACTTCGGAACGAGAAAGAGCGAGATCCCCTTGGTGCCGGCGGGCGCATCGGGCAGACGTGCCAGCACGAAATGCACGATGTTGTCGGTCATGTCGTGCTCGCCATAGGTGATGAAGATCTTCGTCCCCCTGATACGATAGCTGCCGTCGGCCGTCTTCTCGGCGCGGGTGCGCAGCGCGCCGACGTCGGAGCCGGCCTGCGGCTCGGTGAGCTGCATCGTGCCGGTCCATTCGCCGGAGACGAGCTTCTTGAGATAGATCTTCTTCAACTCGTCGCTGCCATGCGCCTCCAGCGCCTCGATCGCCGAGGCCGTCAGTAGCGGGCAGAGGCCGAAGGCGACGTTGGCCGCGCTCCAGATTTCGGTGCAGGCGGCGTTGATCGCGAGCGGCAGGCCCTGGCCGCCGAAATCCTCGGGGCCGGAGACCGCGTTCCAGCCGCCCTCGGTCCAACGCCTGTAGGCATCCGGCCAGCCCGGCGCGGTGGTGACCTTGCCGTCGTCGAGCTTGATGCCGTGCTCGTCGCCGACCTTGTTGAGCGGCGCCAATACGTCGGATGCGAACTTGCCGGCTTCCTCCAGCACGGCCGCGACAATGTCCGCGTCGAAATCGCCGTAATGACCAGCCTCCACGGCGGCCTTGAGGCCGGCGCCATGGTTGAGCGACAGCAGCATGTCGTTGATCGGCGCGCGGTAGGTCATGGCTCACTCCCGTGGACAAATATTGGCGCCGTATTCTCACGAAACGGGGGAGGTCTCAATGGCCGGGCGGCGCGGCGGGCGCCGGCCCGGAGCCACCCCGCTCTCTTAGTACAGTGATAACAGAGTGAGGAGCGGCGGGGCGTCGGGTCCGTGTGGTATTTTGCCCCTCCAGGCGGTTGAAATGCCGCGCCGCTCCCTATAGACCGGCTGCGACCGGAGGGATTCCGCGCCGGCCAGTTCTCTGGCCATTCCGTCCGTCGCCTGTTGGGGCGTAGCCAAGCGGTAAGGCAGCGGATTTTGATTCCGCCATTCGGAGGTTCGATCCCTCCCGCCCCAGCCAGAATTAACGCGCTGATTTTACTAAGCAAATGGCCTCGACTGCGCCGGAATTTCCAGCGCATTTGGAAATTCAGTTTGCCCCTCATTTGGAAATTCTGTGCTGGTTTCGTTTTGGCCGACGGCCGACGCAAGGCGTTGCGCGGGTTGAACGCCGCTCAATGTATCAAAATACGAATTGAGCGTGTGAACGCTATCTGCGCGTTGCAAGCTTTCGATCGCTGCCGTTGACGCCGCGGGATCACCGCAAAACGCCTTCGCCTTTTGCAGCGTTCAACGAAGCGCGAGGTTTATCTTTGCGATCCGACACGGGTCTTCGACATTTGGGAAGGTCGGCTGCATTTTCGTCTCGAAGTGATGCTGCTCCATCAGCATTCTGCTGATCGAGCTCCTTCTGCGCCAGGAGACGTGCATGTCGCTTGCGGGTCGCAGCGAGCGCCCGCATCATCGTTTCCTTCCGGATTAGCCCCCGTGGTGCGCCTTGCTCTGTTCCTTGCCGTGACGCCATGAGGTACAGCGCGCAGATCAATTGGTACAGGTCGGTCCGATGCGCATCAGGGCGAGCAAAACGGACTCGCGAGCGTCGTGCTGTCGCTCGGCTTCGATCCGCTCGCTTTTGGCCGCATGCGGCCTCACGTTGAGCCAGATGCTGCATTGGCCGCAATTCTCCGGCGTCGTTGCAGCCAGAAGATCAGGCCCAGCAGCAGGATCGCCGGAAGAGCGAACCAGTAGCGTGAAGGACGATCGGCGGGCACGAGAATCTCGGTGATGTTGTCGCCGGGCCGCAGGCCGAACTTGGCCGCCTGGCTGCCTAGCCGCACAACGCCGACAGAAACGCTGTCGCCCAAAGCACTGATGCTCATGCCCGTTCCCTGGAGCCGCTCCTTCGGCGTCTTTCCGGGACCAAGCTCAAGGCGAACCAGCTTGCCGATCTCCTCGCCGTTGAGGCCTATTGTGGTGAATCGCAGGCGAATCGCGGCGCCCGTTGGCGTCTGCTCGATGATGCGGTCGAGGTCCGTCACTGGAGCGGAGGTATAGGGTTCGCTGATTTGGTCGAGCCAGAACCCCGGCCTGAATAGCGTGAAGCAGATCAGCAGTAACCCGACGGTCTCGTACCAGCGGTTGCGTGTCAAAAACCAGTTCTGCGTCGCTGCGACGAAGGCGGCCATGGCAAGAACCGACGTGACCACCATTGCGACGAGGTCGAATGGTCCGGTAAGGCCGATCATCAAGAGGCCGGTGTTGAAAACGAAGATGAACGGCAGCAAGCCGGTGCGGATCTCGTACTTGAAGCCCTGGAAGCCGGTTTTGACCGGATCGGCGCCCGAGATCGCCGCCGCCGCATACGCCGCCAGCCCGACCGGCGGCGTCACGTCCGCCATCAGTCCGAAGTAGAAGACGAACATGTGCACGGCTACCAGCGGCACGGCGATGTCGTTCTGCGCCGCCAGGTTGACAAGGACCGGCGCCATCAGCGTAGCGACCACCACGTAGCTCGCTGTCGTAGGCATGCCCATGCCCAGGATGATGCAAATGAAGGCGGTGAACAGGAGCATGATGATGAAGCTGCCGCCTGAAATGAATTCGACAAGCTCCGTCATCACCAGGCCGATCCCGGTCAGAAGGACGGTACCGACGATGATCCCGGCGGTCGCGGTAGCGATGCCGACGGTTGTCATGTTGCGTGCGGCGGCGGAAAGGCCGTCGAACAGGTCATGGAAACCGTGACGGAATGGCACGGTCAGGTCGTTTTCCCTACGGAAGAAGGCGGTAAGCGGCCGCTGTGTGACGATCAGCGCCATCAGCGCGACCGAGCCCCAGAAAGCGGAGAGACCCGGCGACAGTTCCTCCACCATCAGGCACCAGATGAGCAGGATGACAGGAAGCAGGAAATGCAGGCCGGTGCGCGCCGTCTCGCCGAAGTTCGGCACCTTGACGATCTCGCCTTCGAGATCTTCGAGCGGCAGGTCGGGATGCTGCGCCCGATAGGCGACTAGGCCGAGATAGACAACGACGAGTGCGGTACCGATGATCCAGGTCGCGGCCGCGCCGAACACAATTTTGGTCCAGCCGATGCCGTAATAGACCAGGCCGGCAAGAATGATAAAGCCGCAGATGCCCATGATGCCGCGCAGCGCCCCTTGCAAGAAGGTGTGCCGACTCTGCGAAGGCAGGCCCGTCAGCCCCAGCTTCATCGCCTCGATATCGACGATGTAGAACAGCGAGCCGTAGGTCAGCAGCGCCGGGAAGAAGGCGTGCTTGACCACTTCGGCGTAGGGAATGCCGACGTATTCGGCGATCAGGAAAGCCGCCGCGCCCATGACCGGTGGCATCAACTGGCCGTTGACGCCGGCGGCGCATTCGATGGCACCCGCCTTGACGGCGCTGTAGCCGACACGCCGCATCAGCGGGATGGTGAAGGTGCCGGTGGTCACCACGTTGGCGATCGAGGAACCGGAGATCATGCCGGTCAGGCCGGACGCGACCACGCCAGCCTTGGCCGGGCCGCCGCGGTATTTTCCAAGCAGCGAGAAGGCGAGCTGGATGAAGAACCCACCCGCGCCCGCGCGCTCGAGCAGCGTGCCGAACAGCACGAACATGAACACGACATTGGTCGAGACGCCGAGTGCAACCCCGAACACGCCCTCCGACGTCAGCCACATCTGGGACGCCGCCCGCAGCAGGCTCGCACCTTTGTGCGCGAGCAGACCGGGCAGATACGGTCCGGCGAAGATGTAGGCCAGCATGATCGCGGCAATAACAGTAATCGCCGGCCCGACCGCGCGCCGCGCGGCTTCGAGCAGGATCAGAACGCCGAGGATGGAGGCGATGAGATCGGCCGTGGTTGGCAGGCCGGGCCTCGTCGCGATGTCCTCGTAGAATACGACGAGGTAAAGTGCTGAAGCTGCGCCCGCAACAGCCAGAACCCAGTCGGGCAGCGGCACGCGGCTGCGTGACGAGTTCTTGAATGCCGGGAAAGTCAGCATCACCAGGAAGAGCGCGAAGGCAAGATGGATCGAGCGCGCGATCCCGTCGCTGATCACACCAAAATTGATGATGAATGGAATGGGCGACGAATACCAGATCTGGAACAGCGACCAGGCCAGCGAGACGGCAAAGATGAGTCGGCCGGTCGTGCCGGCCGGCTTGCGCGCGCCGGTATCGGCCTCTGCGACGATTTCGTTGAGCGCTTCGATGTCGTAGGCGCGTTCAGGCGCCTCCGCCAGTTCGCGTTGATCTGTCATCGGTCCCCTCGGGCATCTTGTTACTTTATTTTCTTTATTCTCTTCTGATAACGCAGGCGTCGAAACCGGAGGGCGGGGCATCGCCCCGCCCTCGCAATGATCAAGGCTTACATCCAGCCCTTTTCCTTGTAGTATTTCACGGCGCCTGGATGCAGCGGCGCTGACAAGCCGGCCTTGATCATCTCCTTTTGGTCGAGATTGGCGAATGCCGGGTGCAGCTTTTTGAATTCGTCGAAGTTCTCGAACACGGTCTTGACCAATTCGTAGACCACGTCATTGGGCGTGCTGGCGGTGGTCACCACCGTTGCGCGCACGCCATAGGTTTTCGTCGGATTGGGATTGTTGGCGTACATGCCGCCCGGGATGGTGGCCACCGAATAGTAGGGATGCTCCTTGATCAGTGCATCGACGGCCGGTCCGGTCAGCGGGATGAGCTTGGCTCCGCAAGCCGTGGTCGGATCCTGGATGGCGGCCGACGGGTGGCCGACGCCATAGAAGAACCCGTCGATCTTGTTGTCGCAGAGTGCGCTACCCTGCTCGTCGGCCTTGAGTTCGGCGGCGAGCGAGAAGTCCTTCAGCGTCCAGCCCATCTGCTTCAACAGCTCTTCCATCGAGGATCGCGTGCCGGAGCCGGGATTGCCGACGTTGAAGCGCTTGCCCTTGAAGTCCTCGAACGTCTTCACACCGGCGTCGGGACGCGCCAGAACAGTGAAGGGTTCTGGATGTACGGAGAACACGGCGCGCAGATCCTTGAACGCCTTGTCCTTGAAATTGCCGGTGCCGTTATAGGCTTGGTATTGCACGTCGGACTGGCTGAGGCCGAAATCGAGGTCGCCCGACCGGATGGCGTTGACGTTGAACACCGAGCCACCCGTCGATTCGGTCGAGCAGCGCATGCCCGTGGTCTTGCGATCCTTGTTCATCAGCCGGCAGATGGCGCCGCCCACGGCATAGTAGACACCCGTGACCCCGCCGGTGCCGATGGTGACGAAGCGCTGTTCGGCCGCGCTCGCCGGCAGTGCCAGCAGCGCGCAAGCCGCCGCGCCGAAAAGAGTTTTCACGGATCTGTACATGGTGCTTTCCTCTCTGTTGGATGTCCTGGCCGTTCGCCAGTGACGGTTGGACCTGCCTGGCGGCCCGTGGGCCGCTCGCTTCACGCCGCGTCGGTCGCCGCGTCGATGGCCTCGCCGAGCCGCTTGACGATCTGGTCGATGTCGTGCTCGGTGACGATGAAGGGCGGCGCCAAAAGTACGTGGTCGCCGCGAATGCCGTCGATCGTGCCGCCCATCGGATAGACCATCAGTCCACGCGCCATCGCCTCGCGCTTGACCCGGGCGTTCACCTTGAGTTTTGGATCGAAGGATTCCTTGCTGCCCCGGTCAAGGACCAACTCCACGCCGCGGAACAGGCCGCGGCCGCGAATGTCTCCCACGTGGTGATGGTTGTCAAAGCGCTGGTGCAGCCGAGCATCGAGACGCCTGCCCATTGCTTTGACATTGTCGAGCAAACGGTCGCGGCGGATCACCTCCTGGACGGCGAGCCCCGCCGCCGCCGCCATCGGGTGGCCCATATAGGTGTGCCCATGCTGGAAGAAGCCGGAGCCGTTGGCGAAAGCGTCGAAGACGTGCCGGCCAAGCAGAACTGCACCGATCGGCTGATAGCCGCCTCCGAGTCCCTTTGCGATCGTCATCAGGTCGGGGACGATGCCGTCCTGTTCGCAGGCGTGGAGCGTGCCGGTGCGGCCCATCCCGCACATCACCTCGTCCAGGATGAGCAGCACGCCATATTTGTCGCAGATAGCGCGGATGCGCTTGAAATAGTCCGCCACAGGCGGCACCGCGCCCGCCGTCGCGCCCACCACCGTCTCGGCCATGAAGGTCATCACCCTGTCGGCGCCCAGCTCGATGATCTTGTCTTCAAGCTGCTGTGCCGCGCGCGCGGCATACGCCTCGTCGCTCTCGCCGTCCTGCTGGAACCGGTATGCGAAGCATGGGTCGATGTGATGCGTCTCGATGAGCAGTGGCCGGAACTGGGCTCGCCGCCATTCGTTGCCGCCGGCCGCCAGTGCGCCCAGCGTATTGCCGTGGTAACTTTGACGACGTGCGATGACATGACGGCGCTGCGGCTCGCCCTTCTCGACGAAATACTGCCTTGCCATCTTCAGCGCGGCCTCGACCGCCTCCGAGCCGCCGCTGACCAAATAGACGTGGTCGAGACCATTCGGCGCGTCTTCGACCAACCGATCGGCGAGTTGCTCGGCCACCTCGGTGGTGAAGAAGCCGGTATGGGCGTAGGCGACCGTGTCGAGCTGCCTATGCAGCGCTGCGATGACGTCCGGATGGCCATGGCCGAGGCAGGAAACGGCCGCGCCGCCGGATCCGTCAATATAGGCCTTGCCTTCGGAGTCGAACAACTCGATTCCCCTGCCATATACCGCAACCGGAGGCTTTGAGTGGATCGCGCGATGCAGGAGACTCGTCATGGCTAGACCCTTCGCGTGTGTTTCTTCGGTGGGCGTCGGTCCAGATGAGTCCTCAATGCCGCGCCCTGTTCGTCAAATCGTCTGAGTGCATTCACGGCGCTTTCGCCTGCTTGTCCGGCGACAAGAGCGCCAAGAATCTCGGCCACGATGAAAGCCGGCGTCATGGTGTGGAAGAACGAGGGGCTGGCGGTAGACACGACGATGAGGTGACTCGCGAGTTGCGCCAGCGGCGCAATTTCGGAATCGGTCAACGCGATGATCGGCACACCCCGCTTGGCCGCGAATTCAGTCAGCTCGACAGTCAGGCGTGTATAGGGAAGGACGCTGGTTGCGATCAGCACGTCTTTCCCGGTGGCGCGGCCAAGCGCGTCACCGTCCGTCCCACCAACCCCGTGCAGCAGCACGGATTTCTCGCCGATCAGTGACATGATGTAGTGCAGGTGCCAGGCGACGGCGTGGCTGGAGCGCAGGCCGAGGCAGTATACGCGGCGGGCTTTCGTCAGCGCCGTGGCGATCGCGACGATCCGATCGATGGTGTCCGGCTCGGCAAGATAAGCGAGTTGCCTGTCCAGGGAATGCAGCATGTCCGCCGCCAAGGCATGGTCGCCCTTAAGCTTGCGGCTTGCCACCTGGGCGTCGGCCTTGCCGGCAAAGCCGATTCCGCCACTGCGCATCGCCGCGGCATAGATGTCGCGCACCTGGTCATAGCCGGCGAGCCCGAGGTGCTTGGCCAGCCGCGTCATCGTCGCCGGCTGCACGCCGGCTTGGCGGGCCTGCTCGCGCATGGTCAGCAGCGCCACATCGTGCGGCTTGTCGAGGACATAGCGGGCAGCGCACTGCAGTTGCGCCGACAAGCCGTCAAAGGCGCTGATGATTTGGCTGGCGAACTGTCCCTGGTCCATGTGTTTTGCTAACTCAACGGAAGGAGCGTTGCAACACATGTTTCATTATACTCAAAAATAATTCAGTTGAATCTTTTGGCTCGCGAATACGCAGGAGCTCACTTGGCTAACTGGCATGATCGATGGCCGTCATTGCCGTCGCACCGAACGGCCGCCGGCCGGCGAGGCCGCCCGCCTTAATGAGCCAATCGAGATCCATGGTCATTTTCGGGCGACGAACGCTCCATCACGCACGCCGTTTCGACCGATCGAAGCGGCCATAGCCCATGAGGCCGTCACATTTTCTCTTTCAATCCGGTCTTGAGCAGCCATTCGTTCACGGGATAACTGGTCGCAAATCCGAATAGCATCGCTATCTGCATCATGAACCAAAACTCGAACGAGCTGACCTCGAGCTCCAAACCGAGCCATCTTCGGAAGAGCAAAAAATGCGCAAGGGCCATGAAGCCGTACATGCCGATCTGCCAGGCAGTCAGCGATAGCGTATCCGCCTTGATTGCGGCCCAGAGACCGTCGATGGGCCCAAGGCCTCGCATCGGCGCAATCGTATAATATTGAAAGACGATACCGAACGCGTAGGCGAAGAGGAAATCAAGGATCCAGATTGCGAACATCTTTTCGCCAAAGATCGCTCTCCAGCCTAACCATGTCGCAATCACGGGAAACCCGACCGCCAGCCATTCCGCGCAGATATCGCCGAGTGTGCATCCCGCGCCACAGTGTGACGTGCCCTCAGCGACCATGATTCCGAATGGCTTCGTTCGAGTCGCTTTGGCCCGGTGATCGCTCGTACGGACCGAGAGACGCCCGTAATGGAAGTATCCCCAAAGCCAGGCGACGGTGCCGAACAAGGCCGAGATCGGCCAGACCACGTTCATGATCCACATGCGTTGTGGATGTCGCCATTCGTCCACGGCAATTACGATGGCGCAGCACAGCCCGAGCGAGACACTTGCAATGGATATTCGATGTATCCAGAGAGCCATCATGCGGGGTTCCTCGTGGTCAGCAGTAGAGGGTCAAATCGAGACTTCGAGTCCTAAACGTTCGTCGAGCACGACGTTTCCCGAGGCATCGGTGCGACAGTGGTTTTAGCCGCAATCAGTGAGCATCGCCGTACGATGACGCGTCGTCGGCGCCGTCCGGCAGATGATCGCGAAGGTTGTCAGGAGGCCGTATTCACGTGGGGCGCAAGAGTAGCCCGTTTGAGCTGAGCGGCAGTGACGGTTGCCTGTGCCACATGGGGCATTCACGTAAGCGAGACAAGTATGGCGATCCATTTCGCGATGGTCAGGACGCTGGCTATGCGTGGATCGATCGGTCGTGGGGATACCAGGATTCACATGTCCAGGGGTCGCGCTATGACGACGGCCAGCTTAGCATTCGGCGCGGGCGTGCGATAGAAGATGCCGTTCAACCTCCAACCTCGCCGGATGCACGATGCCAGCCGGAGGTGCCGGTCAGAACGCAAGCCATGTCGCTCCGCCGTCCCTACGTTTCATTTCTGTGATAGCGATCACGCGTGACTTCCTCGCCGATGCGGTCAGCGGCCCGGTTCCGGTGGCGGTAGCTGACGACGCCGTAGATCAGCGCCAGCAGGAGCACGACGGCTCCCACGAAATAGACGACTTCGAGGCCCATGACAAATCTCCGATCCAACTGACGTTGCTATGCGGCGCGACGATTTCCTTTGCGCTATGGCGATCGTCCTCTTCTTCCATGTCGAGTCCAGGCCCCCTTGTTCTCTCCGACATGCGTTCTTTGTTCACTGTCGCCCGAGTGCGCCGCTCCGCTTCCTTCTCGGGAACTCCACGATCTTCGTTGCTATCCGCGACATAGCTGGTTTGCCGCTTCCGCTTGTCTGTCGCCAGCGAGCAGCCGCCTCTGCAGGTTGCTCCCAACCACCAAAGAACCGAGTACGAAGCGTGTTGGTTCCCAAGTGCCTGAAGGTCGCTCTCTCCTCACAAAAAGCTGAGATTGCGATGAAGCGCTGCGGTGCTCAGGTTTGGAACTATCCCGGCGCCATCTGTTGATTATGGAAGCCGCTGCATCCTGCGGCGTTTTCCGCGCGGCCCGCGCCCTCAGCGGCGGCCGCCACTGCCCCCGACCGGAGCGCCTGCGATGATAAAAGTGTCCTTTGACGTGAACGGCACGTCTTATGAACTCGCACTCGACACCAGGACCACGCTGCTCGATGCGCTACGCGAGCACTTGCATCTGACCGGCACCAAGAAGGGCTGCGACCATGGTCAGTGCGGCGCCTGCACGGTTATCGTCGATGGGAGGCGCATCAATTCGTGCCTCACGCTCGCTGTCATGCATGAGGGTGACGAGATCACCACGATCGAGGGGCTGGGCTCGCCGGAACACCTGCATCCGCTGCAAGCCGCCTTCGTCGAGCACGACGGCTATCAGTGCGGTTATTGCACGCCGGGACAGATTTGCTCGGCGGTTGCCGTGCTTGACGAGATCAAGGCCGGAATCCCGAGCCACGTGACGGCGGATCTGACCGCGCCGGTACAACTGACCGATGCCGAGTTGCGGGAGCGCATGAGCGGCAACATCTGTCGCTGCGGAGCCTATTCGAACATCGCCGAAGCGATCGGTGAGGTCGCCGGGAGGAATGCATGAGATCCTTCACCTACGAGCGCGCGCATTCCCCTGCCGAGGCGGCCGATGTAGCCGCACACACCAAGAATGCGAAGTTCATCGCCGGCGGCACCAACCTCCTTGACTTGATGAAGCTCGAGATCGAGACGCCGGCGCATCTGATCGATGTCAACGGCCTCGCACTCGACAGGATCGAGGCGACGCCGGATGGCGGCTTGCGGGTCGGCGCGCTGGTCCGCAATACCGATCTGGCGGCGGATGCGCGGGTGCGCCGCGACTACGGCGTGCTGTCGCGGGCGCTGCTCGCCGGCGCCTCCGGGCAGTTGCGGAACAAGGCGACGACTGCTGGCAATCTCTTGCAGCGGACGCGCTGTCCCTATTTCTACGACACCAACCTGCCTTGCAATAAACGCAGGCCCGGCAGCGGCTGTGCTGCAATCGGCGGCTTCAGCCGGCAGCATGCCGTGATCGGTGCGAGCGAGGCCTGTATCGCGACTCATCCGAGCGACATGGCGGTGGCAATGCGTGCGCTCGACGCAACGGTAGAAACCGTGCGGCCCGACGGTTCCACGCGAAGCATCCCGATCGCTATGTTGCACCGCTTGCCAGGCGACACACCGGAGGTCGAGACCGTGCTCGAGCCCGGAGAACTGATCACCGCAGTGGTGCTACCAAAACCCGTCGGCGGCACCCAGGCCTACCGCAAGGTCCGCGACCGTGCGTCCTATGCGTTCGCCTTGGTCTCGGTCGCCGCGATTGTGCAGCATGATGGCACTGGCCGCGTTGCAGTCGGCGGCGTCGCGCACAAGCCGTGGCGCGTCGAGGCGGCGGAAGCGGAATTGCCGCGCGGCGCCAGGGCCGTCATCGCGCGTTTGTTCGCCGACGCCAAGCCGACGTCGGACAGCGCATTCAAGCTGCAGCTCGCCGAGCGAACACTCGCTGCGGTGCTGCGCGAGGCAAGGGGTTAAAGCATGCGGTTCGAACATCCAGCTACCTTCAACCCGATCGACCAGCTCAGGACGATCGGCCGTCCAACCAGCCGGATCGAGGGGCCGCTGAAGACGACAGGCACCGCGCCTTATGCCTATGAGCGCCATGATGTCGCACCAAACCAGGCCTATGGCTATGTGATCGGCGCGTCGATTGGCAAGGGACGGATCGCCGCGATGGACCTCGGTGCGGCAAATGCCGCGCCCGGCGTGCTCGCCGTCGTCACATCCGACAATGCGGGCAAGCTCGCGAAAGGCGAACGCAACGCGGCGCCGCTGCTTGGCGGCCCCGACATCGCACACTACCACCAGGCCGTCGCCGTCGTCGTGGCCGAGAGCTTCGAGCAGGCTCGCGCGGCGGCCCAGCTGGTTCGGATCGACTATGTCAAGGGCAACGGCAAGTTCGATCTCGCTGCGGACATGGATGCCGCCGGCATTCCCGAGCCTTCGTTCGGTGGGCCCGCCGATACCGCCACGGGCGAGTTTGCATCTGCGTTCGCGGCGGCGCCGGTGCGGCTGGACGCCACCTACACCACGCCCGATCAGGGACACGCGATGATGGAGCCGCACGCGTCGATTGCGGCCTGGGAGGGCGACAAGTTGACGGTCTGGACCTCCAACCAGATGGTCGCGTGGGCCGTTGATGACCTTGCAAAGACGCTCGGAATCTCCAAGACGAATGTCCGCGTGGTGTCGCCCTATGTCGGTGGTGGCTTTGGCGGCAAATTGTTCCTGCGTGCCGACGTGCTGCTTGCCGCGCTCGGTGCGCGCGCGGCGGGACGGCCGGTCAAGGTGGCACTCCAGCGCCCGCTGATGTTCAACAACACCACGCACCGGCCGGCCACGATCCAGCGTATCCGCATCGGTGCCGAACGCGATGGCAGGATCACCGCGATCGGGCATGAGAGCTGGTCCGGCAATGTCGAGGGCGGCGAGCCCGAAATGGCGGTGAGCCAGACGCGGCTGCTCTACGCTGGCGCCAACCGGATGACGGCGACGCGGATGGCGGCGCTCGATCTGCCCGAAGGCAATGCAATGCGTGCCCCGGGCGAGGCATCGGGCATGATGGCGCTGGAGATCGCGATCGATGAGCTCGCCGATGAGCTCGGCATCGATCCGGTCGCGTTGCGCATCACGAATGACACCCAGGTCGATCCCGAACATCCGGAGCGGCGGTTCTCGCAGCGGCAGCTCGCCCGATGCCTCCGCGAAGGTGCAGACCGCTTCGGTTGGAGTCGGCGCAACCCACGACCCGGCCAGGTCCGCGATGGGCGCCGGCTTATCGGCATGGGCGTCGCCGCCGCCTTCCGCAACAATCTCGTGACCAAATCGGCGGCGCGCGTTCGTCTTGATCGGAGCGGCCAGGTGACGGTCGAGACCGACATGACCGACATCGGCACCGGCTCCTACACAATCATCGCGCAGACCGCCGCCGAGATGATGGGCATCGGGCTGGAGAAGGTCACCGTTCGGCTCGGCGACTCCGACTTTCCGGTCTCCTGCGGCTCCGGCGGACAATGGGGCGGCAACAATTCGACCGCGGGCGTCTACGCCGCCTGCGTGAAGTTGCGCGAGACGATCGCGCAGAAGCTCGGCTTCAACTCCGCCGAGGCGGTCTTCTCCGATGGCGCAGTCCGATCAGGCAATCGCAGCGTGCCGCTGGCGCAAGCCGCCGGCGAGGAAGGCCTGATGGCCGAGGACGCCATCGAATATGGCGACCTCGCCAAGACCTATCAACAATCGACATTTGGCGCGCATTTCGTGGAGGTAGGCGTCGATGCCGACACTGCGGAGATCCGCGTCCGGCGGATGCTAGCGGTCTGCGCCGCGGGTCGCATCCTCAACCCGAAGGCGGCGCGCAGCCAGGTGATCGGCGCGATGACCATGGGCGTCGGTGCGGCACTGATGGAGGAATTGGTGGTCGACAAGCGCTATGGCCTGTTCGTCAATCACGACCTCGCAGGCTACGAGGTACCTGTCCATGCCGACATTCCGCATCAGGACATGATCTTCCTGGACGAGACCGATCCCATGTCCTCGCCAATGAAGGCCAAGGGCGTCGCCGAGCTCGGTATCTGCGGTGTCGCCGCGGCCGTCGCCAACGCTGTCTACAACGCCACCGGCATCCGCGTGCGCGACTATCCCATTACCATCGACAAGTTGCTCGACCGGATGCCCGATGTCGAATGAGCTGCCTCGGGCATAATGTGCAATTGCGCTGGATCACGAACTCCATGACTCCGTGAAAAATTGGAATCGGCCGAATGTGGCGAGAGAGCTGTCCTGCCTCCAATCCCGACGGGTCGCATTCGGCCGTGTCCGCCTGCGCCAGCATATGGCGGCGGTGCTGTGCTTCCGGGAACAAAATCATCCAGCCTGCGTCAATCTGACAACCTCGCTGTTTCAGGTGAGGATCGCCTCCATTCCATCAGAATGGCAAAGCGGAAGGCAGGTGCACTGAATGCGGCGGTGCCGCCAGAGCTTTGTGGCACCTTGCCAAGAAAAGACCGCCGGCGGCCCAACCTCTACCTCTCCCGGACCGATTCATGTCGCACCGCAACCATCACCAGCGACCCGGCATCAAGGATTACGCCATCATCGGCGACTGCCGCACGGCTGCGTTGATTTCGAGGGAGGGATCCATCGATTGGCTGTGTCTTCCCGATTTCTCCAGCTCCAGCGTGTTCGCCCGTCTGCTAGATCCGCGCGGCGGTCACTTTTCTATCGCGCCCAGCGCGGAATTCGCCACCAGACGAAGGTATCTGTCCCGCTCCGCAGTCCTGGAAACGGTCTTTGAGACCGAGACCGGTCGGGCCAGGCTCATCGATCTTTGCCCGATCGTCGACGGCGTCGGATCGCTCGAGCCGATGCGAGAGATACTGCGCATCATCGAAGGTATTGAAGGCTATGTAGATCTGGAGATCGAATTTACGCCACGTCCGGATTACGGCCACGCAAAGCCCGAGCTCCGTCGCGTTACCGACGATGTCTGGCGCTGCGGCTGGAACGAGTTGTTGCTGCTCAACAGCAGGCTTCGATTGGCCGAATGCGGGGCGTCATTGCGCGGAGCGGTTCGGCTGACTGCCGGAATGCGCGAACATGTCAGCCTTGCCTATGTCGATCGCGACATCGGCACCATTGCGCCATTGGGCACGGAAGCTGATGCTCGCTGTGAGCGTACGCTTGCGTGGTGGCGGGATTGGAGCAGGGCCTGCCGATATGACGGACCGGAGCGCGACATCGTGCTGCGAAGTGCAATTACGCTCAAGCTCCTGACCTTCTGTCTTTCCGGCGCTGTCGTGGCGGCGCCAACGACATCGATCCCGGAAGCGATCGGCGGGAGCCGCAATTGGGATTACCGCTACTGCTGGCTACGCGATGCCGGATTGACCATGAGCGCCTTTCTCGGATTGGGATTCCACCAGGAGGCCTCAATGTATCTCGGCTGGCTGCTGCACGCCACGCGGCTCGGCCGTCCAAAGCTGAGCATTCTCTACGATGTCTACGGGCGCACAAACCTGCGCGAGCGAAAACTGGACTGGTTCGCCGGTCATTGCAACTCGTCTCCCGTCCGGATCGGGAATGACGCGGTCGGGCAGTTTCAGCTCGATGTTTATGGTCAGGTTATTGCGGCCGCGCAATCCTATGCCGCATCGGGGCATGAACTCGAACCGGCCGAAGCGCGTATGCTCGCCGGGTTTGGCAAGGTCGTGTGCGCGAGGTGGCGAGAGCCGGACAACGGGATCTGGGAAATCCCGGGACGACGTCGTCCGTATACGTTTTCGAAGGTGATGTGCTGGGTCGCATTGGACAAGCTGCTTTGGCTTCACGAAAAGGGAATTGTGCGCCTTGGATCCAACGAAAAGCGGTTCCGGCGGACTTGCGAAGACATCGCAGAATGCATTGAGAGCCAGGGCTTCGATGCGGATCTCGAGAGCTACACGGGTACGCTCGGCGCAAAGAATGTCGATGCGGCATCATTGCTGATGCCTTTCTTTGGATATCGGGAATACTCGGACCCACGCGCGGTGTCGACCTATAACCGTGTCCAGGCGGAACTCGGTTCGCATGAGCTGCTGTACCGATACGCGCCGGGGTACGATGGACTGCCGGGCAAGCAGGGCGCATTCGGGATGTGCAGCTTTTTCGCTGTCGGTCATCTGGCGATGCGCGGCCTCGTCGGCGAAGCGCAATGCCTGTTCGAGCATCTGTGCTCGTTTGGAAGCGACCTCGGCCTTTTTGCGGAGGAGATCGAGCCGGAGTCCGCCAGAGCTCTTGGCAACTATCCTCAGGCCTTCACGCATGCAGGCTTGATCTATTCCGCACTATCGATCCAGCGGGCGCGGGCGGGAGGTGGTCGATGACGCCAGTCCACGGTGCCTCTCCTTACCTTGCGCTGTGGGGGCTCATCGCCACACTGGCGATGACATCTATCCTCGAAGCAAGTCGAGGGCTTGGATTGTCGCGGCTCAGTTTGCCTTTCCTGATAGGCACGTTTTTCACCAGCCGTCGCCGGTGGGCGATCATTCTCGGATTTGTACTTTACACGATCGGCGGCTGGATATTTGCGTTCACCTATTTTGTGCTCTTTGCGAGTGTCGGCGTCTACACGTGGTGGTTCGGAGCTCTTGCCGGCCTGGTCCATGGTTTCATTCTGCTGACCTGCGCGCTGCCGCTTTTGCCCTTTGTGCATCCGCGAATGGCCTCAGAGTATCATTCGGCATCGGCGATCCGCCAGCTTGAGCCTCCGGGATTTCTTGCATTGAACTACGGCTATCACACGCCTCTGAGCACGCTGATCGCCCTCATCGTCTACGGCGCAGCTTTGGGCGGATTCGAGCAAGTTGAACGCGCGGCCGGCCTCTAACGCCGCCGCGGGCATTTGCCATTCTTTGGCCCAGTAGGCCAATCGCCAACAGGGCGGCTCCGCATGCAGCCACCGATGCCACGCGCGCAAGAGGACCGGGCGTGACGAGCGCTTGATTGGTCGCCTCGTTGCCGAAACGGCCATGCGTGCGATGCAGGTCATGAACCGGGTTGATCAAATTATCTCTTCGGTCCTGCGCCACGGGTGTGCGCGTCTCCTGTCCGGTAACCGTCGTTCTGGCGAGATATTGATCCAGGTAGCCAGGCAGCAACATATTTCCGAGGATCACCTTCAACGTGCTAAATCCGATCCAGTACTCCCGCGCCGGATGTTGCGCCGCCCTGAAGATCGCGTCCGCAATCACTTCCGGCTGCACGACGGGTGCCACGGGGCGCGGTTCGTGGGCCATGTGCGTGCGCGCCCAATCGAATTGCGGAGTATTGACCGCCGGTAGCTCCACGATGATCAGCTTGATTCCGCTCTTGGAATGGAGGAGCTCCGAACGCAGCGAATCGGTGAAGGCGCGGATCGCGTGTTTCGCTCCGCAATAGGCCGCCTGCAGTGGAATGCCGCGATACGCCAAGGCTGAGCCAATCTGGACGATGGTGCCGCGGTTGCGCGGGCGCATGTGCTGCAGCGCGGCCATCGTGCCGTGGACTGTCCCGAGATACGTACCGTCACCATCGCGTCATTGATCCAGACGTCGATCGCGCCGAGCTCCCGGACGATCGCCGCTGCCGCTGCAAACACTTCGTTCGGGTTGGAGACGTCCGCCGGCGCAACGAAAGCCGTGCCTCCGAGCTGCTCGACTTCCTTCTTGACGTCATGCAGCGCGTCCGCATCGCGGGCGATCAGCCCGACCCGCGCGCCGGCCCGCGCAAACCGATGAACGGCGGCACGTCCGACACCCGCGGATGCCCCGGTAACGACGACGTTGCGATTTCGAAGCTCGCCGGACATGTGGGCGAGGCCTCAGAGTTCGATCAGCGCAAGGCCGCTCTCCGGGTCTTTCTTCTTGCGGAGGTGGGCCGGGCTCTCGGTCACGATCACCTCGAGCGTCGGTCGCACATGTGCCTCTCCAAGATGACCCGCCATAGCGGAGCCGTCCCGCTTACCGACGACGAGATGAATGTGAAGGGCCGGCTGCCCTGAAGGATCTTCAGCGATGTCGCCGATCAGCGAGGCGACCTCGACCTGCTCCTTGATCGGAATGCGTATATAGTCCTTCTTGTCCCAATCGAAGTACAATAGGACGACGTCACTCAGCGCCCCGATCGCCGTAAGCTGGGCCGCCGCGATGTTCTCGGCGGCCATGAAGCGTTTCAGACAGGCCGTGACTTCGTCGCCGGCTTTGAGCACCACCGCGTAGGTGCGCTGGCCCCCGGATTGATGCAAAAGCTTGTGCCGCATTGTTCAACTCGCCTTATCCGCACACCAACCTCAGGCCTTGCTGAAAAGTTCCTGCAATTTGGAAAGCGTAATGGAACGGGCGCGGAGGCGGCCCGTTCTTCAGTGGGGCGAGGTCGCAATCGTTTTTGGACCCATCCTATGGCATCTTCCACCGCATCAGACATCCTGGTCGAGACGCTGCTCGACTGGGGCGTCGACACCATCTTCGGTCTCCCCGGCGATGGCATCAATGGCATCATCGAGGCGCTGCGTAC
Source organism: Bradyrhizobium diazoefficiens (assembly GCF_016616425.1). Taxonomy (NCBI): domain Bacteria; kingdom Pseudomonadati; phylum Pseudomonadota; class Alphaproteobacteria; order Hyphomicrobiales; family Nitrobacteraceae; genus Bradyrhizobium; species Bradyrhizobium diazoefficiens. The sequence continues at coordinate 2,755,897 of NZ_CP067101.1, forward strand.
GCGCCAGGATCGGATCAAGTTCATCCAAGTCCGCCACGAGGAGGCCGCGGCATTCAACGCCTGCGCCTACGCCAAATGGACCGGACGGCTCGGTGTGTGCATTGCAACCTCAGGTCCCGGCGGCATTCACCTTCTCAACGGCCTTTATGACGCCAAGCTCGACGGGCAGCCGGTGCTCGCAATCACCGGCCTGCAATTTCACGATCTCTTGCAAACCCTGACGCAGCAGGACGTAGAACTCGACAAGCTGTTCATGGACGTGTGCGTATACAACACCCGCGTGATGGGCCCGCAGCACGTTCAAAATGTCGTGGAACTGGCCTGCCGAACGGCGCTTTCGTATCGCGGCGTTGCCCACGTGACCATTCCGGTCGACATGCAATCGCAGCCTGTGAGCGCCGACAAGAGATCCCCGCGCAATGTGCCCCATCATGTTTCGGACGTGATGGCGCATTCGGCCCAGGACGCCAGCGAGGAGCAACTCGCGAGGGCCTCGGATGTCCTCAAGGCCGGCAAAAAGACAGCGATTCTCGCCGGCCGCGGGGCGCTCGAGGCGCGCAACGAGGTTCTCGCCGTGGCGGAGCGCCTGGGCGCCCCGGTGATCAAACCGCTTCTGGGTAAGGGCGTCATTCCGGATGACAGCCCGTATTCGGCCGGTGGTATCGGCCTGCTTGGCACCAAGCCGGCGCAGGAGGCGCTCGAAAACTGCGATACCCTTCTGATTGCCGGCAGTACCTTCCCTTATATCGAGTTCTATCCGAAGCCGGGGCAGGCACGTGCGGTGCAGATCGATCTCGATCCGAAGCGGATCGGATTGCGATATCCAGTCGAAGCAGGCTTGGTGGGAGATGCCGGCAACGTTCTCCGGTCGTTGCTGCGGCGGCTCGATTATAGAGACGATCGTTCATTCCTCGAGCAGACCCAGAAGGGCATGAAGGAGTGGAACGAGTTGATGATCCAGCGGGGTACCAACGGCCAAAAGCCGATGAAGCCCGAGGTCGTTGCGCACGAGCTCAACAAGCTCCTTCACGACGACGCGATTGTTGCGACCGATTCCGGCACCATCACGACATGGATCGCGCGGCACCTCGTGATGCGCGGCAATATGATGTTCTCCTGTTCCGGCAATCTCGCCACGATGGCCTGCGGTTTGCCTTATGCGGTCGCCGCAGCGGTGGCTCACCCTGGCAGACAGGTCGTTGCATTCGTCGGCGACGGCGGTCTCACCATGCTGATGGGCGAGCTTGCGACTTGCGTCAAATACGGCCTCGACGTGAAGATCGTCGTTATCAAGAACAACGTGCTGGGGCAGATCAAATGGGAGCAGATGGTCTTTCTGGGAAATCCTGAATATGTCTGCGACCTGCAGCCGATCGATTTTGCTGCGGTCGCACGGGGCTTTGGCGTCCACGCCTGCAGCGTCGATGACCCCGCGCGTTGCGGCGAGGTCTTGCGCGAGGCGCTGAACATGCATGGGCCAGCCCTGATCGAGGCCGTGGTCGATCCGCACGAACCGCCAATGCCGCCGAAGGCGACCGTCAAGCAGATCACGCATTTAGCCGAAGCTCTCGTTCGGGGCACGCCGGCGCGCGGCAAGATCGCCCTGACGATCGGCTCGGATGTGGTGCGCGAAATCGTCTGATCCGAGTTATCGTTATCGCGATGGGTGAGGTTGCAAGAACCGGACGTGTGACGGCGCCGCTGTCGGCGCACACCGACCAAGTCTGCATCTACCGGTCTGCTGTGCTGCGCCGCGGGTCCGCAACATCGAATGGTTCCATGATCACGTCCGCATCGAGGGTGCGGTGTTCGACGGTGCGCCGCAGCCGCGAAACGGCGTGCTTCGCCCCGATCCCGCCCAGACCGGTCACGGCCTCGCATGCAAGGAAAAAGATGCCGAGCGTCTGGCTGCCTGAGTTGTTGGGGGATGTTACGGCGAGGTACTCCCATGAGTCACGTCATCGATATTGATCACCGCAGGCGGCCCGCTTCCCCTCGTGGGGTCGATAGATCCCCCAGCGGCAGGATCGCGAATGAAAGCGCAGCGCGGCCGCCGGACGAATATCAACAGCTGGGCCGCGAGCTCGCTCACGCTGTGGACGGAGAGGTGCGCTTCGACGCAGGCGGTCGGGCGCTCTACGCCACGGATGCATCGAACTACCGGCAGGTGCCGATCGGCGTCGTCATTCCGCGCTCGGTGGCAGCGATCGCCAAGACCCTCGAGCTGTGTCGCAAGTTCCAAGCGCCCATCGTGATGCGTGGAGGCGGCACCAGCCTTGCCGGGCAGGGATGCAATGTGGCCGTTCTGATCGACTGCTCGAAGTACCTCAATCGCGTGATTTCCATTGACGCCGTCTCGCGGCTTGCCGAGGTCGAGCCGGGATGCATTCTCGATGATCTGCGCTCCAACGCAGAGCGGCATCGACTGACCTTTGGGCCCGATCCGGCGACGCACGATCACAACACGCTCGGTGGCATGATTGGCAACAACTCATGTGGCGTGCATTCGGTGCTGGCGGGCCGAACCTCCGATAACGTCGAAGCGCTCGATGTCCTGACGTATGATGGCGTTCGCCTCGAACTCGGGCCGACCGGGGACCATGAACTTCGGCAGCACCTGGCCGCCGGTGGAAGGCGGGCCCAGATCTTCCGACAGCTCGATGATTTTCGCCACCGCTACCGCGATCTCATCCTGGCGAAGTATCCGAAAATTCCCCGCCGGGTGTCCGGCTATGAGAACCTGGATTATCTGCTGCCGGAACGCGGCTTCAACGTGGCACGCGCGCTGGTCGGAACGGAAGGCACGTGTGCAGTCGTCTTGCGCGCGACCCTCAATTTAATACCAAGTCCCAGGCACCGCGTGCTGGTCATCATCGGATTCGAAGACATCTATACGGCCGCTGATGCCGTCCCCGAGGCGCTCGCATTCGAGCCGATCGGGCTCGAAGGCATTGACGAGTTGCTGGTCGAGTTCATTCTGAAGAAGCATCTCCATCCCGACGACGTGAAGATGCTGCCCGCGGGCAAGGGGTGGCTGGTGGCGGAATTCGGCGGCGAAAGGCCGGAAGATGCCACGGATAAAGCCAATCCGCTCGCCGAGCACTTCAAGCGCCGTGGGTGCGACGCCAGGCTTCTCGGCAAGCCGGAGCAGCAAAAAAAAATCTGGGAAGTTCGCGAGGCGGCACTCGCGGCCACCGCGCACGTGCCGGAATGGCCCGAGACCTATCCGGGATGGGAAGACAGCGCCGTCCCTCGCGAGGATCTGGGGCGCTATCTGCGCGAGCTGAAGGCGCTCTATCGCAAGCACGGCTATGATGCATCCGTCTACGGCCATTTTGGCGATGGTCTCGTGCATTGCCGCGTGCCGTTCGATCTTCGCACCGAAGACGGCTTGACGAATTGGCAGCATTTCCTGGACGAGGCCGCCGATCTCGTGGTCCGCTATGGCGGATCGCTGTCGGGCGAACACGGTGACGGCCAGGCTCGCGCTTCGCTCATCGAGAAGATGTATGGGCCGGAGCTCATGCAGGCGTTCCGCGAGTTCAAAGCGATCTGGGATCCGGATGGCAGGATGAATCCCGGCAAAGCCGTCGATCCGTTTCCACCGGTCTCGAACCTGCGGATTGGTCCGAGCTACCAGCCGCCGGATGTGTCGACCTATTTCGCGTACGAGGAGGACGCCCACAGTTTTGCCAAAGCGACGCGCCGCTGTGTCGGCGTCGGCGCCTGTCGCCGGCGCGACAGCAACAAGAGTGTCATGTGCCCAAGCTACATGGCCACCAACGAGGAGAAGCATTCGACTCGCGGGCGCGCGCGCCTCCTGTTCGAGATGCTTCACGGAGGGCCGATCGATGATCTCTGGCGAAGCGCGGAGGTGGAGGAAGCGCTTGATCTCTGTCTGGGCTGCAAGGGCTGCAAGCACGATTGCCCCGTCCAGGTCGACATGGCGACGTACAAGGCGGAATTCCGCGCGCACCATTACAAGGGGCGCTTGCGGCCGCGTGCCGCCTATTCGATGGGCCTTATTCACGAATGGTCGCGTCTTGCCAGTCATGCCCCCTGGCTCGTCAATGCCGCCCTTCAAGCGCCGGGATTGTCGGCCGCTGCCAAATGGCTCGGTGGCATCGCGCCGGAGCGAAGGATACCGAGCTATCCAAGTCAGTCGTTCGTGCAATGGTTCCGGCGGCGCGATCGGCGCGTCGACGGCAAACAGGTCATGCTGTGGCCGGACACATTCAACAATTACTTCCGGCCGCAAACGGCGATTGCCGCCACGCATGTCCTTGAGAAGCTCGGCTATTCGGTGCTGATCCCCGATCGGCCCGTTTGCTGCGGGCGCCCGCTGTATGACTGGGGTATGCTCGATCGCGCGAAGGCGCTGTGGCAGAACGCATTCGATGCGCTTGCGATGCCACTCAAGACCGGCATTCCCATCGTGGGCCTCGAGCCTGCCTGCGTCGCCGCCTTTCGTGACGAGCTGCCCGGCCTGTTTCCCGGCAACGAGCATGCGCAGCGTCTGGCGCATCAGGCCCGGTTTTTCACCGAGTTTATCGATCAGGAGACGAAGCTTGAAGAGCTCGGACGATCGCTGGGTCCGGCGCTGGTTCAGTTTCACTGTCATCATCACGCCGTGCTCAAAGTAGAGAGCGAGCAGCGTGTGCTCGACGGTCTTGGCCTCGACTACGAAGTAATGAAGTCGGGTTGCTGCGGAATGGCCGGAGCGTTCGGCTTCGAGAAAGAAAAGTACGAGGTCTCAATGGCCGCGGCGGAGCGCGTCCTGTTCCCGACGATACGCGAGGCGAAAAGCGAAACGATCCTCTTGGCCAACGGCTTTAGTTGCCGCGAACAGATCGAGCAGGGCACCGGTCGCCGGACGAAGCACGTTGCAGAGCTGATGGCAGAGGTGATGGGCTAAGAATCTTTCCAGGTGCGACGCCGGCCGGCGCTCCGCTTCCCCGGAAATTGCCGACGAAACCGACCCCGGCACAGAGCCTTGGCGGTCTTATCGCGGCGTAGCGGCGGCCCAAGGCCGCCGCAACCGCATCGGCACGCCGCCGCGAGGCGGCGGGTCGTCGTCGTCGAGTTCGCGCAACGCGGCGAGGATGTCTGCAAGCCGGATCGGGTGATCCATGCCCGGAATCTCGCGCAGCGCCGGGTGGGATTCGACGGCGTACATGTCCGAGGCCCACGACGATAATATGATCCGCTTCTCCGCTGTCGAGAGCTTGCCGTCGTCGAGGACGGCATTCGGCGACGCATAATGCGCGGCGGGATGAAACAGCGGGCCCCAATCGCCCGTGGTCGCGTTGGCATTGGTCATCTTTCGTCTCCCTCTACACTCCTTTCGAAGGGATGGTTTTTGATCGGCGGACGCCGAGGAGGTCGCCATCCGCCGTCGTCGTTGCAAGTCGGTTGAACGCGTCCCGCGATCAGGCCGCCTTCTTCTGCTCGATCTGCGGTGACGCAGCCCCCGCGATCTGGATCCGGCGCGGCTTCATGGCTTCCGGAATCTCGCGCAGGAGGTCGATGATCAGAAGGCCGTCCTGGAAAGCTGCCTGCTTCACCTGGACGTAGTCTGCGAGATTGAACACGCGGCGGAACGGGCGTGCCGCGATACCCTGATAGAGATATTCGCGCGTGGCGCCGTCGGGTTTCCGGCCCTCGATGGTGAGCGCGTTCTGTTCGGCGGTCACGGTGATGTCGTTGACGCCGAAGCCTGCCACGGCCAGCGTGATCCGGTACTGGTCTTCACCGGAGCGCTCGATGTTGTAGGGCGGATAGTTGTCCTCGCCCGCCTGGCGCAGCGTGCTGTCGACGAGGTCGGCCAGATGATCGAAGCCGATGGTGGAGCGCCACAGCGGCGCGAAGTCGAAGGTGGTCCTCATACCAAGTCCTCCAAAGAGCAAGATGGATACGAAGGAGCGCAAGACAGGGAATCGGAAGCGGATCCGAAGACCCGGCCCGGCGCCCGCGCCGGACCCGATCGGGCATCCGGCACACCGCTCTCGCGGCGAAAAACGAGTTAGAGCGGCGCGATGATCTTGCAAGAGGGGGACGAAAATTTTTTTCGGGGGCCGCCGGCGGCATCGGAGAAGCGGCGAAGGAGTGTCTTGACAGGGCAACGAGCCGGAATATTTTTTGCGTCGGAAGATGCTTCTTCCGTCACCGCAAACTCGAGAAGGACCGTGAAAGACCGTCAGGAGTGACGACGATGCTCAATCAGGATTTTGCCCGCATTCGCGTGCACCGCAACAATCTCTCTCGTTATCGACGCCTGCTGAAAACCAGGCTGTCGGACATTGAGCGCCAATTTGTCGAACGACGCCTGGCCGAGGAGCAGACCGCGCTCGAGGCTCTTACCAGCGATACCTTCCCGGCCGCATTCAGCCTTCCGAACACGCCATCGGTTTCTACTGCCGCGGGAGCGGAACGATGACTGACGTGCGCAACCTCCTCATCAGCGGCAGTGAAAAGGTGATCGGGCATTATCGCATGTTGCTGGCCAACGCCAGGAGCGAGAGCGAACGCGAACTCTATCGCGCCCGGATCGCGCGCGAGCAGCGCCTGCTCGGCACCTTGCAGGGCGGCTTCCCGGATCGGTCTGCGGCGTGAACGGGCATCGGTGCCTTGAAGCGTTCAGGAAGACGCGGGATGCTCCGGGCCCCCGAGCGCTCTCCGGCGCGCGGGCGTCGACCGGACGCAGCTCGCTCTAGCCCTCGTACCGGTCCGGCTCCATCGCCCAGAACGACTGATCGTGGCCATACGCATAATTCCGGTTATTGAGCGCCGGATTGCGATTGACCATCGGCCGCATGAACATCGGATGGGGCGCTGAGCGCACCTCGTGCTCGACCGTGAACAGCGGCTTGCCGCTGTCTCGCGCGGGGACAGCGCAGCAAGGGCGTTCGCAAGGGCGGTTTTCTCTCGTTCACGATCGCTCGCCTCCAGCAACAGGGTCTCAGGGTCGGGAGAGGTATCCACGAGGCGATCCTGCCATTCATCACCTTCAGTATCGACGCTGAGCGGAACGTTGAGGGAGATGTCGCCGCGCCGCCTGGCATCCATCTCGATCACGTCGCATTCCCTCACATCCAGACTGCCGGCGATCTGTCTGAGCTGATCGGCGCGCAGATCGCCGTCCTCCGACACGCCGAAATGACATTGTTGGCTGCTCCTCCTTGCGGCGGACCGTACCTTGAATCGCAAGGTCTTCGTTCTACTTTGCTCCATGCACGCCGCGGCTTGCGTACACCGAGCGAGCGGCCTGGGTACCGGACAGCCTGTGCTTGGTTCGTCGGATGGATAACTATCGTGATCTCGTCAGCGCGGCTCTCGCGCTGCTGTGCGCCGGCGCGATGTTGGTGGCCAGCCACCTCTTGATCGAATGGCGCGCAAGGCAGTCCGATCTCGGGATGGAAGTTGAGCCGCCCAAGAGCGAAGACCGGCCTTTGCCGGCGATCTCGAACGGTTCGCCATCAAACGGGAAGATGATCGAACTTCCAGCGGAACTGAGGCGGAAGCGGCCGGTGTGACCCCTCTGTCACGCCATCGAATGCCGGCGCGTTGATTGCCAAGCTCAAATCGCGCGCAGGCCCTCCTTGGGCATTTCCCGGATCAACCCGTCGATATCGCTCTGCTCCAGGGTTTCCTTTTCCAGAAGCTTCTTGGCGGCGCGATCCAGGATCGGCCGCCGCGTCGTCAGGATGCCCTGGGTGCGTTGGAAGACCTGGTCGACAATGGACTTCACCTCGCGGTCGACCGCGGCTGCAGTCTCTTCCGCATAGTCGCGCTCGCGAACCGGATAGGGGCGATCGGCGCCTGCAAGGAAGTTGCCGGGATCGCGCTCATAGGCGACGCCGCCGAGTCTGTCGGACATGCCGTAACGCGTCACCATGCTGCGCGCGATGTCGGTCACCCGGCGCAGGTCGTCGGCCGCACCCGTGGACAGATGCCCGAACACGATCAGCTCGGCCGCCCGGCCGCCGAGCAGCACGGCCATCTTGTTCTCCAGCTCTTCCTTGGTCATCAGGAACCGGTCTTCGATCGGGCGCTGGATGGTGTAGCCGAGCGCTCCCACGCCGCGCGGGATGATCGAGACCTTGTGCACGGGGTCGGTCCCGGGCAGTGACAGGGCGACGAGGGCGTGCCCCATCTCGTGATAGGCGACGATCTCGCGTTCCTTGGCATTGAGCAGGCGGTTGCGCTTTTCGAGGCCGGCGACCATGCGTTCAACCGCATTGGTGAAGTCGCTCATGCTTACCGCGTCGGCCGCACGACGTGTCGCCAGGAGCGCGGCTTCGTTGACGAGATTGGCAAGGTCCGCGCCGGTGAAACCCGGGGTCAGCGCGGCAACGGCGTCTGCGTCGACACTGTCCGCCAGCCGCACCTTCTTCATATGAACCTTGAGGATCTCGGTGCGGCCCCGCTTGTCGGGCCGGTCGACCAGCACCTGCCGGTCGAAGCGGCCGGCGCGGAGCAGGGCAGGATCGAGGATTTCCGGCCGGTTGGTGGCGGCGAGGATGACAAGTCCGGAGCGCGAGTCGAAGCCGTCGAGCTCGACGAGCAGCTGGTTGAGCGTCTGTTCCTTCTCGTCGTGTCCTCCGGCGAAGGGACCGATGCCGCGGGCGCGGCCGAGCGCGTCGAGCTCGTCGATGAAGATGATCGCCGGCGCCTTTTCGTGCGCCTGCTTGAACAGGTCCCGCACCCGTGCGGCGCCGACGCCGACGAACATCTCGACGAACTCCGAACCCGAGATCGAGAAGAACGGCACTTTCGCCTCGCCGGCGACGGCCTTGGCCAGCAGGGTTTTGCCCGTGCCCGGCGGGCCTACCAGCAGCACGCCTTTGGGCATGCGGCCGCCGAGCCGGCCATAATCAGTGGGGTTCTTCAGGAAATCGACCACTTCGCGAAGCTCGTCCTTGGCCTCATCCACTCCAGCAACGTCGCCAAAAGTGACGCCGGTATTGGACTCCACATAGATCTTGGCCTTGCTCTTGCCGATCGCCATCAGCCCGCCGCCGATCCCGCCGCCTTGGGCGATGCGGCGGCCGATGTACCACCAGACGCCGAAGAACAGCAGCACGGGCATGACCCACGACAACAGGTCGCGGAGAAACGTACTCTCGATCTGCCCGGTGAAGCGGACGTTGTATTTCTCCAGTTCCTGCGCGACGTCCTGATCCACGCGCGTGGTGACGAACTGCTTCTTTCCGTTGGACAGCGGCTCCTTCAGGGTACCCTGCACGGTCCGATCGGAAATGCCGACCGAATCGACTTTCCCTTGACGCAGCAATTGCTGGTACTCGCTGTAGGGGATCACGGCGACGTGGCTGGCCGTCGAGATGAGATGTTGGATCAAGAAAACCGCGAAGATTGCGGCAACGGCATATCCGAGGTTGAAGCGGATATTTTTGTTCATGCGGGAGCAGATCCGATATTGTTGCGCTGCCGGGTCGTATCGAGGCGCCTTTTGCGGGCGCGATTGGGCCCGCTACGCGTCCGGACCTACAGGATGTCGATAGAACTTTTCCCCCTGCCTTCTGTTCCTGACGTCGCCCGCGCTCGCGGGGCAGGAGTGCGGCGGAATATGACAATCGCGGCCTTGGCCTGCGATAAAGGCCCGACCGAAGGCCGGGCCTTGCCTGAGATCACCAGGGGTACCAGTAGGGATATACCGGTGGGTAATAGCGGGCAGCCCGATAATAACGGGGTCCGTAATAATAGGCCGGCGGACCATAGACCGGCGCGTAGTAGACCGGCGGTGCAGCAGCGGCCGCCAACGCTCCGCTGAACAGCCCTAGCGCGATGGCCGGACCGATGTCCGGGCCACCCCAATGATAATGACCTCGCCAGTGAGCCGAAGCCGGCGCAATCGTTCCGATGAGGAGCGTTGCTGCCGCAGCGATTGCAAGAGCAAGCTTTCTCATGTGACTTCCCTCGTAATGCGCGCCCGCCGAGTGCGGGCTGTTCTGTCCTTTGCATGAGTTTGGTTTCGCCGAGCACGCGGCCCGGCAGCGTCTGAAGTTAGGGTTGGCGGCAAAGACTTCAAGTCTCGTGCTTCGCCTCCTTACGGATTTGACGTTTGGTCGCAGTGCAGAGCGAAGGCTGACCCGCCGGCAATTCCGGAATCGTGAGGCTGGTCGTCTCTGCCATGAGAGCGGCGGCCGTACCTCCCAATTCCGTCCGCCGAAACAGTCGCCATTCATCGTGAGCGTCCGTTGTCGCCTTGCCGTGGCAGCCAGTCCCTGTAATCTGACCGAAAGCAGCAGGGAAGGGATCGATGGGAGGAGTCTTGGAGGGCGTGCGCGTGCTCGATTTCGGGCGCTATATCGCAGGACCTTATTGCGCGACATTGCTGGCCGAATTCGGCGCCGAGGTCATTCGCGTGGAGAAGCGCGACGGCAGCGAAGATCGCTTCGTGGCGCCGGTCGGCGAGAATGGCGAGGGCGCGCTGTTTCTTCAGGTCAACCGCAACAAGAAGTGCATCACGCTCGATCCGATGACGGCGGAAGGGCAGGAGGTGATGCGCCGCCTGATTGCCACCGCGGACGTCGTGGTCGCCAATCTGCCGCCGCAAACCCTGCGTGCGATGAAGCTCGACTACGAGCAGCTTAAGGCAATCAAGCCGGACATCATCCTGACGACTGCGACCGCGTTCGGCGGGCCGGGCCCCTGGTCCGACCGCGTCGGCTTCGACGGTGTCGGGCAGGTCATGTCGGGATCGGTCTATATGACAGGCGCCGGGGATCCGCCGTACCGCGCCGCGGTGAACTGGGTCGATTTCGGCACCGCGCTGCATTGCGCGTTCGGCACGCTCGCCGCGCTGATCGAGCGCGGCAAATCCGGGCGCGGGCAGATCGTCGAGGGCGCGCTGCTTGCAACCGCGCTGTCCTTCACCAATGCCACGCTGATCGAGCAGGCGGTGATCAACGTCAACCGCGTGCCGACGGGAAATCTCGGTCAGACCGCAGCGCCGGCCGACATCTACCGCACCCGGGACGGCTGGGTGCTGTGCCAGGTCACCGGCCATCCGCTGTTCAAGCGCTGGGCGAGGCTGATGGGCGAGGAGGAGCTCTGGCTGAACGATCCGCGCTTCGCCGACGACATTAGCCGCGGCAACAACGGCCCCGTCATCAGCGAGCGGATGGCGCGCTGGTGCGCCGAGCGCACCACGCAGGAGGCCGTCGATGCGCTGGGCCAGGCCATGATTCCGACCGGGCCCGTGCTCTCACCGCAACAGGCGCTGGATCATCCGCACATCCGCGCCGCCGGCTTCATGCAGGACGTCGACTATCCCGGTCTGCCGAAGCCCGCACCGGTGACCCGTGCTGCCGTCCGGCTGTCGGAAACGCCGGGTGAAATCGCAAGCCGTCCGCCGACGCTCGGCGAGCACACCGATCTCGTCCTCGCCGAGCTCGGCTATGACGCGGCCGCGATCGCGGCGCTTCGACAAGGGGGCATCATCTAGCGTCACAGCAATTGCTTCAGCGCCAGCGCGTCGGCGGGTGCCGCGCTCTTCTGGTCGTTGTCGAAATAGACATAGACGTCGCAGCCCTGCCGCTTCCAGGACTTGATGCGCTTCGCCCATTGCGCCAGCGTGGCCTTTCCATAGTGCCCGTGATAGCGCCCGCTGGGTCCGTGTCCGCGCACATAGACGAAATCCGCCGTGCGCTTCCACGGCGCCGGCGCATCGTGATGGTCGGACAGGCACAGCGAGATGTTCTCGTCCGCCAGCATTCGCAAGATGCGCGGCTGATACCAGCTCGGATGACGAAACTCGAAACTGTATCGCCGCTTCCGCGACAACAGCTTGAAGAAGGCGGCGAGGCGGTCGGCGTTCGCCTCGAATTGCGGCGGCAACTGGAACAGGATCGGACCGGCCTTGCCGCCGAGCCGCGAGATGCGGTCCTCCAGCAGCTCGAGGCTGTTGACGGAGCGCTCCGACAGGCGCTTCCAGTGCGTGATGAATTTTGACGCCTTCCAGGCGAAGACGAAATCGCGGCCGGTCTGCTCGCGCCAGCCTTTCACCGCTTCGGGCGTCGGGGTGCGGTAGAACACGCCGTTCAGCTCCGTCGTGTCGAACTGCCCTGCGTAGTAGCGCAGCTGTTGCTTCAGCGTCACGCCCTCGGGAAAGAACGGGCCGCGCCAGGAGGCGTAATGCCAGCCGGAAGTTCCGATCAGAACGCGCGCCATCTTTCACGTGCCATCCGTTCCATTTGCCGGAGGGAACGTCCTTGCGGCCGATACGTTGCTCGTGAGCTTGTTCAACGCAGGACCGGAACCGATGTACGCGCTGTTCGAAGGCAACAAGCAGATCGGCAACCCCTTTCCGACCGAGAAAGAGGTGTGGGAAGCCGCCTTGATCGAGGGGCTGGTGACCGACGTTCCGGTCGCCGACGAGGAGGGCGGTCACCTTCTGCCCGACGGATATCACGTCGAGCGCGTCGAGGAGACGTTCGCGCCGCGGCCGGACTGGAAGCTGCCGCGCGAGATCTCATAACAGGGGGTGAGGACGCCCAGGTCGCATACCCTGTTCGGCATCGCCATTTGTCCGACAAGCTTCAAAAGCCTGTAGCGACGATGGCGTGCAGCAGTTTCGCGTTGCTATAGCCAATATCTTCACGCGTTAATCCCATGCGCAGGATCACCAATTTGCGCGAGGGAATGACCGTGATTGTCTGGCGGAGATGCCCATTCAACATGAACGTGTCGGCAGGAAGGGAAAATCCGAGGCCCGGGGCCAACCAAAGCTGTCCACGACCATAGACAGGACCATGGCCCTGATCGGACGCCGGCGCGGGCGAGCGCATGTAATCGACGAAACCCGGTGGCAAAAGCTGTTGGCCATTCCATTCTCCGCCCAAGCGCAAGAATTCGCCAAAACGCGCCCAATCATGGGCATTGGCGTAGAGAAAGGCTTCGCCGAGGAATGTACCTGACGGGTCAGCTTCGAATACCGCGCTGGTCATGCCCAAGGGCTTGAACAACCGCTCCTGCGGGAACGTCCGCGCAGCCGCTCCGATCGCGTTCTGCCAAATCCGCGCTAACAGGACCGACGATCCCGACCCATAATGAAATGTCCTCCCGGGCGCGGCGACGAGCACTTTGTCCCTCGCAAAAGCCGCCGCATCTCTTACCAGGAATTCCATACGCGCGGCGTCGTTGAGGATGCCCTCGTCCTCGTTGAATTCCAGACCGCTGGACATGGCCATCAAGTCGGCGACCGAAATATCCGCGCGAGCGTCCTCGGCCCATTGTGGAAACAGATCCTTCCGATCCAGCGAAAGCTTGCCGTCCTTGATCGCCATTCCGACCAGGGCGGCATTGATGGTCTTCGTCATTGACCACCCCAGCAAGGGCGTCGAAGCGTTGAAGCCTTCGCCATAGGCCTCGCCGACAATGCGCCCGTCATGGACGACGACGATCGCACGCATCCCCGGTCCCTGAAGAACTGGATCGTTCAGCACCGCCCGCAAACGACGATCGTCGGACAATTGCGCCGCCTCGCCGACCGGCCAAAGCGCGTCAGCCCTCACCGGAGCTAGCAACAGCGGCGCGGCGGAGCGAGCCGGGATTTCGTCTTTCGAAACCAGTGTGCAACCACGCCCCTCGGCGTATGCGGCGTAACGCTTGCCGAACAGGCCAAAAAGTGCGGCATCGATACGCCGGTTGGCCGTGTCGATGTCGATTTTCATGAGCTTGACGACGCGATGTTCCGCGAACTGTACGTCGGTTCGTATCACCGCGTCTGCGTCGCGTTTCGCGATGAATACGTTCGAGCACACGGTTTTTGCCGCATAAGCGGAGGCGAGCGACAGCAATTCCTGACGGGCGAAGCCGAGCCAACTGCCCAGCCCCAAAATCCCCAGAAGTAGAATCGCTACGAGAAATTTGAAAAATGTTAGAACTCTACGCATTCTTCTCCGCCGCACGGCCTCGTTCACTTTTGTGAGTGAAGCGGACATCATCGCGTTACGCCACCACGTTTATAAGTCCGCGCTCTAGTTCGAAGCCAGCGCCACCTTGGCGACCTCGGCCATCCAGCCCGATGCCACCGGCAGGATCGCGTCGTTGAAATCGTAGCGCGGGCCGTGCAGCTCGGCGCCGTCGCGCAATTCGCCGTTGCCGATCCAGACGAAGGCTCCCGGCCGCTGCTGGAGATAATGGGCAAAATCCTCGCCGGCCATGCTGGGCGCGAGGTCGCGCCGCACCTCGGCCTGCACCCTCTCGGCGGCGATGCGGGCAAGGCCCGCTTCATCAGGCGTGTTGATCACCACACCCACGCCCCAGACGATCTCCGGCGTCACCTTGACGCCAAAGCTCGTCGCAATTCCCGCGCAGGTCCGTTCGATGCCGTCGAGGATGACGTGCTTGACCGCCTCGCGGTGGTACCGCAGCGTGCCGCGGATGGTCACGCGTCCGGCGATCTGGTTCGGCGCGGTGCCGCCTTCGATGGTGCAGAGCGAGAGCACGGCGGTGTCGAGCGGATCGACGCTGCGCGAGGCGATCGCTTGCAGCGCCACGATCAGATGGCCGGCCGCCATCACCGGATCGCGCGTCAGGTGCGGCATGCCGGCGTGCCCGGCATGGCCCTCGATGGTGATGGTGACGCGGCCGCCGGAGGCCATCACGACGCCGTCATGCACGGCGATGGTGCCGGCGGCAAGGCCCGGCCAATTGTGAAAACCGAACACGCGTTGCATCGGAAAGCGGTCGAACAGCCCGGCCGCGACCATCGCGCGCGAGCCGCCGAAACCTTCCTCCGCGGGCTGGAAGATGAAATCGACCGTGCCGCTCCAGCTGGTGTCCGCAGATAGCAGCGCGGCGGCGCCGAGCAGCGAAGCAGTGTGTCCGTCATGGCCGCAGGCATGCATCACGCCCGATGTCCTGGAGGCGTAGGCAAGTCCGGTATCCTCGGCGATCGGCAGGGCGTCCATGTCGGCGCGCAGGCCGACGCGGCTCTGCGCATGGCCGCGCGTCAGGGTCGCGACGATGCCGTGGCCGCCGATGCCTGAGATGAAGGGAATGCCGAGCTCGGTGAGCTTGTCCTGCACGAAAGCGGCGGTCTCTTTCTCCTGGAGCGACAGCTCCGGGTGGGAATGAAGGTGCCGGCGCCATGCGGTCAGTTTCTGGTGCAGCTCGGGTGTCAAGGTGGGGATCTCTCGGATGGTGGCGATCCCGCCACCATAACGAATTATCCGCGCCCTGCATCAGGCGCCTTGGAATGCCTCGGGTGCGGCAACGCGCGGGCGCTTTACGCCGAGAGCTTCGCGAGCCCCGTCCAGTCAAAGCTGATGCCGTGACCCGGACGGTCCGGCGCGAGCGCCAGACCGTCCTGCAGCACCAGCGGATGCTCGATGTACTTGTCGAGCCCGAAACCGTGCGCCTCGAGATAGGAGCGGTTCGGGCAGGCTGCGAGCAGGTGCACGGTGATGTCGTGCGCGCCGTGGCTGGTGACGGGCAGGTTGAACGCTTCCGCCAGCCGCGCGATCTTCATGAAGGCAGAGACGCCGCCGCAATTGGTGACGTCAGGCTCGGGATAGGACACCGCGCCACTGGCGATGTAGCTCTTGAACTCCCACAGCGAGCGTAGATTCTCGCCTGCGGCAATCGGCACGCCGCCGGCCTGCATGATGCGGGCGTGGCCGGCGACGTCGTCGGGAATGATCGGCTCTTCGAGCCAGGTGAGGTCGAAGGATGCGAGTGCGCGCGCGGCGCGGATGGCCTCCTCCACCGTCCACTTCATGTTGGCGTCCGCCATCAGCGGAAAGCCGTCGCCGAGATGCTTGCGCATCGCGGCGACACGCGCGACGTCGGATTTCAGGTCGGGCCGGCCGACCTTCATCTTGATGGCCCGGAAACCCCTGGCGAGATTGCCGTCGGTCTGCGCAAGCAGTGCCTCGATGGAGAGATCGAGGTCGATGCCGCCGGCATAGCACGGCACGTGCGCGTCGAAACCGCCGAGCAGCCGGAACAGCGGCAGCCCGGCGCGCCGCGCCTTCAGGTCCCACAGCGCGATGTCGAGCGCCGAGAGCGCCAGCACCACCGGCCCGCCGCGGCCGCCATAATGCAGCGCCCACCAGACGTGATGCCAGATCGCCTCGGTATCGTCGGCCTCGCGGCCCTCGATCAGCGGCGGGATCTCGCGTTTGAGAATGTCCGCGACAGCGCCGCCATTGCGCCCGACCGTGTAGGTGTAGCCCACACCCTCTGCGCCGTCGGCATCGCGGATGCGGCAGGTGATCAGCTCGAACGCAGCCATCTCGCCATGCATGGAATCGGAGAGCGTGACGGGGAGGGGGATCCGGTAGAGGGCTGATTCGATATGCGCGATGCGTGCCATGTGGCCTCCCTTTCTCGCTTCTTCTTGGCAGAAGGTCCTACGAATGTCTCACCGCATCGTCGCAAGCTGCAGCGCCAGGGCGCAGGCGCGGTCGTATTCGTCGAGATTGATCCATTCGTCGACCGTGTGGGCCTCGTTCTGCCCCGCGCCGAAGGTCACGGTCGGAATGCCGTGGCGGACCATCCAGTTCGCATCCAGGCCGCCATTGGCGGCGCGCACGTTCGGAGTGCCGCCCACGGCAGATACCGCCTCGATCGCGCGTTTAACGACGGGAAGGCTCTCCTTCATGCGGAACGGATAATAGTCGGTCTCGGCCTTGAACTTGACCTTGCCGGACTTGCCTTGCGCGTTGGTGACCTTCTTGGCGGCCTTCTCGAACGCGGCCTTGTAGGCTTTCGTGATCTCCTTGAAGAACTTTCCGTCATGGCTGCGGCATTCACCGCGCACATGCACGTAGTCGGTGACGACGTTGGTGGCATCGCCGGCGGGGCGGCCCTCGCCGCCGGTGACCGGACCGACATTGCTGGTGCCTTGCCGCTTGCCCTTCACGACCTTGCCGAACCAGCCGCCGGCCTTCACATCGGCAAGGGCGAGAGCCATGATCATGGTCGAAGAGATGCCGCGCTCGGGGGCGACGCCGGCATGCGAGGCGCGGCCGAAGATCTCGACGGTCCAGCGGTCGGCGCCCACCGCGCCGATCACGACGTTGGAAGCGGGGCCGCCGTCATAGTTGAAGGCCATCACGGGCGAGCCCAGTTCGTCCAGCTTGACGTGACGCGCGCCGTAGAGTCCGCTCTCCTCGCGGACGCAGAACAGGAGCGTGATCGGCGGATGGTCGAGCTTCTGCCTGGCGAGCTCGGCCGCCAGCGTTACGAGCACGCCGCAGCCGCAGCGATTGTCGCCGCCGAGCGCGGTCCTGGCGGAGTTGACGATTCTGCGCCCCGATTTCTTCGGCTTGGCGCCGGCGCACAGCGGCACGGTGTCCATGTGGGTCATGAACATGATGCGCGGCTGGTTGTGCAGCGCGCCGCGGCCGGGCAGGTCGACGATGAGGTTGCCGGTCTCGGTCGGCACGGGAATGCGCGTATTGGCATCGTCGAACCGGATCGCCTTCGCCGGCACGCCGCTCTCCTTCAGCGCGGCCGTGAGCTCGCGTCCGATCGCCGCCTCCTGTCCGGTCACGCCCTCCACGGTGAGGAAGCGCATGAGGCGGCCGGTGGCGGCTTTGGTGTCGACGGGCATGAATCGTTCCTTTGGGGTGCACGGGGCCCGCCAGCATCTCCTGCAGCACGCCGCAGCGCAAGGCCTCGGGCACTCCGCATGCAGCCCGGACAGATCGGCACCCCGACGACAAGCGCCTAGATTTCGAGAACTTCCTGCACGGTCTCGAAGATGTCTTCGGCGTTTCCGCCTATCCTGCCTTCCGCCCAGGCCTGGAACGCCCTGGCGTAGACGACTTTTTCCGCATCCTGATCGTTCGTTGGGTTGATCTCCGCTTCGCTCTCGCTGCGCGTGACGGCCTTTGCCTCGATCGCGATCGTTGTAATCGTCGCCACGCGGCTTTCGTGCTCGTCGTAAACAGTCCTTGCAGTGCTCATGACAGCAGCTCCGTTTCGTCAAGTTGCAACAGGTGCCCCGGCATAACGGGCGATGCGGAGATGCCCGGCTTAGTTCGGGATCACAACATCGTCAAACCCGACAAAAGACGGCTCCCGGTTCTGGCGTGACGGCACTTGCGGGACTATCGCAGGGATCGCAAACCGATCCAGGCACTGCGATGGCACGACCATCGTTTCGGGGAACGACGATGAAACCGCGTTATCGGAAGAACTTGAACATTGTCATACCTTGCCTTGCTGCCCTCGCTGTCATGACCGGTCTGGTCGCCTATTCGCCGGTGCTCTACCGCGTATTTTGCGGCGCAACCGGATATGGGGGGACGACGCAAAGAGCCTATTCCGAGCCGGCGACCAGCTCCAAGCGAACGGTGACGGTTGCATTCGATGCCAACGTCGCGCCCGGGCTGCCCTGGCGGTTCGCACCGGAGCAGCGCTCGGTACAGGTTCATCTCGGCGAGCAGAAGCTCGTCTTCTTCAGTGCCGAGAACCTCGCTGACGAGGCGACGGTCGGACACGCGACGTTCAACGTCACGCCGGAAACAAGCGGCATCTACTTCAACAAGATTCAGTGCTTCTGCTTCAATGAGGAGCGGCTTGATCCGCATCAGAAGGTGGACATGCCGGTCGTGTTCTATGTCGATCCGGCCTTCGGCAAGGACGCCGACACGGAGCACGTCGACACGATCACGCTGAGCTATACCATGGGCCGCTCTCCGAGCCCGTCCGAAGCCAAGAACCTGTCGCGCTTTCTTGCCGGTGCTCCGCCCGATGTCGTCCATGGCCAGGAGCTCTTCGCCCAACGTTGCAGCACCTGCCACGCCCTCGACCGGAACATGACCGGCCCGGAACTGGGCGGGGTGGTGGGCCGCCCGGCGGGCTCTGTCGCAGGATACGACTATTCGCCGGCGCTCAGAACGGCCCACCTGAGCTGGAGCGGGGACAAGCTGGACGCCTGGCTGGCCGGCCCGCAAAAGCTGGTGCCCGGAGCGAGAATGCCGGTGCGCGTGCTCGACGCGCCGTCGCGCCACGACATCATCGCCTATCTGGCGACACTCGGGCCCAAGCATGACGCGACCGCGCCCGGGGGCGGACCGGCGCCGGAATACTAGAGCGTGCTCAAACAACCTAAAGCGCGATGACGATCATTGATCGCATCGCGCTTTAGAGCACGGTATCGAATCGGCGCTCTGCAGGCACCGGTTCACCAATCCCCTGCGGGAGAAATCCATTTGCCCAAGGGGTAAACCCGGCGCGCGGCGCGGATCAATCCTCATAGCTGCCAATGACGGCATCGGCGATGACACGCTTGGTGACGATGCCGACGATGTCGTCGACGCGCGGACGCGAGCTGCCGCGAAAGACGATCGCCGCACCGGCGCGGTGGCGACGCAGTCTCGCAAGCACGAGACTCAGGAGATCCTCATCCCGGCAAATGACGAGCCGCCGTTCGGCGAAGCGTTCGACGAGAATATCGGGGTTGGTGTGAGACTCGACCCACAGGCCCGAGCGCGGCGGGATGAGTCCCACGATCCGGCCGTCTCTTTCGACCACGATGGCGCGGGCGTCGTCGGTATCTTCCGCAGTCATGGTCTGTTTCAGGGTCGTGCCCGCCTTGGCGACGATGAAACGGCGTTCCATGATGTCCTGGGCCTGTTTGACCAGGTAGAGATTGATGTGTCGTTCCTTCGGAATGCGATGCCCGCGATGGCGCAGCTTCACGGTGTATATCGTCTCGTTGACGAGCGCACGCCGCACGCCGGCAGCCAGTGCGACCGCAACGATCACGGGAACGATGATCGCGTAGTCGCGGGTCATTTCGAACACCATAACGATCGCCGTCATCACGCCACCCGTTCCGGCACCGACGATGGCCGCCATTCCGACGATGGCGGCGGAAGACGGCGTCAGGCCGGAATGCGGAAGGATCGAACTGGTCGCGGCCGCAAAAGCTGCGCCCAGGGTGGCACCGAGGTAGAGCGACGGCGAGAAGATGCCGCCGGAGGCGCCGCAACCGAGGCTCACGGTCGTTGCAACGAGCTTGAGCGCAAACAGCAGCGCGAGCAGGCCGGCTGCCGTCATCTTGTGGTCGAGAATATCCTGGATGACCGAATAGCCCACGCCGTCAACGTAGGAGTGTCCGAAGGTGCGGGTGAGGCCCACCATCATCAGCCCGATCACCGCCATGCCGAGAACGTTCTGGACGTACTCGTTCTGCGTCAGCCTTGGAAATCCGTCCTCCATGAAAACGAGCACCCGGATGAAGGCCCAGGCCGCCACGCCGCAGATCAGTCCGAGCAGCACAAACGCGATCGCCTCCTGAATGTTGAAGGAGGCGACCATCGGGAATCCAATATCGGGCACGGCAAAGGCGGGATCCGGGCCGATCAGGATGCGACCGATCGTCGTCGCGGCTCCCGTGGCGACCACGACGGGAAGGAAGGTGCGGTTTGATACCTCCGGCAGAAGGATTTCGAGAGCGAACAAGACGCCGCCGAGCGGCGTGTTGAAGGTCGCGGCGATGCCTGCGCCCGCTCCGGCGGACAGCAGCGTGATCTTCTGCCGCGTCGATAGTCCGATCAACTGCGAGAAGGCCGAGCCGAGCGCCGAGCCGATCTGGATGATCGGCCCTTCGCGTCCGACGGCTGCACCGCTGCCGATCGATATCGCCGAGGCCAGGGCCTTGATCACCGCCACGGTGCCGCGAATGTTGCCGCGCTTGTAGAAGATTGCGTCCATCACCTCGGGAACGCCATGGCCCTTGGCCTCCGGGGCAAAGCGCCTCACGAGAAAAACGACGATCAGCCCGCCGATGATCGGCGCAAACAGGACGAGATCGCCGAATCGGCTGGCGCCTTCGCTGACATTGGCGTCGTACACCAGGCTCAATCGGCCATTGTAGAACAGGTTGTGCACCAGTCCGATCAGGGCCCGAAACGCCACCGCGCCCATGCCCGTCATCACCCCGATCACCAGCGCAAGGCCACAGAGCACGAGCAGGCTCACGCGCCGCTCCTCGGACAGCGGCTTGCGGCCGCTGGATGCAATCAGCTTTGCTGTTTCGGACACATTTGCTGCGGACATTCGGACCACGGAAAACGAGGAGGGTGAGACGTCAATAGCCGGAAATCGCGCCGCTCGAAAGGCGGGGTGACTGCACTTTATGGCTAACTGATGAGACTTTCGTTTGTTTCGCAGCAGTGAAGGCCTGAGGGCTCATCATATGCCCGGCTGCAAGCTTGGCCTCTTCGGGTGACAAGCTTGGCCTCTTCGGGTGAAATGGCTCGCTCTGAACAGGGCGGCGACGTTGCCGGGTATCCCGGGTTGACCGCGCGGCCGACGCTCAGACGGTTCGCGTGTAGGCCAGAAAGATCAGGGCGCCCACGAGAAGCGCCACCGCCATGAAAAGCAGCACGGCCGGCAATCCTGCGAGCACTGCCACCGCGCCCGTCATCGACTGCATCAGCGCCGCGCCGAGGAAGAAGGCGAGGTTCACGGCGGCGAGCGCCTTGCCTGCGGTCTGCGCGTCGACCAGCTGCCGTGACATGCCGAACAGCAGCGGCTGGGCGGAGGTCGCAAAGCCAATCAGCACGAACAGCACGAGGTCGTATTGCGGCGGCATCACGGGCACGCCGAACAGGAGGGATATCGCGTAATGCGGTGCTCCGAACGCCATCAGCGCCAGCAGCAGCGCCCCGACCATATGCGTGCCCGCCACCAGATCGCGGCGGCGGCCGAACCTGCGGTCGATCATGCCGATGAGAAGCGGCCCGGCGATCATCGCCAGCGTGAACGCGCCGAGCTGGTTGCCGGCCTCGACGCGCGACAGTCCCTTGACCTGCATCAGCCACGGCCCGCCCCACAGGCCGCGTAGCACCAGAGAGGTCGCCAGCGACACCATCGCCAGCGCGATCAGGCCGCGCAAGGGACGCGAGAGGCCGAGCCTGAGCACCTCGATCATCTGCGCCAGCGGCGAGGAGTCGTCCTTGTGTTCGGCCGGCTGGTGCGGCACCAGCGCGAACACGGCGAGCGCGACCGCAACGCCGCCGAGAGCAGACATCCAGAACCCGGCTCGCCAGCCCCAAGTGTCGACCACGAAGGCGAGCGGGCTCGACGACAAGAGCATGCCGGTATTGCCGATCGAGAGGATCGCGCCCGACCACAGCCCAAACCGCGCCGCCGACAATTGCTTGGCCGCCAGCGTCATCGGGCACATCAGCATGCCCGAGGTGGCAACGCCCAGCAGAAGCTGTCCGACCGCAAAGCTCGCAGGGCCGGTTGCAAACGCCGAGGCAATAGCGCCGATCACGGTTCCCGCGAGCAGGCTGAGCGACACCGGGCGCACGCCAAACCGGTCCATCGCCGCCCCGACGGGGATCTGCGCCGCGGCAAAGGCGAAAGGATAGACCGAGGTGAGGCTGGCGAGCGCCTGCGGCTCGATGTGGAAATCCGCCGCCATCAGGTCGAGGCTGACCGCCGGAATGGTGCGCAGCAAGGTCGAGAGCATGTGGCCGCACGCAAGCGCAAGCAGCGCGAAGATCAGCGCGCGGGTCGCGGTACCCGCGTCGTTTGTGGCGGCGGTGGTCATGGGCGTCCCGTCCCGAGGAGGTTTCGGATCGGCGTACATGATTGAGAGAATGGCGCCAATGGCGGCAGCGCGACCCCCTCATTCCGGAATGTGGCTTCTCTGGATCACCGGGCCACTATGGCGCTTGCCAAGTGTCTGCCGGCCGTCACGACGACGGACATGGACCGGCCGACGTTATGTCCCGGGAAATGTGATATCCTGCCAAGCAGGAAGCGTCTTGATCTGCGGCTAGCGACGGCAATGTCTTCGTCCGAGAGTACAAGTCCGACCAGCGAGGCGGCCCGCCGGGAGCGGAGGAGGAGCAATTCCTTGCTCTTGGTTCTCGCCGTGGGATTTCTTGTTTTTGGTGCCGCAGCGGGCGCACTCTATTACGCGTTGCGGCCGGACGTTCTCCGGATCGCGGTTGGGCCGCCCGGCAGCGATGATTCCAAAGTCATTCAGGCGATGGCCGATGCGTTTGCCAGCGAAAGCCGAACTGTCAGGCTGCTTCCGATCAAGGCCGGCGGGGCCGTGGAGGCCCTCGCCCTGCTTGAGGCTGGCAAGGCCGACCTTGCGGTCGGCCGCGGCGATCTGGACATGCCCGCCGAGGCGCAGACCGTCGCTGTCGTGCGCAAGAACTTCGTTGTGCTGTGGGCCCCGTCCGGACCTGCCGGCAAGCGTTCGAAAAGAAAGCATTCGCCGAAAATCAAGGAGGTTGCCGACCTCGCAGGGCGCCACGTCGGCGTGATCGGCCGGACCCCGGTGAACGCTGCGTTGCTGCGCGTCATCCTGAGCGCCTCCGGAGTGGACGCCGACAAGGTCGCGGTAACGCACTTTGGCACCGACCAGATCGAGGAGCTTGCGCGCGATCGCACGCTTGATGCGTTCATGGCGGTCGGGCCTCTCGACAGCAAGATCACATCCGATGCTGTGCGCGCAACGGCGCGGATACGCGGCGAGCCGAAGTTTCTCGCCATCGAGACATCGGAAGCGATCGCCCTGAAGCACCCCCGATACGAATCGGAGGAAATCCCGCCCAGCGTCTTCAATGCGGATCCGGCTTGGCCGGGTGACGAGGTCGAGACGCTCAGCGTCAGCCATCTCATCGTGGCGAGAAAAAGCTTGCCCGAAACGACGGTGGCCGCGTTTTTCCGGCAGCTTTTCGCCGTTCGTCAGACGATTGCGAGACAAGTACCGGGCGCTGCACACATCACCAAGCCGGACCTCGAGAAGGACACCGAGCTGCCGGTACATCGAGGGGCGGCGGCCGTCATCGACGGCAACGAACGAACCTTTCTCGACCGGTACGGCGATTACTTCTGGTTCGGGCTCCTGCTTCTTTCCGGGATCGGCTCGGCCGCCGCCTGGTTGCGTCGCTATTTGAATCGCGGCGAAAGGGTGGACAACACCAGCCATCGCAAGCGGATCCTGGCCATGGTCTCCAGCGCGCGAACCGCGGACTCCAATCAGGAATTGCTGAGCTTGCAGCGTGAGGCCGACGCCATCATTGCTGAAACGCTGGAGTGCTATGATGACGGCGCTATCGAGGGAGAGGAGCTCGCGGCATTCGGGCTGGTGCTGGGCCTGTTGAGCAATGCCATCGCCGAAAGGCGAGCCATGTTGCAACGTGGCAGCTTCGAGACCGTCCGAGGAGCGGCATCAGGCCATGGTCTTGCGCCGCGCAGTTCTTGAAGAACCTCCCGATCGGCGAATCATAGGAGCGAAAGGATATCCATCGCTCTTACTCTAGCTCCGCTCGAACGTATCGACGTTCGTGGTCACGGCGCGCCACCAGTTCACCGGCTTCAGCTTCGCTGGCTCGCCCTCCCTGGATGCACTCAGCGCTTGGTCGACAATCACGAACCAAGCGGTCTCCATCTTTCCGTGACGCAGCAGCCCGGTGTAGGAGACGGCGCGGTCGCCCGTCGCTGATGCGCCTACTGCGACGAAGGCGATGCAATTGCCCCTGTGAAAGCCGGTGACAGGTACCGCTTGTCCGAAAAAGCCGCTGTCTTCGAGCGCTGTCTCGAAGTTCCCCTCGATGCGACCGTTTGCATCATCGGTGATGCGCAAGATAGAGCCGAATTGATTTCGCCAGTTGCCGACCCAAGCGTTATCGGTTCCCATGTCGGTTCTCCTGCGCTCAGCCAGCCGGCACGGCGCGCAGCCTGCGCAACCGATGCAGTTCCTTGGCTGCGTCCTTCATCAGGCCGTCGGCGGCCTCGCGCTCCTGGCCGACGATGACTCCCGATGCGAAAGCCTGGGCACGGCGGTTTGAAGGCGGCGCCGTCAGCGCCGCGTCCGTTGCCAGTTGGCGGTGCGCCATGAAGTCGTTCAGCGATCCCAAGGCGGATTGGATCTGCTTCAACCGGTCGGAAAGATCTGCGAGCTCCTTCTGGTCGCGATCGCCGTAGAGGCTTCTGAAGAAGTCGACAGCATAGCGAATTTTCTTGATCTTGATGCGCAGTTTGTGCCGCTGTCTCGGCTCGAGATCGTTCAGGCGCTTGCCCTGCTTGCGCGCCTTTCTGATCCGCCGGTCGAGCACCTCCGCGGCGTAGGCGGCGATCGAGCGGTCGTCTTCGACGCGCGGTCGGCCGGTTTCGATCCACTCGATCACGTCGATTAGCAGGCGGCGGTAGCGCGCCGACATGGCCGCGTCGCGGGCACGCCTGAACGCCGCCGTTCGTTGTCGGGAAAACCTCTTGCGGATCGCGCGAGCGCCGCGCTTCGGTACCCCTTGCTCGGTGATCGGTTGAATGCTTTCCTTCAGGAACACGTCGATTTCGCGCGCCGGCGCCAGTTCGTCCGTGAGCCATTTCAGCTCGGCCTTGATTCGGGCCGTGCTCGCCCGCGGCAGGATATCGGCGAACAGCGAGATGGCCGCACGCAAGCGCCGCAGCCCGACGCGCATCTGATGAACCCCCTCGGCATCCATCTCCCGTACGGGATCGGCATTCGCCGTAATGTGACGGAGCGTCGAATGCGCGATCGCGTGGAAAGCATCGCAGGGTGACAGGTCGGGCTTCAGCGCGATCGGCTCGGCGTGCTGCGCGCCACCGCCGCTGCCCGGGATGAGCTGGTAACCCCGCTCCGCCTTGGAGCGCAGATCGAGCTCGGCCTCGGTTTTGCGTTCGAGATCGCGGGCGAGACGGAACAGGTCCGCGACGTGTCCGGACTTCAGTTCGAGCTCCAGCTCGGCAACGGGGCGTGATCTGCGCCCGGCGCTGATGCGGCCACGGTCAACCGCAATTTCGACCTCGCTCTTTTGGAGCCGCCGCGCCTGCGCCACACGATGGATGTTGGTCCGAAAGACCGGCTTCAGCTTGCGGGAAAGTTTTCCGCTTCTAAGGCGCCGGAGCGGCGTATGCCTCGTTTTCTTCAGGTCGGGGTTTGCACCAGATACCTCATGCTCCCATTCGCCGCGCGTCACGCCTGCCGCGCCGCCCGCCTTCACGGTCTGCACGTAACGTCCCTCCGTCTTGCGGACGCGCAGTGTCAGGCCATGGCGCCTGAGCTTGTGCTTGTTCGTGTCGTAGTAGGTCGACACGAGCATCTGCTCGGATCGGGCGCGGCTCCGTCCTCTCAAACCGCCGTCCCGCAACACTGACGACAATTTTCGCGGCGCGATGCGGAATTTCAGTTCCGTTTCTGTAGTCATGGGCGGCTTCCACTTGCCGAATTCAAAGTGGCGCCAGCGCGGGAAGTTCCGATGCCCACGAGCATTTCAATCCAGACCATCGCTGCGGGCAACACGTCATGGAAACTTCACGGAACACGGCGCGCGCGTGCTCGATTGAGCCCGCAACATTCGCGCAACTGAGGGAGGGCGTCCTTGAGTCGAACGAACGCAATCGCGATTCTGGTCATCGTGCTCGTCCTCGCCGGCGGTGCTGCCGCGCTCTATCGTCTGGATACCGGTGAGGGAACCCGCACCAGCCAGGCGGATTCGACGAGGACCGCATCGGATTGAACAAGCCACGGCAGCGCCAGGAGCCAGGCGCCGACAGCGGCGGCGCCGACCGGCCCCTTCGGTTAGCTGACGTGGCAAATCGTTGCTCTAGTCGGTTAGAAAGCGACAGCTTTGGGAAAGGACAGGCCATGAAAAAGCTCGCAATTCATCCAGACGAGTTTCCCGTTGAAGCCAGCGAGACCACCGTCAAGACCAACAAGGGCTAACCGCTTGCAGACGCGGAAAGCGAGCCCGTAACCGAGGATATTGCCGATCGTCTCAACGAGCAGGCCAATCGCGAGGACCACGATCGATGGTCGCCATGACGCCGGAGTAGCTCGCTTTCAATCCTGAGGTGCCCCCTCCAGCTCCAACAGCAGCTTCCCCGCCTGGTCCAGCAGCGTCCGGATCGCCCTTCGCTCCGCAATCCGCTCCTGTGTGAAGGCGCCGTGTTTCTGCGCATTGCGGTTTCCCCATGGTGCGCCCGATCCCGGGGCGCCGCCGTGCATGCGGCAGCGGAGCTTGCCGCGCACGGCCGGCGCGCGGCAGGCGAGGCCGCCGCGCGTGCCGGCGCCGCAGCGCGGGCTCGCCGACATCGCGCTCGTGTTGCGGATGTGATCGGCACTCATGCGCTGACGCCTTGCAACGCCTCGGCACGACCGTGTTCGCGTTCGCCGGCTTCGCGGGATGGGACCACTCCCGCCTCTGGCGCGGTGCCCGGCTCGGCAACGATCAGCTGCGCATGTTGCGCGACATTTCCCACGATCGCGCTGCCGCCGTCTTGCACCGACAGATTCTGCACCGTGATCGGACGCTCGCCGTTGCCGCGGTGGCGATTGAGAGCCTCCATCTGGGCTGTGAAGGTGCGGGCCAGCCGGGTCAATGCACGCGTGATGCCTTCCTGCTTTGCAATGTCCTCGGTGAGAGCGAGGCGGAAGGCCGAGCGCATTGTGGCGACGTGAACGGACACCATCTGTGCCGTCAGCATGGCCTCAAGGGAGTCCCGGGGCGCGATGCTCTTCATCATCGAGATCATGAAGGCGAGATTGGCTTCATCGGGCTCTTGCAGGATCACGCTGGCTTTCATCAATTGCTTGAGGATGCCGTGCAGCGCGTCGCGGTCGACGGCGCCGAGCGCGTCGGCCAGCAGCCGTTCTCCGGCCTGCGCGTCGGGATGCTGGATCACCATGCGTCGTCGGGTGAGCTTGACCCGCGGGCTCGGCCTGCTGCGATCGGCCGCGACGGACGTCGTGCTGTTGCGTGTCAGGGCTGTCGTCATGCGATATCTCCTTGGGCCGGTGCGGGCGCGAAGGGCTCGCTGTGCGAGACCAATCGCGCACTTGCCGTGCCGCGGTTGCGGTTTTCAGATGTCGATGAGGGGTTTACGCGAATCCGCCTCGCGGCCCGACGGGCGGGACGACGGTGGATGCCGGCGGCTTTTGCGATGATGCCAATATGCCCCTGTTTTGCCCGACGAGTCAAACCGACTTCGCATGATCCGAAGAGCGGTGGTGGTGGCCGTAAGTCCTTGTTCCGACAGGGGCCGGCTACTGTGCATGGGGTTGTTTTCGCGTTTTTGTTTTGGATGAGGCTCTCTCGTGCCGTCGCGGAATGCTGGCGCGAGACGCAGGGCGTCGTCGCGTGCTGAGCCCGTCCGACTACGCCGCGAAGATCGCGAAGGAGACCAAGGAGCTCGCCGGGGTCGTAGCTGCCGCAAACATCAAGGCGGAGTAGGCCTTCGCGCGCCGCGGGCTCCTTAACCTCTCCCGCTTGCGGGAGAGGTCGCGCCGAAGGCGCGGGTGAGGGCTCTTTTCTCTGGGGGATTGTCCCGTCGCGGAGACACCCTCTCCCCAACCCTCTCCCGCGAGCGGGAGAGGGGGCGCATCGCCTGCGCGGCAACCATTACAACCACAAAATCTGCTTGCGATAGCCGAGGTCGTCGCGCAGCGGAGCGGCCGGTCCCTGGTGGAACACGGCGCCGCGCTCCAGCGCGAAGACGCGGTCGGCAAGCGCCAGCACGAGGTCGAGATTGTGCTCGACGATCACGATCGACATGTGCCGGCGAAGCTGATCGAATACCTTGAACAGCTCCAGCGTCACCGCCGGCGCGAGGCCCTCGAACGGCTCGTCGAGCAGCAGCAGGCGCACATTGCCCGACATCGCGCGGGCGACCGCGACCATCTGCTGCTCGCCGCCGGAGAGATAGTCGGCCGCGATGTTCATGCGCTCCTTCAGGCGCGGGAAGGTGTGCAGGATCTGCTCCTCGTCCCAGACCACGCCGTCGCTGCCGTCGGTCTTGCGCGCGAGGCGCCCGAGCGCGAGGTTTTCGCGCACGGTCATGCCGGCGAACAGCCCGCGGCCCTGCGGCACATAACCGACGCCGCGCCGCGCGATGTCGGGGGCGGGCAGGCGTGCCAGATCCGTGCCGCGATAGTCGATGGTGCCTGATGCCGCCGGCACGAGGCCGGCGATGGTCTTCAGCAGCGTCGACTTGCCGGCGCCGTTGCGGCCCAGCAGCGCGACAATCTCGCCCTCGCGCACGTCGAGCGCGGCGTCATTGAGGATGTGGCTCTTGCCGTAGAACGTATTGACGCTGTCGAGACGCAGTACGGTCTCGCGCTCATTGCCCGCCTCATCGCTGCGCCGGCGTGCCACGGCGGGAATGCCCTTTCCGGTATAGATCTCCTGCACGCGCAGATCGGCCCGCACTGCGCTCGGGCAGTCGGACATCAGCACCTCGCCCTGGTTCATCACGGTCACGACCTGGGAGAAGCCGAGCACGCGGTCGATGTCGTGCTCGACGATCAGCACGGGAATGTTGGCCGCGATGTTCTTGACGAGGTTCGACACGCGTTCACGTTCGGCCGCGGCAAGTCCCGCGAGCGGCTCGTCGAGCAGCAGCACCTGCGGCTTGGAGCCGAGCGCGATGCCGAGATCGACCAACCGCTGCCCGCCGTAGGAGAGCTCGCCGCCTTCGATCCCTTCGATGCCTTCGAGCCCGAGGAATTTCGTCAGCGCGGCGGTCTCGGCATGGATGTCGTCATACTCGTCGATGTCGTTCCAGATGTTGAAGCGCATCGGCCGCTGCGCCTGTAGCGACAGGCGGAGGTTCTCGTAGATGGTCAGCCCGCGAAACAAATTGGTGATCTGGAACGAGCGTGCCAATCCCTGGTGGCAGATCAGATTGGCTGGCACGCCGGCAATGTCGCGGCCGTTCAGGCAGATCGCGCCCTGGTCGGGTGCATAGAGACCGGAGACGAGATTGAACAACGTGGTCTTGCCGGCGCCGTTCGGCCCGATCAGCGCATGGATCTCGCCGGCGGCAACCTGGATGCTCGCATTTTCGACCGCGCGGATGCCGCCGAATTTTCGGGAGACGCCGCGCACCTCCAGCACGGTGCCTTGCAGCGCATCCGGCCGCAGGAAATCGGGGAGCGGCAGACCGTCATAGATCTTCCGCCTGCTCATCGCCGCGGTCTCTTCCGCAGGAGGACGCAAGCGCCGCATGACCAGCGCGCCGATGCCGACGAGGCCGCCGGGCGAATACATCACAAAGGCCACGAAGGTGAGGCCGAACCAGAACAGCCAGTCCGACGTCCAGATCGAGAACAGTTCGCGGAACAGGATGAAGAACAGCGCACCGGCCGCTGGCCCGAGCAGGCTGCGCATGCCGCCGATCACGACCATCGCCAGCAGCTCGCCGGCAAACGGCACCGACACGGCCTCGGCCGAGACGAGATAGTTCAGGAAGCCGATCAGCGCGCCGGCAAGGCCGGTGACGACGGCCGAGATCACGAACACAGTGAGCTTGTAGCGCTCGACCGGATAGCCCTGAAAGCTCGCGCGCAGCTGGTTCTCGCGGATCGCGACCAGCACGTGCCCGAACGGCGAGCGCACCAGACGCATCAACACATAGAGCACGACGAGCCCGACCGCCGCGACCACGACGTAGTAGTTGAGCGCATTGTCGAGATTGAGGGGGCCGATCGCGCCGCGCTTCAAGCCGCCGAGCCCGTCCTCGCCGCCGGTGACGTTGGTCCAGCGGAAGGCGGTGGTGTAGACGAGCGCGGCCAGCGCCAGGGTCAGCAGCGAGAAATAGACGCCGCGCCGGCGCAGGATCAGCATGCCGGCAACGGTTGACGCGATCGCGACGACGACCATCGATCCAACCAGCGGCAGCCAGATCTCGCCGGGGAAGACGTGAAGCTGGATCAATCCGGCAGCGTAGGCGCCGATGCCGAACCAGGCGCTGTGGCCGAACGAGACAAGGCCGGTATAGCCGATGCAGAGATTAAGCCCCATGGTCGCGATCGCGAGGCCGACGATCCAGGTGCCGGTGTTCAGCGACAGGCCGAATGCCGTCAGCACGAAGGGGAGCGCGATGATCGCGACAGTCGCGATCAACAGCGGCCTCAGCCTGTCGATGGCGGAAGCGCGTCTCATTCGAACTTCTCGATGCGCTCGCCGAGCAGGCCGCGCGGTCGCACCAGCAGCACCAGGAACATCAGGATGTAGATCGAGGCTTCGCCGGCCGCAGGCTCGAAGTGAATGGCGATGCCGCGCACGACGCCGACGAGGAGCGCGGCGATGACGACGCCCCAGAAGCTGCCGAGGCCGCCGATCACGACGACGACAAAGGCGATGGTCATGATCTCGGCCCCCATCGCCGGGTGCACGGTTGTGATCGGCGCGAAGAAGGCCCCGCCGAGCGCGGCCATGCCGACGCCGAGCATCACGATCGCGGTCATGTAGGGCTGCAGGCGGATGCCGAGCGCGGCCACCATGTCCGGCCGCTGGATGCCGGCGCGCACCACGCGCCCGAACGAGGTCTTTTGCAAGAGCAGCCAGACGCCGAGCAGGATCGCGGCGACCACGGCCAGGATCAGCAGCCGATAGCGCGAGAACAGGAAGTCCCCGACGATGATCGAACCGCGAAGGCGTTGCGGGATCTCGGTCGAGACGGGCGCGGCGCCCCAGATCATGCGGATCGCCTGTTCGGCGACCATCGCAAGGCCGAAGGTCACGAGCAGGCTGAGGATCGGATCGGCGCTATAGAATCGTCGCAGGATGAAGCGTTCGAACAGGATGCCGAGCGAGGCGACCGCGAACGGCGAGATCACCACGGCGGCGCCGAAGCCGAACTGTTTCGTCAACTCGACGCAGACATAAGCGCCAAGCGCATAGAAGGCGCCGTGGGCGAGATTGACGATGCCGCCCACGGAGAAGATCAGCGACAGGCCGAGCGCGATGAGCAGGTAATAGCCTCCTAGCACGAGGCCATTCACCACCTGTTCCAGCAAGAACTCGAACTGCATGTTGCGTCCAGGCCGCGTATCAGGCCTTCATCTCGCAGGGATTCTGTTGCCGGGTCGGATAGATCGTCTCCAGCGGATCGCCTGGCGCCGGCACTGCATCGCCGAGCACCAGCATGTCCCACTGGTCCTTCATCTGGTCCTTCGGCTTCACGGTGAAGGGATAGGCCTCCTGCACCAGCTGATGGTCCCAGTTGCGGAAATAGGCTTTTCGCGCTTTGCCGATGTCGAACTGCGACTGCTTCTCGAAATAGGCGATCAGCTCATGGCTGTCGGTCGACTTGGTGGTGTTGATCGCTTCCGCCAGCAGCTTGAGCGTGATGTAGTCGATCCAGGCGTGATTCTCCGGCGGCTTGCCGTATTTCTTGGTGAAGGCCGCGACGAAGGCTTTCGACGTCGGATTGTCCAGCGTGTGATACCAGACCGTCGGCCAGGTCCCGCTGAGATTGCCGGCGCCTGCGGCCCAGGCATCGCCGGTGTTGAGGTTGAAGCCGACCAAGGGATAGGGAAAGCCGAACTCGGCATATTGCTTGACGAGGTTGGTCACCTGGTTGCCGGCGAGATTGCAGCAGACCACGTCGGGCTTGGCCTGCCGGACTTTGAGCAGATAAGGGCTGAAATCGGTGACGTCGGTCGCGATCAGCTCGTCGCCGATCAGATTGGCATCGTGCGTGCCGAAGAACACCTTCGCCGCCTTCAACAGGTCATGGCCGAAGATGTAGTCGGCCGTGAGCGTGAAGAACTTCTTGCCCTTCACCATCCCCTTCTGCGACAGCGCGGTGCCGACCGCGTTCACCATCACGGTGTTGGGGATGTCGCAGTGGAAGGAATATCTGTTGCAGTTCTTGCCGCGCAGCGCGTCCGAGCGCGCGCCGGTCGAGAAGAACACCTTCTTGTTGCGCTCGGCGACCTGCATGATGGTGAGCGAGGAGGCCGACGAGATTTCGCCGAGCAGCAGCGCCGCGCCATCCTGCTCGAGCATGCGCTGCGCCTTGGTCGCGGCGGTGGCCGGGTTGATCGAATCTTCCGAGATGAGGTCAATCTGCTTGCCGAGAACGCCGCCGGACTGATTGACCTCCTCGACCGCGAGCTTCACGCCCAATTGGGCGTAGCCGCCGATCACACCGAGAAAGCCCGTCAGCGGCGTCAGGTGCCCGATCCGGATCTTCTCGGACTGGGCCCTCACGATCGCCGGAAATCCCAATGCGGACGCGCCGACCAAGGCTGCGCCCGCCCGTAACACCGTTCGTCGCGGATAGCGGATCATGTCTGTCTCCTCCCGGGTGCATCGCGTGCCTCTCTTCAAAATCGGGTATGCGATATTGTGAGAGACGTTTTTTTAATGCTGGAGGATAATCCCGAACGCCGTCGCCGGTGTCAACCGGCAAAATCGCGGTTTGCGCGCAGCTCAGACTTTCTGCTTGAACGCCTTGTGGGCCCGGTCCTTGGCGCCGAATTCCGCCGACAGCTTGTCGGCGGCGGCCTGCACGACCTGCGCGCCTTCGTGCAGCGCCTGGTTGGAGAGGCGCCATATCGGCCCCGAAATGCCGAGCGCGCCGATCACCTGTCCGGTGAAATCCGTCACCGGCACGGCGACGCAGCGCACTTCCGGATTGAACTCGCCATCGTCGAACGCAACGCCGGTGCGCTGCACTTCGACGATCTCGCGCGCGAGTACGGCGGCATCGGTGATGGATTTCGGCGTCGACGGCTTCAGATCCGCGCGATCGAGAAACCGCTTGAACTGATCGGGCCGGAGCGATGCCAGAATGATCTTGCCGAGCGCAGTGCAATGGGCGGGGCGCACCACGCCGACGCGGTCGGTCAGTTGGAACGCGCCGGGGCCGCTGGTGCGGGCGATGACGATGACGGCATCGCCCATCCGCACGGCAAAATGGCTGCTTTCGCTGGTCTGGCGCGAGAGTTCCTCCAGCACCGGCGTTGCGACATTGACCATCTCGATTTCGTCTAGCGCGGATGCCGCGAGTGCGAACAGCGGCCGCCCGATCCGGTAGCGCTTGTTGTCCTTTCCCTGGCGGAGGTAGCCGAGCGAGACCAGCGTCTTGGCGAGATGAAAGGTGGTCGAGTTGTGCAGGCCGACGAGCTTGCTCAGTTCCGCCAGTCCAATTCCCTCGCGATGGCGCGCCACCTCTTCGAGGATCGAGAAGGCGCGGCCGAGCGACTGAACGCCGCCGCCGCGCTGCTTGTCCTCGGCCTCATCGTCGCTATCGGCTTTGGGGGCAGGGACCAGTTTGGCAATCGTGGTCTTGCGCGGGCTTGCAGGTTTCTCGCCGGTTGTAGGCTTGGTACGCGATCTCAAGGCCGAGGCCCCCTCTGGCAAATCCGTCGTGACTCGATGCTGCGACAGTAGCACGCAACGTTGCGGTTGTCGGAGTTGAGCCCGCAATTTGGCTTGTCACAGCCTATCACAATATAAATTGACGTACAGCATTATGAGAAATAGGGTGCCCGCGGCCTAACGACGACCGTGCCGTGTTCTCCGCCTCGGTCCACAAGAAGTCGTGGGCCGAAAGGGAGACCGGTTGATGTCGAAGAACATGCTCAATGGCGCCCAGGTCATTGTCGATTATCTGATCCAGGAGAAGGTGCCGCAGGTGTTCGGGCTCTGCGGCCACGGCAACATCCAGTTCATCGACGCGCTGTACGAGCGTTCATCAGAAATCAAGACGATCTCCGTGCATCACGAGAGCGTCGCCGGTTTCATGGCCGATGTCTATTATCGGGTCTCAGGCAGGCCGACCGCGACGTTCACCTCTTGCGGTCCGGGTTCGGCGAATCTGCCGATCTCGCTGGCCAATGCCTTCCTCGACTCCGTGCCGTTCATGGCGATTACCGGCAACGTCCCGACCAGCCAGTTCAACCGCGGCGCATTCCAGGAGATGTACCGGCACTATCAGGCGGACTTCCCGTCGTCGGTTCGCACGATGTGCAAGAAGGTGTTCCAGCCGACGCGCGGCGAGATGGTGCCGCTCGCGGTGCGACAGGCGTGGAAGACCATGGTCACGGGACGACCGGGACCGGTGGTCGTCGACGTCCCCTTCGACGTCTTCATGGAATCGGCGGCGGAGGAAGCGCCGAAGGCAATCGAGTGGAGCGCCAACATCTCCAGCCGCTGCGGCGCCGATCCCGACGGGGTCGAGAAGGCCGTTGACATGCTGCTCTCGGCGGAGCGGCCGGTGATGCTGGTCGGGCAGGGCGTGCGCTATGGCGGGGCTGCCGACGAATTGCGCAAGCTTGCCGAGCGGCTTCAGATCCCGGTCGCGGCATCCGCCAGCGGGCTCGGTGCGATCGACGTCAATCATCCGCTGGCGCTCGGCCTCGTTGCGCGCGCCGGTCACTACCAGGCCAATCACGCAACGCGCCAGGCCGACGTGCTGCTCGCGCTCGGCGTTCGCTTCGACGACCGCACCTCGAGTTCGTGGATTCCGGGTTATTCCTTCACGATCCCGCCGACCAGGCTGATCCACGTCGACATCGATCCCGAAGAGATCGGCCGCAACTATCCCGTCGCACTCGGATTGATGGCCGATGTTCGCACCTTTTTGCGTCAGGTCCATGCCGAGCTCGATCGCCGCGACAATCTGTTCAAGAAGTCCGATGCGCGCAAGAAGTGGCTGGCCCAGATCGACGGCTATCGCAAGGAGTGGGACAAGTTCGTCGCGCCGGGCTTCTCCGACGATACCACGCCGATCAATCCGCAGCGCGCGGCAGTCGAGATCGACAACGCGCTGCCGGAGGACGCTATCCTGGTCTCCGACATCGGTGTGCACCACAACTGGCTGCTCGGCTTCTGCAAGCCAAAGCGGCCGGATTCGCTGATCGGCTCGATGGGCTTTGGCCCGATGGGCTTTGGCGTCGCCGGCGTGATGGGCGCGAAATTTGCGGCGCCCGACCGTCCCTGCGTGTCGGTGTGCGGCGACGGCGCCTTCTTCATGCACGCGAACGTGCTCGGAACGGCGGTCGAATACAATCTGCCCGTGGTCTGGGTGGTCTGGAACAATTACGCCTACGCCTCGATCCGCGGGCTTCAGCGCGGCTATCTCGGCGGGCGCGAGCTCGCGACCGACTTCAAGCACCCGGAGACGGGCGAGCGCTACAATCCGGATTTCGCGGCGATGGCGCGCTCCTGCGGCGTCGAGGGCGTGCGGGTCGATCGCGCCGGCGATCTCGGCGAGGCGATCCGGAAGGGCATTGCCGCCAACCGGCCTTATCTGATCGACGTCGACATCGCCGCCGACGTCAATCCGGCGGGCGCGGGCGTTTGGGAGTTGCCAGGCCTCGGCCAGAGCAAGGCCGGCATCGGCACGCGCTTCCAGCCGGGCTGACGACAGTCGCAGATCACAATCGAAAGAAGTTGGGGAGATGGGAATGACGCTCGCAGGCAAGAAGATCGTTGTGGTCGGCGGCTCCTCAGGCATCGGGCTCGCCACGGCGGAATTGGCGAAGCAAGAGGGAGCAGATGTCGTCATCGCCTCGCGCAACGCAGCAAGGCTCGATCCTGTGGCCGAACGGCTGAAGGTGACGGCGATCCCTGTGGACGTCACCAGCGATCAGAGCGTCGCTGAATTGTTTCGACGTGCAGGTCCCGTCGATCACGTCGTGCTCACGGCGGCGCAGCTTCGCACCGGACCGTTCAAGACGGTCGCGATGGAGGACGTGCGCGCCACCATGGAAGCCAAATTCTGGGGCGCCTGGCGTGTCGCGCGCGAGGCCGAGATCCGCCCGGGCGGCTCGCTGACGCTGGTCACTGGATTTCTCAGTGTCCGGCCGCGGCCGAATTCGGCGATCATCGGCGCGGCCAATGGCGCGCTGGAATCGCTCGCCCGCGCCCTCGCGCTCGAACTGGCCCCGGTACGCGTCAACGCAGTGTCGCCCGGCGTGATCGACACGCCGATCCGGGCCGCGATGCCGGAAGCGGCACGGAAGGAGATGCTGGCCAAGACGGCTGCTGCGCTGCCGGTCGGCCGCGTCGGCATGGCCGAGGACATCGCCCGGCAGATCGCGAGCTTTATGGCGAACGGCTTTGCCACGGGCTCGATCGTCTATATCGACGGCGGTGCGTTGGTGAATTGAGACGAGGGAGCATGATCATGGCCGATGACAGTAACGGCGCTTTCATCCGCAACATCGCCGAGGTGCCCTGGCGCGAATTTCCCAACCACTTTGGCGGCGCGCTGTCGAAGCCGCTGGTGATGCCGGAGACCGCGGGTTCGCGCCGCATCGACTACCGCATCTCGATGTACCAGCCGATGGCCCATGTCGCGCGGCATCATCACAAGGTGCAGGAGCAGGTCTATCACGTGCTCGAAGGCGAGGGGCTGATGGAGATATCAGGCAAGAACCACGTCGTACGCAAGCACGACGTGATCTTCCTGCCGCCCGGGGTCGAGCACGCGATTTCGAACTCGGGTCTAACCGACCTCGTGTTCCTGGTGGTGACCTCGCCGGTGACCGACGACGACAAGCCGGTGTGAGCGGCGCGTCGCGACGCGCCTATTCGCCGCCGGCCAGCTGCGCCAGCCGATCGAGCAGCGAGCGTTGTCCTGCGTTGATCCTCTCCCGCGCCGCTTCGAGCGTGAACCATTCGGCACGATCGACCTCCGGGAAAGTCTGCCGTCTGCCGCTCCGCGGCGGCCATTCCATCTCGAAGGTGTTGCTGCGAACGCTGCGCACGTCGAGATCGAGTTCGGCTGCGAACGCGGTGACGAGCTTGCCCCCGCGCTGCTTGACCTGACCAAGTGCGGTCAGCGGTGCGGACAGTTCGAACCCAAGCTCTTCGGCAAACTCTCGCCGTGCGACGATTTCCTCATCCTCTTCGTCCGCATATTCCCCCTTCGGGATCGACCATGCGCCGAGATCCTTGTTGCGCCAGTACGGCCCTCCGGGATGAACGAGAAGCACCTCGAGCGTCCGGTGCCTCCTATAGGCGATAATTCCTGCACTCTTCGATGACATTGCAGGCTCCGTGCAAGGCGAGGCCCGGCCTCGTTCGGGAAAAACTGGAACTCGGCGTTTTTAGCGCAGGTTAGTAGCCAACGGTCGTTTCGACGAAAGGGAGTGAACCATGATCCGCCTGTTGGCAACCAGCGCCTCAGGGCTGGTGCTGGCGAACGCCGCTTTCGCGCAATCGCCCAGCACGACCAAGAAATCCGAGCAGTCACCGCAATCCCAATCAAATTCCACAGCGCCGTCCGCCACCTCGCCGTCTGGTGCCACCGGAAGCACCGCACGTACGGATATCCGCGTCGGTGACCGTCTCCCGGACAGTGTCGAGGTGGAAGAATTCCCGAGCACCGTTTACCGGGAGGCCTGATCTGCGGGAATACCGCTACATCCAACGCGACACCCGGACCTACGTCATCGAGCCCCGCGAGCGTCGCGTGATCGAGGAGATCGACTAGGGCGCGATGCGATTAGCATGAATCGTCATCGCGCTTCAGGTAGTTGTTTGAGCATGATCGCCGCGCAAACGCGTTTCGCGTTTGTCGCGAGGGAAGACGCTGCGCACTTTGCCGGATCATGCATTAGTTAGCGCCATTGACGTCGGAACCACTCAAGCGGGCGGCTCCGAACACTAACCCGAGGGCCGATCGCGTGATGCGAGGCGAACGGCGTGGGTTTTTGCGCTCTTTCCGGCC
Organism: Bradyrhizobium diazoefficiens; assembly: GCF_016616425.1. Taxonomy (NCBI): domain Bacteria; kingdom Pseudomonadati; phylum Pseudomonadota; class Alphaproteobacteria; order Hyphomicrobiales; family Nitrobacteraceae; genus Bradyrhizobium; species Bradyrhizobium diazoefficiens. Next base: position 2,794,342 of record NZ_CP067101.1, read on the forward strand.
GCGCGCGCTGCAATCATGTTGCGCGCCCTGCCGTGATCGGAGGTGGTCTTCCGCAGCAGGGTTGCGAACCGCTTGCGTGCACGGCTCGCCGCAACGCGTGCGGCGAGCTGCTCGGCCTTGCGAATGATGGTCGTGACCAAAGGCGTCAGGTTGACCGGGACCCAGGCGACGTCCTTGGCCTTGGAGAGGCTGCCGATGCCTTCGCAGGGCGCTTCGTGCGGCAGGTCGATCCTGATCGCAAGCGCCTCCGACCGTTCGGTCCAGTCCTCGGCCTTGGTGCCGGTGATGATGCGGATATAGTCGCGCGTCTCGCGCGGCAGTTCGCTCTCCCCGGCGAGCCATTTCTGAACGCGGCCGGGACCGGCATTATATGCTGCCGCGGCAAGGCCGAGATTGCCGAAATCATCGCGCAGCTGGCGCAGGAACTTTGCCGACGCAGGCAGCGCCTTCATGGGATCGAAGGGATCGTCGAGCCCGACCTCGGCGGCCGTCTGCGGCATGAATTGCGCGACGCCTTGCGCGCCGGCCTGGCTGACCTCGTTCGACTTGAAGCGGCTCTCCTGCCAGATCAGCCGCGCGAAGAACGGCACCGGAATGCCGCTGGCCTCGGCGGCTTCACGAAGCGCGTTGCAGAATCGGTCTGCCGGCGAGGGCGCCTGCACGACGGTTTCGGTCGCGCGTGGCGGCTCAGGCGTCGCCTCGTGGGCCGCGCGCGCGTTGGCAAGCTCGATGGCCTGCACGCTCGCAAGGAAGAGCTCGGCCACCGGAACAAGTGGTGAGGCCTGATTGTTCTGAAGAGTAGTGCTGTCGAAAGTTGATGTTTGCCGGGAGGCCGACGGATCGAGGTCGCACATCAGAACAAGAAACGCGGCGCAAGCCGCGATGAGGAATCGCATTTGCTGAGCAACCTCGAACTGTGGGATGAACGGCCAGCGATGCGCCGGCGATAAGGAGTGCTTAACCGCGCGATTGCGGCAAAGCTGCGGTCTGATGGGTTCCATCGGTGCTACTACGGTGTTCCCAACGATAAACTCGCCGTAGCTGTGCGGATCGTGTTGCGAACCGGGACGAGCGATCATGATGCGATGGATGCTTGGCGCGGTGATGTCGCTCTGGTTCTTTTGCCCGGCATTCGCGGGCAATCTCGACGCAGCGGCGGTGAACGATGCTGCGCGTCCTGAAAAGCCGCCCGCGACCGACAAGATCAGCGCTTCGGTGATAAAGCTTCAGATCCTGCTCGATCGTGCGCAATTCTCGCCCGGCGAGATCGACGGCAAGTTCGGCGAGAACACGCAGAAGGCGCTCAAGGCGTTCGCGGAGCAGAATGGCATCGCATCCGACAGGGGCATAGCACCGGAACTCTGGGACAAGCTGAGCGCGGGCAGTGAAGGTCCCGCCGTCGTCAACTACGAGATCACCGATGCAGACGTGAAGGGCCCTTTCCTGAAAAAACTACCAGCCAAGCTCGATGACATGAAGTCGCTGAAGGCGCTGAGCTACACCAGTCCGCGCGAAGGGCTCGCGGAAAAATTCCACGTGAGCGAAGAGTTGTTGAAGGCGCTCAATCCAGGGAAGGCTTTCGACGAAGCCGGTGCGACGATCGTCGTGGCCAACGTTCCGTTGCGACGGGAGCTTCCGGGCATTGCGCGGATCGAGGTCGACAAGACGAACGCAACGGTCAAGGCGTTCGATGCGACCGGTCGTCTCATCGCGCTCTACCCGGCGACAATCGGCAGTCCGGATCGTCCGACGCCGACCGGGACGCTGAAGGTGACCGGCACCAACGCGCATCCCACCTATCACTACAATCCCGCGTACAAGTTCAAGGGTGTCAGATCCAAAAGACCGTTCGACATCAAGCCGGGGCCGAACAATCCGGTGGGTTCGTACTGGATCAGCCTGTCGGCGCAGGGCTACGGCATTCATGGAACGGCAGAGCCTGGCAGGATCAGCAAGTCCGCGTCTCACGGCTGCATCAGGCTCACCAACTGGGACGCGCGTGCGCTCGGCGAGAACGTCAAGCGCGGAACGCCCGTCGTCTTTCTCGACGCTCCGACGGGGTCCTCGACGAAGCAGCAGGGCAAGACGACCGGCAAGCGCGCCGCAAACTAGTCCTTGGGAGGGCCCTTGGGGACGGTCCTTGCGCATTAGCCGGCAATGAAGGCGAGCAGGGTGCCGTTGGCTTTGGCCGGCGGCACGCAGATCGCAGTCCCGCTGCGCACGGCAGCAGACCCCAGCGCCGTCTCGGTCGCCGCCAAATCGCTGCTGACGAGCACCAGCGCGGCGCCGCCGCGTTCGGAGATGCCGGCGAGCGGCACGCCGGGATAGCGCTTGCCGAGCTGCTCCAGCGTCAGATAGACGAAGTCGGCGCGATCGCCGCCGGAGGGCACCGTGACCGCGCCATCGGCCTCGGCCTTCGGCTCACGGTCGATCAGCCGGCCGAGATGTGCGCCTTCCTGCGCGGGCGCGGGCGTCGCGATCATCACCTGCCTGATCCGCTTCGCCGCGTTGGCGTGCGTCATCAACTCGGGAATCCACACGGTCTCGCGAGTCTTGTGCTGGCAGGCGAAGATGCGCACGCCGCCGGGCGCCTCTGCGGTCGGCCACATGAAGGTGCGGAACTTTGCCGCCGAGACCGTGCCATCGGGGAGCGTGACCGGCCGCTCGAAATCGGTCGGGCCGATCGGCATCAGGCCACGCGCGCGGATCTCCTCGGCGCCGGCTGTGGAATCGACCGCGGTGAAAGCGATGCGCTCGATGCCTTCGCCGTGCTTGTCGAGGAAAGCGCGCGCCGGCGCGTTTTGCTCGGTCGGGGCGAGCACGCCGAGCAGCTCCATGTAGTCCGGGTCGAACATGATGGTGTAGTTGCCGGTACCCATATGCGCGCTGTGGGTCCCGCGCGGCGAGACCGTGAAGCCGAGTCGCCGGTAGTTCTCGGCGGCTTTGTCGAGGTCGTGAACCATGACCACGGCGTGGTCGATACCGATGACGTTCTTGAGGGCCACTGCTCTCTCCCCGCGCATGCAAATTGACTTTAGGCCGCGGCAGCGGCCACGAGTCCTGTCTACGCCGGATAGGCGGTCAAGTCATTTTCAATTCAGCGGGACCTGAGGAAATTTCATTCCGACGCGGGACGGCATCAGCGCGCCTGCTCGATATAGGCGGCGAGGACAGCGCGCTCCTCGCTGGTCATTTCGGTGATGTTGCCCGGCGGCATCGCGCTGGACCAGGCCGCGACGCGGCCGATCAGGCGGATGTTGCGGTGGATGTGCTCGGGCGTATCGAGCAAGATGCCCTTTGGCGCGGTCACGATCCCGGCCCAGACCGGCTCGGCCGCGTGGCACATGCTGCAGCGGGACATCACGATCTCCTCGACATTGGCGAGGGTGGGTTGTGCCGACAACGCTGCGGTCTTCGCCTCGCGCGGGCCGGCCGCCGAGAGCAAGAGGATCGCGATCGCGCCGGCCGCCGCGACGCCCCACACCCACCATGGCGATTTGCGCCCGGCATGCCGTTCGTTGAAGAAGTGGCGGATCACGGGGCCGAGCGCCAGGATGATCGCGACGATGATCCAGTTGAAGCGGGTGGCGTAGAGCAGGGGATAGTGGTTGCTGATCATCAGCACGACCACGGGAAGCGTCAGATAGTTGTTGTGGACCGAGCGCTCCTTGCTGGCCATGCCGAGCTTCGGGTCGGGTACCTGTCCGGCGATAAGGCTGACCACGATCTTCTTCTGGTTCGGGATGATCAGCGCGAAGACGTTGGCGACCATGATGGTGCCGATGATCGCACCGATCTGGTTGAAGGCGCCACGGCCGCTCAGCACATGCGTGAAGGCGTACGTCAGCGCGACCAGGAACAGATAGCCGCCGATGGCGAAGGGCAGCTCGCGCTGCGCGAGCCCGGTGCGGCAGGCGGCTTCATAAAGCAGCCACGCCAGAGTCAGGCTCGCGAGGCTGAACAGGCCGGCCTGGAATGGCGTGAGGTCGAGGATCGACTTGTCCACCAGGAACAGGTCGGCTTCGAGATAATAGACCACCGCCATCAACGCAAAGCCGGACAGCCAGGTGGTGTAAGCCTCCCATTTGAACCAGGTCAGTTCGTCCGGCACCTGGCCGGGCGCCACCAGATATTTCATGATCCGGTAGAAGCCGCCGCCATGGACCTGCCAGGCCTCGCCCTGCACGCCATCAGGCAGATTGTCCGGTAGGCCGCTTTTGGACCTGAGGCTGAGATCGAGGGCGATGAAATAGAACGAACTGCCGATCCAGGCGATCGCCGCGACCACGTGCAGCCAGCGGAGCAGCAGGCTCGCCCATTCCGAAATAATGGATCCCCACATGATCACCCCGATCAATTGCGACAGCGATGCCGCAGCTTTGATGTCCGCAACCCCCGCTCTTACAATGTGTCGCACCTATCTGCGGTGTTTTCCAGTACGATGGTTTGCACCTGATGCCCATCGTGCGGTCATCAACTGACGTGGGATTCGGCAGAGCTTGGACTGCCGCAGAACGTTTGCGGATGATCGGCGTTGACGCCCGGCACGTACACAGGTGGGGAGGAAGGCGACGTGAAGAACAGCATTTCGTCCGCGGCGATGTCTGTGGGGCTGCTGGCCGCGGTTGCGACCGGCGCGCAGGCCGAGCCGGTGCTGCAGGGCAAGGACGCTTATGGCGATTGGCGAGCCGACAAGCCCGGCACGGTCAGGCTGATCCGGCCGCAGGATCTGGTCAGGCCCGGTGCGACGCGGTCGGTGGCGAACTCGTCGCGCATAGTGCCGCGTCCGCCCGAGGCCGCGCTCCAGGTGCCCGCAGGATTCAAGATCGAGCTGTTCGCCGAAGGTCTTCGCGCGCCGCGCATCGTGCGGGTAGCGCCGAACGGCGACGTGTTCGTCGCGGAGACGCGGGCCGGCACCGTCCGCGTGCTGCGCTCCGGCGAAGGCGGCAAGGTCGCGACCAACGAGGTGTTTGCGAGCGGGTTGAGGCAGCCGTTCGGCATCGCCTTCTTTCCGAACGGTGACAATCCCCGATGGGTCTATGTCGCCAACAGCGACAGCGTCGTTCGCTTTCCCTACCAGGCCGGCGATCTCAAGGCGCGCGGCAAGGCGGAGACGATCGTGGCGAGTCTACCGCATGACGGCGGCCATTCCACCCGCGACATCGTCTTCACACCTGACAACAAGCGCATGCTGGTGTCGGTCGGCTCGCTCAGCAACGTCGCGGAAGGTTTGGGCACGCCGCCGGGCGGGATGGAGGCCTGGTCGAAAGCGCAACCGCTTGGCGCGGCTTGGGCGAGCGAGACCGAGCGTGCCGCGGTGCTGGCCTTCAATCCCGATGGCAAGGAGCGGAAGATCTACGCCACCGGCATCCGCAACTGCGTCGGCCTTGCGATCCAGCCGCAGACCGGTCTGCCCTGGTGCTCGACCAACGAGCGCGACGGTCTCGGCGACGATCTCGTGCCCGACTATGTGACCAGCGTGAAGGAGGGCGCGTTCTACGGCTGGCCGTGGTTCTATATCGGCGGCAACGAGGATCCGCGCCACGCCGGTGCGCGGCCCGACCTCAAGGACAAGGTGACGGTGCCTGATGTGCTGGTGCAGCCACATTCGGCTTCGCTCGGCATGGTATTCTACCAGGGCACGCAGTTTCCGGGCGAATATCAAGGCGACGCCTTCGCCGCCGAGCACGGCTCCTGGAACCGGTCGAAACGCACCGGTTATAAGGTGATCCGCATCCGCATGAAGGACGGCAAGCCGACCGGGGAGTACGAGGATTTCGTCACGGGGTTCGTGGTGAGTGACACGGAGGTGTGGGGAAGGCCGGCGGGCGTCGCCGTGGCGAAGGATGGATCGCTGCTGATTTCGGAGGATGGCAACGGCACGATCTGGCGGGTTAGCTGGCAGCCGCAGTGACGCTGCTTGCCTCTCCCGCAAGAGGAGAAGGAAGGCGCGGCGCGCTCATCGGCCTATCCCCGTCTCACGCTCGCCCCGCCATCGACCGGCAGCGTTATGCCGGTGATGAAGTTCGCTTCGTCTGACGCCAGAAACAGCGCGGCGTTCGCGACGTCCCAGCCGGTGCCCATCTTCTTGCGCAGCGGCACCTTGCTGTCGCGTTCGGCTTCGACCTCGGCGCGGGTCTTGTGCCACTCGCGGGCGCGGGTGTCGACGGCCATCGGCGTGTTCATCAGGCCGGGCAGAATGACGTTGGCGCGGATGCCGTATTCGGCGTTCTGGTAGGCGAGCTGCTCGGTAAAGGCGATCATCGCCGACTTCGTCGCCTTGTACGCGACATAGGGATAGGTCGTGATCGCCGCCATCGAGGAGATGTTGATGATGGCGCCGCTGCCTTGCGCGCGCATGATCGGGATCACCTCCTTCGCTGCCAGAATGCAGCTCTTCAAATTGATCGCGACGACGCGGTCGAACGCCTCCTCGGTCAGTTGCAGCAATTCGGCGTCGCCGCCCGACAGGCTGACGCCGACATTGTTGTGCAGCACGTCGATCCGGCCCCAGCGCGACTGCGCGTCCGCGACCATCGCCTTGATTTCTGCAGCCTTGGTCACGTCGGCCTTGAAGGCTGCGGCGGTGCCTTGCTTTGCCGTGATCATGGCGGCGGTTTCCTGAGCCGATTCCGGGCGATGATCGACGCAAAGCACCTTGGCGCCCTCGCGCGCGAAGGTCAGCGCGGTGGCGCGTCCGTTGCCCATGCCCTCGCCGGGGCTTTGCCCGGCGCCGACGACGATCGCAACCTTGTCCTTCAAGCGCATGTCAGTTCACTCCCGGGATCGGGTACTGCTGGAGTACCTCCTTGTAATAGGGTTCGTTGTCGATCTTCATGGTCGCGAGCACGCGCACCACGCCGCAATAGAAGGCGATGGTCAAGACGAGATCGACCATGTGCTCGTCGGAGAGATGGTTCTTGATCTCGGCAAAGGTCGCATCTGACATTTGAATCTCGCGCACCATCTCACGGGCGCCTTTAAGGACCGCCTTGGCCAGTGGCTCAAGCTTCGACGGCTTGCCCTCGGTATCCGCCATCAGGCCCGCGATGTCCTCGTCTGTGACGCCGAACTCTTTGCCGATCCGCACGTGGTGCGTAAACTCGTATTCCGACTTCTCCATCCAGCCGACCTGGAGGATCGCAAGCTCGCGCAGCCGGGGGTCCAGCTTGCTCTTGAAGCGGATGTAACCGCCGATGCCGTTGAAGGCGCGCGCCATCTCCGGCGAGTTGACCAGCAGCTTGTGCAGGTTTGTGTTGCGCTTGAGCATGTCGCGATAGTCGGGCGCGACCTGGTCGGCCTCGAGATAGGGCAGGCGGGCCATCATGTGTTTCCTCGATGCTCAAGGGACTCGCGTTCGGGGGCTTGCAGCGTGACGCCGCCGTCCACCACCAGCACCTTGGCGCCCGCGCGGGCCAGCAAGATTGCCGCGGCACGGCCGTTGCCGATGCCGTCGCCCGCGGCGCCGCCACCGCTGATCAGCGCCACCTTGCCTGCGAGGCCGGCGTCGTCCTCAGGACTGAGCATTGTCGTTCCATCCCACATTTTTCTTGGACGATAGCATGGGCCGGGAGCGTGAGAAGGCCGATCGCCCCGCGCAGATGTCATTGACATCGCATGGAATTGCATGCCGCCTCGCGGCAGGGCCGGCGCACGGCTGAACTGTTTCGTGGAACCGCATTCACACAACTGCGTTTGTTGCCAGAGCCTGTCCCGCGCTAGGCTCTCTCCCGGGGCTTCCCAACCGTCAGTGGCTTGCCGATGAATCTGCTCGATCCGCAAGGGCCCGTGGCTGCCGCCAACAGCACCATCCTGGTCGATTCCGTCTTCATCATGCTCGCGATCGTGGTGCCGACCATCGTCGCGATCCTGGCCTTTGCGTTCTGGTTTCGCGCCTCCAATCCGCGGGCGCGGTTTCAGCCTGACTTCGCCTATTCCGGCCGCGTCGAGATGGTGGTGTGGGCAATCCCCGCGCTCACCGTGATCCTGCTCGGCGGCGTCGCCTGGATCGGTTCGCACCAGCTCGATCCGGCCGCGCCCGTGCCGGGCACCGGCAGCCCGGTGCGGATTCAGGCCGTCTCGCTTGATTGGAAATGGTTGTTCATCTATCCGGACCAGCGCATCGCCACGGTCAACACGCTGACGGTACCGGCCGGCGCCGAGCTGAATTTCCAGCTCACATCGTCCAGCGTGATGAATGCGTTCTTCATCCCGCAGCTCGGCAGCATGATCTACACCATGAATGGCATGGTGACGAAGCTGAACCTGCGCGCCGACAATGAAGGCAAGATGCAGGGCCTGTCGGCGCATTTCTCCGGCGACGGCTTTCCAGAGATGCTGTTCGACGTCAACGTGATCTCCCCGCTCGCCTTTCCGGATTGGGTGGCGGCTACGGCGAAGACTGACGCGGTGCTGAACGAGGACAGCTACAAGAAGCTGATGCAGCAGTCGGTCGTGAAGGGAACATCGAGTTTCCGCCTCGAAGATCCACGGCTGTTCGACCTGATCGCCACCCAGCACATTCCGCCGGGGCCGGGGCCGGAGCTGATGTATGCCGGCCGCCCGAACACCGGAGGTCGCGATGCTCGGTAAGCTCGGTTGGTCGGCAATCCCCTTCAGTCAGCCGATCCCCCTGGTCGCCGGCGGCGTGGTGCTGGTCGCGGTCCTGGGCGTGCTGGCGTGGGTGATCGTCAAGGGACACCTACCCTATGTCTGGCGCGAGTGGATCACCAGCGTCGATCACAAACGGATCGGCGTCATGTATATTCTGCTTGCGGTCCTCATGCTGCTTCGCGGCGGGATGGACGCGCTGATGATGCGGGCGCAACTCGCGTTGGCATACCGCTCCGAAGGATTTCTGCCGCCCGAGCACTACAACCAGGTCTTCTCGGCGCATGGCACCATCATGATCTTCTTCGTGGCCATGCCGTTCATGATCGGCCTGATGAACCTGATCGTGCCGCTGCAGCTTGGCGTGCGCGACGTCGCTTTTCCGACGCTGAACTCGGTCGGCTTCTGGTTGACGGCAACGGGCGCGCTGCTGGTCAATATTTCGCTCGTGGTCGGCGAGTTCGCGCGAACCGGTTGGCTGCCGTTTCCTCCGCTTTCGGAGCTGACCTATTCCCCCGGCGTCGGGGTCGATTACTACGCCTGGTCCCTGGAGATCTCCGGCGTCGGCACGCTGGTCGCCGGCATCAATCTCGTCACGACGGTGCTGAAGCTGCGTACCAGGGGCATGAACTACCTGCGCATGCCGATGTTCTGCTGGACGACGCTGGCCTCGAATCTCCTGATCGTGGCAGCCTTCCCGATTCTGACGGCAACGCTGGCGATGCTGCTGCTCGACCGTTATCTCGGCTTCCATTTCTTCACCAATGAGGCCGGTGGAAACCAGATGATGTTCATGAACCTGATCTGGGCCTGGGGACATCCGGAGGTCTACATCCTGATCCTGCCTGCCTTCGGTATCTTTTCCGAGGTGGTCGCGACCTTTTCCGGCAAATCTCTGTTCGGCTATCGCTCGATGGTGCTGGCGACGATGGCGATCTGCATCATCTCCTTCATGGTGTGGCTGCACCATTTCTTCACCATGGGCGCGGGGCCCACCGTCAATGCGGTCTTCGGCATCGCAAGCATGATCATCGCCGTGCCGACCGGCGTGAAGATCTACAATTGGCTGTTCACGATGTATGGCGGCCGCCTTCGCTTCTCGACGCCGATGCTGTGGACGGTCGGCTTCATGGTGACGTTCATCATCGGCGGCCTGACCGGCGTGCTGGTCGCGGTGCCGCCGGCCGATTTCATGCTCCACAACAGCATGTTCCTGGTCGCGCATTTTCACAACGTCATCATCGGGGGGGTTCTCTTCGGGGCGTTTGCCGGCATGACCTACTGGTTTCCGAAGGCGTTCGGCTTCCAGCTCCACGAGGGACTCGGAAAGTGGGCATTCTGGTTTTCGTTCGTCGGGTTCTACATTACCTTCATCCCACTTTACGCGGCCGGCATGCTCGGAATGACGCGGCGGATGCAGCACTATGACGTCGCGGCCTGGCGGCCCTGGATGATCGCTGCCAGCATTGGCGCTGTCGTGCTGACCGCCGGCATCCTCCTGCAAATCGCGCAGCTGGTGGTGAGCATTCGCATGCGCCACCAACTCTCGGATCCCACAGGGGACCCTTGGGACGGCCGCTCGCTGGAGTGGGCGACCTCGTCGCCCCCTCCGGTGTTCAATTTCGCGATCCTGCCCGATGTCCGCGGCGAGGACGCCTATTGGGACATCAAGGCGCACGCCAAGCGGCATCAGTTCGAACCGCATGAAGGGCGCGAATACCACGACGTCGAGATGCCGCGGAATTCTCCGACCGGATTCGTCTGTGCGTTCTTCGCTACCATCATGGGTTTCGCGCTGATCTGGCACATCTGGTGGATGGTGATTTTGGGCGGTCTCGGCGCGTTCGCGACCTTCGTCGTGTTCGCCTGGCGCGATCATGACGAGTACGTCATTCCGGCCGACGAGGTCGCCCGCATCGACCGCGCCAACATCGAGGAACGGCGCAACCTCGCCAGCATGGCAGGGGCAGTCTGATGGCGATGACCGCGACTGCCGAGCGTGCGCATGCCGATCCCCACCACATCGGGATCGGCGTCGAACATCCCGGGCCCGCTCCGAAGCGGATCGTGACCGCCTACGGTTTCTGGATCTTCCTGCTCTCCGACATCGTGATGTTCGCCTGCTTCTTTGCGGCCTATGCGGTGCTGCACCAAGGCACGGCGGACGGCCCTAGCGGGGCGGAGATATTCGAGCAGGGCAACGTCGCGATCGAGACCGTCTGCCTGCTGCTGTCGAGCTTCACCTGCGGCATGGCCAGCATCGCGGCCGACGTGCGGAACCGTTTCTGGTTTTACCTCGGCATGACGGCGACCTGTGTGCTGGGATTGATCTTTCTCGCGATCGAGGGCAACGAATTCGCCGACCTCGTTGCACGCGGCTATGGGCCCTCGCGCAGCGCATTCCTGACCGCGTTCTTCTCGCTGGTCGGTTGCCACGGCCTGCATGTCTCCGCCGGCATCTTGTGGCTTCTCACCATGATCGCTCAGGTGTTCGCAAAAGGCTTTCGCGCCGACATCTTGCGCCGGATCATGTGCTTTGCGCTGTTCTGGCACGCGCTCGACATCATCTGGGTCGCCGTCTTTTCCGTCGTGTATCTGCTCGGGAGTGCGCCATGAGCGACCAGACGCATGGGATAATCGAACACGACCTCGCGCCCGGCGAGGAAGAACAACACGGCATCGGCGCCCGCATCCTCGGCTACGTCGTCGGCCTTTTTCTGGCGCTGCTGCTCACGGCGACGTCGTTCTTCATCGCCGGCACCGATCTGGTCTGGCAGCCTTCGATTCCCGTCGCGCTGATCGTGCTCGCCATCGCACAGATGGGCGTGCATCTCGTCTTCTTCCTGCACATCACCACCGGCCCCGACAACACCAACAACGTGCTGGCGCTTGCCTTCGGGCTGCTGGTCGTGTTCCTGGTGGTCGGCGGCACCGTCTGGATCATGGCGCATCTGAATGCGAACATGGCCCCGATGGACCAGATCATGCGGATGCAGTGATAGAACCCACCAAAAAAGAAGAGCCGCTTGTGATGACAAGCGGCCCAAGTCTAGGGAGGAAACGCCCAAGCAAGGCAATCGGGCCGGAGCCGGATTGCTGCCAAGGAAACGCACGCGCAAGCGCTTGCGTACGCATACAAATGCAGCAACTCTCGATTCAGTTCAATTCCGGATCAATACGGTCTAGGACTGCTACTCACGGATGCGTGACCGACTGTTCACTTCGGGCGGCGGCAATTAAAGGCCCTGCGGAAGCCGGCCGCCTGGGCGTCGTCCTCCGAGCAGAACCAGCGGTCCGGCTTGGTTGTTGCCGGGTAGCTCGGGCAACCCCGCAAATGATAGATGCCGACATTGCCGGTGACGCGCGCACGCACTGCAAGCTTGCCCTTGATGCTGCAACCCGGCGGCATCGTCGGCTCCTCCGGGAACAGCACGGCGCGAATTTCCTTGTCCCGGTCCGGGCGGCAGGCGGCGCCCAGGAGTTTGCCGTCCTTCTTGCCGGCGCGGAAGTCTTGCGGTGCAACAAAACAACCCTTCCAGATCCCGGCCGAGGCTGCCTTGGCTTCGGCCGCGGCGGGCTTGACGTTCGCCTTGAGCGGCTCCCGCGCGAGGGCAAAACCGAGCTTGACCAGCTGCTCGTTCAAACTCGACTTGTCGCCCTCGGCGGTGCAGATCGCCCGGTGTCGCTTGCCGAATCTCTTCTCCGGCCCGACATCGTCGCAGCGCACCGCCCGTTTGCCGATCAGCTCGATCAGTTGGTCGCGAGCCTCGATGCCGCAGCTCCAGGGATCGGCGTGATCGTCGATACAGACCTGGTCCAGCTCGGGCGCGTCGACGCCGTCGAGCCGATAGGTGACGTCGCCAAGCTGGATGGAGTTGCCGTCGCGGACTGTCGCGGCGCCGGTCAGCGCGGAGGCGGGCTCGGAAGACGCAAGGAATCCGGACAAGGCGAAAAACCAAACGAGCGCAAAAGCGCGGGCGGCGGCAAAGACGTTTCGGAAGGACATACGGTCTCGCTATCGATGGCTCGGCCGCCTGTTCCTAGCATCCGGATGTGGCGATACCAATGGTCTGCGCCCTGCGAAGTGCGACATTCCGGCCTCGCGGCTTTACTCCCCGGGCGCTCTGACCCTATCGTTCACGGGCCTTGCGAACCGTGCAGGCCGAATCGCCCGGAAAGCGGCGAGGGCGGGAGGAAAAGGTTGCGATGAAAGACCCCGTGGACGTCCTGATCATCGGCGCCGGCGCTTCGGGCGCGGCGGTGGCGTGGTCGCTGGCCGAGACCAAGATGCACATTCTCTGCCTCGAGCAGGGCGGCTGGATGAACCCGGCGGAATATCCGAGCACCGGCCGAGACTGGGAGGCCAAATTCTACGGCGAATGGTCGTCGAGCCCGAATGTCCGCGGCCGGCCCGAGGACTATCCGATCAACGACGACAATTCGCCGATCAAGGTCGTCAACTACAATGCGGTCGGCGGCTCGACCGTGATGTACACCGCGCACTGGCCGCGGCTGCATCCCTCCGATTTCAAGGTGAGGACGCTGGACGGCGTCGCCGACGACTGGCCGATCGACTACGACGCGCTGACCCCGTTCTTCGAGGAGAACGACCGCATGATGGGCTCATCGGGGCTATCGGGGGATCCGCTCTCGCCGCTGACGCATCCGCCGATGCCGCAGCAGCCGCTCGGATTGTCCGGCGCCATCATCGGCAAGACCATGAACAAGCTCGGCTGGCACTGGTGGCCGTCGGACACGACGGTCGCGACCATGGACTATGAGGGCCGGGCGCGCTGCATCAATCTCGGCCATTGCACGCCGGCCTGCGCGCAAGGCGCAAAGTCTTCCACCGACATCACCTATTGGCCGCACGCGGTTCGCGCCGGCGTCGAGCTGCGCACCCATTGCCGGGTGCGCGAGATCACCACCGATGAGAACGGCATGGCCTCGGGCGTGGTCTATTACGACAAGGACGGCGTCGAGCAGTTCCAGCCGGCGCATGTCGTCATCATTGCCTGCAACGGCGTCGGCACGCCGCGGCTGCTGCTGAACTCGGCGTCCTCTCGCTTCCCGAACGGTCTTGCCAATTCGTCAGGCCTCGTCGGCAAGAACCTGATGTTCCATCCCTACGCGCAGATCTATGGCTATGTGAAAGAGCCGACCGACAGCAACCGCGCACCGCCGACCTGCCTGTGGAGCAAGGAATGGTACGACACAGACCTGTCGCGCGGCTTCGTGCGCGGCTATGGCGTCCAGTTCGTGCGCGGCGCCGGGCCGGTGTTCGAGGCCGTCGTCAGCGAGCAGAAGGGCATCCTGCCATGGGGCGCCGATCATCATCGCGTCTTCCGCAAGCTCAACGGCCATCGGCTCGGCTTTTCCGCGATCTGCGAGGATTTGCCGGAGGAGCACAATCGCGTCACGCTCGATCCCGTCCTGAAGGACAGCCACGGCATTCCCGCGCCGAAGATCGACTACACGATCAGCGAGAACAGCCGGAAGATGATGGAGCATGCGCTCGCGCGCGGCCGGGAGGTTCTCGAGACGGCCGGGGCGACCGACATCTGCATCAACTCGCCGATCCCCTGGGGCGGCTGGCACCTGCTCGGCACCGCCCGCATGGGCACCGACCCGGAACGCTCCGTCGTCAACGAATGGGGGCGCACGCACGACGTGAAGAACCTCTTCATCGTCGACGGCAGCATCTTCGTCACCTCGGGCGGCGTGAATCCGACGTCCACCATCCAGGCCCTCGCGCTCTACATCGCCGACCAGATGAAGCAGCGCCTCGCCAATTTGTTCGACTGATCATGACGAAGAATGAAGCGACCTCCGCGCTCGGTGCACCTCTCCCGCTTGCGGGAGAGGTCGGCCCAACGCGCCAGGTGAGGGTTCTCTCCTCTGGGGAAGCCCCTCTGTGGAGACACCCTCTCCCCAACCCTCCCGCGCAAGCGGGGGAGGGAGCGCACCGTCAACTATGCCGCAACGTTTCAACGAGACAACAAAATGACTGATCAACTCTCTCTCTCGCCGCGGCAGCGCGACGATCTCCACACCATCGCTGCGATGATCATTCCACCGAGCGAGGAATACCGGGTGCCCGGTGCGGATGACGACGTCATCCAGGCCGATATCCTCGCAACGCTCGGCCGCGATACCAAATTGGTCGTGGCTGCGCTGGATCATCTGGCGCGGCTGGCGGGCCAACGACTTGCCGAGCTCGATACGGCGAAGCGCGATGCGGTGGCGCAGGAATTCCGCAGCTCCGGCGGGGTGGCCGCCGCAACCCTCGTCCGCGTAGTCTTGCAATGCTACTACCGTGACGACCGCGTGCTGCGCTCGCTCGGGCTGGAGCTGCGCGCGCCGTTCCCCAAGGGCCATGTGCTCCCCGACGGTGACTGGTCGCTGCTCGATCCTGTCAAGGCGAGGGCCGGCACGCTGCGGCGGGCGCCCTAGCCACCTTGGCAGTCCAGCTATGCGCCCCGAGCGGGCCACTTGCGCTGGAGGGGACAGGCCACCATCTGTCTGAGCCTCAAGGACTCTTGCCATGCTGGATTTTACCTCGGATATCGCCGATGACGCACCGTCATCGCGAATGGAGGCGGCTGCTCCGGTCGATGACCGGGCGCCGCTGGATGCCTATTCCAATGCGGTGATCGATGTGACCGACCGCGTCGGGCCTGCGGTCGTGAGGGTCGAGACCGGGCCCAAGATACCGAACGGCCGCGAGCGCGGTGGGCTCGGTTCGGGTATCGTGATCTCGCCGGACGGACTCGTTCTCACCAACAGCCACGTGGTCGGCATTTCGAAGGAGATCCGGCTGCGCGACGTCGAGGGCCATGTCGGCGAGGCCCAGGTGCTCGGCGTCGATCCGGATACGGATCTTGCGCTCCTCCGCGCCAATGGCGTGCGCCATTTGCCCTATGCCGCGCTCGGCAATTCCAAGACGTTGCGCCGCGGCCAGCTCGTGATCGCGATCGGCAATCCGCTCGGCTTCGAATCGACCGTGACCGCCGGCGTGGTCTCCGCGCTCGGACGCTCGATCCGCTCGGTCAGCGGGCGCACCATCGAGGACGTCATCCAGACCGATGCCGCGCTCAATCCCGGCAATTCCGGTGGGCCGCTGGTGTCGTCGAACGCCGAGGTGATCGGCATCAACACCGCCATCATCAACGGCGCGCAAGGCATCTGCTTCGCGGTTGCCAGCAACACCGCGCAATTCGTGCTGGCAGAGATCATCCGTCACGGCTATGTCCGCCGCGCCTATATCGGCGTTGCCGGACAGACCGCGCCGATCCCGCGACGGCACGCGGTGCTGGCCGGCATCGACAACAAGATGGGCGCGCTGCTCGCCCAGATCGAGCCGGATGGACCGGCGGCGAAGGCGGGCCTGTTGCCCGGCGACGTCGTGATCAGGCTCGATGGCGTCGAGATCAACGGCGTCGACGATTTGATCCGCGTGCTCGACCGCGACCGGATCGGCCGGCGGCTTGCCATGGACGTGCTGCGGCTCGGCCGCCTGCGGGCGATCGACATCGACCCGATCGAGCGCAAGCCGGCGCGCTAAAGCTTTTCTGGGTCCAAGCCGAGGACGCGGTGGTTCACCTCTCCCGAAGGGAGAGGTCGGATCGCATCGGCAGATGCGATCCGGGTGAGGGGTTACAGCCTCACTGATCGCTGCGGCCCCTCACCCGGATTGCTCGGGCGCGCAATTGCGCGCCAGAGCAATCCGACCTCTCCCCGCTGGGGAGAGGTGAAGCTGCGGCATCACGCTATGGCCTATCTCTGCTCGGGCGAGGTATGACGGTGTCATGCCTGGTCCCCGGAAACCCACCACATGATGCCGACGCACGAAACTTACGACGTCATTGTCATCGGCGCCGGCGCCGGTGGCATGACAGCGGCGGCCGTGGCCGCTGCTGAAGGCCTGCGCGTGCTGGTGATCGAGAAGACCGCGTACGTCGGCGGCACCACCGCCTGGTCCGGCGGCATGGTCTGGATCCCTGCCAATGCCAAGATGAAGGAGGCGGGGCTCTCGGACAGCGTCGCGGATGCCGTCCAGTATCTGTCGAGCACGGTGCCCGAGCCTGCCAATGCCGGCCTGCGCGCCGCCTTTCTCGCGCGCGGGCCCGAGGCGATTGGCTATCTCGAAGCCAACACCGAGGTTCGGCTTCAGCCCGTGACGGCCTATCCGGATTATTGTCCGGAGCGCCTGGGCGCGACATCAGGCGGTCGGGTGCTGGAGCCGATTGCGTTCGACGGCACGCTGTTGGGCGAGGGCTTTGCGCGGCTGCGCGCTCCGCTGCCGGAGTTCACGTTGTTTGGCGGGATGATGGTCAACCGGCTCGACATCCCGCATCTGCGGCGCGTTGGAAAATCGCTGCGTTCGACCTTGCGCGCGGCGCGGCTGGTTTCCGCATACCTGCTGCAACGGCTGCGTAGCTCCCGCGGCACCACACTGCACCTTGGCAATGCGCTTGCCGCGCGGCTCTATGCCTCGCTGCTGGCGCGGCAGGTCGAGATCCTCTTCAGTACGGATATCGAGGATCTGTCGATCCAGAGCGATCGCGTCGCGGGCGTGGTGATCCGTCACGGCTCGCGCGATCGACTGATTGCCGCGCGTCGCGGTGTGGTGCTGGCGACCGGCGGCTTCTCGCACGACGCTACTCTGCGCAAACGCTTCTTCCCGGCCGGCGCAGGTGTTATCTCAGCGACAAGCACATCAAGTGCGGGCGACGGTATTCGGCTTGCGAGCACGGCCGGTGCGGCGCTCAACACGGATGCGACCAGTCCGGCCTATTGGGTGCCGGCCTCGCTGTTCCGCCGCACTGACGGCAGCCGCGGCGTGTTCCCGCATACGGTGACTGATCGCGCCAAGCCGGGTGTGATCGCCGTCAATGCCGCAGGCCGACGCTTCATCAACGAGGCACTGTCCTACCACGAATTCGTGCTCGCCATGTTGCGTGACGGCAATGGCGAGCCGGACCGGCCGTTCCACCTGATCTGCGACCGCGCGTTCCTCTGGTCTTACGGCCTCGGCCGCATCAAGCCGTTCACCCGCAGCATCCGGCGCTATGTGGCGAGCGGCGAGTTGATCGAGGCACCTGATATCGCGCAGCTCGCGACCAAGATCGGCGTCAAGCCGTCCACCCTCACGGCGACGATCGTGAACTACAACGCCGATGCGCAGCAAGGCCGCGATCCCGAATTCGGCCGCGGCAGCACCATCTATCAGCGCCACCTCGGCGATATCAACCACAAACCCAACCCGTGTGTCGCGACGATCGCGCGCGCGCCGTTCTTTGCGATGCGCATCCATCCAGCGGATCTCGGTACCGCGATCGGCATGAGGGTCGACGCGCAGGCCCGCGTGCTGCGCGAGGACGGCACGCCGATTGCCGGCCTCTATGCCTGCGGCAACGACATGGCCTCGATCATGAACGGGCATTATCCGGGGCCGGGCATCACGCTCGGACCGGCGCTGACGTTTGGCTACATCGCAGGCCGGCACCTGGCGGAGGGGAGTGCAGTGAGGGTCGCGTCAAACGTCGCCACGACGTCGCTCTAGCGAACTCCACCGCTGTCATGCTCCGCGAAAGCCGGGCATCCAGTACGCCGCGGCTTCTCGGCTTCGTCGCACTGTCTCGGAGCACTGGATCGCCCCGGTCAAGCCGGGCGATCACACTGAGAGTGTGCTGATAGGCCTTCGCCTACTCCGCCGCCGCTGCAAAGCGGCTGTTGTCGAGTTCGGCCTCAAGCCGCGTCTTCTCGATCATCGCCTGCTTGATATTGGCTTCCTTGACGTGTCCGAAGCCGCGGATCGTCTCCGGCACACGCGCAAGCCGCGTCAGCAGCGGGATCTGCTCCCTGTTCAGTCCGGCGATCCGCTGGTCGATCATCGCCAGATAGTCGGCAACCAGCTTGCGCTCGGCCCGGCGCTCCTCGGTCCGGCCGAACGGATCGAACGCGCTGCCGCGCAGGAATTTCAGCTTGGCGAGAACGCGGAAGGCGTGGTTCATCCAGCCGCCGAACTCCTGCTTCCGGAGATGCCCCGTCGTCTTGTCGCGCCGTGCGAAGATCGGCGGTGCCAGGTGGTATCTCAGCGTGAAGTTGCCATCGAACTTTTCCGAGACGTTCTTCGCAAAGCTGCCGTCGGTATAGAGCCGCGCGACCTCGTACTCGTCCTTGTAGGACATCAGCTTGAACAGGTTTTTCGCGACCGCCTCGGTCAGCTCCGTGGACGCGGGCGAGGTGGCATTCTCGGCCTTCCGCACCTTGGCGACGGCCGCGAGGTAACGGGCGGCATAGGCCTTGTCCTGATAAGAGGTCAGGAATTCGGCTCGGGTCGCGATGATGTCGTCGAGCGACTTCGTCGGCGCGGAAGCCCTGTTCTTGAACTGGAGCACGCTGCGCACGCGCGACATGTCGTGGGCGGCGAGGCGGCCCCAGGTGAAGGCGAGCTTGTTCATCTCGATCGCGGCGCCGTTGATCTCGATGGCGCGGAGCAGCGCCTCCAGCGATAGCGGGATCGCGCCTTTCTGGAAGGCAAATCCGAGCATGAAGGGATTGGTGGCAATGCTATCGCCCATCAGCGCCGCGGCAATGCCTGTCGCGTCGATGATGTCGAGATTCTGGTCGCCGACGGCGTCGCGCAGCACGGTCTGCATCGTGCCCATCTCGAAATCGAGGTCGGGGTTTTGCACGAAGCTGGCGGTCGGCTGCAAATCGGCGTTGATGTAGGCCTTCGTCGCGCCGCGTTCGGCGCGGCTGAGCGCGGCGGGACCTGCCGAGACGATCATGTCGCAGCCGAGGATGACGTCGGCGCCGCCGGTGGTGATGCGGACCGCGGAAATGTCTTCCGGCCTCCGCGCGATGCGGACGTGGCTCATCACCGCGCCGTTCTTCTGCGACAGGCCGGTGAAATCCAGCGCCGAGCAGCCGCGGCCGTCGACATGGGCGGCCATGCCGAGCAGGGCGCCGATGGTGATGACGCCGGTGCCGCCGATGCCGGTGACGAGGATGTTGTAGGGGCCGTCCAGCTCACGCGCGGGCGGCAGCGGCAGGTCGGCGAACAGCTGACCTGAATCCGCCGTCGAGGTCTTCATCCGCTTCAGGCTGCCGCCATGCACGGTGACGAAGCTCGGGCAGAAGCCTTCGACGCAGGAAAAGTCCTTGTTGCAGTTCGACTGGTCGATCTGGCGCTTGCGGCCGAACTCGGTCTCCAGCGGCTGCACCGAGACGCAGTTGGAGGCCTGCGAGCAATCGCCACAGCCTTCACAGACGAGTTCGTTGATGAAGGCGCGCTTGGCGGGATCGGGATAGAGCCCGCGCTTGCGGCGGCGGCGTTTCTCCGCGGCGCAGGTCTGGTCGTAGATCACGACCGTGAGGCCCTCGATGTCGCGCAGCTCGCGCTGCACGGCGTCGAGCTCGCGGCGGTGGTGGATGGTCGCGCCTTGCGGGAAGTAATCTCCTTGCGGATATTTGCCCGGATCGTCCGAGACGATCGCGAGCCGCTTCACGCCCTCGGCCCAGACCTGATGCGCGATCTGCGCGACGTTGAAGCTGCCTTCGGCCGGCTGGCCGCCGGTCATGGCGACGGCGTCGTTGTAGAGAATCTTGTAGGTGATGTTGATGCCGGCGGCGGAGGCCGCGCGCAGCGCGAGAAGACCGGAATGGGTATAGGTACCGTCGCCGAGATTCTGGAAGATGTGCCTCTCGCTCGTGAAGGGCGCTTGCCCGATCCAGTTCACGCCCTCGGCGCCCATATGCGAGATCAGATCGGTGCGGCGGGTCGGCATGCTCAGCGCCATGCCGTGGCAGCCGATGCCGGCCATGGCGCGGCTGCCTTCGGGCACGCGCGTCGAGGTGTTGTGCGGACAGCCCGAGCAGAAGAACGGTGTGCGCGCGAGCTTGATCGGCGCGCTGGTGGTGACGGGATGGTCGAAGGCCTCGAGCCGGGCGAGGCGCTGCTCCAGCAACGGGCTGTGATGGCCGAGCTTGCGCAGGCGCGCCACCAGCGCGCCCGCGACGATGGTCGGCGTCAGTTCGCCCTCGCTCGGCAGCAGCGGTGCGCCGTGCTCGTCGCGCTTGCCCGCGATCGTGGGGCGCTTCGACGCATCGATATTGTAGAGGATGCGCATCAGCTGGTCTTCGATGAAGCCGCGCTTTTCCTCGACCACGAGAACATCCTGAAGACCTTCGGCGAAGCGCTTGGCGCCGCTTTCCTCCAGCGGCCAGGTCAGCGCGACCTTGTAGATGCGCAAGCCCAGATCCTGCGCGTCCTTGTCGGTAATGCCCAAGTCGGCGAGGGCCTGACGGAGGTCGAGATAGGCTTTGCCGGTCGCGACGATGCCGAGACGTGCCGGCTTGGAATCGAGCACGATGCGGTCGAGCTGGTTGGCGCGGGCAAAGGCCTGCACCGCGGCCATCTTCGGCCCGAACAGGCGCTTCTCGGCCTCCAGCGGCGGGTCGGGCCAGCGGATGTTGAGGCCGCCGGGCGGCATCTCGAACTCGTCGGGGAGCTTGATCTGGACGCGTTCGGGATCGCTATAGATCGACGCCGAACTCTCGACCGTCTCGCTGATCGCCTTGAAGCCGACCCAGCAGCCGGAGAAGCGCGACAGCGCGAAACCATAGAGGCCGAGATCGAGATAATCCTGGAGTGTCGCGGGATTGATCACGGGGATCAGCGCCGCTGCGAACACCTGTTCGCTCTGATGCGCCAGCGTCGAGGACTGGCAGCCGTGGTCGTCGCCGGCCAGCGCCAGCACGCCGCCGTGAAGCGAGCTGCCGGCGGCATTGGCATGCTTGAGCGCATCGACCGAGCGGTCGACGCCCGGGCCCTTGCCGTACCAGATGCCGAACACGCCATCGACCTTGGCGCCGGGAAACAGCCCGACCTGCTGGCTGCCCCAGACCGCGGTCGCCGCGAGATCCTCGTTCAGGCCGGGGACGAAGGCGATATCGTGCTGCTGGAGCTGCGCCTTCGCGCGCCACAGCGCGTGGTCATACATGCCGAGCGGAGAACCGCGATAGCCTGAGATGAATCCGCCGGTGTTGAGCCCCTGAAGCCGGTCGCGTTCGCGCTGCAGCATGGGCAATCGAACCAGGGCCTGAGTGCCGGAGAGGAAGATCCGCTTCGATTCGAGCCGGTATTTATCGTCCAGCTCGACCTGCATGAGCGTCATTTCAAGGGTCCTTGTTATCAGGCGAAGGATTTTGCGCCGCGGGAGGCTTGCGGCTTTGCGGAACGGAGGTCCCAGTCAAGAGCATGGGCCGGCGAAGTCAATATCGCTGGCCGCATCCGTGGCGCTCCTGCTACTCATGGCTTCCAATGGAGAACATCATGGCTGCATACGCATTCGACACCGAGATCACAGAGACGGCCGAGGCCCTGATCGGACCATGGCGCCGGCCGCGCCAGATGCTGCAAGCGCAAACCTACGACGCGCACGCGTCCATTCACGACGACGCCACCGCGCAGAAGCTCGGCTTCAAGGGCGGCACCATCGAAGGCCCGACGCATTTCAGCCAGTTCGCCCCGCTCGGCGCGCGTCTGTGGGGACGCGCATGGTTCGAGACCGGCTGTATATCTGCGCATTATCGCAGCGTCTGCTATGAGGGTGAGGAGGTCCAGGCGATCCTGTCGAAGCCATTGCCCGGCACGAGCCAGTGCCAAATCCAGATGGTCAAGCGCGACGGCACGGAGGTGCTGCGCGGCACGGCCTGCGTCGGTGAACCGCACGCGGCGACTGCGCTGGAGGCCCGCCTCGCCGAGCTCAAGCCGCTGGCCGATCCCGTGATCCTGCGCGACGTCCATGTGGCGCAGACCAGCAAGCGGCAGACGGTGCGCATGGCGTTCGACCAGATCATGGGCGAGCTCTATCCGTTCTCCCTCAGGCAGAAGCTCGCCGTGATTACCGAAAGCTCGCCGTACTATTCCGGCGCCGACAATCCTTGGCGCAGAGCCATCATTCCGATGGAGATGCTGAGTGTGCTGTTCCAGTACCGCTCGAAGGACGATCCGCTACCCGCCAAGGGGCCGGCCGTCGGCCTGTTCGCCGATCAGGAGATCAGGCTGGTGAAGGGGCCACTCTACGTCGACGAGGATTACGAGGTCGAGCGCGAGGTGGTCGCGCTCTCCGGCAGCCGACGCACCGAAAGTGCCTGGGCCAAGACGCGCGTGTTCGACAAGACGAATACGGTGGTCGCCACCATGCTGCTGAACATGGCGACGCTGAAGGAATCCTATGCGCCGTATGAAGAAGAGTATCGGCAGCTCTATGGGGCGGGACGATAACGCCACGCTCCTCGTCGTCATTCCAGGGCGACGCGAAGCGTCGAGCCCGGAATGACGAGCGGAGAACGCTCATCCTTTAAGCAAATGCACGTCGCAAAGCCGTCGCACAGGGAATGAGCAAGCGGCAGCGCGCGGCATAACCTCCTGATCACGCTGCGAATTCCCTCGCGTTCTGCGCGCGACTACTATTGTACACAATGGCACGGCGCTTGCAGAACTCCTGGCACAGTTCTCGCGAGGGGCAGGCGTCATGCTGAACTCGAGCAAGCCGACATTGGGCGTCATCAGCGCCGAGCCCGAGCCGATCAAGCTCGACTGGCCCGCCACCGCGCTTCTCATCATCGACATGCAGCGCGACTTCATGGAGCCCGGCGGCTTCGGCGAGACGCTCGGCAACGACGTGAGCAGGCTTGCGCGTGCGGTGAAGCCGATCGGCGCGGTGCTGACGGCGGCGCGCGACACCGGCATGCTCGTGATCCACACGCGCGAAGGCCATCTCCCCGATCTCTCCGACGCGCCCCCGGCGAAAGTCGAGCGCGGCGCGCCGAGCCTTCGCATCGGCGATCCCGGCCCGATGGGCCGTATTCTCATCCGCGGCGAGGCCGGCCACGACATCATCCCCGAACTCTATCCGCTCGACAGCGAGGTCGTGATCGACAAGCCTGGCAAGGGTGCGTTCTACGCCACCGAGCTCTCCGACGTGCTGGAGAAATACGGCATCGAAAATCTGCTGGTGTGCGGCGTCACAACCGAAGTGTGCGTCAACACCACGGTGCGCGAGGCCAATGACCGCGGCTACCGCTGCGTTGTCATGTCGGACGGCTGTGCATCCTACTTCCCCGAATTTCACGAGATGGGCCTGAAGATGATCAAGGCCCAGGGCGGCATCTTCGGCTGGGTCGCAACCTCAGCCGCGGTACTGGAGGCGTTGAAGACTTCGAACATTTCAGCTTAGGGGCATCACCATGAGCACAAGCATGACAGGGACGGCCGGCAAATCTGAGTTTAACAAGTCCGAATTCAAGCCGGCACTATGGACATCGGGCGACTGGAACGCGTTTTTCGGCTTCGGCACCAACATCCTCGTCAACATGCTGGTGCTCACGGGCCTGTTGCGATTCGTCCTGAAGATGCCGGACAGTCTGGTGTTCGGCCGTATCCTGCCCGCGCTCGGGCTGATGATGTGCCTCTCCACTTTCTACTATGCGTACCTCGCCTATCGTCTGGCGCAGAAGACCGGCCGCAACGACGTCTGCGCGCTGCCCTCGGGCGTCAGCGTGCCGCACATGTTCATCGTCACCTTCGTGATCATGCTGCCGATCACGCTGAAAACCGGCGACCCGCTCAAGGGCTGGTCGGCGGGCCTGGTCTGGGTGTTCTTCCAGAGCTTCATTCTCATGATCGGCGGCTTCATTGCGCCGTTCATTCGCAAGATCACGCCGCGCGCGGCGCTGCTCGGAACGCTTGCCGGCGTCTCCGTCACCTTCATCTCGATGCGGCCCGCGCTGGAAATGTACATGACGCCGCAGATCGGCCTCGTTTGCTTCGCCATCATCCTGGTGAGCTGGTTCGGCGGTGTGAAATATCCGAAGGGCATTCCAGCAGGTCTCATCGCCATCGCCGCCGGCATGGTCATCGCCTGGGGCTCGAACCTGTTCGGGCTCGACCTTGGCGGCCTGAGCCTCAAAGGCGTCGGCGCGGCGTTTGCCAATTTCGGCTTCTCGGTGCCGCTTCCCGCCGTGGGCCACGTCTTCTCCGGCTTCGAATTCCTCGGCATCATTCTCGTCACCGCCATCCCGTTCGGCATCTACGACCTCGTCGAGGCCATGGACAATGTCGAGAGCGCGGAAGCCGCCGGCGACGAATATCCGACCACCCGGGTGCTCACGGCCGACGGCGTCGTCAGCCTGATCGGCTGCCTGATGGGCAATCCCTTCATCAACGCCGTCTATATCGGCCATCCCGGCTGGAAGGCGATGGGCGGCCGCATCGGCTACTCCGCCGCAACCGGGATCATGGTGATCGTGCTGGCCTGGTTCGGCATCATTTCGGTGCTGCTGGCGCTCGTGCCTGTGGTCGCGATCTCGCCGATCCTGCTCTATATCGGCATGCTCATCGGCGCGCAGGCGTTCCAGACCACGCCGGTCAAGCATGCGCCGGCGATCGTGCTGGCACTGATGCCGCACCTGGCCGCTTGGGCCAAGCTGCAGATCGACACGATGCTGGGCTCGACCATGAACGCGGCGGCAACCGTCGGCGGCATGGCCGCCGACAAGGCCGATGCAGTGAAGGCTGCCGCGATCGCCGCGTTGCCGCAGCAGGGCGTGTTCTACCACGGGTTGGAAGTGATGGGCGGCGGCTCCATTCTCGGTGGCCTCATCCTGGGCGCGATCGGCGTCTTCATCATCGAACGCGACTTCGAGAAGGCATCAGGCTTCGCCTTCGTCGGTGCGGTCCTGACCTATTTCGGCTTCATGCACGGCGAGGCCGTCGGCATCGGCGGAGGCTTCGGCGTCACGCCCGCTGTCGCGCTGGCCTATGCCGCGATGGCCGCCGGGCTGTTCGCGGCCAGCAAGCTCGGCGCCGGCCAACACTATGCCGCGCATCCAGAGATGTCGGCCGCACCGGCGGAGTAGGAGAAGCGAGGCTCCTTGCGAAGCGGCCGCGCGATGTTCCGGCGCTTCCGCTTCAGGGCCGTACGGCCGGCGTCTCCATCGGCAGACCATGCGCCCGCGAGGCGCTTGTCGAAGTTGTCGTCGTGGCAGTTGGTGCAGGCAAGATTGAGCTGGCCCTCACGCCGCATGAAGAGCTCGCGGCCTGTGTCGGGCACACTGGAACTGTTCAAATCAACAGTCCGAGGGGTCTTGCAGCCAATATGCGGCCTGGGACGACGCCCCGCCATGTTCCGGACGTTCCGATCGGCGAGGTTTGCCACCATTGTCGGGGTGCAAGACGGCAATGCTTTGCTACACTGGCACCGATACCAGAGGAGTTCCATGATCGTGCCGAGCCCCTGCAATGTACTGATGCTCTACCCGCTGTTCTCGGCAGAGTCCTTCTGGAGCTTTGGCGAATCCTGCAAAGTGCTGGGCGTCAAGCGCCCGGCCGCTCCTTTGGGCCTGATCACCGTTGCCGCAATGTTGCCCGAAAGCTGGACGGTCCGGCTGATCGATTGCAATACGGCGCCGTTCAGCGACGATGATCTTGCCTGGGCCGACGTGGTCTTCACCGGCGGAATGCTGCCGCAGCAAGCCGATACGCTGCGCCTGATCGAGACCTGCCGTGCCGCAGGCAAGCCGGTGGTCGTGGGCGGTCCCGATCCTACCTCGAGCCCTCACATCTATGAGCGGGCCGACTTCCGGGTGCTCGGCGAGGCCGAGAGCGTCATCGACGAATTCATCGCGGCCTGGGAGAGTGGCGCGCGGAACGGCGTCTTCACCGCACCGAAATTCCAGGCCGACGTCACCAGGACGCCGGTGCCGCGCTTCGACCTGCTCAAGTTCGAGGACTATCTCTATCTCGGTGTGCAGTATTCCCGCGGCTGCCCGTTCACCTGCGAGTTCTGCGACATCATCGAGCTCTATGGCCGCGTGCCGCGGACCAAGACGATCGAGCAGATGTTTGTCGAGCTCGAGACGCTCTACAAGATGGGCTACCGCGGCCATCTCGACTTCGTCGACGACAATTTCATCGGCAACAAGAAGTCGCTGCGCCAGTTCCTGCCGCGGCTCGCCGAATGGCAGCGCGCCCACAACTATCCCTTCGAATTGTCGACCGAGGCTTCGATCAATCTTGCCGACGATCCTGAATTGCTGGAGCTGATGGGTGCCGCCAATTTCTTCGGCATCTTCGTCGGTATCGAGAGTCCGGATCCCGCAACGCTGGTTGCGATGCGAAAGAAGCAGAACACGCGACGCAACATCGCCGAGAGCATCCACAAGATCTACGCCGCCGGAATGCTTGTTACCGCTGGCTTCATCGTCGGCTTCGATAACGAGAAGATCTCGATGGCTGATGCCATGATCGAGTTCATCGAAGAGGCGGCGATTCCCGTCAGCATGGTCGGCCTGCTCTATGCTTTGCCTAACACGCAGCTCACGCGCCGCCTGGAGCGCGAAGGCCGGCTGCATCCGGGCCACGACGTGGCACCGACCATCGGCGCCGATCAGTGCACGGCCGGGATCAACTTCGATCCGGTTCGTCCGTTGCGGGATATCCTGACGGACTACAAGCGGGTGCTCGACCACATCTACAGTCCGGCTGCCTATGCAAGGCGCGTCGACCGCCTGATGACGCTGCTCGACCGTTCCCGGCAGCGCCCTGAACTCGCCGAAGGCGATATCCGCGCCAGGCTCGGGGCGATGGAGACGGTTCACCGCGTGGTCACCGCGCTTCCCGAGGCACGCGGACCGCTCTGGCAAACCTTCATGAACTGCGCCAAACGCGACACGTCATCCGCACGGATCGCGGTGCAGATGATCGCGGCCTATGCGCATCTCGGACCGTTCTCGCGCAAGGTTATCGACGCGATCGATGCGCGCCTTGCAGCCCTGGACAACGAGGCACTCATGCCGGCGGCGGCAACGGTTGACGTGACGGCTGCCCGGCATCTGGCTTGAGCTGAAGCGCTTACTTCACCGTGAGCCGAAGGAAGCTCATCACGCTGCCGAGCGCTGCAAAGCCGGCGCCGAGCGCCAGCGCGACCGTTGCACCGTTGTGTCCGGCCATAGCAAAGCAGGCGCCGGCGAGTGCGGCCCCGGTCGTCTGTCCCGTCAAACGTGCGGTGGCCACGATCCCCGAAGCACTGCCGCTGCGGTGCGGAGGCGCGCTTCCCATCAGCGCTTTCATATTGGGCGCCTGGAAGAAGCCGAATCCCATGCCGCAGATCATGATCCGCCAGACGATATCGGCAATGCTCGGGCCCGTCGGAAGCGTCGCGAGCAGCGCCATGCCGAGGCCGAGCAGCACGAGGCCGATGCCGCCGAGCAGGCCGACCGCGTGGCGATCGGCGAGACGTCCCGCGATCGTCGCCATGATGCCGACCACCAGCGGCCATGGCGTCATGAAGAAGCCGGTCTCGACCTGCGAGCGGCCGAGCACATCCTCGAAATAGAACGGCAGCGAGACGAAGGCGAGCCCCTGGACGGCGAAGGAGCAGACCGCGGTCGCCGCCGACAGCGCGAACATCGGCCGGCTGAACAGGTCGATCGGCAGCATCGGCGCCGGATGATCGGCCTGACGGCGCGTCAGGATAAAGCCGAGCACGAGCGCCGCGACCAGCTCGATGGTCACGACGGCGGGGGGCAGATTATGCGCGGCGCTGCCGATCCCGGTGATGAACAGCCCGAGGCACGCCGACGCCAGGATCGCGCCGAGAAAATCAAAGCCGTGATCGGCGCGCGGTGTCTTCGGCAGCATCGCAAAGCCGATGCCGATCGCGACGAGGCCGAAGGGGATGTTGACCGCGAACAGCCATGGCCACGGACCTATCGCCAGGATCGCCGACGCGATCGAGGGCCCGAACGTGAAGGCGGTGGCGACCACCAGCGCGTTGTGGCCGAAGCCGCGGCCGAGCATCTTTCCGGGATAGACGAAGCGCACCAGCGCCGTGTTGACGCTCATGATGCCGCTGGCTCCCAGGCCTTGCAGCGTGCGCGCGACCAGCAGGCTGTCCAGCGACCACGCCACCGCGCAGAACAGCGAAGCGATGGTGAACAGGATGAGGCCGCCGAGATAGATGCGCTGGTGTCCGACGATCTCGCCGAGCGCCCCGAGCGGCAGCAGCGTCGCCACCAGCGCGATCTGGTAGACGTTGACCACCCAGACCGATTGCTCCGGACTGACGTGCAGATCGGCGGCAATAGCCGGCAAGGCGATGTTGGCGATCGCTGTGTCGAGCGAGGCCATCGCCAGCGCGGTGAAGATCGCGGCAATCGCCCAGCGGCGCTGCGCGGCGGCAAGGCCATCGGCAATGGGGTGGTCGGGCTCGCGCGCGGCGGCAGGTAACGTGATTGTCATTGCCTTGTTGTCATTGCGTTCGCGCGTTGCTCCGGCGGCGTGGCCCAAGGGACATTTGGCATGTACTACGGCAGGGCCGCCTTCCACAGGCATATGCGTGCATGCTGTGTATGCGCGAAGGCTGGGCGATGATGCCGGTTACCGGCGTATGATCGGCACGGTTGCAAATTCAGGGGATAGCCATGCACATCGTCGTCATGCCGGGTGACGGCATTGGACCGGAGATCACGACCGCGACATCGCTCGTTCTGCGCGCAGCGTCCGAGCGCTTCCAGCTCAACCTGCGCCTGGAGGAGCACGCGGTCGGGCATGCGAGCCTGAAGCAATTCGGCACCACCGTGCGTCCCGAACTGCTCGACATCGTCCGTGCCGCCGACGGCCTGATCCTGGGGCCGACCGCGACCTTCGACTTCAAGGACGAGGCGCATGGCGAGATCAATCCGTCCAGGCATTTCCGCAAGAGCCTCGACCTCTACGCCAATGTCAGGCCCGCGCGCACCTATGCCGGGCGGCCCGGCCGCCTCGGCGAATTCGACCTCGTCGTGGTGCGCGAGAATACCGAAGGCTTCTACGCCGATCGCAACATGGAGCAGGGCAACGGCGAGATGCTGGTCACGCCCGATGTCGCGATCTCGCTGCGCCGGATCACGCGGGCGTGCTGCGAGCGCATCGCGCATGCCGCCTGCCGTCTCGCGATGAAGCGGCGCAAGCATCTCACCATCGTGCACAAGGCCAACGTGCTCAAGATCGGCGACGGCATGTTTCTCGACATCTGCCGCGGGGCGGCGAAGGCCTATCCCGGTCTCGCGGTCGACGACATCCTGGTCGACGCCATGATGGCGCATGTGGTGCGCAATCCCGATCGTTTCGACGTCATCGTCGCCACCAACATGTTCGGCGACATCCTGTCCGATCTCACGGCAGAACTCTCCGGCAGCCTCGGCCTCGGCGGCTCGCTCAATGTCGGCGACCGCCATGCGATGGCGCAGGCCGCGCACGGTTCGGCGCCCGATATCGCAGGGCAGGACGTCGCCAATCCGGTGTCGCTGATCCTGTCGACCGCCCTGCTGCTGGCCTGGCACGGCGAGACAAGCGGCGCCGTCCGCTACGAGGAAGCCGCGCGCGCGATCGAAGCCGCAGTGGCGAAGGCGCTTCGCGAGGGCAGGGCGACGCGCGACGTCGGCGGCAGGCTCGGCACGATCGCGGCGGGGGCGGCAATTGCGGAGATACTGCGAGCCGAGTGAGTCGCTCCAAAACAGGAAACTCGAAAACAACCCCATGCACAGTAGCGATGGGCTTGATCGAAAAGAGATTTTTGTACCGCATTGCGGACGGCGTCCTGCCGCGTTCACGTGCCGCGCTCACGTTGACACGTCGGGCAAAACACCGGCACCCTGCTATCGTGGCTGCGGTCGGGTAAAGACCAGGGCTTCTTGCGAGCCTTTTACTCCCGCCTGCCGCGCGGCATCTGCAGGATTTTCTGGAGCAGCGTCGGATGGCCGAGAGCCGCGCGCAGCTCCGACTTGTCGAGCCAGGCGGCGACATCCTCGAAGCTCTCGCATTCTTCGACCTTGGCGCGTGCCGTCGCAAGAGGCACATGGACAGGGCCGAACCTGGAAGGGCTGGTAGGCGACAGCGATTCCATATGCTCGCGGAGCAGTTCCGGATCCTGGCTGAGCTGGCGGAGAGCTCCGGCGAATGCGATAGGCCGGGACGCGGCGAGTTCGTTCGCGCGGAGCACCACAGCAGGCGGATGAATGGTTTCCGGCGTTGCAAAAACGCCCGGCGCCTGCAACCGCGAAGACGTTATTATTCCCAGCGGGATCGCAAGCAGGAGGCCCACCACGACGGGCGACATCCAGAGCAGCAGCGGTAGAGAGACGGCATAGGCGCTGAGCGCAAGGACCAGTCCGCACAGGGTCGGCCAAGCGAACTTGCGATAGATCTCGCTGCGCGCAAGCGCTCCATCGCTGCGGCGCTGCACCTGCCAGCCCGCGTCGCGCCCGACGAGAATCTCCACGACCGCCTTGGTCTGGAAGATCATCATGCAGGGAGCGATCAGTGCGGCGAGAAGAGCTTCGCAAAATACTCCCAGAAGCAGGCGAGGGCCGTCAGGGACCCCGATGCCCCTCTTGCGATGGCTGATCGCCAGGGCATAGGCCAGCAGCTTTGGCACGATCAGAAGTCCCATCGTGGCCGCAAAGACCCAGGCCGCAAGCACGGGATCCTGTTGCGGCCAGGTGGGAAACAAGCTGAAACCCTTGGGAAAGTATTCGGGACGGATGAAGTGCGCCTGCAATGAGATGAGCAGGCCGAGCAGCAGAAACAGAAGCCACAACGGAGCGGTGAGATAAGAGCCGATGCCGGTCAGCAGATGTAGCCGCGACACCCAGTACAGCCCGCGCGCCGGCAGGACCGCGAGGTGCTGAAGGTTGCCCTGGCACCAGCGACGGTCTCTCCCCGCGAAATCCAGCACCGACGGCGGGACCTCTTCGAAGCTGCCGCCGATCGTCGGCGCCATATAAATCGCCCAGCCGGCGCGGCGCATTAATGCGGCCTCGACGAAATCATGGCTCAGGATGTGTCCTCCGAAAGGCTTTCGACCGTGCAACTCGGGCAGGCCTGCCTGTTCCGCGAATGCCTGCACCCGGATGATGGCGTTGTGGCCCCAGTAATTGCTGTCGCCGCCGTGCCACCAGGCATTACCGGCTGCGACAATAGGGCCGTAAACACAACCCGCAAACTGCTGCAGCCTGCTGAACAGCGTGCGCGCGTTGACGATGACCGGCTGTGTCTGGATCAACGCGGCAGCGGGATGGGATTCCATCGCATGGACAAGACGGACGATCGTGTCGCCTTCCATCAGGCTGTCTGCGTCGAGGACGATCATGTAATCGTAGGCCGCGCCGAACCTCCTGACCCAGTCGGCGATGTTGCCGGATTTTCGTGCGGTGTTATCGGAACGGTGCCGGTAGTACAGCCGATCCGCACCGCAGGCGCGGCGCAGCTCGTTGAACGTCATTTCCTCGCAGATCCAGATGTCCGGGTCGGTCGTATCGCTTAGCAAAAACCAGTCGAACTGCTCTGCATGTCCGCTCGCTTCAACTGATTCATACATCGCCCGCAGCCGCGCCGTCAGATGGTGCGGGTCCTCGTTGTAGGTCGGCATCAGCATGGCAGTCCGCGACGTCACCGCAGGCAAGGCGCCGGTGGCGTCGAGTGGCAGGCCGAGAGGCCGGCGCATCAGCAGCACGAAAAATCCGGCGAGCGCGGACATGAAGGAGAATGCGACCCAGGCGAGCAGCACAAGGAAGAGACCAAGCAAGACCGCTTCGAGAAAGGTCACGCCACCAACTTTGACCACGTCGTACATGCCGTAGCCGCCCGCAACCGTCAGCAAGGCCGTACCGACGAAGATCAAGAGGCGCCGAACGATCAGCGCGGCCCCGGAATGAACCGGATTCCGCCGGGATTCCGCCTCGTGGTCCAGCTGGCACGGCGGCATTGGGAGCGGGCGTTCCGGCGGAAGAAAGCGGCTGCCGCTGGTACTTCGCAACGGCGCAGGCGACTTCAGGGCGTCCATCGATAAATCCACACTTCGGAAACCGGCGCTTCGCCCTGCGCCAGGTACGCGCGTAATTCCACCGCCTTCTGCCCCTTGATCGAGCATTGGAAGCTCAGGCGCCATCCGCCGGTCACGGGATTGGGTTGAGTGACGATGTTGCTGATGTCCGCCTTTTCAGCCGTCACCACCCCTTTGATAGCCTTGGGATCGATCTTCTTGAGTTGCTCCCCCATCAATTCGAGAACGAACAGTTTGCTGTCGTCGCCACGGCTGCCGACTCCCGTTCGCGTGAACCGCGCAAGCGCCTCGGGTTTCGGCAGGTCGGGGCCCCAGTGCAGGCGATATACGAAGATGTGCTCGCTCTTGGCGGTCAGCGGCTGCTTGGGTTGCCAGAGCGCGGCGATGTTGTCGTGGATCTCCTCCTTGGTGGGAATCTCGAACAATTTCACCGCCCCTTCGCCCCAATCGCCGATCGGCTCGAACCAGAGGCTTGGACGCTTTTCGAAGCCGGATTCGAGATCCTGATAAGCGTAGAAATGCTTTTCCCGCTGCATCAGCCCGAAGCCTCTTGGATTGCGATCGGCAAACGTGCTCACCTGCAGATCGTGCGGATTGTTGAGCGGGCGCCAGAGCTGTTCACCTCTGCCATTGAAGATCGCAAGTCCATCGGAGTCGTGAACAGCCGGTCGGAAATCGTCAAAATCCTTGCGGTCGTTTGGTCCGAAGAAGAACATGCTGGTCATCGGCGCGAGGCCGGCATGCGCGACGTCGACCCGCGGATAGAGGGCCATCTCGACGTCGAAAACGGTGGTCTGGCCAGGGCGGATGGTGAACCGGTAGCTTGCCGCCGCACTCTTGCTGTCCAATAGCGCATGCACCACCAGGGAAGACGCGCTGGACGCCGGCTTTTCCAGCCAGAACGCCTTGAACACCGGAAATTCCTCGCCCTTGCTTTCGCCGGTATCGATCGCCAGCCCGCGTGCGGACAGACCGTATGTCTCTCCTTTCGCGATGGCCCGGAAGTAGCTTGCGCCCAGGAATACGCAAACCTCATCGTAGTAATCCGGCCGGTTGATCGGAGCGTGGATGCGGAATCCGGCAAACCCGAGGTCGACATCCGGCCATTGCCCAAGACCTTCGCCGAACGAAAAGTCGTCGCGCCGGTACTGGACCGGCATGACGCTTCCGTTCACCACCTGAAAGATGTCGACCCGGTTCTTGTAGAAGAAGCCGCGGTGAAAAAATTGCACCTCGAACGGCAGCTTCTCGTCACGCCACAGCGCCTTCTCCGGGACGAAGCGAATGGACCGATATTGGTCATAGTTGAGGTTCTTCAGCGCGTCCGGCAGCTTCTCGTCGGGGAGCTCGAACGACTTGGTCGCCAGCGTGCGAGCAAGCTCGCGCACGTAGGACGGGCTGAAGGGCGCGGCGGACCCCGTCTGAGCCTCCGCTGCACGCGGCAGTATAGCGGCAGCCGAGACAGCAGCCGAGGCGCGAAGAAGTTGCCGGCGGTTCACGCTTGCGTCTCCCGGTTCGAAACAGGAGAAGAAACGACCTATGTTCCCCAGAGTTCCGTTGGGGCAAAGCGAGCGTGATCGCGGTCATTTCAGCTGAATGCTTGGACGGGCTCGGGATCCGTTCTTGAGTCTGACGCAGTGGCGTGCCTATCCGCGGCTCCGCAACGCCCAAAAAATGTTCCCAAGCCAAACAACGGTGAAGCTATCTTGACGTCGGCTGTCGGCGGTAAACCGAACGCAGGGCGGTGCTTGCCTGGACCGTCGCTTGTGACCCACAGCGGACCTGAAAGCGATCGCCAATACCGAAACCGAGGCATCCGTCTCGCGTTCGTGGCCATGTGGCGGGACCATGTGGAGACCCTGTGTGTCCGATTATCTGCATCCGTCGTCACCCGCGCCAACCAAGGTCGTCGAATAAGCCGGCTTCCTCAAGTCTCGTGGCCAAATGACATGCGGAAAGATCGTGTTCAGCTCACGAATCTGGTTCGTAGGGTACGCTGGTCCAGTTTTTCCGGTTTTGACAGTGGCGCAATCCGATGCGGATTGTCGCGGATCTCGATCATCTTGATCAGCCTGGCATTCGCCAGATCTTGAGGCTGATAGCCGATTCCGCCCGCGCCCGCGAGCGCGAAGCAGTCGACGAACTTTGTCACGCTATAATCGGGCAAGCGATAAAGGTCGGTAGAATGCAAGATGGTTGGTCGCTCTGCGACCCACTCTGCCGTACGGCCTCGCGCCGGAAATTCGATCGGAAATCCGATCGGGTAGGTCATCGGAATCGTCGGCGCGAGGAGATCGATCTGAAGCCACTTTCCGCCTTGCGTTTCGTTCTTGATGAAAAAACGGACGTGGTCCTGCGATATAACGGTCAGAACGCATCTGACGAAGTCCCCCGGTCGCACCGGAAAGTTGGAGAGAATCCACGGGCCATTATCGGGGTCATCGCGAAACCACCATTGAACCCATGCTTCCGCGGAAGGCGGGCCAGCGCTGCCGTCATTGGCAACCACGATCTTTTGCGTCGTTCCGATCTGCGGCAGCGAATAATCGAAGCGCCGATGACCATCGATCCCGATCCAAGTCGAACAGCGATAATCGCCCGGCGCAGGTGACGGAGCGGTTGGCTTGGGTACCTCCCACGCCCCCCACACCTGTGTGAACTGGGTACCCTCCGTCGCCGCAATAGACGCGCCTGACCAATTGAAGCTGGTTTCGTGACGGCCGGGATAGCCCGAGCCCAAACGGCCGCGGTTGACACGAAAGTCGGTCGCGGAGCCCGGGTAAATCAGAGGCAGAGCTTGGAGGGGCTTGGAAAGAAGCCTGACCCATAACGCCTCAGCCTTGGGTCCCGCGCGCAGGGGCGGCTTGGGCGGAAGCCGGTAGAATTCGAGCTCCCGCGCATCGGCATTCAGCGCGTCGAAGTCCTTGGGCGGCGGTGGCGGTGGCAGCAGTATCTGCCGACGCAGACTTGCGTTCAATTCGTCCCGCGTCGGAAGCATGCGTTGCTCGGTACGACTCGCGCGCGCGCTCATGGCCACTCCTCCTGAGCGGCTGTGATCAAGCCATCAAAACTCGGCACCGAGGTTTGGTCGATCAAAATATCGTAGATGTCATGGGCCAATTGAACGCCGGCGTCCGTGTCGTTCTGGTAGTGGAGACCGGCGATCTGTCGGTTTCGCGCGATCCGATCGGCAAGAACTGTGAGATCGTTTGCCATCGGCTGCACCGATGCTGGCATCACCGATTTCAGGCAGAGTGCGACCAAATGCGCCTGAGTCGAGTGCCCGCTGGGATAGGAAGCGTGGCCGGGAACCTGAATCGGCGGCAACAGCGCGGGGCAGATTTGCGATGGTCGTGGCCGCTGGTAGTAGGCTTTCCAATGCATCACGACCTGCAGCGCGATCAGGCTTGCCGTCATCATCACGCGACAGGTGTTTGGATGCGAGCTTGGCGTGACGTTGAGAAGCGCCATAAAGTAGCTCAGAAACTCGTCGCTCTGCGCAAAAATCTCGCCGAGCGCGTCCGCCCGCTCGTCTTTGGCCATCGTTACGAGGTCGTCGATCTCCGCTCCAGTGTTCGCATAGTCTGGTTGGGCAACCGTGATCGTGCTCCACCCGCCGTTAATGGCAAATTCGGCCAGCAGCCGCCAGGCGAACCAGTCCGGGGTCCAGCTCCGGTCCTGGAACTCGGTTACGGTGGTGCGGTTGGTGCTGACGCCCGCTTCCGTAATGAACGGCAGGTCCACGCGATCCGGAAAGCTCCAACCGCCGCCCGTGCCTGCGTTGCCGACGTTTCCCGCATTCCCAGCGTTACCTGCGTTCCCCGCATTCCCGGCGTTGCCTGCCATCGCAGCCTCCCAATGATTGCCGCCTATCTCTTGCTAAAAAAACTCAGTCTGGAAATCCTGCCGCCTTGAGTCGTTGTCGAAGATTGTCGCGGGTGGCCGCGTGGAGCGGCGTGCGGTCCGCCCATGCCTGCAAATGGAAATTCGGGTCAATCAGCATATGGCGTTGCGCGATCTCGCGCGCGTCTACAAACTTTCCGATCGCCACCAGGCTGGCTGCGAGGATGCGGAAGTTCGAGGTGAAACGCTCATTATGCTTCGCCGCTCGCCAACCCCAGGCAGCCGCTTCATCGAAATTGCCGTTGATGTAGTGCGCCTGAGAAAGCAGGTGCTCGTGCCAGAACACGTGTGAATCCAGGGGCGACAAGCGCAGGCCGTGTTCGGCGCGCAAGACCGCGGTTGGGCCCTCGCCAAGATAGCCGCAGGTCGCACTGCTCATCGTCCACGCCATGGCCGAATTGGGACCGACCGAGATCGCGCGGTCCAACAGGCGGGTCGCTGTCTCGAAATCCTTGAACAGAAATGAATGCACGTGACCGTCGATGGCCAGAGCGAGCGCATCGTTGCCATCGCGCTCGATTGCCCTGGACGCATTGCGCGACGCCTCCATGCTATCGGCAGCGGCGTCGGCGGACCAGCCCTGGCCAACCCTGAACATGTACCAGTATGCGAGGTATGAATAGACCGGCGCATAGTTGGGATCATGCGTGACGGCCTGCTGCAGCAATCCGCGCGCCCGCGAGAACGAGTCGTAGTCCATACGGTACAGATAGCTCAACGCTTGAAGAACCAGATCATAAGCCGTCAAATTTTGCGGATGCTTGCGCAGAGCCCGTGCACGCTCCCACTCGCGAACATGTGGCGCGATCGTCGTGACCACTCGAGTCGAGATTTGCTCCTGCAGTGCAAACAACTCGCTGAGCTCGCCTTCATAACGATCGGAGTAGATGATGTTGCCCGACTCGGTGTCGTTGAGCTCGGTATTGATACGTAGCCGCCCGCCGGAGCGGCGAACGCTGCCGTAGAGCACATAGCGCACGCCCAGTTCGCGACCGATGGCGCGGACATCGATGATTTCGCTGCTATAACCCAGCGTCGACCCGCGCGATATCACGAACAGCTCCTTCAGCGCGGAGAGCGCGTGAATGATTTCGTCGACAATCCCCTCGGCAAAATAGGCATGATCCTGACTGGCAAGATTGCGGAATGGCAGAACGACGATGGATGGTCGGCCCTGCGCTCTGCTTGGACTATCTGCCACCGGATGCGGTGAACGTTCGATGCGCAGCCCGAACGCTTTGACGGGGCGCGATAGATTCCGCAGATGCAGCTCGCCGAAGTCGACGACGGAGACGCCGGCCTGCTCACTGATCTGATCCGCGACAGCACCTGAGACGACGATGCCGCCGGGCTCGGAGTAGGTCTGAAGCCGAGCGGCGATGTTCACGCCATCGCCATAAATATCTTCCCGTTCAAAGATCGCATCCGCAACGTTGATCCCCATCCGGAGACTGATGAACCGATGTTCCGGTTCTTCCGCCGACATCGCGTTGGCGCCGCGCTGAATTGCGAGCGCACATTGGGAGGCGTCATTTGCACTGTCAAACACCGCAAGGAAACCGTCTCCGGTGTTCTTGATCACCCGACCCCTGTACTTCGCAATCGTCGGGTCGATCATTGTTGCGCGCAGCAAGAGGACCCGCTTGTGGGTATCTTCCTCGTCCGCTTCCATTAATCGGCTGTAACCCACGATGTCGGCCGCGAGCACGGCCACCAGCTTGCGCTGACCAGAAGCAACCTCCGGCCCTACAAGCGAGTCGGGTCTCGGGCTGGCATCGCGTTCACGGGGGAAGGCCATAGTTGTTTCCGTGGTCACTTCTGATGCGTGGGTCCGTCCTGCTGTTTGGGCACTATCGCTTAGCTAAGCCTGTTTTTCCGGGTTTCACAAGCCGCGGTTGTCTCGCGCAACTAGATCAATCTTCGTTTTCGCAACTAGTCCGTGAAGAACGGTCAGGGGCACGTCCCGAATTTATTTGCGAAAAACGGCGCCGGCCTATCGCGAGTGCTGCTTCGAGGGCGATCTCGGGTCTCGATGTGCCCAAGAGCAGCTCAACGGGCATCGTGCGGGTTGACTTCTTCGGACGCAAAAAAGCCGGTGCGCACAGCACGCAATTCTGAAGACGATGATCCAAGCTCAGCGTGGCCAAGGCATAAACATCCAGAGCCTGTTAACGTCGAGCGCGTAGTTGAACGAAACGGTCAAACTGGTGCTTGTGGCCTTGACGTAAGGGGCAGATGTGCCCCAGTCGATGTAGCGTGACTTCGCGGGCTGCTCAGCGAGCAGTCTCAGCCCTAAAACTGATACCGCCGCAGCCCTCCATCCACCGGAATCACGGTCCCGGTGATGTATCGCGCCACCGGTGAGGCCAGAAACACCGCGAGCGCCGCCAGATCCTCCGGCTCGCCCCAATAGCCGACCGGGATTTCTTCCTCCGCAAAGCGCTCGCGATAATCCGGCGCGTAGTTGCGGCGGATCTGCTCGCTCATGATGCGGCCGGGCGGAATGCAGTTGATGGTGATGCCGTGCTCGCCGATCTCGCGCGACAGGCCCTTGGCCCAGGCGTGCACGGCGGCCTTGGCGGCGAAGGCGGCGTTCAGGCCTTCGGGCTCGGACTTGCCGGTGATGTTGACGATGCGGCCCCATTTGCGCTCGATCATCTGCGGCAGCAGCGCATGCGCGATGCGGCGGTAGCTGGTGAAGTTCAGCGCGATCGCCTCGTCCCATTTGCTGTCGGGCGCATCGACCGGCAACGGCCGGCTGCCGCCGGCATTGTTGACGAGGATGTCGACATGGCCGAGTTCGCTCACGGCGAAGGCGGCGATCCTCTCCGCGGCGTCCTTGGCCATCACGTCCTGCTCGAACGGCGCGATCAGCCCGCCACCGATCTCTTTCGCCAACTCGGCGAGCAGATCGGTGCGCCGGGCCACGCCGACCACGCGCACGCCTTCGGCGGCAAGGCCCTTGGCGATGGCGCGGCCGATGCCGATGCTCGCGCCGGTGACGACTGCGGTTTTCGATTTGAGGCCGAGGTCCATGGTCGCACGCTCTCTTGTTTGCTTTTTTGCGTATTGCTGTTCGTTTCCCGTCCTGCCCCGTCAGGGTGATTTGCCCGACCGGGACGAGCAGTGGTAACCAAGAGCTTTGGCGAAGGAAACATCAAAAAGAAAAGGCGTCGAGCGATGGTCTGGGATCCGCAGCAATACCTGAAATTCTCCGGCCACCGGCTCCGGCCCGCCGTTGATCTTCTTATGCGAATTCCGGATATTGCTCCGCGCGCCATTGCGGACCTCGGCGCCGGCGCCGGCAACGTGACCAAGCTGATCAAGGAGCGTTGGCCGGATGCGTCCGTGACCGGCGTCGAGGGCTCGGCCGAGATGGTCGCTGCGGGCCGCAAGGCGGCGCCGGATGTGGAATGGTCTCATGAGGACCTCGGCCATTGGCGCCCGGCCAGGCAATATGACTTGATCTATTCCAATGCCGCACTGCACTGGCTGCCCGATCATGCGGCGCTGTTTCCGTCGGTGATGGAAAGGGTGACGCCCGGTGGCATGCTTGCAGTGCAGATGCCGCGCAATTTTACCGCGCCCTCGCATGTCCTGATTGGCGAAACCGCGCTGAGCGGTCCCTGGCGGTCCAAGGTCGAGCACCTCGTCACCCCGCCCCCGGTCGAGGGGCCGGCCTTCTATCACGACCTGCTTGCTCCCCTCTCGGCGAACATCGACATCTGGGAGACCGAATATCTGCAAGTGCTCGAAGGCGAAAACCCCGTCAAGGAATGGACCAAGGGGACCTGGCTGACGCGCTATCTCGATGTGCTCGCGGGCGACGAGAAGATCGCGTTCGAAGCCGCCTATGGCGAGCGCGTGGCAAAGGCTTATCCGAAGAATGCGGCGGGACAGACTCTATTTGCATTCCGGCGCCTCTTCATGGTAGCGCAGCGCAAGGGCTGATCGTCTTGCCGCGATGCGACATAAACGCTCGTTTTCTTGGCGGGAGCAGGTGCCGGGTTGCACATCGTGCCGCCGCCAAGCTAGCTTGGCCGCGGCAAGTTGGGCTTAGGTCTAGTTGTTCGGGTGGCTGATTGCTGCCACTACTGACCTGAAACTGGCTGAAAAACAAAAAGAGCCCGCTTTCAGAGATTTGTTGGGAGGTTACCTTAATGCGCAAGCTGCTTCTTGCGGCCGCCGCCGCGGCTGTTCTCTTGGCCCCCGCCGCCGTGCAGGCCCAAAACCCGATCGTCATCAAGTTCAGCCACGTCGTCGCCAACGACACCCCGAAGGGGAAGGGCGCCCTGAAGTTCAAGGAACTCGCCGAGAAATACACCGGCGGCAAGGTCAAGGTCGAAGTCTATCCGAACTCCACGCTCTATAAGGACAAGGAGGAGATCGAGGCGCTCCAGCTCGGCTCGGTGCAGATGCTCGCACCCTCCACCGCGAAATTCGCGCCGCTTGGCGTGAAGGAATTCGAGGCGCTCGACCTGCCCTGGTTGTTCAAGGACGACGATACCTACGCCGCCGCGATGAAGGGCCCGGTCGGCAAGTTTCTGTTCGACAAGCTCCAGGCCAAGGGAATCAAAGGCCTCGCCTATTGGGATAACGGCTTCCACATGGTCTCGGCCAACAAGCCGCTGATCAAGCCGTCGGATTTCCAGGGGCTGAAGTTCCGCATTTCCGGGTCGAAGATCGCCGACCAGTACTTCCGCAACGTCGGTGCGATCCCGCAGATCATGGCGTTCTCGGAAGTCTATCAGGCGCTGCAGACCGGCGTGGTCGATGGCTGCGAAAACACGCCGTCCAACTACCTCACGCAGAAATTCTACGAGGTGCAGAAGGACATCACCGTTTCGAATCATGCCCATCTGCAATACGCGGTGATCGTGAACAGCAAATTCTGGGACGGTCTGCCGGCCGATGTCCGCGGTCAGCTCGACAAGGCGATGTCTGAGGCGACCGACTACACCAACTCGATCGCGCGCAAAGAGAACGAGGAGGCTCTCGCCGAGATCAAGAAGTCGGGCAAGACCATGCTGCATAGTCTCACCGACGCCGACCGCAAGGCCTGGCAGGAGGCGATGAAGCCGACTTATAAATGGGCCAAGGGCCGGGTCGGGCAGGAAGTGCTCGATATCCTCGCCAAGGAACTCGACGTCAAGATGAACTGACGGCCGGCCCCAATAAGAACAATACCAACGGTCGGGGGTGAACGCGCTCCCGGCCGTTTCGCTCTTGAATGACGCGTTGATCCTGGGGGACCAAGTTGCTGCGTGTTCTGAATCGTGTGCTCAATCATCTCGAGGAATGGCTGATCGCGACGATGATCGCGGCTGCGACGTCGCTGATCTTCGTCGCCGTGCTGCATCGTTACGGCACCGGGCTGTCGATCGACATCGCCAAATGGGCGGAAGCCCGCAACCTGGCCTTCCTCGCCGTCCCCGCGCGGGCGACTTTCGCCTGGCTTGCTAGTCTCGACCTGTCCTGGGCGCAGGAACTCTGCATCTATATGTTCATCTGGATGGCGAAGTTCGGCGCCGCTTACGGCGTGCGGACCGGCATCCATGTCGGCGTCGACGTGCTCGTCAACATCCTTCCCGGCGGGTCGCGCCGGCGCGTCATCACCTTCGGGCTGTTGTGCGGCGCGCTGTTCACCGCCATCGTCGCTTATTTCGGGGCGGCTTTCGTCGGCCAGATGTGGCAGACCGGCCAGCAGTCCAACGATCTCGAAGCGCCGATGTGGATCG
Organism: Bradyrhizobium diazoefficiens; assembly: GCF_016616425.1. Lineage (NCBI taxonomy): Bacteria > Pseudomonadati > Pseudomonadota > Alphaproteobacteria > Hyphomicrobiales > Nitrobacteraceae > Bradyrhizobium > Bradyrhizobium diazoefficiens. The sequence continues at coordinate 2,836,490 of NZ_CP067101.1, forward strand.
TGTACCTGACCATCCCGCTCGGCTCGGGCTTGATGTGCTTCCGTTTCCTTCAGGTCGCCTGGTCGTTCTACCACACCGGCGAGCTGCCGCATCACGAGATGGCCGGCGTCGCAGGCGTCGAGGGCGTCGAGGTGGATCCGGTGCATCCGGCGCCGGTGAGGCCGAGCCAGGTCGTCCGGGACGAGCGCAGCCCGCTCGGCTGGATCCTGATGCTGCTGCCGGTCCTGATCGTCGCCCTGTGCTTTGCGCATGCGGGCCACGTCATCACGTTGCCGCAGGGCATGCGCGTCGTCGTCGTATTCGCGCTGCTGCTCTCCTTGATGCTCACGGGCATGCCGATTTCGATCGCCCTGGGTCTGACCGTGCTCAGCTTCATGTTCACGCTGACCGACGTGCGAACGGAATCGGTGGCGCTGAAGCTGTTCACCGGCATCGAGAGTTTCGAGATCATGGCGATCCCGTTCTTCATCCTCGCCGGCAACTTCCTGACTCATGGCGGGGTGGCGCGGCGAATGATCGCCTTCGCAACTTCGCTGGTCGGCCATTGGTACGGCGGTCTCGCTCTGTCGGGGGTGGTCGCGTGCGCGCTGTTTGCCGCGATCTCCGGCTCCTCGCCCGCAACCGTGGTGGCGATCGGCTCGGTGATCCTGCCGGCAATGATCGCGCAAGGTTTCCCGAAGCGATTCGGCGCGGGCGTGATTACGACGTCAGGCTCGCTCGGAATTCTGATTCCGCCCTCGATTCCGATGGTTCTCTACGCCGTCTCCACCAACAGCTCGATAGGCAAGCTCTTCATCGCCGGCATCGTGCCGGGATTCGTGCTGGCCTCGCTGCTTGGCGCCACGACGTTCTATCGGGCCTGGCGCAACGACTATCCGCGGATGCCGAAGGCTACCTTCAGCGAGCGTCTCGACGCCTTCCGCAAGTCCATCTGGGGCATCCTGCTGATCGTGATCGTGATCGGCGGCATCTACAGCGGCCTGTTCACGCCGACCGAAGCCGCCGCCGTCAGTGCGGTCTACGCCTTCATCGTCGCCGTGTTCATCTACAAGGATCTGAAGCTGCGCGACGTGCCGCGGGTGCTGCTGTCATCGGCGAACCTTTCGGCGATGTTGCTCTACATCATCACCAATGCCGTGCTGTTCTCGTTCCTGATGACCTACGAGAACGTGCCCCAGGCGCTGGCCCAATGGATGATCGACCAGGGGCTGGGCTGGGTCGGCTTCCTCCTGCTCGTCAACGTCCTGCTGCTGGTGGCGGGCAACGTGATGGAGCCGTCTTCGATCATCCTGATCATGGCGCCGATCCTGTTTCCGGTTGCGGTCAAGCTCGGCATCGACCCGATCCATTTCGGCATCCTGATGACGGTCAACATGGAGGTCGGCCTGTGTCATCCGCCCGTCGGCCTCAATCTCTACGTCGCATCAGGCATCGCCAAGATGGGTATCACCGAGCTAACGGTGGCGGTGTGGCCATGGCTGCTGACGATGCTGGCGTTCCTCGTGGCGGTGACCTATTGGCCGGGCCTGTCGTTGTGGCTGCCGACACTGCTGGGGATGTAGCGGCGAACTCTGACCGCTTGCGGGAGAGGATGGCTCGCCGCGCAGCGGCGAGACGGTGAGGGGTCTGTCTCCGCGCGAAAGGAAGAGGGCACAGTCCAGGCGCCTTCATCGCCGATGGCAATCGCCTGCGGGATGCGGTTAGATGGTGCGCAACTGGCGGGAGGGAACATGACACTGCCCGGCAACGAGCCCAAGGACGCGACGCCATCCGTCATCGCGCAGCAGACGGCAACGCTGAACGCGCTGCCGTTTTCCGATACGCGGGATTTCGATGACGCCGCGCGCGGCTTTCTCGGCACGATCGAGGACGCGAAGATATCGAATCCGCAGGGGCGGACGGTCTGGAGCCTCGAGCCTTACGGCTTTCTCTCCGCTGCGGAGGCGCCGCCCACGGTCAATCCGAGCCTGTGGCGGCAGTCGCGTCTCAACATGCAGCACGGCCTGTTCGAGGTCGTGCCCGGCGTCTACCAGGTGCGCGGCCTCGACATCGCCAACATGACGCTGATCGAGGGCGACAGCGGCGTCATCGTCGTCGATACCCTGACGTCGATCGAAGGTGCCCGCGCCGCGCTCGATCTCTATTTTAGGAATCGAGGCCTGAAACCCGTCGCGGCCGTCATCTTCACGCACACTCACACCGATCATTGGGGAGGCGCGCGCGGCGTCCTGGAGGAGGATGCGCTCGCAACTCGCCGCGTGCCGATCATCGCGCCGAATCTGTTCATGGAGCACGCCGTCTCCGAGAACGTCATTGCGGGACCCGCAATGCTGCGCCGGGCGCAGTACCAGTTTGGCCCGCTGCTCGCCAAGGGGGTGCGCGGGCAGGTCGATTGCGGTCTCGGCAAGTCAATGGCGGCCGGCTCGGTCGCGCTGCTGCGTCCCACGGACCTGATCATGGCGACCGGCGACGCGCGCGTCATCGACGGCGTCGAGTTCGAATTCCAGATGGCGCCGAACAGCGAAGCGCCGGCGGAGATGCACTTTTTCGTCCCGCGCTACAAGCTGTTGAACCTCGCCGAGAACTGCACCCACAATTTTCACAATCTGCTGCCGTTCCGAGGCGCCGACGTGCGCGACGCGCTGGCCTGGTCGAAGTATCTGGGCGAGGCGTTGCGGCTCTGGGACGGCAGGGCGGAGGCGATGTGCGGCCAGCATCACTGGCCGGTGTGGGGACGCGAGCGCATCGGCACGATGATACGGCAGCAGCGCGACCTCTACAAATTCGCCCATGACCAGACCATCCGCCTGATGAACCACGGCCTCACCGCCGCCGAGATCGCCGAGACGATCCAGCTGCCGAAGAGCCTCGAAGGTGCCTGGCACGGCCGCGGCTATTACGGCCACATCCGCCACAACGTGAAGGCGATCTACCAGAAATACCTCGGCTGGTACGACGCCAATCCGGTCAATCTCGATCCACTGCCGCCGGTGGAGTCGGGCAAGAAATACGTCGAGTATATGGGCGGGGCTGACGCGATCCTGATGCGGGCGCGCGCTGACTTTGACAAGGGCGAGTTCCGTTTTGTCGCCCAAGCGCTCGGCCATCTCGTCTTCGCCGAGCCGGACAATGCGGCGGCCCGCGGTCTGCTCGCCGACACGCTGGAGCAACTCGGCTACGCCGCCGAAAGCGCGACCTGGCGCAACGCCTATCTGTTCGGGGCGCAGGAATTGCGCCAGGGCATGCCGAAGGTGCCGGCGCGCCCGCCGATGCCGCGCGAGACGCTGGCCGCGCTGCGCACCGGGCAGCTCTGGGACGTGCTGGGCATCCGCCTCAACGGTCCCAAGGCGGAGGGCAAGCATATCGTCTTGAACTGGAGCTTTTCCGACACCGGCGAGACCTTCGTACTCAACCTGGAGAACTGCGCGCTCACCTATACCGAGGGCACCCAGGCGGAAGGCGCCGATGCCAGCTTCACGCTGGCGCGCTCCACACTCGACGAGGTGATCGCCAAGCTGACGAGCTTTCCGGAAGCCGTCGCTGCCGGCAAGATCAAGCTCGCCGGCAACCCGATGCGGCTCGCCGAGCTGATGGGCCTGATGGACGAATTCCCGCGCATGTTCGAGATCGTCGAGCCGAGGCGGGTGGGGGTGGTGTAGGCGGAGCGCCTCGTCTTGCTGTCATATCTCCGCACACTCGCTGTCATCGCCCAGCTTGACCGGGCGATCCAGCATTCAAGAGACCGCAGTGCTTGAGCCGAGAAGCCGCGGAGTACTGGATGCCCCGGTCGGGCCGGGGCATGACAGTGTGCCTTGAGGTGAGAGCGCCCTTACTCCGCGCTGCTCACCAGCTTGATCCGCGGCGCCTGTTCCTCGGCCAGGTTGCGATAGGCCGCGAGGTAATCCAGCGCCATCCGCCGCGCCGTGAAGCGCGCCTCGAACTGCTTGCGGATCGCGGCGCGGTTCAGTTGCGGAAGGCGATTGACGACGCCGGCCGCGCTGAGGACGTCCTCGACCACGAAGCCGGTCAGGCCCTCATCGATGATCTCCGGCACCGAGCCGCGGTTGAAGGCGACGACCGGCGTTCCGCACGCCATGGCTTCGATCATCACGAGGCCGAACGGCTCCGGCCAGTCGATCGGGAGCAGGAGTCCGAGCGCGCCGCTCAGGAAGTCGGATTTCTCTTGATCGCTGATTTCGCCGATGAACTCCACCAGCGGATTGTTCTCGATCATCGGCCGGATCAGTTCGTCGTAGTAATCCTGATCGGCACGGTCGACCTTGGCTGCGATCTTCAGCGGAATGCCGCAATGGGTCGCGATCTTGATGGCACGGTCGACGCCCTTCTCGGGCGCGATGCGGCCGAGCACGGCGAGATACTCCTGCCGAGCGGGCTTCGGCGTCAGCAGGTTCTCCGGAAGGCCGTGGTGAATCGTCGTCACCCAGTTCGCCTGCGGCACCGGCCGTCGCTGCGCATTGGAGATCGAGATGACGGGCATCTTGGAGAAGGTGTTGAAGACCGGCTGATGCTCCGGCAGGTCGAGCCGGCCGTGCAGCGTGGTCAGGAACGGCGTCGGCTGCCGGTGGAACAGCGACCAGGGATAATAGTCGAGATGGAAGTGGAGGAAATCGAACTCCTCGTCGTCACATTTCTGCCGCACGCGCTCCAGCAGCACCATGTGCAGCGCATTGGGGTCGCGCACGGAACCGTCGAGGCGGAGCGCCTTCGGCCACAACGCATCCAGCTTGCCTGATGTTTGCGAATCGCCGCTGGCGAACAGCGTCACGTCGTGCCCAAGGGCCACCAGCTCCTCCGTCAACCAGTGCACCACCCGCTCGGTGCCGCCATACAGCTTGGGTGGAACAGCCTCCGTCAACGGAGCAATCTGCGCGATGCGCATCTCACCATCTCCTTCGTGCGATCATGAACTAGAAAGCCCCCGTGTGTCGGCACCGGCAATGCCAGCCAAGGGAACGTTCCCGTACTTGCGAAGTTCCTTGCCTCAAACGTTACTTATTCGACACGTCAGGCGTTCGTCGCGTTGCTGCCATCACATCCTCGCAGATCCTCCGCATCCGCATGTCGTGATGACGTTGCCCGGGAACCGAGGCGAGCTGATCGATGTTCAATCGGCCAGTAACAAAACTGGAATCATCACGACGGGGTCGATAGCCACATGGATCATCTTTCTGGATACGCGCGCAGGCCATTTGCCTTTGTCTTGCGCTATCTTCGGCGGCGCCTCGCGTCGCATCTGGTGATCCTGACCGCCGTGGCGGTAGCCGTTGCCTGCTCCGTGGGTACGCAGTACGGCGTCAAATCCCTGGTCGACAGCCTGTCCGCGGGACCGTCACAGGGCGGGAACGTATGGCTGGCATTCATTTTACTCATGTCGCTGATTACGGCGGACAACTTCCTGTGGCGGATTGCGAGCTGGACGGCGAGCTTCACCTTCGTTCGTGTCACGGGTGATTTACGTCGTGACATATTTCGTCATCTGACCGGACACGCACCGAGTTACTTCTCCGATCGCATGCCCGGCATGCTGACGAGCCGGATCACGGCGACGTCGAATGCGGTGTTCACGGTCGAGAACATGTTCGTCTGGAACGTGCTGCCGCCCTGCATTGCCACAGTTGCGGCAATCGCCTTGATTGGAACCGTCAGCCCGTACATGGCGCTTGGCCTGATCGTGATTGCCGGCGGCATGGTGATTGCGATGTTCCGTCTCGCCGCCGCGGGCAAGCCGCTGCATGACGACTTCGCCGACAAGGCCGCCGTGGTCGACGGCGAGATGATCGACGTCATCAGCAACATGCCGCTGGTGCGGGCGTTTTGCGGCATCGGCCACGAGCACGAGCGGTTCGACGCGACGGTGAACCGGGAGCTCACCGCACGCGGCCGCAGCCTGCGTTACCTGGAGAAGCTGCGGCTCACGCATGCCGGCGTGACCGTCCTGTTGACGGTGGCCCTGATGGCTTGGGCGATCACGCTCTGGCAGAAGGGTGAGGCGACCACCGGCGACGTCGTGCTGGTCTGCACCCTCGGCCTCTCCATTCTCAATGCGACGCGCGACCTCGCGGTGGCGCTGGTCGACGTCACCCAGCACGTCGCACGGCTGACCGAGGCAATCGCCACGCTGCTGGTGCCGCACGAGCTGCGCGATCATCCCGAGGCCGAGCCGCTGATGAAGAGCGGCGCGGCGATCGCATTCAACAACGTCACCTTCGGATATCCCGGCGGCGAGAAGATTTTCGAGCGGTTCAGCCTGCGGCTGCAGCCCGGCCAGCGCGTCGGCCTGGTCGGCCAGTCCGGCGGCGGCAAGTCGACGCTGTTCACGCTGCTCCAGCGCTTCTACGACATCGATGAAGGCAGCGTCACCATCGACGGCCAGGACATTTCCAAAGTCACGCAACTCAGCCTGCGCGAGGCGATCTCCGTGGTGCCGCAGGATATCTCCCTGTTCCACCGCTCTATCCGCGAGAACATCCGCTACGGCCGGCCGAACGCGACCGACGACGAGGTTCTGCGCGCCGCAATTGCGGCGCGCTGCGATTTCGTCGATAACCTGCCGGATGGTCTCGACACCATGGTCGGCGACCGCGGCGTCAAGATGTCGGGCGGCCAGCGCCAGCGCATCGCGATCGCGCGCGCCTTCCTGAAGGATGCCCCGATCCTGCTGCTGGATGAGGCAACCGCCGCGCTCGACAGCGAATCCGAGGAGGCGATACGCGAGGCGCTGTCACGCCTGATGCGCGGCCGCACCGTGATCGCGATCGCGCATCGGTTGGCGACGCTGCGCAATTTCGATCGCGTGGTGGTGCTGAGAAATGGTAAGATCATCGAAGACGGCTCGCCCGAGCGTCTGATGCAAGGCCACGGTCCCTATCGTGAGCTGGTCACGCAGGAAATGAGCCGGCTCGCGCAAGCCGCCGCGTAACCCACAGTCGCGTTCTCGTGTCGGTTGCGTCTTGAAACAAGCGCAGGGGAGCAGCTCATGTCGGCCGAAGCCGTAACTCACCTCGTCTCCGTGACGCGGACCCTGGAACAGGTCTCGGAGCAGCCTTTCTATATTCCGATGACCGGGCCGTCGGCGCGGCCGCGGCGTTCGCTCAAGCACGACGACACCTTCATCGTGCTCGACAGCCACGGCGACATCGGTGCGTCGGCTGGCGGGCCGGACGGCTTGTTCCATTGCGACACGCGCTACCTCGCGCGGCTCGAGCTCGTGCTCGACGATCTTCAGCCACTGCTGCTCGGGTCGAACCTGCGCGACGACAATTCGGCATTGACCGTCGACCTCACCAATCCCGACATCTACCGGCAGGGCAGCCTCGTTCTGCAAAAGGACCTGCTGCACATCGTGCGCACGGTCTTCCTGTGGCGCGGCAGGGCCTATCAGCGTATCGGGGTGCAGAACCACGGCGACCGGCGCACCGGTTTCGACCTGACATTGCTGTTCGACAACGATTTTGCCGATCTGTTCGAGGTGCGCGGCGAGCGGCGCCCGCGCCGCGGGACCGGCACCAGCCGGTTGCTCGGTCCGACCGACGTGTTGTTCGAATATCGCGGTCTTGACGATACCGAGCGCACCACGGGCCTGCATTTCGACCCGCGTCCGACCCACCTCTCCGTCAATTCCGCGACATGGCAGCTCGAACTGGACCCGCACGAAGCGAAGTCGCTGTTCGTGGCCGTGTCCTGCAACCGGCCGATCGCGGAGGAGCCCGCACGCTTCTTCGGGGGCCTGCTCGCCCATCGCCGCGAGATGCGCCAATCCACGACGGGCGCCGCCAGCATCGAGACCTCCAACAACATCTTCAACGAGGTGCTGTGCCAGGCCATGGCCGACCTCAACATCCTGATGACGGAGACGCCGCAGGGGCGTTATCCCTATGCCGGCATTCCCTGGTACTCGACGACGTTCGGCCGCGACGGCCTGATAACCGCGCTCCAGATGCTATGGGTCGACCCACGCGTCGCCAAGGGCGTCTTGCGCCGGCTCGCGCATTTCCAGGCCATGGCGGTCGATCCGCTTGCCGATGCCGCGCCCGGTAAGATCCTGCATGAGATGCGCGGCGGAGAGATGGCGGCGCTGCGCGAGGTGCCGTTCGCGCAATATTACGGCAGCGTGGATTCGACCGCGCTGTTCGTCCTGCTCGCCGGGAGCTATTTCGAACGCACCGGCGATGAGAAAACATTGATTGAGCTGTGGCCGGCGATCGAGGCGGGGCTGGCCTGGATCGACGGTCCCGGCGACCCCGACCAGGACGGCTTCGTCGAATATCAGCGCGCGACCGAGAAGGGACTGGCCAACCAGGGCTGGAAGGACTCGTACGACGCGATCTTCCACGCCGACGGTCAGCTCGCGGAAGGCAATATCGCGCTCGCCGAAGTTCAGGGCTATGTCTACGCCGCCAAGCAGCTCGCCGCACGTTGCGCGCTGCGGCTCGGCAAGCCGGACCGTGTGCGCAAGCTCGAGGCCGACGCCAGGGCGCTGGCCGAACGCTTCGAGACGGCGTTCTGGTGCGAGGAGCTCGGCACCTATGCGCTCGCCCTCGATGGCGCGAAGCGGCCGTGCAAGGTGCGGACCTCGAACGCCGGTCAGGTGCTGTTCAGCGGCATGATCCGCGAGGACCGCGCCCGCCTCGTCGCCGCCGATCTGTTGCGGCCGCATTTCTTCTCGGGCTGGGGCATCCGCACCGTCGCGCAGGGCGAAGTGCGCTACAACCCTATGTCCTATCACAACGGGTCGATCTGGCCGCACGACAACGCGCTGATCGCGCTCGGGCTCGCGCGCTATGGCCTCAAGCATTCGGTGGCGCATGTCTTCAGGGGACTGTTCGACGCGGCGACCTACATGGACCTGCGCCGGTTGCCCGAATTGTTCTGCGGCTTCCGGCGCGAGAAGCGGCGCGGCCCGACGCTCTATCCGGTCGCCTGCGCGCCGCAGGCCTGGGCCAGCGCGACGCCGTTCACGCTCCTGGAAGCGGCGCTCGGCATCGAGTTCGACGTGGCGCGCGGCGAGATTCGCCTGCGCAACCCGCGTCTGCCAGCCTTCCTCAACGAGGTGATCCTGCGCGATCTGCGCCTCGGCGAGTCCAGCGTCGATCTTCGCGTCAGCCGCCACGCCGACGACGTGGCGCTGGAGGTGTTGCGCACGCGCGGCCAGATTCAGGTCTCGATCGTGCTGGCGCGCTAGCGGCGCGCAAGGAGGACGTCATGCGTGCGAGCGGAACGTTGACCCTTGGCATAGCCATCGTCGCGAGCCTGGCGGTCGCCAATTCGCGCGCTGCTGGCCCGAATGAGGCGAATGCGCCGGCAACGGCCCAGCCACCGGCCTCGACCGTGCCTGTCACGCCGAAGGACGCAGCCCCGCCACCGTCGGTGACCATCATCGGCCCGAGCGAGGCCCACGGCGTGCTCGGCCGCGACGTACGCAGTGCGGCCGGCGAGGACATGGGCCGCATCGTTGACGTCATCGTCGATCGCACCGGCCATGTCCGCGCCGCGGCCATCGACTTCGGCGGGTTTCTCGGCGTCGGCAGCCGCAAGATCGTGGTGGACTGGAACGCGCTGCGCTTCGGCAAGGTCGCCAACAAGAAGGACAGCATCACGCTGGAGTTGACCAAGGCGCAGGTTGCGGCTGCGCCGGAGTACAAGGAAGATGCGCCGATCGTCGTGCTCGGCGCGTCCGGCAGCCTTCAACCGCTGCAAGCGATCCAGTGAGGTGCGGGGAGGGCTGACCGCCTGTGCTGTTGTCGAGGAAGCCGAACCGTGCAGATCGCGACGGCCGCGTCGAGCAGGATAACGTCGCCGCGCTATCCTCCGCGGGCCTTCCGGCGCCGTCACGCCAGAGCCTGCGCGGCCTCGACTGGTTCATCTTCTTCCTCGCCGACGTGCAGACCGGATTCGGCCCCTTCATTGCGGTCTATCTGACGACCCAGAAATGGACCCAGGTCGAGATCGGCCTCGTGCTGTCGATCGGCGGTATCGTCGCGTTGATCGGGCAGATGCCGGGCGGCGCGATCATCGACGCCGCCAAATCGGAGCGGCTGGTTGCCGCCCTCGCGATCGCCACCATCGGCTGTTGCGCGCTGGCCTATGCCGCGATGCCTGTCTTCCCCGTCGTGGTGACCGCGGCCACCTTGCACGCGGCGGCGAGCTGCGTGCTCGGGCCGGCGATCGCCGCGATCAGCCTCGGACTCGTCGGCCCGCTCGCGATCGGAGAGCGGCTCGGTCGCAACGCGCGCTTCGCCTCGCTTGGCAACGGCGTCGCGGCGGCGGTGATGGGCACCGCGGGCTATCTGCTGTCGAGCCGCTCGGTATTCCTGGTCACCTTCCTGCTGGCGATTCCAACCCTGATCGCACTCTCGCGCATTCGCGAGCATGAGGTCGACATTGCGCGCTGTCACGGTGAGATGCCGCGCGAAGCCGCCGACCGTGGCGATACCAACATCTGGCACCTGATCCGGCAGCGTCCGCTCATCGTCTTCGCCCTCAGCGTGCTGCTGTTGCAGCTCGCGAACGCCGCGATGATGCCGCTGATGGCGAGCGCGGTGACGGCGCGATCGAGCCAATGGGCGACGGTGCTCGTCGCCTTTTGCATCGTCGTCCCGCAGGCCATCGTGGCGCTGCTCTCGCCGACGGTCGGCCGCAAGGCGCAGCTTTGGGGCCGGCGGCCGTTGCTTCTGATCGGATTTGGCGCCCTGATGATTCGCGGCCTGCTGTTTGCGACCGTGCGCGATCCGTATCTGCTGGTTGCGGTGCAGGTGTTCGACGGCATCACCGCGGCGGTGTTCGCGGTGATGATTCCGCTGATCGTGGCCGACGTCGCCTTCGGCAGCGGCCATTTCAACCTGGCGCAGGGCATCGTCGGTACCGCGACCGGCATCGGCGCGTCCCTCAGCACGGCGCTCGGAGGCTATGTCAGCGACAAGTTCGGCAATGCGACCGCCTTCATCGGGCTGTCGGGCATTGCCGCGACGGGGCTCTTGCTGATTCTTCTCGTGATGCCGGAGACGCGGCGCACGGCATGATCGCGGCAAAAGAAAAGCCGGCCGGAGCGAGTTCGGCCGGCCAAACCGTGGGTCGGCGAATTCGATCCGCTCGCCGGTGTGGTGCTGCACGAGCACATGGACGTGCTGCCGATTGCGGCGGAGTGAAGGCCGTCCCTCATTGTCCTGCGCGATGAGGATTTCGCGAGCGCGCGGTCTGGGTTAGTGTTGCCGCGTTTCGTCGCGAGGCTGCAATTGGTCACCGAGAAAGATCTCGAGGCAACGCTTGATTTTGTCCAGGCTCACGCAGCAGGGCCGAAAGCCGGTGTGTTCGGTCCGTCCTCCGTGATCTGGCGGATCGACCGGGAGGCCATCATCTTTCTCGGGGCCGGCCGCGCGCTGCTGCTGCAACTGGCGCATCCCTGGGTCGCGGCCGCCATTGCCGAGCATTCGAGAACCTTTGCAGATCCGGTTGGCCGCTTTCACCGCACCTTCGGAGTTGTCTTCCCGATGGTGTTCGGTTCGCTCGACCAGGCGCTGCTGTCGTCCCGACGATTGCATCGGCGCCATGACATGATCGTCGGGCAGATGCCCGAGGCGGTCGGCCCCTTTACTGCAGGTTCGCACTACTGCGCCAACGACGTCCCGTCACTGCGCTGGGTTCACGCCACGCTGGTCGAGACCGCCGTGATGACGCATGACCTCGTTCTAGCGCCACTCTCGGCGGAAGAGCGCGAGCGCTATTGGAACGAGAGCCGACTGTATGGCGCCCTGTTCGGACTGACGGCGGACCATCTGCCGTCGGACTGGACTGGCTTTGCCGGCTATACCGCGGCAATGATGCAGTCGGAGACGTTGACTGTCAGCGCGGCGGCACGCAACATCGCCTCGCAAATCTTCACCGGCGCACGTCCGTGGTTGCGGCCGCCGCGCTGGTATCGCGCGCTCACGGCGCGGATGCTGCCGGAGCGGTTGCGTGCCGGGTTCGGTTTTGAGCTTGACGAGCGGGATATCAAAGCCGCTGACAGCGCACTGCGGTGGATCAGACGCGTCTATCCGAAACTGCCGGACAGGCTGCGTTATGTCGGCCCCTACCAGGAAGCGCAGGCGCGCCTGCGGGGCGAGCCGCAACCCGACTGGATGACCCGCTGCCTCAACCGCGCCTGGATCGGACGGCCGCAGATGGATCAGCGCGGGAAGGGGTGACTCTCACGCTCGTGTCCCGGACAAGCCGCAAAGCGTGAGCGTTGCGGCGCAGAGCCGGGACCCAGATTCCTCGGGCTCTGGTGTGGCCTGGGCCCCGGCTCAGCAGCGCACCGCTGAAGAAGCGCTGCGCTGCGTCCGGGGCACGAGAGGAGAGTGAGGCGCACACTCTCTCCACCTGAGGCGGCGCCCTTTCTCACACCGCCGCCAGCTTGCGATACAGCGCGCCGTAGCAGCCGGCCGAGATGTTCCAGGAGAACGACCGTCCCATGGCGCTGCGGCGCATGGTGTCGAGCTGGTCCTGCGCCGTGAAGGCCGAGAAGGCCCGGCGGACGCCGCCGAGGAAGGACTCGTGCGACGGTTTGGCGAACAGGAATCCGGTCTCGCCGTCGGTGATGGTCTCGGCAAGGCCGCCAGTCTGGTGCCCGATCGGCAGGGAGCCGAAGCGCTGGGCGTACATCTGGCTGAGGCCGCAGGGCTCGAAGCGCGACGGCATCAGGGTGAAATCGCTGCCGGCAAAGATGCGGCGAGCCTGCGCATCGTTGAAGCCGATCGCGACGCCGATTGCGTCGGGGCGGCGGCGATGCGCGTCGATCAAGGCCTGCTCGAGCGCCGGCTCGCCGGAGCCGGTGACCACGATCTGCCCACCGGCATCGACGATCTCGTCGGCCGCCGACAACACGAGATCGATGCCCTTCTGGTGCACGAGGCGCGCGACGATGCCGAACATGGGCCCGCGCGAGACCGCAAGCCCGAACTGCTTGCGCACATAATCCGCATTGGCCCTCTTGCCGACCCAGTCGCCGGCGCCGAACTGCTGGGCAAGCTGGGCGCAGGAGCGCGGGTCCCAGCTCTCATCGATGCCGTTGAGGATGCCGGTGAGCTCGGCGGCATCGGAGCGGACGCGAAGCAAGCCTTCGAGGCCGCAGCCGAACTCGGCCGTCGTGATCTCCCTCGCATAGGTGCCGCTGACGGTGGTGAGGTGCGAGGCGTAGACGAGGCCCGCCTTGAGGAACGAGACCTGGTCGTAGAACTCGACGCCGTCGATGTGGAACGAGCTTTCCGGTGCGCCGATCCGCCGCAACGAGTCCTTCGGGAAGAGGCCCTGATAGGCGAGGTTGTGGATGGTCAGGATCGACGGCAGCTTGGCGCCGTGCCAGGCGAGATAGGCCGGCACGAGCGAGGCCTGCCAGTCATTGGCGTGGATCAGGTCTGCTGCCCAATTCTTGTCCAGCTTGCCCATGGCCAGCTCAGCGGCTGCCGAGGCCAAGCGCGCGAAGCGGATGTCGTTGTCCGGCCAGTCGCGGCCGCTTTCGTCGCCATAGGGGTTGCCGGGGCGGTCGTAGAGTTGCGAGCACAACAACACGTAGACCGGAAGACCGTCCTTGGTCGCGGCCCGGCCGAGCGAACAGGCCGGCATTTCCGCGAACGCCGGGCAGCGGCCAACGATCTGAATATGCGTGAGTTGCTCGATGATGTCGCGATAGCCCGGCAGCATGATCCGGATATCGGCGAAGGGGCGAAGGGCGCGGGGAAGGGCTGCGGAAACGGCGCCAAGTCCGCCAACGCGGACGAAATCGTCCATTTCCGTGGTGACGAACAAGACCCTCAAGAACGGCTGCCCTCTTCCGATCCCGCTTGCTGCTATGCAAGAACGGGTCCAGTTGCCCACACATTCCAATGCCCGCCCACGCGGCGCGTCCGTTCGGTAAACGCTTTCCTGCTCAGCCGCCGCCCTCTAGGGTCGGCCATCAACAAGAGAGAGCATTGAAGGTTCCAAGGGGGCTTCGCGGATGCAGCTAGCAGATAAGCATGAGGGCACGACGACAAAGGCCTTCGCAGGCCTGCGGGTCCTGGATTTTTCAACCACCATCGCCGGTCCTCACTGCGCGCGAATGCTTGCCGACATGGGTGCCGAGGTCATCAAGATCGAGACCGACGGCGGGGAGACGATGCGGACCCGGCCGCCGCTGCGCAACGGCTGCAGCACCACGTTCGGCCAACTCAACGTCGGAAAGAAGAGCGTGGTGCTCGACCTCAAATCCGAGGACGGCAAGGAGGCGGTCCGCCGGCTGGCCGCGACCGCCGATATCCTGGTCGAGAACTTTCGTCCCGGCGTGATGCACCGGCTACGGCTCGACTACGACAGGCTGCGCACCGTCAACCCGAGGCTGATCTATTGCTCGATCTCCGGCTACGGCCAGAGCGGTCCTTCGGCCGAGCTGCCGGCCTATGCGCCGGTGATCCATGCCGCCTCCGGCTACGACATGGCGCATCTCGCCTACCAGCCCGGCCGCAGCCGCCCTGATTATTGCGGCATCTATCACGCCGACGTCGTCACCGGCACTTATGGGTTCGGCGCGATCGCTTCCGCGCTTTATCAGCGCACCGTGACCGGCCTTGGCCAACACATCGACGTGTCCATGCTGGAATCGATGCTCTCGTTGACTCTGACCGAATTGCAGAGCGCGCAATTCGCCGTGAAGCCGCCGCCGCGCCCGATGTTCGGCCCGACCGAAACGGCGAGCGGCTACGTCATGATCACGGTCGCCAGCGAGAAGACGTTCCAGGGATTGATGGGCGTGATCGGCCGAACCGAATGGATCTCCGATCCGCGCTTCTCGACCTATGCCGCGCGCCGCGACAATTGGGCGGACGTGATGGACGGCGTCGAAGCCTGGTCGCGGCAGCTCGCGACCGATGCGTGTCTCGCCGCCCTCGGCGCTGCCGGCGTGCCGGCGTCGGCCTATCGCACCGTGCCCGAGGCGCTGGCCGATCCGCAGCTCGCGCACCGGCAGGCGCTCTCCGAGGTGCGGGACGAGGGCGGCTCCTTTCAGGTGCTCAACCTGCCGTTCCGGATGTCGGGCGCCGATACCACGCCCGCCAAGACGATGGCCGTGCTCGGCGAGCACACGGATGCGCTGCGCGACGAGATCGGCCTTGCCGACGATGCGCCAATTCCGGCAGGCAAAGCCGCCGCGCAAGGATAAAGCAAGGCCCGGTGCGGCAAGCATGCTGCCTTGCGCCCAACCGGCTTGCCATCATCCGCTGGCCTGAACTAAGACCGGTTTGTCTCGCCCGGCCAGCCATGGCATGGTGACGCAACGACAAGAAGCATGCGGGAGGACGCCGATGAAGAGTTTCAAGGTCGCCGATTTCAAGGCGCCGCTGCAGGAGTTCGACGAGCCCACGCCGCAGCCGTCGGGCACGCAGGTGCTGATCAAGGTGAAGGCGGCCGGCGTCTGCCACAGCGATCTCCACATCTGGGAAGGCGGCTACGATCTCGGTCACGGCCGCAAGCCGCTGTCGCTGAAGGACCGCGGCATCAGTTTGCCGCTGACCATGGGGCACGAGACGGTCGGCGAGATCCTTGCATTCGGACCGGACGTGAAGCCGACCGATCAAGGCGATCTCAAGCTCGGCGACGTTGGCCTGGTCTATCCTTGGATCGGCTGCGGCAAATGCGCAACGTGTCTGGCGGGTGACGAGAACATGTGCCTGACACCACGCTCGCTCGGCGTCTATTGCGATGGCGGCTATTCCGATCACATGCTGGTGCCGCATCCGCGCTATCTCCTCAATCTGAGGGGACTCGATCCCGCGACGACTGCGCCCTATGCCTGCTCGGGCGTCACCACCTATAGCGCGCTCAAGAAGGTCGAGCAGCATTTCGACACGCCGATCGTGATGTTCGGCGCCGGCGGTCTCGGCCTGATGGCATTGTCGCTGTTGAAGGCGATGGGCGGCAAGGGCGCGATCATGGTCGATATCGACGCCAGGAAGCGCGAGGCGGCGGAGAAGGCCGGCGCGCTCGCCACCGTCGATCCCAAGGCACCGGATGCGCTGGAGCAGCTTGCCAAGAAAGCGGGCGGGCCGATCCGCGCCGTGGTCGACCTCGTCGGCAACGCCGCGACGACGCAGCTCGGTTTCGATTGCCTCACCAAGGGCGGCAAGCTCGTCATCGTCGGCCTGTTCGGCGGCGGCGCGACCTGGGCGCTGCCGCTGATTCCGATCAAGGCCGTGACGATCCAGGGCAGCTATGTCGGCAATCTGCGCGAGACCCAGGAATTGCTCGATCTCGTGCGCACCAAGAAGGTGCCGCCGATCCCGGTGACGACGGCACCGCTCGCCAAGGCCAACGATGCGCTGGTGCTGCTGCAGCAGGGCGCGGTGGTCGGGCGCACGGTGCTGACGCCGTAATCCATTCTGGCATTCCGGGTTCGGCCGTTCGAGCCGCCCCGGGATGACGCGTCCTACAGGAATCCCCATGTCCGCAAACAACGCCTTCCACATTGCCGTGCTCGCCGGCGACGGCATCGGTCCCGAAGTCATGGCGCCGGCCATCGAGGTGCTGCGCAAGATCGAGCAGAAATCGGATTTGCGGTTTCGCTTCACCGAGGCCCCCGCCGGGGCCAACAATTATCTCGCCACCGGCAAGTCGATGCCGGACACCACCATCAAGCTGTGCGAGGAGGCCGACGCGATCCTGCTCGGGGCCTGCGGTCTGCCGTCGGTGCGCTACCCCGATAATACCGAGATCGCGCCGCAGATCGAACTGCGCTTCATCTTCGATCTCTATGCCGGCGTGCGGCCCGCGCGCCTCATTCCCGGCGTGCCGAGCCCGATCGTCGGTGCGGACCAGCGCGGCATCGATCTCGTCGTCATCCGCGAATCCACGGAAGGATTGTTCGCCTCGATGGGCAAGGGCGTCGTCACCCACGAGGATGCGCGCGAGACCATGGTAATCACGCGCAGGACATCCGAGCGCCTGTTCGAATTCTCGTTTCGCCTGGCCGAGCGGCGCAAGGCGCGCGGCAAGCCGGGGATGCTCACCTGTGTCGACAAGGCAAATGTGTTCAAGGCGTTTGCGTTCTTCCGCGGCATCTTCGACGAGATCGAAAAGCAGCATCCGAACGTGAAGACCGACCGGCTCTATGTCGACGCCTGTTCGGCGATGCTGGTCAAGCGGCCTTGGGATTTCGATGTGATGGTGATGGAGAACATGTTCGGCGACATCGTCTCCGACATCACCGCGAGCCTGATCGGCGGCCTGGGCATGGCGCCGTCGGCCGACATCGGCGACAAATACGCCGTGTTCCAGCCCTGCCACGGCACCGCGCCCGACATCATGGGGCAGGGCAAGGCCAATCCCACCGGCATGATCCTGTCGGCGGCAATGATGCTCGACTGGCTCGCCGACAAGCACGGCGTCGAGAGCGCGGCGGAAGCCGGCGAGACGATCGAGCGTGCGGTGGATCAGGTCTATGCCGGCGGCATCAAGCCGATGGAGTTCGGCGGCAGCAACGGGACCGCCGACATCGCGAAGGCGGTGCTGGCCGCACTGTAGGTGGAGATGCTCACGTGGAAAAGGGGCCCGCAGGCCCCTTTGTCACTCACCAGCGGCGCCAGTGGTGATGGCGGTGACCCCAGCCCCACGGACGCGGGCCATAGAAGCGGCGTGGGCCGGCATAAAAGCCGTAGGCACCATAATAGTTCGGGCGCCACCAGCAGCGGCCCCAGGGGTTGCAGACCCAGCGCACCTGATCGACGTCAGCGGCCGGTCCACTGGCGACTCGATCCGCCTTCGGAATGCCATTCGGCATTGCCGCGAACGCCGGGCCAGAGGCGAGCGCCATACCGCCCAGGGCAGCCAGACCGAGAACAGCAAACTTGAATTTCATCGCAATCTCCCTCGTTGTTGGAGAGAGAATTTTCGACAGATCAATCGGTTGCTACCCGGGTGCGGCCGCGTGCGGATTTAATCTTCCTGAATGAAGATTCAGATTCAACGCCCCTGGAACTTGGGTCTGCGCTTCTCCATGAAGGCCTGGCGGCCCTCGCGGAAATCCTCGGAGTCCATGCAGGAGTTGCCGATTGTCTTGATCATGTCCATGTCGCGCTGGCTCTCATCCTTCAGCACCTGCGCGATGGTGATCTTGGCGGCCTTGATCGCGAGCGGGGCGTTCCCGGAAATGGTCTGCGCGATCTCCATGGTCTCGCCCCAGAGCTGATCGTCGGGGAATACGCGCTCGACGAGGCCAATGCGCAGCGCCTCGGAGCAATCGATGCGCATGCCTGTGTACATCAAGAGGCGCGCCCAGGACGGGCCGACCAGCGACACCAGGTGCCTTAGACCATCGTAACCGTAGGCGATGCCGAGCCTGGCCGCGGGAATGCCGAACTGGCTGCTGTGCGCGGCGATGCGGATGTCGGCGAGCATCGCGACCTGCATGCCGCCGCCGAGGCAAAATCCCTGGATGCAGGCGATCGTCGGTTTCGGATAGTCGGCGAGCAATGCGCGCTGGGCGGCGCTGCGCTTGGAATATTCTTCGGACGCTGCCGCGTTATGCCTCACCTTCTCGAACTGGCCGATGTCGGCACCGGAGACGAAGGCCTTGCCGCCGGCACCGCGCAGGATCACGACACGCACCGTCTCGTCGTCGCGCAAGGCCGTCAGCGCCTCGCCAAATCCCTCCCACATCTCCAGCGACATTGCATTGCGCTTGTCGGGATTGTTGAAGGTGATCACTCCAACGCCACCGGCTGCGTGCTTGAGGATCTTGCCGTCGGCATAGGAGTTTTCGATCGTGCTGGAAGTGTCAGGCATCGCGCGCTCGCTTGTCATTGGCCAGGTGCAATGTGCGGCGGGGGCGTTGCCGCGGTCAACGGCGGCAGACGAAGTGGCTTGCATCCGCGTGTGCCGCCATTGCATGGCGGCGGTGCCGCGACGTTCGCAAGGCAGCGACGGATGGCAGGCAATCGGACCAAAAAAGGGGCGGTCAGACCGCCCCGATAGCAAGGGCAGCGCGCGCAAAGCGCACGGGCCGAGACGGATGTAAGGCCATGCAATCCGGCTCTCGTTCAATCCGGCCGCGCCCCCGTGGCGCGGCGGATTGAAGGTCGGCCGTGACGGCAGACCGTCGGTCGATCTCAGCTTTCGTTCGCTGCGATCGATTCCATCAGCGAGACGAGCTGACGCTGCACCGTCTGGTCCTTGATCTTGCTGTAGGCGCGCAGCAGGCGGAGGCTGAAGGCCGAATCGAGGAAGAGCAGGCTCTCGACTTCGCGCGCCTTGTTGTCGCCGTCGTAGAAGAAGGTCACGGGCACGTCGAGGGCGGAGGCGATCTGCTGAAGCCGAGCCGCGCCCACGCGATTGACGCCCTTCTCGTACTTCTGGACCTGCTGGAAGCTGACGCCGAGCTTCTCGCCGAGCTCGGCCTGGGAGATCTTCATCTCGACGCGCCGCAGGCGGATCCGCTTGCCAAGCTCGATGTCGGGCTTGCCGGCACTGCGCTGCTTCATTCTCTTCGCCGCTGCTTTCATCTCTTTTTTCACCTTTGTTCTTCGGTTGAAAATCCCCCGAAGAGCTGGGTCAGGGGTTCGCCCATATACGAGTCCTTGAATTCATGCGGGTGCACGAACTCTTCCTTAAACCACGGGAAGCGAGCCGGATTGAAAGCCTCGATCAGCCAGTCAATCATGTGCCGCACGCGCGGAATACGGCCGCTACCGGGATGGTAGGACAACCAGATATCCAGCGGCCGGTTAAGCTCGACCTCCAATGGAATCAACTTCCCGCCAAGCGCAATGGCGTAGCTCGGGAAGACGCCTATGCCGGCGCCATTCGCGACCGCCCAATAGTTGGCGCTCGAGACGTTGGTCTTCATGACCAGAAGGTCACGCTCCGACACGCCCGGGAAGAAGCTCTCGAAGGATTCCTTGGCGGCGAGCTGGTCGGCGAATTGCAGCACCAGGCGATGCTTGATCAATTCCGCGGCCGATCGCGGCGCGCCGTGTTTTGCGATGTACTTCTCGGAGGCCCAGAACATCAGATGCATGCGGCCGAGCCGCACCAGCTTGACGTCTAGCGCGGAGGGACGCGAAAGATGGATGGCGACGTCGGCCTCGTGGCGTGACACGTCGGCCGAACGCATTGCGCAATGCAGGTCGACCAGGATCTTCGGATAGGCCTGCTGGAATTCGACCAGCCGCGGAGCCAGCCAGAATGTCCCGAGCCCCTCGGTGACGGCGACCCGGACCTCGCCGGACAGGGCATTCGCCATCGAATCGCTGGCGCGCAGCACGTCGAAGGTGGCGGCCTCCATACGCTCGGCGGCGGAGACCACCAGTGCGCCTTCATCGGTCAGATGGGTGCCATGGACGTCGCGGGTGAACAGCGTGGTGCCGGTCTGGCGTTCGAAATCGTCGATCCGCCGGCGCACGGCGTTGATCGATAGCGACAAGCGCTCGGCCGCCGACCGGAAACTTCCGCATCGGACGACTTCGAGGAATATGCGGGCCGCATCCCAATCCGAGAGGCCGCTGAGATTTGTCTTTGGGCGTTCCGGCAGACGAACGCCCCTTTCCGCCAAGGAGTGCATACAAGTCCCTTCCGGTCGCTAAACTGGCAGAATCCAGCACAAACCACAACCACTGCGGGTTGGGGATGATGAGTTTTGAACGTCATCCTTACTACCGCGTGGATGGTATCCAAGTGCTGCCAAGGGCTGGGAATCGGGTAGCTATTCGCCCGGATGAGGGGTGTGGCGTGAGTTCCGTTGCGAGCCGTCAAATGGCTGCGGGATTGCAGGCGCTGTCCATATTGCAAGCGCTGTCCGTAATGAATGACTTCGCGCGACGGCCGACGCCGTCTCCGTCAGTGGATCAATCACGGCGGACCAGGCGTTGCCTTCCGGATTGCTTCGATAATGACCAATTGCGTAGCGCGGCACTGTTAGCCGGAATCGTGGTTCCATGGCAGAAGCCCACCGAAATCTGGTTCGGAGGCGCAACGGCCTCGTGCTATCTTCACTGTTTCATGGGGCCAAAGGAGTCGTCACAAGTACGTCTCGCAGGCTGAATTAACGGAAAGAACGCCGGTGTCGCATTCAGACGAACAGTTGCAGTCGGTGCTGGAAACGCTTGAGGAGTGCCGTAGGGTTCTCAACGAGTGCGACAGCCGTGAGTCGGCCGAGCTGCTGTCCATTGTCATCCTTGACGTCAGGATGAAACTCAAAGGAATTGACAGTGCCGATCTCAAGGCGCTGTGCGATGAAATGCTGCGGAGCGCTGCGAGCGAGCCGCGGGCTCCTTCCAAGCAGGCGCAGGACCAGCCCCGGCGTCCGCTGCTCCGCGTGGTAAAGTAGCCGCGCCGGCGGATCTCGCTTTTGGCGAGATTTGCGCGCGTCCCGATGCCGTATCTGTGATCGCAGACGGCATCGGGAGGAGCCCTGGTGTCGTGCGCCTCAGTTGCGCATTTTCCGGCATCGGCTACACCAGAGCCGGTTCGGCTCCGGGCGGGGGCCCATGTCCCGCGCGCCGTACCGGCACCTGAGATGGCTCCGACTGCATCATGCAAAATGTTTCGATCCCGGCGGCGCTGATTGCCGGCCTCGTCAGCTTCCTCTCGCCTTGCGTCCTGCCGCTGGTCCCGCCCTATCTGATCTACCTCACGGGCGCCACGATCGAGCATGTCGGGAGCAACGAACCGGCCTCGGCCTCCAAGCGCGCGATCATGATGTCGGCGCTCCTGTTCGTGCTCGGCTTCTCCACGGTGTTCGTCGCGCTCGGCGCCAGCGCCTCGTTGATCGGCGGGCTGATCCGTGCCTGGTCGGCGGAGCTGTCGATCCTCGCCGGCATCGTCATCATCGTCATGGGCCTGCACTTCCTGGGCCTCACGCGCATCGGCCTGTTGATGCGCGAGGGGCGGCTGCCGATCCCCAAGCCGGTCGGCCTCTGGGGCGCCTATATCATGGGTCTCGCCTTCGCCTTCGGCTGGACTCCCTGCATCGGCCCGATCCTCGCCGCGATCCTCTCGATCGCCGCGGCTGAAGCCACGGTGACGAAGGGCGCCGGCCTGCTAGCGGTCTATTCGGCCGGGCTCGGCATTCCGTTCCTGATCGCCGCGCTGATGATCGAACAATTCTCCACACTGTTCGCGCGCATGAAGGGGCACCTCGTCACTGTCGAGCGCGCCATGGGTGTCCTGATGGTGATCACCGGCATCGGCTTTCTCACCGGCGCGGTCTCGAATGTGAGCATCTGGCTGCTGGAGACGTTTCCGGCGCTGCAGACAATCGGGTAGCGCTTCCTGCGCTCATCGCCTCTCGTCGTCCAGCGTGCAGATCACTGTGCAGACCACGCCGCGCGGCAGGAAGTCGACGGTTGCCTCGCCGTCGAGCTGGTCGCGCGCGCTACGTTCGATCAGGCGCGAGCCGAAGCCGCGCCTCACCGGCGCCGTCACCGGCGGTCCGCCGATCTCGGTCCAGATCAGCCGCAGCCGCGGCTTCGGCGCGTCGGCGATGATCTCCCAGTCCAGCGTTACCCGGCCGCTCTCGTTGGACAGCGCGCCGTATTTTGCGGCGTTGGTGGCGATCTCGTGCACGATCATCGACAGCACCAGGGCGAGCCGCGGCGACAACGGCACGGCGGGACCGGCCATGCGGATACGGTCAGGACCATTCAGCAGGAAAGGCTGAAGTGCGCGGGCCATCACGTCCCGCAGCTCCGAGCCCGCCCACTTCTCCTGGCTCAGCAGGTTATGCGCTTCGGCCAATGCGCCGAGCCGGCCCTCGAACTTGGTCCGCTCGTCCCTGCTGGCGCTGCGGAAGGTCTGCGCCGCGATCGCCTGCACCAAGGCCAGCGTGTTCTTGACGCGGTGGTTGAGCTCCTCGATCAGGAGATTGTGCAGCATCTCGCCGCGCGCGATCGTGGCCGCCATCCTGACCGCGAAGGTCAGGCCAATCAGCAGCAGGATGCCGCCGATCAGGCCGGTGATCGCGATGTTGCGCCAGAGCGGCGCGATCAGCGAGCTCTCGGTGACGCCCGCCACGACCGTCCAGCCCGTCAGTTGCGATCTGGTAAAGGCGGAAGACAACGCGACGCCGTCGAGCGAAACGCTGGACAGAGTGGCCTCCGGGCTGCGGGACATCGCATCATAGAGTGCGCCGGAAGCCTCCTTGCCGAACGTCTCGGCGGGATTGGGCGTGCGTGCGAACACGCGCGCCTTGGTGTCCAGCAGCGATACCGTCCATTGATCGTTCGGCCGCTGCTGCTCGACCAGCCTCTGGAATATCGCGATCGGCGGACTGAAGGAGAGCGCATAGGCGACTTCGCCATTGTGCAGCACGGGAACCTCCACGGTCACGATCGGCCGTTTCTTGGTCGAACCAACGAACAGATCGGAATATTGTGGAGCCTTGCTTGCAAACACCCGTTCGACGATCGCTCGATTGTTGCGCGGTGGCAGATTCGCTGTTTCCGTCGTGACGGTGGAAAAGAGCTGGTGCCCGGATCTGTCGGCCAGCAGAAGAACGCTGTCTCCGCCATATTGGCTGATGAACCCGGCCGCCAGCCGACGGAAGCTGTCGAAGTCACTGTTTTGCAAGGAATTGCTGAGTGCGAGCACTTGCAAGCCGCCCGTCATTCGCTGCACCTCGGAATCGAGCACGACGCGCATGCTGCGCACGGTCTCAAGCACCCGGCGCGTCGCATCGCCACGATCCTGGCGATAGTTGGAATAGGCGAGGCCGACCGCGAAGACAATCAGCGGCAACATCGTTCCTGCGACGAGGAGAGCGAGCCGAACGGGCAGGGTGAGCTTTGACAAGCGCAGGCGTCCCGGTTCCAGCACAGTGGCGCTGGACTGTGATATTGGGAGACCATACGGTCACGAGTTGCGCTGCGCCACGATTTTTGCGACCCGCGAGCGCTGTTCCTGCCGCGCCTGATCGTGCCGGAAATGCTCAAATGAGCGCTTGATCGGGCGATGCCGCGGCCGACGGCCGCGGAATCGAGTCAATTGGCTACTGGTTGCTCTCGGTGATCGCGGCGTAGACCATGCTGCGCAGCTCGCGCCGGATCGGGTAGGCGCTCGACGGCAGCACCTGCGTCATGAAGATTGCGATCAGCTCCTCGGCCGGATCGATCCAGAACGAGGTCGTGGCCGCGCCGCCCCAATTGTATTCGCCGGGGCTGCCGGCGATCAGCGTTTCCGCCGGGCGCATGGTTACGGCGAAACCGAGCCCGAAGCCGATGCCGTTATAAGTCGCTTCCGAGAACAGCGAGCGCGATACCTCCGGCAGCGCGCGGCCGCCGGGAATATGGTTGGTGGTCATCAGCGCCAGCGTCTTCGGCCCGATCAGCCTGATGCCGCCGAGTTCGCCACCGTTGAGCAACGCGCGGCAGAACGTGAGATAGTCGGCAACCGTCGAGCACAGCCCGCCGCCGCCGGAGATGAAGGAGGGTGGCGAGAGGAACGAGCTGGTGCTCGGGTCATCCTGAAGCGTCAGGCCTTCGCGTCGCTGGCTGGCATGGAAGGTCATGCCGCCGCCGGGATCGGCGGAATAGCAGGCGGCAAACCGATGCGCCTTCGAGGCCGGGACATGGAAATCGGTGTCGGTCATGCCGAGCGGGTCGAGGATGCGTGATTTAAGGAACTGCTCGAAGGGCATGCCGGAGATCTTGCCGATGAGATAGCCCAGCACGTCGGTTGCGACCGAGTAGTTCCAGGCTTCGCCCGGCGAGAACTCCAGCGGAATCTTGGCAAGCCCCTCGATCATGCTTTGGAGCGTGCCTGATTTCTCGACCTCGCCGATCTTCTCGGTGCGATAGGCGGCGTCGACATTGGAGCGCTGCTGGAAGCCGTAGGTGAGGCCGGAGGTATGACGCAGGAGGTCGACGATCAGCATCGGCCGGGACGGCGGCCGGGTCAGGAAGGCCGGATAGGTGCCGGCGACGAACACGCCGAGATCCTTCCATTCCGGAATGTATTTGGCGACGGGCTCGTCGATCGCGACGAGACCCGCCTCGACCAACATCATGAAGGCGACGCTGGTGAGCGGCTTGGTCATCGAATAGATGCGGTAGATGGTGTCGTCCTTGACCGGCAGCTTCCGCTCGACATCGGCGAGGCCCTGAACCGAGCTGTGTGCGACCTTGCCGCGGCGGTAGACCAGAAGATGCGCACCCGGGAAGCGGCCGGCATCGATGTAGCGGCTCTTCAGATGCGCATCGACGCGGTCGAGCGCGGCCTTGGACATGCCGACGGATTCGGGCGAGGCGGGGGTGGGAGCGAGCATCAGTTCCTCCGGGCAGTTTTGTCAGTGCGTTGATAGCCGAAATGGCGGCCTCATTCCAAGGGCGGTCGCGCTTACGCGGTCGGGTTGGCTGGTGTACGCTGTACCTTTGGAACGTCTCCGAGGAGCCCCGTGGGACCAACGAGAAAATGCAGGGCAAACGCACCATGACCCAGTTCAGCGAGACCGAGCTCACCGAAGCCGTCGTCAAGAGCTTCGACCGCACGCCCAATCCGCGCGCGAAATTCCTGCTCCAGGAATTGGTGAAATCGCTGCACGATTACGTGAGCAAGACCGGCCTGACCTTCGAGGAGTGGGACTATGCGATCGATTTCCTGACCCGCACCGGGCAGAAATGCACCGACACCCGCCAGGAATTCATTCTTTTGTCCGACGTGCTCGGCGTCTCCATGCTGGTCGACGCGGTCAACCATCGCGACCGCGAGGGCGCCACCCAGACCACCGTGCTCGGCCCGTTCTATGTCGGCGAGCACAAGGTAACGGCCCATGGCACCGACATCTCGCCGAACAATCAAACCGGCGAGCGGATGTTCGTGCAGAGCCGCGTTACCGACCTCAAGGGCAAGCCGCTCGCCAACGTCCCCGTCGACGTCTGGCACGCCGATGATGACGGCTTCTACGATTCCCAGAAGCCGAACTACGACGAGGTCGGCGCCTCCGCGCGGGCGCGCTTCATCACCGACGATGACGGCCGCTTCTTCTTCCGCACCATCTTGCCGTGCAGCTACCCGATCCCGACCGACGGTCCGGTCGGCGAGATGATCGTGCAGACCCATCGCCATCCAATGCGCCCCGCGCACGTGCATTTCCTGGTGAATGCGAAAGGCTACGAGCCGCTGATCACGCATGTCTTCATGGATGGTGACAAATATCTGGATTCCGACGTCGTGTTCGGCGTGAAGGACGACCTCGTCGCCAAGGTCGAGCCGCGCAATGATCCCGCGATGCCCGACGGCACCAGGGCGAACGGGCAGTGGCACCTGATGACTTACGAATTCCACCTCAAGCCCGGTGGCGGGATGGCGCCGAAGCCGCTGGGAATGAAGGCGGGGGAGCCGGCATGAAGACATTGGGACTCTAACGCGCGTGCAGCAGCGCCAGCAACACGACGACCGCGCAGGCGAGTGCGGCCGAGGTCAGCTTCCAGAACATCAGCGGGCTGCGCTCCAGGAGCGGCGTGATCCGCGTGTCGAGATAGGTCGGATTGGGGGTGCGGAGCTCGTAAATGAACTCGGAGAGATCCTCGTGTCGCTTGGAGGGATCGGGATGAAGCGCGCGCCGGAGCGCGCCGTCGATCCAGGTCGGCACGTTGCGGTCGGCGTCCGCGGCACGATATTCGAGCCTCCGCACGTCCGCCTTGCGCCGGATCCTGGCGACCTGGGCGCCGTAGGGAAGCTTTCCCGTCAGCATCTGATAGCAGATCACGGCCAGCGAAAACATATCGGAAC
Organism: Bradyrhizobium diazoefficiens; assembly: GCF_016616425.1. NCBI lineage: Bacteria > Pseudomonadati > Pseudomonadota > Alphaproteobacteria > Hyphomicrobiales > Nitrobacteraceae > Bradyrhizobium > Bradyrhizobium diazoefficiens. The sequence goes on from NZ_CP067101.1 coordinate 2,863,235, forward strand.
GCGGCGAGCCGCCCTGCCCAAGAAAATACTCCGGCGCCGTATATTGAACCGTGCCCAGGATCTCGTCGGCCTCGTCTCGGGGCGCTGCCTCCGCGACGCCGGCGACTCTGACCGATCCGAAGTCGATGATCTTCGCGGTGCCGGTCTTGTCGATCAGGATGTTGTCGGGCCTGAGGTCCTGATGCAGCATCTCCATGCGATGGAAGACGCGCAGGCCGGCGGCGATCTGCTCAATGATGCCACGCACGGTTTCGAGGTCCGGGCGCGGATTGTCGGTCATCCACTGCTTCAGCGTCTGGCCTTCGACGAATTCCGTCGCGACGTAGAGATAGCCGCGCCGCCGCGACTGCGGCAGCGGCTTCAGCACGTGCGGGCTGTCGATCCGCCGTGCGATCCACTCCTCCATCAGGAAGCGCTTGAGATAGCCGGCATTGCTGCGCAAATCGACCGACGGCAGCTTGAGTGCGACCGGCTGCTCGGTCTCGGTATCGACGGCAAGATAGATGTGGCTGCGGCTGCTGCCGTGGATCTCGCGGACGATCCGGTAGCCGTCGAAGATCGCGCGCGGCTCGGGCAGCGGCGGAAGCGGCAACTGTAATGTCTGATTGAAGATGCCGGCCGGCTCGCGCTGGGGCACCGCGTCGATGCGGAGAATCTGGACGGTGATATTGTCGTCGCTGCCGCGCCGGTAGGCCTCCTCGACGATTGCCTTTGCCGCCTTATCGAGTTCGCCTGCGTGCTCGTTCAGCGCGCTCGTGACGAAGCGTGGGTCGACGAATTCGTAGGCGCCGTCGGTCGCCAGCATGAAGGTGTCGCCGGCCTCGATCTCGAACGCCTGGTAGTCGATCTCGAGCTGCGGATTGATGCCGAGCGCGCGGCCCAGATAAGTCTGCTCCGATGACACGATGATCCGGTGATCGTCGGTCAACTGCTCGAGCGCCTTGCCGGCGACGCGATAGACGCGGCAGTCACCGACATGGAAGATGTGTGCGGTGGTCGCCTTGATGACCATGGCGGTGAGCGTGCAGACATAGCCCTTGTCGCGGTCATAGGCATATTGGCTCTTGCGCGTCTGCGCGTGCAGCCAGGAATTGGTCGCGTCCAGCACACGGCGGGCGGACGTCTTCACCGTCCAGGATTCCGACGTGCAGTAATAGTCCATCAGGAAGCTCTTGACCGCCGACTCGCTGGCGATCTGGCTCACCGAACTGCTGGAGATGCCGTCGGCCAGGACTGCGGCGATGCCCTTCAGGCCGAGCAGCGGCTCTTCCGGAATCAGGACGCCGTGAAAATCCTGGTTGACGGGCTTGCGGCCTTTGTCGGAATGCTGGCCGACCGAAATCAGGAGTCCGCGGGTCATCGTCATCACCGGCAAAGGAGAGCCTCACCCTGGTCGGGCGAGGCTCTCTTGTCGAGACGTTTGATCAGGCCGCGACCCGGGGCTTTACAGCCTTGTCAGCCTGGCGCTTCGGCAAGGTCATGACGTGCGTGGTGTAGAGGGTCATGCCGGTGAAGGCGAGGCCGCCGACGAGGTTGCCGAGCACGGTCGGAATCTCGTTCCAGATCAGATAGTCCATGATCGAGAATTTCGCGTGCAGCATCAGGCCCGACGGGAACAGGAACATGTTCACCACGGAATGCTCGAACACCATGTAGAAGAACAGCAGGATTGGCATCCACATCGCGATGACCTTGCCGGAGACCGAGGTCGAGATCATGGCGCCGACGACGCCGGTCGAGACCATCCAGTTGCAGAGGATGCCGCGCATGAACAGCGTCGCCATGCCCGCCGCACCATGCGCGGCATAGCCCAGCGTTCGGCCTTCGCCGATATTGCCAATGACCGTGCCGACCTTGTCGGGCGCCTGGGTGAAGCCGAACGTCGTGACGAAGGCCATCATGAAGGCCACCGTAAAAGCGCCGGCGAAGTTGCCGACGAAGACCAGCCCCCAATTGCGCAGCACACCACCAAAGGTGACGCCCGGGCGCTTGTCGATCAGGGCGAGGGGCGAGAGCACGAACACGCCGGTCAGAAGGTCGAAGCCGAGCAGATAGAGCATGACGAAGCCAACCGGAAACAGCAGCGCGCCGATGATCGGCTGACCGGTATTGACATTGATCGTGACCGCGAACCAGGCCGCCAGCGCGAGGATGGCACCGGCCATGTAGGCGCGGATGATGGTGTCGCGGGTGGACATGAAGATCTTGGACTCGCCCGCATCCACCATCTTGGTGACGAATTCCGAAGGCGCGAGATACGACATCAATGGTTCCTTTTGCTCGTGAGAATGAAGGTACGTTCGTCCGGGCGGTGCCGTCGTCGGGGCGTTCCTTCCGCACGGGCCGGCGAGCCGAGAACGGGCGGACCCAAGGGATTCGAGATTTCGCGCGGAATCGCGTCACGCGACTGCGCCGGCGGCCCGGCGAAGCGGTCAAGCTCTCCCCGCGTTTCGGCCCCCGGAGGCTTCAACATTTCGGCGAACCGCAGTCGTCGTTGACTGAGTGATCAAAATGGGAAGCAATCCACGTGCCAAGCTGTGCAAACGGGGCAAGGCCTTCCTCTGGTGCGGAAATCAATGCGGATGGGCTGATTTATCCAGCAGCAAAGCCCCCGCCATGGCCAACGTCCGTCCGTGCCCCGCACCGGCGCCCACGGCGCGCGCGGCCATCCCTTTGCCGGGAACGCTGACGCCTGCTCATTTCTTGTGCGTCGCACAAGGACTGGGCGTCTCGCTGGATTTGCGGGCGCATCGGGACCCCGCGCCGGCGAGACCTCCGGCGTAATCCACTGTTATTGTTGTGTATTGTCGAACATTCCGATCTGGCACGCTTTTTGTTTGAGAGCAGTCGACGCCATCGACGCCGTCCCTCGAAGATCTCCATCCGAATCTTGACCTTCGCCGTCCGGGGCCTCCCCGGAGACGCGCCACTGTGCGCGCGGGGGAGTTGGCGTGTGCGGATGGGTTTTCGGTCACAATGGAGCATCACATTCAATGACGAAGCCAACTGATCGGTGCCGGCGCAGCGGCCGTAATGGCAAACTCTCCGGCGAAGCCAGCACGAACGCGCTCACCCGTCTCGACCGCCGCACGTTCCTTGCCGCGGGTGCCGCCGCTGCCGCTGCCGCGATCTCCGCTGGTCGGGTGCGCGCAGCCGCACTCAGGCCGGAAAAAGAAGAGCTGAAGCTCGGTTTCATCAAGCTCACCGATATGGCGCCGCTGGCGGTCGCCAAGGAGAACGGTTACTTCGAAGACGAGGGCCTGTTCGTCACGCTGGAGGCACAGGCCAACTGGAAAGTTCTGCTCGACCGCGTCATCAGCGGCGAGCTCGACGGCGCACACATGCTTGCGGGTCAACCGCTGGCCGCCACGATCGGCTTCGGCACCAAGGCGCATATCATTACCCCGTTCTCGATGGACCTGAACGGCAACGCCATCACGGTCTCGAATGAGATCTTCGCGTTGATGAAGCCGGGCATCCCGAAGGATGCGAGCGGCAAGCTCGTGCATCCGATCAAGGCCGAGGCGTTGCGGCCGGCCATCGAGAAGCTGAAGGCGGACGGCAAAGCCTTCAAGATGGGCATGGTGTTTCCGGTCTCGACCCACAATTACGAGCTGCGCTACTGGCTCGCCTCGGGCGGCATCAATCCCGGCTACTATTCGGCCGAGGACGTGACCGGAACGGTGGCGGCCGAAGCGCTGCTGTCGGTGACGCCACCGCCGCAGATGCCGGCCACGCTCGAGGCCGGCACCATCAACGGCTACTGTGTCGGCGAGCCCTGGAATCAGGCCGCTGTCTTCAAGGGCATCGGCGTGCCCGTGATCACCGACTACGAAATCTGGAAGAACAATCCGGAGAAGGTCTTCGGTATCACTGCGGCATTCGCCGCGAAGAATCCGAATACAGTGCTCGCCCTGACCAAGGCGCTGATCCGCGCCGCGATGTGGCTGGACGAGAACGCCAATGCCAACCGCACCAAGGCCGTCGAGCTGCTCTCGAAACCGGAATATGTCGGTGCCGACAGGGCGGTCATCGCCAATTCCATGACCGGCACCTTCGAGTACGAAAAGGGTGACAAGCGCCCGATCGCCGACTTCAACGTGTTCTTCCGCTATTTCGCCACCTATCCCTATCTGTCCGACGCCGTCTGGTATCTGACCCAGATGCGCCGCTGGGGACAGATCGGCGAGGCCAAGAACGATGCATGGTATCACGACACAGCCAAGAGCGTGTACCGCCCCGATCTCTATCTGGCAGCAGCCAAGCTTCTGGTCGCCGATGGCAAGGCCAAGAAGGAAGACTTCCCCTGGGACACTGACGGCTACCGCGCGCCGACATCGGAGTTCATCGACGGCGTCACCTACGACGGCCGCAAGCCCAACGCCTACGTGGACAGCCTAAAGATCGGCCTGAAGGGCAAGCAGAAGATCGACGGCGCCAAGGTCATCGACGGCTGAGAAACCGCAGCCGGGCCGCTGCGGCGGCCCGGCTCCTTCCTCGAAATCCGGCGGTGGACGCCAGGGAAATATGCAAATGGCATTGGTCAGCGAATACGTCGACATCAGCGCGGAAGAGGCAAAGCGCGCGCGGCGGGAGCGAATGCTCGCACGCATCAACGGCACTGCCGTCTATCTGAACATCCTGGGCCTCGGCTGGCTTGTGCCCCTGACACGCATCGCCGTCGGCGATGTCGTCAAGCCTCAGCTGAAGGAGTTGCGGCAGGGGCTGCTGGTGCCGCTCGTTGGCATCGGCGCCTTTCTCCTCGCATGGGCCTTGGCCGCGCCGCAGGTCAAGACTTCGCTCGGCGCCATTCCAGGCCCGGCGGAAGTCTGGGTCCAGGCGAAGAATCTCTATGCCGACCATCGTGCCGAGCGCGCCAAGCAGGCGGCGTTCTACGAGCGTCAAGACGCGCGTAACGCCAAGATGGTCGCCGACGGCCATCCCGAGGATGTCCGCCACCGCAACTATGCCGGCAAGCCGACGTATTTCGACCAGATCATGACCAGCCTCATGACGGTCGCAGTCGGCTTCGTGGTGGCGACGCTCATCGCGGTTCCGCTCGGCATCCTCTGCGGCCTGTCGCGGACCATGAACGGCGCGCTCAACCCGCTGATCCAGATCTTCAAGCCGGTGTCGCCGCTGGCTTGGCTGCCGATCGTGACGATGGTGGTTTCGGCGCTCTATGTGAACCCGTCGGAACTGCTGCCGAAATCGCTGGCGATCTCCGCGATCACCGTGACGCTGTGCTCGCTGTGGCCGACCTTGATCAACACCTCGCTTGGCGTTGCCTCGATCGACAAGGACCTGCTCAATGTCGGACGAGTCCTCCAGTTGCCGACCTGGCGCACCGTCACCAAGCTGGTGCTGCCGAGTTCGCTCCCGCTGATCTTCACCGGCTTGCGGCTGTCGCTCGGCGTCGGCTGGATGGTGCTGATTGCGGCCGAAATGCTGGCGCAGAATCCGGGCCTTGGAAAGTTCGTCTGGGATGAATTCCAGAACGGCTCGTCGCAGTCGCTCGCGCGGATCATCGTCGCCGTACTGACCATCGGCATCATCGGCTTCCTGCTCGATCGCGTGATGTATGCGTTGCAGTCCGCCTTCACCTTCTCCAGCCAGCGCTGAGGAGGTCCGCATGTCGTTCTTGTCTCTCAAGGGGCTGTGCAAGGGCTATGGCACCGGCGCCGCGCGGACCAGCGTTCTTTCCAACATCAACATCGAGGTCGCCGAAGGTGAGTTCATCGCCATCGTCGGTTTTTCGGGAAGCGGCAAGACGACGCTGGTGTCGGCCATCGCAGGGCTGGTGCAGCCCGATTCCGGCGAGATCACGCTCAAGGGCAAGCCGGTGAATGGGCCCGGTCCCGACCGCGGCGTCGTGTTCCAGTCCTACTTCCTGCTGCCATGGCTCACGGTGCGCGGCAATGTTGCGCTGGCGGTCGACCAGGTCTTCGCACGCGAGAGCAAGGCTGAGCGTATGGCCCGGGTCGATCGCTACATCGCCATGGTCGGGCTCTCGCACGCCGCAACGCGCTTGCCCGCCGAATTGTCCGGCGGCATGCGGCAGCGGGTCGCCGTTGCCCGCGCGCTCGCGACCAGCCCGGAGATCCTGCTGCTCGACGAACCGTTGTCGGCACTCGATGCGTTGACCCGTGCCAAGCTGCAGGACGAGATCGTCGACATCTGGTCGCGTGACAAGCGCACGGTGGTGCTCATCACCAACGACGTCGACGAGGCGATCCTGCTTGCCGACCGCATCGTCCCGCTGCTGCCTGGCCCCGACGCCACGTTGGGTCAGGAGTTCAGGGTCGACATTCCACGCCCGCGCGACCGCACGTCGATCAACGAGGACCCGGCGTTCAAGCGGCTGCGCCAGGCCGTCACCAGCTATCTTCTGGACGTGGTCAACGAGCGCGCCTCACGGTCGGACGGTTCGGTACGAACGCTGCCAAACGTTGTGCCGATCACCCAAACCGAGAAGCCCCCGGCGGCCTATCAAAAGCGGGCAGCCTCCGTCACCTTCAATCTCGATCGCTATCTCGAATTCTCTCGGCTGTCGAAGGTCTATCCGACGCCGGCTGGGCCGCTGACCGTGGTCGAAAACTTCGATCTCAAGGTGCGCAAGGGCGAATTCATCTCGGTGATCGGGCATTCCGGCTGCGGCAAGTCGACGGTGCTGTCGATGACCGCGGGTCTCAACGACGTCTCCCTCGGCGGCATCATTCTCGACGGCCGCGAGGTGACCACGGCCGGCCCCGACCGGGCCGTGGTCTTCCAGGCGCCCTCGCTGTTTCCCTGGCTCACGGCTCGCGAGAATGTCGCGCTGGGCGTCGACCGGGTCTATCCGCATGCAACGCGGCGGCAGCGCGACGAGATCGTGGACTACTATCTCGAGCGGGTCGGTCTCGCCGATTCGTTCGACAAGCCGGCTGCGGCGATGTCGAACGGCATGCGCCAGCGCGTCGGAATTGCGCGCGCCTTCGCGCTGTCGCCGAAGCTGCTGCTGCTGGACGAACCATTCGGGATGCTCGACAGCCTCACCCGCTGGGACCTTCAGGAAGTGCTGATGGAGGTCTGGAAGCGCACGCAGGTGACAGCGATGTGCGTGACCCACGATGTCGATGAAGCGATCCTGCTTGCCGATCGCGTGGTAATGATGACGAACGGGCCGAACGCGCGGATCGGCCACATCATGGAGGTCGACATTCCTCGGCCCCGCACGCGCAAGACCCTGCTTGAGCATCCCGACTACTACCGTTACCGCCGCGAACTGCTCGATTTCCTCGAGGCCTATGAACACGGGGCTGCACCCAAGGCGCCGACGGCCGCCGCCTCAGTTAGTCCTGAAGCGGCGTGAGCATCCATTTGCCTGCGCCCAAATATTCGACATGTCGCTCAATCCTTGTGCGCCGCACAAGGATTGAGCGAATCGCAAATTTAGCGTGCGAACAAACCTCTCAGAAAATTCTGGTAATACAAATATCATGCTGGAAATCCCTGCGTTTCCAGCGTGCGCGCAACTGGCACGGAAATTGAAACGTCTTTGCGCGACGCCAACGACGACGTCTCTCAACATCATCAATCAGCATCGTGAACTCGCCACCGGGGTGAAGTCTCGGAGCGTGCCTCCGTGACCGGAGGCTGAGCCTGCAAAGACGCAGCGGTGAGCCTGGAAGGGATAACTCAATGGCGACGAATCCGTCTCGAAATCAGACTTGGATTTCAGACTGGCGCCCTGAAGATGAGGCGTTCTGGAATGCGACCGGCAAAACTGTCGCGCGGCGCAACCTGATCTGGTCGATCGTGGCCGAGCATATCGGCTTCTCGGTCTGGCTGATCTGGAGCATTGTCACCACCAAGCTGCCGCAGGCAGGCTTCCACTACACCACCGACCAGCTGTTCCAGCTCATTGCGGTGCCGGGCCTGATCGGCGCCCTGATCCGCTTTCCCTATACATTCGCGGTGACGACGTTCGGCGGCCGCAACTGGACCATCTTCAGCGCGACGATCCTGTTCATTCCGACGTTGTCGCTTGCCTATTTCGTGAGCCAGCCCGACACGCCGTTCTGGCTGATGCTGCTGATCGCCTCGACCGCCGGCCTCGGCGGCGGCAATTTCGCCTCCAGCATGACCAACATCTCCTTCTTCTTCCCCGACCGAATGAAGGGATGGGCGCTTGGTCTCAACGCGGCCGGCGGCAATATCGGCGTCTCCAGCGTGCAGCTCCTCACTCCGATCCTGATGACGCTCGCCGTCTTCAATCTGTTTCAGGCGACGCCCGTCGACGGCATCTTCCTGCAGAATGCCGGCTTGATGTGGGTGCTGCCGATCGCGATCGCGGTGTTCGGCGCAGTGTTCTTCATGAACAATCTCAGCTCGGCGAAATCGTCGGTGAAGAACCAGCTTGCCATCGTCAAGCGCAAGCACACCTGGATCATGGCTTATCTCTATATCGGCACGTTCGGCTCCTTCATCGGCTACTCCGCGGCGTTTCCGCTGCTGATCAAGACGCAGTTTCCGGCGGTGACGATCTCGATCGCGTTCCTGGGGCCGCTGGTCGGCTCGCTCTCGCGTCCGCTCGGCGGCTGGCTTGCCGACAAGATCGGCGGCTCGGTCATTACCTTCTGGAACTTCATCGTGATGGCGGGCGCAACGGTCGGCGTGCTCTACTTCGTCGGGCAAAAGGACTTCATCGGCTTCCTGTCGATGTTCCTGATTCTGTTCGTGACGACGGGCATCGGCAACGGCTCGACCTATCGCATGATCCCCTCGATCTTCCGCGAGGAGAATCTGTTCAAGGTGCGCGGCAAGGGCGATGCGGCACGTAGCGGTGCCTTGAAGACGGCAGGCATCGAGAGCGGCGCAGCGGTCGGCTTCATCGGCGCGGTCGGTGCCGTCGGCGGCTACCTGATCCCGAGCGGCTTCGGCAAGTCGATCGCCATGACCGGCGGACCGTCGCTCGCGCTTGCGGCCTATCTCGGCTTCTACGCCTCATGCCTCGCGCTCACCTGGTGGTTCTACCTGCGTCGCAGCCCGCGGGGTGAAGGCGCGCCAAGCCTCGCAGAGGCTCGCGTTTAGACACTTGGTACGAACCTCGCTTCTCCCCGTACGCGGGGAGAAGCTCCACTGCAGGCCTTGGAGTAGGAAATTGCCATGAGTGAACCGCTCGTCATCGTCGGTAACGGTATGGCGGCCGCGCGTCTGGTCGACGAGCTCGCCAAGACCGCGCTCGGCCGTTACGCGGTCGCCGTGATCGGCGAAGAGCCGCGGCTCGCTTACAATCGCGTGCTGCTCTCCTCCGTGCTGGCCGGCGAGACCGGTTCGCACGAGATCGAGCTCCGGCCGGCCGACTGGTGGCGTCACCGCGGCGTTACCGTGCGCTACGGTTATCGCGTCACCGAAATCGACACCGGCCGCCGTGAGCTGAAGATCGAAGGCGAGGAGAGTGTGGAATATTCCAAGCTCGTGCTCGCCACCGGCTCGACGCCGCTGCGGCTCAATTTGCCGGGCGCCGATCTCGCCGGCGTGCACACGTTTCGCGATACCCGCGACGTCGATCTGTTGCTGACGCTGGCGACGGCGAAGAAGCGCGTCGTCGTGGTTGGCGGCGGCCTGCTCGGCTTGGAAGCGGCCTACGGCCTCGCCAAGGCCGGTGCGCCGGTGACGCTGCTGCATCTGGTGGATCGGCTGATGGAGCGCCAGCTCGATAGGCCGGCTGCCGACCTGCTCAAGACGCTGGTTGAGCGCAAGGGCATCCGCATCCTGCTCAACGCCTCGAGCGCCTGCATCCATGGCGATGGTCATGTCGAAGCCGTCGAGCTTGCCGATGGCAGCCGTATCGAGGCCGATGCCGTGATCTTTGCTGCCGGCATCAAGCCGAATGTCGCGCTGGCGAAAGAGGCGGGCATCGCGGTCAACCGCGGCGTCGTCGTCAACGATGTGATGCAGACCTCCTCGTCCGACATTTTCGCGCTCGGCGAATGTGCCGAGCATCGCGGCACCTGCTATGGCCTGGTCGAGCCCGCTTATGAACAGGCGCGGGTGCTGGCGCGGCATCTGGCCGGCCGGTCCGCCGCTTATCAGGGCAGCGTGGTCTCGACCAATCTGAAGGTCTCCGGCGTCAGCGTGTTTTCCGCCGGCGACTTCATGGGCGGGGAGGGCGGCGAGAGCCTGGTGCTGACCGACCGCAGGCGCGGCACTTACAAGAAGCTCGTGATCGCCGACGGCCGGCTCACCGGCGCGGTGCTGATCGGCGATACCGTCGATGCGCTCTGGTACCTCGAGCTGATCCGCAATCGCGACAATGTGGCGGCGATCCGCACCGACATGATGTTCGGCCGCGCGCTCGCGCTTCCTTCGAAAGCAGCCTGATATGGCGGCGATCGATCCTCCGTTCCGCACCGTCAAGACGACCTGTCCCTATTGCGGCGTCGGCTGCGGCGTGCTGGCGACGCCCGACGGCAAGGGCGGCGCCGCCGTTGCGGGCGACCCTGATCATCCCGCCAATTTCGGCCGGCTGTGCTCCAAGGGCTCCGCGCTCGGCGAGACTCTTGGGCTGGAAGGCCGCCTGCTCTATCCGATGATCCGCTGCAAAGGCGTGCTGGAGCGCGTCGCCTGGAGCGATGCGCTCGACCATGTTGCCCACCGCATGAAGCACATCGTGGCGCGCGACGGCGCCGATGCGGTCGCGTTCTATCTCTCCGGCCAGTTGCTGACTGAGGATTACTACGTCGCCAACAAGCTGATGAAGGGCTTTGTCGGCACGGCGAACGTCGACACCAATTCGCGGCTCTGCATGTCGTCCTCGGTCGCCGGCCATCGCCGCGCCTTCGGCGCCGACACCGTGCCCGGCTGCTACGAGGATCTCGACCAGGCGGATCTGCTGGTTTTCGTCGGCTCGAATGCGGCCTGGTGCCATCCGGTGCTGTTCCAGCGCATGCTAAGGAACCGTCAGGAGCGCGGCGCGCGCATGATCGTGATCGACCCGCGCCGCACCGACACCGCCGATGATGTCGACCTGTTCCTCGGCCTCAAGCCCGGCACCGACACCGCATTATTCTCGGGCTTGTTCGTCCATCTCGCCGACAACGGCGCCCTGGACCAGGACTATATCGCGCAGAACACGTCGGGATTTGAGGATGCGCTGGCGCGCGCGCGCAACATCGCCGGCAGCGTCACCGCGACAGCACTTGCCACGGGCCTGTCCGAGCAGGACGTCACGATCTTTTTCAAGATGTTCCGCGACACCGGGAGGGTCGTCACGCTGTATTCGCAGGGCGTCAACCAATCGGCGCAGGGCACCGACAAGGTCAACGCGATCCTGAACTGCCACCTCGCCACCGGGCGCATCGGCAGGCCCGGCGCCTCGCCGTTCTCGCTCACCGGTCAGCCCAACGCGATGGGCGGCCGCGAAGTCGGCGGCCTCGCCAACATGCTCGCCGCCCATATGGGCTTCACGCCGCCCGAGATCGATCGTGTCAGGCGGTTCTGGAAGGCGCCGCGCATCGCCACCCATGAAGGGTTGAAGGCGGTGCAACTGTTCGAGGCGATCAACCGCGGTGAGGTCAGGGCGCTCTGGGTGATGGGCACCAATCCGGCGGTGTCGCTGCCCGACGCCGATTTCGTTCGTGAAGCGCTGAAAAAGCTCGAGCTGTTCGTGGTCTCCGAGAACGTGCTCTCCAACGACACCGTGGAGGCCGGGCCGCATGTGCTGCTGCCTGCGCTGGCCTGGGGAGAGAAGTCGGGCACGGTGACGAACTCCGAACGACGCATCTCGCGCCAGCGTTCGTTCCTGCCGGCGCCGGGCGAGGCGCGGCCGGACTGGTGGATCCTCAGCGAGACCGCAAAACGCCTCGGCTTCGGTGACAGCTTCAACTACAAATCAGCCGCCGACATCTTCCGCGAGCATGCCGCGCTCTCGGCCTTCGAGAACGATGGCAGCCGCGATTTCGACATCGGCGCGCTGGCCCCGCTCTCCGATGAAGCCTTCGACGCTTTGAAGCCGGTGCAATGGCCCGTGCGCGAAGGCGGAGTGCCCGGCGAGCGCTTCTTCGCGCAAGGTGGCTTTTTCACCAATGACGGGAAGGGCCGCTTCATCGCGCCCGAGGTGCCGGCGCTGCGCACCGAGACCGGGCCGTCGCGTCCCTTGCGGCTCAACACCGGACGCATCCGCGACCAATGGCACACCATGACGCGCACGGGTCTCAGCCAGCGGCTGGGCGCGCATCTGCCCGAGCCCTTCGTCGAGATCCACCCCGAAGACGCCGGCAACTACAGCATCGTTCACGACGGCTTTGCCCGCATCACGACCGATTACGGACAGTGCATCCTGAAGGTCGTCGTCAGCGAACGACAGCAGCGCGGTGCCCTGTTCGTGCCGATCCACTGGAGTGCGATGAATACCTCGCATGGCCGCGTCGGTGCGCTGGTGCAGTCGTTCATCGATCCGTTCTCGGGGCAGCCCGAATCGAAGGCGACGCCGGCCGCGATCTCGCCCTATGAATACGTCTTCCGCGGCTTTGCACTGTCGCGGAAACAGCTCGATCTGCCGCCGAACCTGTTGTGGACCCGCGTCGCGGTCGCCGGGGGCTTCGGCTATCTCTTTGCCGACAATGCGGATCTGTCGCGCTGGCCGGCCTGGCTCGATGGCCTCGCCGGCGAGGACGTCGCCGAATATCGCGATTTTGGCGGGGGCGTCTATCGCGCCGCGTCTTTCGCAGGCGACCGCATCGAAACCTGCTTGTTCGTAGGCCCCGCGCATGATGCCGGCGATTGGGAGGTGGTGAAGAGCCTGTTCGTGGCCGATCACGTCACCGACGATCAGCGCCGTGTGCTGCTGTCAGGCAAAACTGGCAAGGGTGCCGCCTCGGCCGGGCCGATCGTCTGCGCCTGCTTCGGCGTCGGCCGCGGCACCATCTGCGACACCATCGCCAGTGGCGCGCGCACGGCGGCTGAGATCGGCGCCAGGCTCAAGGCCGGCTCCAATTGCGGCTCCTGCATTCCCGAACTGAAGCGCCTGATCGCGACGACGGAAATGGCGCCTGCTAAGCAGGTCAAGGTCACAGGCGCGGTGGGATAGGTCTAGCTCCATCGACCGTCACGGCGAGCGCAGCGATGCAATCCGGAGTCCCTCCCGGGGTGACAGTCTGGGTTGCTTCGCTGCGCTCGCAATGACGGGGTTGATGCAACTGTCTGCCAAAATGATGATCTCGTGCCCGGACGCAGCGCGGCGTCGATTTGACGGTGCGCTGCAGTGCCGGGGCCCATGCTACGGCGAGTGCTTGGATTTCCTGGGTCCCGGCTTTGCGCCGCAACGCTTACGCGTTGCAGCGCGTCCGGGACACGAGAGCGATATACCCTCCGCGCCAATCGACGCGCCGTCGATTGTGCCCTATGCTGCCGTTCTCTCCCAGCACCCCATAAAAACAATGATGTACCTGGAAACGCCGCCACGCCTGATCGAAACCAAGCTCTTCTCCGCCATGCCCGACAAATTTCGCCGCAAGGGCGTGCGGACCGATTGGGCCGATGCCAACCGGCCGAATGTGCCGACGGATAGTTTCATCGAAGGGCCTTCCTTCGACAAGGACGGCCACCTCTACATCGTCGACATTCCCTTCGGCCGCATCTTCCGTATCGCGCCCGATGGCGAGTGGTCGCAGGTCGCCGAATATGAGGGATGGCCGAACGGGCTGAAGATCGCGTCCGACGGCCGCATCCTGGTTGCCGATTACATGCACGGCATCATGGAGTTCGATGCCCAGGCTGGCCGCGTCAAGCCGGTCCTGACTGCGCGCAATTCGGAATCGTTCCGCGGCTGCAACGATCTCCATCTCGCATCCAACGGCGACATCTATTTCACCGATCAGGGCCAGACCGGCCTGCATGATCCGAGTGGCCGGGTCTATCGGCTGGCATCGAATGGCCGGCTCGATTGCCTGATCGACACCGGCGTCAGTCCGAACGGCCTGGTGCTCGACCCAACCGAGACCGTGCTGTTCGTCGCGATGACGCGCGACAATGCGGTGTGGCGGTTGCCGTTCATGAAGGACGGCAGTGTGTCCAAGGTGGGCCGCTTCTGCTCGCTGTTCGGCACCAGCGGTCCCGATGGCATGACGATGGACGCGAAGGGCCGCCTGTTCGTCGGCCATGCCTCGCTCGGCCATGTCTTCGTGTTCGCACCGAACGGCGAGTTGATCGCGCGGATCAAGTCGTGTGCAGGGCCGAATTGCACCAATGTGGCGATCGGTGGCGAAGGCAAGGATCGTCTCTATATCACGGAGTCGTCGACCGGCAGCGTGCTGGTCGCCGATATCGGCGGATTGTGAGCCTTTGACATGAACACGCACCCCTTCGGCAAAACCGGCGCCAATGTCTCCGTCATCGGGCAAGGCACCTGGTATCTTGACCACGGCGACCGCAAGCGCGCGATGGCCGCGCTTCGGCGCGGGCTCGATCTCGGCATGACCCACATCGACACCGCGGAAATGTATGGCGATGCGGAGCTCGTCATTGCCGATGCCATCGCGGGCCGTCGTGACGAGGTGTTCCTGGTCTCCAAGGTGTTGCCGAGCAACGCCTCGCGCCGCGGAACCATCACCGCCTGCGAGCGCTCGCTGAAGCGGCTGAAGACCGACCATCTCGACAGCTATTTGCTGCATTGGCGTGGTTCCTATCCGCTGGAAGACACCGTTGCCGCGTTCGAGGACCTGGTGAAATCAGGCAAGATCAAGTCCTGGGGCGTTTCCAATTTCGACGCCGACGATCTCGACGAGATTCTCGACGTCGCCGGCGAAGGCCGCATCGCCTGCAATCAGGTGCTCTACCATCTGAAGGAGCGCGCGATCGAGCATGCCGTGAGCCGCTGGTGCGAGCGGCATGGCGTTGCCGTGGTTGCCTATTCGCCGTTCGGTCACGATGACTTCCCGGATGTGCGTAGCAAGGGAGGCGCCGTCCTCGGCCGCATCGCGGAGGCACGTCGCGCGACGCCGCGTCAGGTCGCGTTGAGCTTCCTCACCCGTGCAACTACGGTATTCGCGATCCCGAAGGCGTCGTCCGCCGAACATGCCGGCGAGAATGCGGCGGCCGGCGACCTCGTGCTGACGAAAGACGAGATTGCTGCGCTCGACGCGGCGTTTCCGCGCGGTTCGAAGCCGCGCAGCCTTCCCATGCTGTAGTGCACAGAGGCCCTTTATTAACGGAGCATTGACGCGCGCGGCGGCCCGCGCATATCGGCATCCTGTTTTCGGAAGTTGTGAACGCGGCGCATTTGTCGTTTTTTACAACCGCTCTCGATTCGCATTTTCCGGGTTCCAGCCGTGACACCGCCGCCCGCCGCAGCCGCAAGGCTCGACAATGTTCCCATGCCCGTGCCGGAGAAGAAGCAGAAAGCTCGCCGCGCGCCTGCGCGCGTCGATCATCCCTTCAAGGGCATTGCGCTGGTGTTGCTGTCGACGGTGTTTCTCGGCACCTCCGATGTCACCGCGAAGTACCTGTCGACCAGCCTGCCGTCGATCGAGATCACCTGGATCCGCTTCGTAACGTTCGCGCTGATGTTCACGCCGGTCATGCTGCCAGGCTCGCCGCTCCATGCGATGCGCACCGAGCGGCTCGGCTTGCAGCTGATGCGCGGTGCCGCGTTGCTCGGCTCCTCGCTGTTCTTCATCACCGGTCTGCGCTTCCTGCCCATCGCGGAAGCCTCCGCCACCGGCTTCGTCGCACCGCTGTTCGTGACCGCGCTGTCGATCGTTTTCCTGAGCGAGAAGGTCGGCATGCGCCGCTGGATCGCGACCGCGATCGGCCTGACGGGTGTGATGATCATCCTGCGGCCGGGTTCGAGCGCGTTCCACGCCGCCGCGTTCTTCCCGATCGTCTCGGCATTCTGCTGGGCCGCCGCGCTGATCCTGACGCGGATGATGAGCGGCCGCGAAGCCGTGCTCACCACCATGGCCTATTCCGCGCTGACGGGCGTTGCGATCCTCAGTGTCATGGTGCCGTTCGTCTGGGTCACGCCGAGCTGGACCGCGATCGGGCTCGGCATCGTGATCGGCGTTGCCTCGACCGTCGGCCAGTGGATCATCGTGCTGGCCTATCGTTACGGCGATGCCTCGGTGCTGGCGCCGTTCTCCTATACGCAACTGCTCTGGGTCAGCATTCTCGGCTTCTTCATCTTCGGCGAAGTCCCCGATATCTGGACGGTCGTCGGTGCCGCCTTCATCGTCGCCAGCGGTCTGTACATCGCCCATCGCGAGCGGGTCCGCCGGGCCCAGCTGCTGGTGCTGGAAGAGCGTTCCCCGAACCCCTGACGCAAGTCGGCGGGTCCCGCTTCGTGCTATCAACGGCGCCAACGATACGGGAGGAGCCGGATGCGCGCTGCGATCTTCAGGAACGGCGAGATTGTCGTGGGCGAGATGGCCGAGCCGACGCCCGGTCCCGGCCAGGTGCTGGTCAGGACGCTCGCCTGCGGCATCTGCGGTTCCGACCTGCACGCGCGCCAGCACGCCCATCGCATGGTGGAGATGGCGCGGAAGACCGGACGCAAGCCTATGGACCTCAGCCGCGACGTCGTGTTCGGCCACGAGTTCTGCTGCGAGATCGTCGGCTACGGGCCCGGCACCGCGCGCAAGCTCAAGCCGGGCACCCGCGTCTCGTCGCTGCCGGCGCTGGTGACGCCTGAGGGCATCGAGGGCATCGGCTATTCCAACGACAATATCGGCGGCTATGCCGAGGCGATGCTGCTGAGCGAAGCGCTGCTGCTCGAAGTGCCCAATGGTCTTGCGCCGGAACATGCGGCGCTGACCGAGCCGCTGGCCGTCGGCGTTCACGCCGTGGCCAAGGCCAACATAAGTGGCGGCGAGGTGCCGCTCGTGATCGGTTGCGGCCCCGTCGGGCTTGCGGTGATCGCAGCGCTGAGAATCAAGGGCCTGCATCCGATCATTGCCGCCGACTATTCGCCGGCGCGGCGTGCGCTCGCGGCGAAGCTCGGCGCCGACATCGTCGTCGACCCCAGGGTGTCGCAGCCCTATGCGACCTGGGCCGAGCATGCGCAGATGTCGGACGCCGAGAAGGCGGCGCGGCCGCCGTTGCGGGCAATGCTGCCGGCGCTGAAACCCGCGATCATTTTCGAATGCGTCGGCGTGCCCGGCCTGTTGCAGCAGGTGTTCGAGGGCGCCCCGCGCGACGCGAGGATCGTCGTGGTCGGTGTCTGCATGGAGACCGACAGGAGCGAGCCCATGCTCGGCATCATGAAGGAGCTCAATGTCCAATACGTGCTGGGCTATACGCCCGAGGAGTTCGCCGAGTCCCTGCGGCTGATCGCGGAAGGACAGGTGGATGCCGCCGCGATGGTGACGGCGGAGATCGGCATTGACGGCGTCGCAAAAGCCTTCGCCGACCTCGCCAATCCCGAGGCGCACACCAAGATCATCGTGCAGCCGTGGCGGTGAGTGTATAGCCGCAAGGCCGGTGCGTTCCCTCCCTCGCTTGCGGGGGAGGGTCGGGGAGAGGGTGTCCCCCAGTCGAGAATCCCCAAGAGGCAAGAGCCCTCACCCGCAAGCGGGAGAGGTGACCACAACCGTCACACCGGCAGCGCGATCGAATACTTCGCCTGGCTCAGCGCAAAGCTCGATTCGATCGAGGCGATGCCGTCGAGCCGGGTCAGCTTGGTCTTCAGGAAGGTCTCGTAGGAGGCGAGGTCGGCGGCGACGACGCGGAGCAGATAATCGCGGTTACCGGTCATCAGATAGCACTCAAGCACCTCGTCCCATTTCGAGATCGCACGGGCGAAGCGGTTGAGGTCCTCTTCCTTCTGCCGCGCCAGCTTGATCGAGATGAAGACGCTGACATGCAGGCCGAGCGCCTTCTGATCCACAGTCGCGACATAACGTGAGATGACGCCTCGCTCCTCCAGCAGCTTGACCCGGCGGTGACAGGGCGAGACCGACAGCCCGACCTTATCGGCGAGTTCCTGCATGGTCAGCCGGCTGTCGGCCTGGAGCAGGGCGAGGATCTTGCGGTCGATGACGTCGAGCTCTGGCATTGGGATGAAACCTGTCCTTTGGGGCAATCCATTGGTAAATTATCCCAATGTTGCCCGGTCTGGCGCGAAAAATTGAGAAGTTTGGCGGCGCTCGCGGGGGTATCATCAAGGGACCTGTTGCCGGGAGCATTGCCATGCCCGTTGATACCGCCCGTCTCGACACCCTGAACGCGCTGGCCCGCAAGGCGCTGTGGTTGTCGTCGTGGACCATCCACCATGCCAACCACATCCGCCCCAACGAGGATGGGCTCAAGGTCGGCGGCCACCAGGCCTCGTCCGCCTCGCTCGCCACCATCATGTCGGCGCTGTATTTCCACGTCCTGCGTCCCGAGGATCGCGTCGCGGTGAAGCCGCATGCGAGCCCGGTGTTCCACGCCATCCAGTATCTGTTCGGCCGGCAGAGCCGCGAAAAGCTGGAGAATTTTCGCGGCTTCAAGGGCGCGCAATCCTATCCCTCCCGCACCAAGGACGTCGACGATGTCGACTTCTCCACCGGCTCGGTCGGCCTCGGCGTCGCGCAGACGCTGTTCGCTTCGCTAGTGCAGGATTACGTCAAGGCGCATGGCTGGATGAAGGACCGCCGCGAAGGGCGGATGGTGGCCCTCGTCGGCGATGCCGAGATGGACGAAGGTAACATCTTCGAGGCGCTTGCGGAGGGCTGGAAGCATGGCCTGCGCAACACCTGGTGGGTGGTGGACTACAACAGGCAGTCGCTCGACGCCGTCGTGCGCGAAGGGCTCTGGGAAAAGTTCGAGACCGTGTTCCGCAATTTTGGCTGGGACGTCGTCATCGTGAAATATGGCCGCCTGATGCGCGAGGCGTTCGCCGAGCCCGGCGGCGAGGCACTGAAGCGCTGGATCGACAATTGCCCGAACGCGCTCTATGCCGCGCTGTGCTTCCAGGGCGGCGCGGCTTTCAGAAAACATCTGCACGACGAGATCGGCGACCAGGGACCGATCACAAGCCTAATCGACAAGCGCAGCGACGAGGAGCTCTTGGCGCTGATGTCGAATCTTGGCGGCCACGACATGGCGAGCATGCTGGAGGCGTTCGAGTCCATCGACCACGATCGTCCGGTCTGCTTCATCGCCTACACCATCAAGGGCGTCGGCCTGCCGTTCCAAGGCCACAAGGACAACCATGCCGGCCTGATGACCGTCGCGCAGATGGAGAAATATCGCGAGAGCCAGAACATCCGTCCCGGCCACGAATGGGACAAGTACGAGGGCTTGGCGCAGGACGCCGCCGAGCTCGACGCGTTCCTCGCGCGAGTGCCTTTCAACCAGGATGGCCGCCGCCTGACCGCGCCCGCTGTCGAGGTTCCCCGGCAGCTCGCCTTCAAGCCGTCGGCGCAGATGTCGACCCAGCAAGGCTTTGGCCTCGTGCTGAACGAGATCGCGCGCAGCGACAGCGAGCTGGCCAGGCGCATCGTCACGACATCGCCCGATGTTACCGTCTCGACCAATCTCGGCCCGTGGGTGAACCGTCGCGGCCTGTTCGCGCGCGCCGAGAAAGCGGACTTATTCCGCAGCGAGAAAATTCCATCCACGTTCAATTGGGACGCCTCGCCCAAGGGCCAGCATCTCGAGCTCGGCATTGCCGAGATGAACCTGTTCATCATGCTCTCCGCGCTCGGCCTGTCGCACCAGATCAACGGCGAACGTCTGCTGCCGGTCGGCACGCTCTACGATCCCTTCATCGAGCGCGGCCTCGATGCGCTGAACTATGCCTGCTACCAGGATGCGCGCTTCATGCTGGCGGCGACGCCCTCGGGCATCACGCTGGCGCCCGAAGGCGGCGCGCACCAGTCGATCGCGACGCCATTGATCGGCATGGCGCAGGACGGGCTCGCCTCGTTCGAGCCGGCCTTCGTCGACGAGCTCGCCGTGATCATGGGCTGGGGCTTTGATCATATGCAGCGCGATCCGGGTGAGGGCGGCTCGGTCTATTTGCGGCTCTCGACGCGGAGCATCGAGCAGGCGCAGCGGATCATGACGGCGGAGCTTGCGCAGGGCATCACTGAGGGCGCCTATTGGCTCCGCAAGCCGGGGCCGAATGCCGAAGTCGTGATCGCCTATACCGGTGCGGTCGCGCCGGAAGCGATCGAGGCGACCGGCTTCATCGGCGAGAGCCGGCGCGACATCGGCTTGCTCGCGATCACCTCGGCGGACCGCTTGCATGCCGGCTGGACTGCCGCGCGAAAGTTGCGGCGGGATCGCCGCGGCGTGCAGCATCTCAGCCACATCGAGAAACTGCTGGCGCCGCTGTCGCGCGACTGCGGCATCGTGACCGCAATCGACGGGCATCCGTCCGCGCTCGGCTGGCTCGGCAGCGTCCGCGGCCATCGGGTCGAGGCGCTCGGCGTCGAGCAGTTCGGCCAGACCGGCAGCATCGCGGACCTGTATCGGCACTATGGCATCGATGCGAATGCCATCATCGATGCGGCCGAAAGCCTCACCACCGGCGCGCCGGTGCTGCATCGGAAGATGGCGGTGTAGCAGAGCTAACTGCCGCTGTCATTCCGGGGCGACGCGTAGGTAGCGTCGAGCCCGGAATCCATTGAGCGGCAGAGACGGTGGTGAAATGGATTCCGGGCTCGCGACTTTGTCGCGCCCCGGAATGACGTTGAGAGAAGCTTGCCACGTTCCCGCCACCGGCTCATATATCTCCGTCCGCCGCAACGCTGGCCCCGCATATGGCGGGTTCAATTGCCGGCTCTTTCGTGCAAGGATGCCTGCCGAAACGCCCCCACCATGCCCCCAAGAAGAGGTTAACGATGGTCAATCGCATGCAATTCTACATCGACGGCGCCTGGGTCGATCCCGCCGTCAAGAAGTCCACCGCCGTGGTCAATCCCGCGACGGAAGAGGCGATGTACGAGGTTGCGCTGGGCTCCAAGGCCGACGTGGACAAGGCGGTTGCCGCCGCCAAGCGAGCCTTCGCCACCTTCTCCCAGACCAGCCGTGAGGAGCGCGTCGCGCTGCTCACCAAGATCATCGAGGTCTACAAAGGCCGCCTCAAGGAGATCGGCGCCGCCGTCTCCGACGAGATGGGCGCACCGCTGCCGATGGCGGAGAAGCTGCAGGCCGGCGCGGGCCTCGGCCATCTCATGACCACGCTCGACGTGCTCAAGAACTACCATTTCGAGGAGCCGGTCGGCACCGCCATGGTGCTGCGCGAGCCGATCGGCGTGGTCGGCATGATCACGCCCTGGAACTGGCCGCTCAACCAGATCGCCTGCAAGGTCGCGCCCGCACTCGCCGCCGGCTGCACCATGATCCTGAAGCCGTCGGAGTTCACGCCGACGTCGGCCCTGATCTTCGCGGAAATTCTCCATGAAGCCGGCGTGCCGAAGGGCGTGTTCAATCTCGTCAACGGTCTCGGCCCCGAGGTCGGCGCAGCCATGAGCGAGCATCCCGATATCGACATGATCTCCTTCACCGGCTCGACCCGCGCCGGCATCGACGTCGCCAAGCGCGCGGCACCGACCGTGAAGCGCGTCAGCCAGGAGCTCGGCGGCAAGTCGCCGAACGTCATCCTCGAAGGCGCCGACCTCCAGAAGGCGGTGACCGGCGGCGTGATGCACATGTTCAACAACTCCGGCCAGTCCTGCAACGCGCCCTCGCGCATGATCGTGCCGGCCTCGAAGATGAAGGAAGTCGCCGCGATCGCGAAGGCGGTCGCCGACAAGACGAAGGCCGGCGATCCCCGGGCCGAAGGCACCACCATCGGTCCGGTCGTCAACCGCGGCCAGTGGGACAAGATCCAGGGCCTGATCAAGAAGGGCATCGACGAGGGCGCAACGCTCGTTGCCGGTGGTCCGGGCCTGCCCGAAGGCGTTAACAAGGGCTTCTACGTCCGTCCGACCATCTTCGCCGACGTCACCCCCGACATGACGATCGCCCGCGAAGAGATTTTTGGACCGGTGCTGACCATCATCGGCGCCAAGGACGAAGCCGAGGCCGTGCAGATCGCCAACGACACGCCCTATGGTCTCGCCGGCTACGTCACGGGCGCTTCAGTCGAGGACGCCAAGCGCGTCGGTCGCCAGATCCGTGCCGGCAACGTCAATCTCCAGGGCGTGCCCAACGACCGCAGCGCGCCGTTCGGCGGCTACAAGCAGTCGGGCAACGGCCGCGAGTGGGGCAAATACGGCCTCGAGGACTTCCTCGAAGTGAAGGCGGTCGCCGGCTTCAACGCGGCGTAACTTGATGCGGCGTTCGCGCCGCCTGCGCCAGGGAATGCCGGCTTCCAAGGGAGCCGGCATTTTTCATTGACGGGCCAGCCGCTTGGCGGCGACGTGAGCCCGGCGAGTCAAGAAGAAGAACAAGGGGACGGAACATGAGAAAATGGATCATCGCGCTTGTCGCGCTGCTGCCGCTCTCAGGCGCTGTGCAGGCCCGAACACTGACGGATCTGCTCGAAACCCTCAGGGCGAAATGGAACCAACCGACCGAGCCGTTCAAGATCATCGACAATGTCTACTATGTCGGTACCAACGGGCTCGCCTCCTACCTGATCACCTCGCCGCAGGGACATATTCTCGTCGATACCGTGATGCCGGAATCGACGTCACAGATCAAAGCGAGCATCGAGAAGCTCGGCTTCAAGATCAGCGAAATCAAGTACCTCCTCAACACTCACGCGCATATCGATCACACCGGCGGTTTCGCCGAGTTGAAGCAGACCAGCGGAGCGCAGATGGTCGCGGGCGAGGCCGACAAGCCATTGCTGGAAGGGGGCTATTATCCGGGCGCGCAAGAAGAGAAGGCGCTCGACTTTCCGCCGGTGAAGGTGGACCGCACGGTGCGCGAGGGCGATACCGTCACGGTCGGCAACGTCACCTTGACGGCACGCGAGACGCCCGGCCATTCGCCGGGCTGCACCAGCTGGGCGTTTTCGGTGAAGGATGGCGACGCGTCGCGCTCGGTCTTGATCTTCTGCAGCGGCACGGTCGCGCTGAACCGGCTCGCCGGCAACCCGACCTATCCCGGCATCGTCGACGACTACCGAAAGACCTTTGCGCGCGCCAGGGACATGAAGGTCGACATCCTGCTCGCGCCCCATCCCGAAATGTACAAGATGGCGGAGAAGCGCGCCAAGCTCGCCGGCGGCGGGCCCAACCCGTTCGTCGATCCCGGCGAGTTCAAGGCCTATGCTGCATCGCTGGAGAAGGCGTTCGAAGAGGCGCTCGTCAAGCAGACTGCGGCGGCGCAGGAGAAGAAGGGCTAGAGCGGAAGGGTGAGGGGCGCGGTTGAGTCTATCCCCCGATTGCGCCCTGCGTGTTCACATACAACGCGTAGATCGACTGGCTCGCCGCCATGAACAGGCGGTTGCGCTTGACGCCGCCGAAGCAGAGATTGGCGCAGCGCTCGGGCAGCGCGATGCGGCCGATCATGACGCCGTCGGGCGCGAACACCACGACGCCGTCGAGCTCGGGATCGCCCATGCCCCAGCCGCACCAGAGATTGCCGTCAATGTCGCAACGCATGCCGTCAGGTGTGCCCGGGCCGGCATCGATGTGGACGCGCTTGTCGGAAATCGTGGTGCCGTCCGCCGAGACATCATAGGCGAGGATCTTGCGGTTCGGCACGCCGCGGGATTCCACGACATAGAGGATATTCTCGTCCGGCGAGAAGCACAGCCCGTTCGGCCCGAGTACGCCTTCGGCGACGATGGCCGCCTTGCCGCTTGCGGGATCGAGCCGATAGACGTACGGGTCGATCTCGGACTCGGCCTTATAGCCTTCGTAATTGCCGAGCAGGCCGAAGGTCGGATCGGTGAACCAGATCGAGCCGTCGGACTTCACCACGACGTCGTTCGGCGAGTTCAACCGCTTGCCGTCGAATGAATCCATCAGCACGGTGATGCTGCCGTCATATTCTGTGCGCACCACGCGCCGCCCGCCATGTTCGCAGGTAACGAGCCGGCCCTGCCGGTCGCGCGTGTTGCCATTGGCGAAGTTGGAAGGCTTGCGGAATACGCTGACCGCGCCGGTCTCCTCTTCCCATTTGACGATGCGCTCGTTCGGGATGTCGCTGCAGAGCAGATAGCGCCCGTCGCCGAACCATACCGGCCCCTCCGCCCAGCGCAGGCCGGTCGTCAGGCGCTCCACCGCGGAAAGTTTCAGCCAGTATTTTTCGAAGCGGGGATCGAGCGCCTTGATCGCGGGATCAGGGTAATAGGTCGCCGGTCGCCAGCCCTGGCTGAACTTCGGCAAGCGGGACGATGCATCGTTCATGTGCGGATCTCTTTGTGTGCGTTCCCTCTGGACAAACCTGCTATCATTAGAGACATGTGACCGCAAATCGATGACCACAGGCGAGGGAAGACATGCCGCGTATTTTGATGACCGGAGCTTCGGGCGGAATCGGCACGAGCCTGCGGAAACTGCTGCCGCCGATCTACCCGGATCTCCTGCTCTCCGATATCAAGCCGCCCGCCGATCTTGGCGCGAATGAAAAATTCAAGGCGGCGGACCTCGCCGATCTCGCGCAATGTGAGGCGATCTGCGAGGGCGTCGACGGCATCCTCCATTTCGGCGGCTATTCGGTCGAAGGCACCTGGGATCAAATCCTCCAAGCCAACATCATCGGCGGCTACAATCTGTTCGAGGCGGCCTATCGCAAGGGCGTCAAGCGTGTGGTGTTCGCCTCGTCGAACCACGCCGTCGGCTTCTATCCGCGCCACCGCAAGATCGGTACCGACGTCACCCCGCGTCCGGATGGCCGCTATGGTGTCAGCAAGGTGTTCGGCGAGGCTGTCGGCGCGCTCTACGCCGATAAGCATGGCCTCAAGGTGACTTGCCTGCGCATTGGCAATTTCGGCGACATGCCGCTCGACCAGCGCCGGCTTTCGATCTGGCTCAAGCCCGACGACCTCGTGCAGCTCTGCCGCATCGGGCTCGAACATCCCGACATCCACTTCGAGATCTTCTACGGTGCCTCCCTCAACGAGCGCGCCTGGTGGGACAATCACCGTGCCTACGAACTCGGCTATCGGCCCTCGGGGCGCGCCGAAGATTTCCGCGAGCACGCGATGGCCGAGCAGGCCAAGCTGAAGCCGGATCCGATCGGAGATCACTATCAGGGCGGCGCGTTCTGCAGCAGCGAGTTCGATGGCGACACCAGTCGCATCATCGACTGGACCAAGCGGTAGCGTCTGGAGGAGCGTAGGTACATTCTTACGGCTCCACTTGCGGAGCCCGAAAAGATGCACCCGTGCAAAAAGCGTTGGAGAGAGGGGTTGCACCGTAAAGTTCCGGATTTCCGTTTTTGGAAATAGGCGTTCTATTGTCGGAACACGTGAGCGTTTCTTCGATGCATTGCAGTGCGCGGA
Source organism: Bradyrhizobium diazoefficiens (assembly GCF_016616425.1). NCBI lineage: Bacteria > Pseudomonadati > Pseudomonadota > Alphaproteobacteria > Hyphomicrobiales > Nitrobacteraceae > Bradyrhizobium > Bradyrhizobium diazoefficiens. Next base: position 2,888,604 of record NZ_CP067101.1, read on the forward strand.
CGTGACGGCCTTTTCATTCTAGCGATTGTGGAAGCAAGATGCGCAAGATGGTTCTGTCAGGAGCCGCGATGTTGGCGGTCGTGCTCGTTGCGGTGGCATCCTGGCCAACCCCCCGTCCGGATGTGGAGGGTTTCGGGGATAGTATTTACGAGACGATCTGGATCTGGCGCATCCCGGCCTACGCCTACAATCCAGCCTGGCGCGTGCGCTGGATGTGGAGCGATCCGCTTCGCGCGCAGGCAAGATGCTGCCGGATCGCGCCGCAGCCGGTGTCCGGCCCGGGCTTGCAGGTTCCGCCGGCCAGTCAGGCGATCGCGCGTCTGGCGCGCAGGTAGAACGGCCACGCATCCGCTGGACTATCCCGTTCCTCTCTAGCAGGCGCTTGTCTGTCAACACCGATCAAGAGAGCTTCACGGGACGAGCAGCTGAATTTGCGATTTCAATCCGAGCGTGTAAATCGTTGGCCAATATCGCAACTTGAAGCGAGGCGTCCGGGTACGTTGCGCGCATCCGGTTCGGGAGATCATGTTGCATTTCGCTCAAATTAGTTCCTTGCTTTAAGCTTAACCAGAAACCTAATCCTCGATTTACAGCTGCAATCGACAGTTTACCTTGTCCTTGAGTCGGTAATTCAAGGACGCCAAAAAAATGCGCCGCTTAGCGCCTAACGCATGTCTCGTGATTGTTCTGGTGGCCTCAGGTTTCGGTGCGCGTGCCGACGAGAACAGCGCTGGTGGCGGCAGTTCGGCGTCGCTTGTTCCCCAGGCCAAGATCGAATGTTCGCTCAAGCGCAAGCCTGGTGAACCTCTCGATCCGCCGTCAACGGCCGCCATTCCCCATAGCGAATCCTTCCTTGCGAGCGAGCATTTCAAGGAAGACATCGCGCCGACTGCGCCTGTCAAGATTTCGTGGCTGGGCGCGACCTTTGCGCGCCGGTTCGCCGCCAAAGTCGAAACCACGGACGATACGCTTCTACAGGCCTATGTCTTGAAGAATCCCTCGAGCGCCGCGCCGGTCCTCGGTGAACTGGGCGCTCGTGCCGAAAGCAAACTTGCCGATGTCTGGTGTCTGCTGAAGCTGCAGGCCAACGGTGAAAGCGGGGAGCTGCAGATCAGTTCCGCACCGAATATCTTCTTTGTCCGTGATGCCATGGGCGAACTCGGTGTGGTCGATGCGCTGTGGGGTGGCGCAGGCTGGGAAATTGGGGCCAGTCCGGTCGGAAGCCGACGGGCATGGACCGTTGGCACGCGTGTCTTTTCTCACTGACAGAATCTGCTGAGCTGAGGTCGAGGAGGCTGGCTAGCTCTCCTCACCCGCAATCCGCGCCAGATAATCCTTCTTGCTCAACTGCATGTGATCCACGCACAACTGTGCCAGCGCCCAGCTGTCGCGGCCCTTCAACAGCTCGATCATCAGCTCGTGCTGGCAGCGGGATTGTGCGAGGCCCTCACGGTCGGCGAGGTTCTTGGCACGCATCGGCAGCGTCAGATTCATGTAGTCTTGAAGCGACCGGACCAGATAGGGATTGCCGCAGGCCGAGAACAGCGCGAGGTGGAAGGCGTCGTTAGCATCGTGGATGCCGCGCAGATCCTGCGCGTCGGCCCTCGTGCAATATTGCCGTTGCAGGGCGGTTAGCTCGTCGATCAGGCCTTGTGGCGCGGGCAGGGGGATCATCAGCGCGGCCTGCCGGGTCAGCATCTCCCGGACCTCGTAGATCTGCAGGACCTCTTCGGCCGAATAGAACCGCACCGTGGCGCCGACATTCCTCTCGCGGCGGACGATGCCGCGCCGCTCGGCGTCCACGAGCGCCTGCCGCACGAAGTGCCGCGACGTGCCGTAGCGCGACATCAGCGCATCCTCGGTGAGGCGCGCGCCCGGCGCGAGGCGGCCAAAGATGATGTCTTCCTCCAGCCGCGCAACCACACCGTCCGGATCCTCGCGTCGGACCGGTATGTAATCTGCGGTGTGAATGTCGGACATGCCCTCAGCCTTCCGGCATCCGGCCGGTCCGGTTCTGTGGAGCAGGGAAGGTGCAGATTGTCAATAATTTGTGCCGCTAGCACCGCCCTTGGCGGATATCGCAACAATATGGACCAATCTTATTGACAATCGAAGGCGAGGCTGTACCACAATGGCAACTTGGAAGGAGTGGCATGATGACGAGTGGCTTGCGCAAGGGTCTGACGAGCTATGGCGATGCCGGCTTCTCACTGTTCCTGCGCAAGGCGTTCATCAAGGCCATGGGCTATTCCGACGACGCGCTGGAGCGCCCGATCGTCGGCATCACCAACACCTATAGCGACTACAATCCCTGCCACGGCAACGTCCCGCAAATTATCGAAGCTGCCAAACGCGGCGTGATGCTGTCCGGCGCGATGCCGTTCGTGTTCCCGACCATCTCGATCGCCGAGAGCTTTGCGCATCCGACCTCGATGTATCTGCGCAATCTGATGGCGATGGACACCGAGGAAATGATCCGGGCCCAGCCGATGGATTCGGTGATCGTGATCGGCGGCTGCGACAAGACTCTTCCGGCGCAGGTGATGGCGGCGATCAGCGCCGATCTGCCGACCGTGGTCATTCCCGTCGGCCCCATGGTGGTTGGCCATCACAAGGGTGAAGTGCTGGGCGCCTGCACCGATTGCCGCCGGCTCTGGGCGAAATATCGCGCCGGTGACATGGATGATGCCGAGATCGAGGCGGTGAACGGGCGTCTCGCGCCGTCGGTCGGCACCTGCATGGTGATGGGCACGGCCTCGACCATGGCCTGCATGATCGAAGCCATGGGTCTCTCTCTGCCGATGAGCGCGACGATCCCGGCGCCGCATGCCGAGCGTTTCCGTCTGGCAGAGGCGAGCGGCCGGGTTGCGGCGGAGATGGCCAAGACCAAGGGACCGAAGCCGAGCGACCTGCTGACGCCGGCGTCGTTCAAGAACGCGCAGGTCGTGCTCCAGGCGATCGGTGGCTCGACCAATGGCCTGATTCATCTGACCGCGATGGCGCATCGCTCGCCGCACCGGCTCGATCTCGAAGTGTTCGACCAGATTGGCCGTGAGGTGCCGGTGCTGGTCGACCTCAAGCCGTCCGGCGAGCATTACATGGAGCATTTCCATCACGCCGGCGGCGTGCCGAAGCTGCTGGCGCAGCTCGGCGACCTCATCGACCTCGAAGCGAAGACCATTGCAGGGCAAACGCTGCGTGATGTCGTGGCGAATGCAGAGGACGTGCCCGGCCAGGACGCGATCCGTTCGCGCGACAATCCGATCAAGACCGAGGGCGCCCTTGCCATCCTGCACGGCAATCTCGCGCCGCGCGGTGCGGTGATCAAGCAATCGGCCGCGAGCCCAAAACTGTTGCAGCACACCGGACGTGCGGTCGTGTTCGAATCCGTCGAGGACATGACCTTGCGGGTCGACGATCCCGATCTCGACGTGACCGCCGACGACGTGCTGGTGCTGCGCAATGCCGGCCCCAAGGGTGCACCCGGCATGCCCGAGGCGGGCTACCTGCCGATTCCGAAGAAGCTCGCGCGCGGCGGTACCAAGGACATGGTGCGCATCTCGGACGCTCGCATGAGCGGCACCGCATTCGGCACCATCGTGCTGCACATCACGCCCGAATCCGCCGTCGGCGGACCATTGGCGCTGGTGAGGAACGGCGACATGATCAGCCTCGACGTCGCCAAGCGCAGCATCGAGCTTTTGGTCGATGCCGCCGAGCTGGAGCGTCGGCGTGCTGCGTTGAAGCCGGTCGCTGCGCCCGAGGAGATGCGGCGCGGTTACGCCTGGCTGTTCAACGAGACCATCATGCAGGCCGACGATGGCTGCGACTTCGATTTCATGTAGAGGACCGGGCCCGGAACCGTGAAGGGCTGAGCCACCGACCGCATGGCGGCTACTTGGCCTTGCTGGTGAACTTCTTGACGGCCGTGCGGAATTCTTCCGTGTTCATCGCCATGATGATCTTGTGCTCCTCGGCGTCGAGCTGCTGCTTCACCGGCGTGGTGACGGCCTGGTAGACCAGCTGTTTGGTGCCGGCGATCGCGGCCGGCGGGTTCTGCGCGAGGCGCTCGGCGAGTTTTCGCGTGGCCGCCTTCAATTCCGTGGCGGGAACGACCTTCGCGACCAGGCCCCATTCATAGGCTTGCTGCGCGGTAAAATTGTCTTCGGACAGGAAGATCTGCAGCGCCCGCCGCGATCCGACCGTGCCGACGATGCCGACCGTCGAGCCGCCATCCGGCGACACCCCGATCTTGGCGTAGGCCGGCGTGAACTTGGCGTCGTCAGCGGCGATGCAGAGATCGGTGACGAAGGCGAGGCCCATGCCGGCGCCGGCGGCCGAGCCGTGGACGCTCGACAGCGAGATTTTCGGCATGCGCCTGATGATCTCGATGAAGGCGTGATAGTGCTTCAAGAGCTCGCCGACCACCGGCGTCACCGTGCCCGCTTCGGCGGCCGCCCCGATCGTCTGCAGATCGCCGCCGGCCGAGAATGCGCGGCCTTCGCCCTCGAGGACCACGACGCGGATTGCGTCATCGCCCTCGATCGTGGCAGCGAGCTGCTCGAGCTTCTGCGCAATCGCAAGATTGATCGAGTTGAACGCGGCGGGGCGGTTCAGCGTGATGGTCGCGATCGGACCGTCGATCTGCAGCAGGGCAGGATCATCGGACTGGGTAACGGGAGCTGGCATCTGAGAAAATCCCCGGCAGGAGGGTTGTCGCTGCAACTAAATCGCAGACGGCGAGAGCTGACAATCCCTGACCGCCGCCCTTGCGCCGGGCGAAACGATGGGCTCAAATGGGACTGCCTTTGCCAAGGGACGGACACGAGCGCCGGCTCCTCGTAAGGTCAGCAACCAAAATCAGCGAGAGAGGAGACGGCATGGGTGACGCTCGTGTCTTCCGGAAATGGGCTGCCCAATGACGGACGGTCCGGTGACCATCGTCGGTGCCGGCCATGCCGGCTACCAGGTCGCGGCATCCCTGCGCCAGGCGGGCTTTTCGCAGCGCATCTGCCTGATCAATGATGAGGCGCATCTGCCCTATCAGCGGCCGCCGCTGTCCAAGGCCTATATCAAGGGTTCAGCCGGGCCGGAAAGCCTGATGTTCCGGCCGGAGAAATTCTACCAGGAGCAGAAGATCGAGTTGATCGCAGGGCGCGCAGTGTCGATCGACCGCTCGGCGCGCAAGGTACTCCTGGCGTCTGGTGAGACGCTTACCTATGGCCACCTGGTACTGGCCACCGGCGCGCGCAACCGGCTGCTTGATTTGCCGAATGCGAATCTGCCCGACGTGAAATATTTGCGCATCCTCGACGAGAGCGAGGCGCTGCGCGCGGTCATGCGCTCGAAGGCACGAGTCGTGGTCATCGGCGCCGGCTTCATCGGCCTTGAATTCGCCGCCACCGCCCGGATCAAGGGCCTCGAGGTCGACGTGCTCGAGCTCGCCCCGCGCGTGATGGCGCGGGCGGTAACCGCAGAGGTCTCGGAGTATTTTCAAGAACGCCATCGCGAGGCCGGCATCCGCATCCATCTCGGCGTGCAGGCCACCTCGATCGAAGCTGAAGGCGGCAAGATCACCGGCGTTTCCTTGAGCGACGGACGGCATCTGCCTGCCGACCTCGTCGTGGTCGGCGTCGGCGTGCTGCCGAACATCGAGCTCGCAGCGGAGGCGGGGCTGCCGGTCGCCGCCGGCATCGTCGTCGACGAATATCTCTCGACGTCCGATCCCAACATTTCGGCGATCGGCGATTGCGCGCTGTTCGCAAGCCCCCGCTTCGGCGGATCGCTGCGGCTTGAATCGGTGCAGAACGCCACCGATCACGCCCGTTGCCTCGCGGCAAGGCTGACCGGGGACCGGAAGCCTTATGATGGTCATCCCTGGTTCTGGAGCGATCAGGGCGATGACAAGCTCCAGATCGCAGGGCTGACGACCGGCTACGACCGCGTCGTGCTGCGCGGCGATCCCGCCAGGAAGGCGTTTTCGGCGTTCTGCTATAACGGCGAGAAGCTGCTCGGCATCGAGTCCATCAATCGCGCCGGCGATCACATGTTCGGCCGCCGGTTGCAGGCCATGGACCGCTCGATCACACCGGAGCAGGCTGCGGATGAGAGCTTCGACCTGAAGAGCGCGCTGGCGTAATCAGCCGAGGTTGAGGACGGTCGTCACTTCCGCCGCCGTGGGCATCGACGGCCCGGCGCCCATGCGCTGCACGCTGATCGAGGCGGCGGCGTTGGCGAAGGTGAGGGCGGCGCGCAAGGGCACACCATCAGCCAGTTGCGCGGCGAGCGCGCCCACAAAGCAGTCGCCGGCGCCGGTGGTGTCGACCGCCTTCACCACCCGCCCCGGCACGGCGACCTCTTCGCGCCCGGCGAGCGCGAGCACGCCGCGCCTGCCGAGCGTGATGCAGATGGTCTGGTCATCGCGCGCCTGAAGTGTTCGCGCGGCTTTGATAAGCTTTGCAGCGTCGTCGCTGTCCGACAGCTCGGTGCCGGCGAGCAAGCCGAGCTCGGTCTCGTTCAGCACGAGGATGTCGACCAGCGCGAGCAACTCATCGGACATGTTCTGTGCCGGCGCCGGGTTGAGCAGCGTCGTCGCCCCGGCGGCACGGCCGCGCCGGAAGAACGCGGTGATGGCCGGCTGCGGAATCTCGAACTGGCTGACGGCGACGTCGCCCGCCAGCAGCGGCACGACCTCGACGTCATCAGCGCCGACCAGCCCGTTCGCCCCGGGTATGACGACGATGGTGTTGTCGGCCTCCGCCACCGTGATGATGGCCGTGCCGGTGTGTACATCAGCCGTGTGCTGGACATAGCCGAGATCGATGCCCTGACTGCGCAGGAAAACCTTGAGCTCAGCTCCGAAGGAATCCTTCCCCAACCGCCCGACCAACGTAGTCCTGGCGCCGAGCCGCGATGCTGCCACCGCCTGGTTCGCGCCCTTGCCGCCCGGAAAATACAGTACTTGCTTGCCCGCGACGGTCTCGCCGACCTTGGGATGGCGAGCGGCCGTCGCCACCACGTCCATGTTGATGCTGCCGGCAACGAAAACGCGCCCCATGATACTCCCTTTGCGAACGCTAGACCCTGACCTCGAATTCGTGCCTGACTTTGGCGATGTCGACCAGCGTCGGCAGGCCGGCCTCGTTGCCGAGGCGCTGGATCTTGAAGGTCGAGGCGGCCCTCGCAAAATCAAAATGCTCGCGCCAGCTTTTGCCGGGATGAGCGAGGTAGGAATAGATATAGGCGCCGTGGAAGACGTCGCCGGCACCGTTGGTGTCGATCACGCGCTCGCGCGGGATCGGCATCGCCGGCATTACCTGCACCGTTCCCGTTTCGTCGTACCAGAACAGGCCCTTCTCGCCCATGGTGACGCCGCCGATCTTGCAGCCGCGGCTCTTGAGGTAGTCGAGCATCCTCTCCGGCGTCAGATCCATCTGCTCGCACAGGCGCTCGGCGACGATGGCGACGTCGATATATTCGAGCAGCTCGTGGGTGTTGGTGCGCAGGCCGCCGCCGTCGAGCGAAGTCAGAATGCCGGCCTCGCGGCACACTTTGGCGTAGTAGATCGCGGCATCCGGCTGGTGGCCGTCGACATGCAGCGCGCGGCAGCCGCCGAGATTGAGCATCGGAAAGGGATGGATGTGCTCGTCGTCGCGGCAGCGGACGATGGCGCGCTTGCCGTCCTTGGGCATGATGAAGGAGAGCGAGGACTGGTTGACCTTCCGCCCGTGCAGCGAGATCCCGTATTTCGCACACATGTCCTGGAACATGCGTCCCAGCCAGTCATTGGCCGCGGTGGCGATGAGATCCGGCACGATGCCGAGCTTGGCGCAGCAGAACGCCGCCGTCACCGCGTTGCCGCCGAAGGAGACGGCGTAGTCGGAGGCGACGTGCTTCTCGTCGCCGGTCGGCATGTGGTCGGTGATGAAGACGACGTCGATATAGGTCTGTCCGATGAAGAGAGCCTGCATTGCTTGTCCGTCACGCGCTTTGTGGTCCCGGCGGTGCGCTTACTGTAGCATCGGTTCCGCTCCGGAGGGACGCTGAAATTATTCGCAAATCTGCCGCCCGAAGCGCTTGAGGTCAGCATGGTGGGGGAATACGACCATCGCCGGGCAATGCCAAGCCCGGACAAACGCCGGGTTTCGGCCCGTGGGTTCCAGTCGATCGAAAGGGTCGATCGAAAGGGGGAAAGATGATCACCGGCCTCGATCATGTCGTCGTTCTGGTGAGGGAGATCGGGGCGGCCAAGGCGGCCTACCAGACGCTGCTCGCCCGCGCGCCGGCCTGGCAGAACTCGGGGGAGGGCGCCGACCGGGTGCTGTTCACCCTCGCAAACATGACGATCGAACTGATGGCGCCGAGCGGCTTCAGCGTGACTGCGGATCGCATGCGGGCACTGCTCGATGACCAGGAGGGTGTGCTCGCCAGCCTGTGCTTTCGTGTCGCAGATATCGGCAAGATGCACCGGCGGTTGGAGCGGGTGGCTTTGAGCCCTGATCCGGTCGCAGAGGTCGAAAGCAGCGATGCCGTCAGCGACGCCGTGCTGCACTGGAAGCGCACGCGCGCTGCCACGGAGCTCACGCGCGGCGTGCGCATGTTCTTCCTCGAACTGGCCGACGAGCGTCCGAAATCGGCGGCGACCGAGATCGCGCCGATCGATGCGCTCGACCATGTCGTGGTCACCACCGAGGATTCCGAGCGCGCCGCCGCGCTCTATGGCGCGCGGCTCGGCCTCGACCTGGCGCTGGACCGCTCGCACCAGGATTGGGGCCAGCTGATGTTCTTTCGCTGCGGCGACCTCATCGTCGAGCTGGTCCGCCGGCCCGTCGCCGGCGGTGACCTCGCGCATGACCGGCTCTGGGGCCTGAGCTGGCGGGTCGCGGACATCGACGCCACGCGCGCCCGCCTGATCGCTGCGGGCCTCGACGTCACCGAGGTCCGCAATGGCCGCAAGCCGGGCACGCGGATTATGACGGTGCGGAACGGCACCTGCGGTGTCCAGACGGTGCTGCTGGAGCGCTCGCCGAAGCCGGTGGATTGAGGCAACAGGTGGTGTCGTGTCCCGGACGCGCTGCGGCGCGTAGCGCTGCTGCGCAGAGCCGGGACCCAGAGCCACACAGTCACTGCGCGATATGGGCCCCGGCTCTGCAGCGCACCGCTGAAGAAGCGCTGCGCTGCGTCCGGGGCACGAGATCGTTCTCAAACGCGTACCCGCGTGTTACATGCGTATACTCAGCACCCAGCGAGCACCGGTTTGGCGAAAGCAAAGCGAACTCTGAAATGGCAGCGCGACCCCGAGGGGATGCGGCTGCGCATTCTCGAAGCCGCCAAGCAGGAGTTCTCCGCCCATGGCCTCGCCGGTGCGCGCGTCGACCGCATCGCGGCCAAGGCCGGCGCCAACAAGCGCATGCTCTACTACCATGTCGGCAACAAGGACGAGCTTTATCTTGCGGTGCTCGAAGGCGCCTATGACAAGATCCGCAGCGAGGAGCGGGGGCTTGATCTCGAACATCTCGATCCGCCGGAGGCGATCCGGCGCCTGATCGAGTTCACCTGGAATTACTTCCTGCGCAACCCGGAATTCCTGTCGCTGCTGCAGACCGAGAACCTCGCGCGCGCCAAGCATTTGAAGCGCTCGACCAAGGTCAAGTCGATGCACTCGCCGTTCGTCGAGATGATCGGCACCGTGGTCCGGCGCGGCGTCGCGTCCGGCGACTTCCAGGTCGCGGTCGATCCGGTGCAGCTCTACATCTCGATCGCGGCGCTCAGTTTCTTCTATCTCTCCAACTCGGCGACGCTCAGCGTGATCTTCGGCCGGGACCTGCTCGCCAGGGACGCCAAGGACGAGCGCCTCGCCCACATGGTCGGCCTCGTGCTGGCGGCATTGACGGGGCAATCCGCCGCGCTGTTCGAGGTCGCCAAGGCGCCGAAGTCGCGCGCCACGGTGGTGCAGACGGCGTAGCCAACTCTCCGCTGTCATCGCCTGGCTTGATCGGGCGATCCAGTTCCAGAGTCGCCAGTGGGATACGGAGAAGCTGCGGCGTACTGGATTGCCCGCCTTCGCGGGGAATGACATCGAGGACGAAGCGCGACAGTTCTGCCACCGGACATTTCCCGCCGATGCCCCCGGAACCGCCGGGCACAAAACGTCACAGGGAAAGCTCTGGACAGTATTTATCCAACGGGTTAATTTCTCGCCCGAATGAAGAAGGCGACCGGGAGTGAGACGTGGCTGAATTGAAGCCGCAGAGTGCGGTGTCCAAGATGCTGAATGCGGCCTGGATTCGGCCGTTCTTGTTCCTGGTCTTCATCGTCGTCGCCTGGGATCTTTCGATCCGGCTGTTCAGGATTCCCGCCTATCAGATCCCGGCGCCGGCCGACGTTGTCGCGGTGCTGCGCACAGAGTGGCCGGAACTGCTGCGCCAATCATGGCCGACGACCTATGCGACGGTCTGCGGCTTCCTGCTGTCGGCGCTGTTCGGCATTCCTGTCGCGATGCTGATTGCGGGCTCGAAGACCGTGGAGAGCTATGTCTATCCGTTGCTGGTGTTCTCGCAATCCGTGCCGAAGATCGCGATCGCGCCGCTGTTCGTGGTCTGGTTCGGCTTCGGCATCATTCCGAAGGTGATTTCGGCGTTCCTGCTCGGCTTCTTCCCGGTCGTGGTCTCCGCCGTGCAAGGCTTCAAATCGGTCGACCCTGACATGGTCGATCTCGCCCGCGCCATGCAGGGCAGCCGCTTTCAGGTGTTCCGCGCGGTGAACCTTCCCCATGCGCTGCCGGCGATCTTCTCCGGCCTGAAAGTTTCCGTGACGCTCGCCGTGGTCGGTGCCGTCGTCGGCGAGTTCGTCGGCTCAAATTCCGGCATCGGCTATGTGATGCAGCGCTCCATCGGCACCTTCGACCTGCCGACGATGTTCGCAGCGCTGGTGATCCTCGCGCTGCTCGGCGTGATCCTGTTCTGGATCGTCGACCGGATCGAGAAGCTGGTCATTCCCTGGCATGTCAGCCAGCGCGAGGACGTGATTTTCGTTTCTTGACTACAGCAACGAACGGCCAGCGACGGCCGGACAATAATGGCAAAGGGAGAGTGACGATGAAGCGATGGATAGGGGCTGTCTCGGCGGTGCTGATGACCTTCGCGGCCATGCCGGCGCAGGCAGCCGACAAGGTCGTGCTGATGCTGAACTGGTACGTCTACGGCGAGCACGCGCCGTTCTATTACGGCAAGGCCAAGGGCATCTACGCTGCCGAGGGCATCGACCTTGAGATCCAGGAAGGCCGCGGCTCGGCCGCGACCACGCAGGCCGTCGCCGCCAAGACTGCGGACTTCGGCTATGTCGACGTTCCCACCATGATGCGCGCCGCGATCAAGGGCGCGCCTGTGGTCGCGACCGGGGTGCTGCTCCAGACCTCACCGATGTCCGCCATGGGCTTCGTCGACAAGAACATCAGGAAGCCCGAGGACATCAAGGGCAAGACCGTGGCGATCACGCCGGCCGACTCCATGACCCAGATCTGGCCGCTGTTCCTGAAGAAGACCGGCCTGAAGGAGAGCGACTTCAAGACCGTTGCCGGCGACGGCCAGACCAAGCTCAACGCCGTCATCAACGGCCAGGCTGATCTCTTGCTCGGCTACGTCATGGATCAGTCGATGAAGATCAAGGACGCCACCGGCAAGGACGTCTACCCGATCAAGTTCGCCGATTACGGCATCAACATGGTCTCGTCAGGTATCATCGCCAACACCGATTATGTGAAGGCCCATGCCGATCTCGTCCGCCGCTTCATGTCGGCGACGACCAAGGCGGTGGAAGCCGCCGAGAAGGAGCCGAAGGCGGCGGCGCAGGCGATCCTCGATGCCAACCCCAAGGGCGGCAAGATCGACACGCTGACGCAGGGCTTTGAGCTGACCATTCCGCTCTATCGGACCGCAGAGACCAAGGGCAAGAGGCCGTTCCAGGTCACTGACCAGAACATGACCGACACGGTCAACCTGCTGGTCGAATATGGCGGGCTCGATGCCAAGGCCAAGGAGAACCCGAAGGCTTTCTACACCAAAGACTACCTGCCGAAGAGCGGCTCGTGAGACACAAACACTCGCCGTCGTCCTTGCGAACGCCGGGACGACGGGGGAGAGAGCTGTGATGAACCCTGCGACCAAACCAATCGACATGCAGCCGGCCGCGCATCTGAGACTGGTGAGCGACCGGGCCGGCGATGCGTCGGGCATCAAGCTGTCCGGCGTGTCGAAGACCTACCGGACCCGCGATGGCGATGTGCCGTCGCTGCGTCCGCTCGATTTCCACATCAATGACGGCGAGTTCTTCGTCGTGGTCGGCCCAAGCGGCTGCGGCAAGTCGACGCTGCTCAAGCTGATCTCCGGCCTATTGCCGCCGACATCAGGCGAAATCCTGGTCGAGGGTGAGAAGGTGACGACGCCGCACGGCAATGTCGGCATCGTGTTCCAGAACGCGCTGCTGCTGCCGTGGCGCAACATCCTCGCCAACGTGATGCTGCCGATCGACATGAAGCGGCTGCCGCGGCAAAAATATCTCGATCGCGCCAAGGCACTGCTGAAGCTGGTCGGGCTCGAAGGCTTCGAGAAGAAGCTGCCCTGGCAGCTCTCCGGCGGCATGCAGCAGCGCGCATCGATCTGCCGCGCGCTGGTGCACGATCCCAAGATCATGCTGATGGACGAGCCGTTCGGTGCGCTCGACGCACTGACGCGCGAGCGCATGAATGTCGAGCTGATGCGGATCCAGCGCGAGACGAAGAAGACGGTGCTGTTGATCACGCATTCGATTCCCGAGGCGGTGTTCCTCGCCGACCGCGTGCTGGTGATGACCGAGCGCCCCGGTGCGGTCGCCGCGATCTACGACGTGCCGCTGCCGCGCCCCCGTTCGCTCGACGTGATGGCTGACCCCGTTTTCACCGAGCTCGTACAACGCATCCGCAAGCATTTCTTCTCGCAAGGGGCGTTGGACTAGGGTGCGAGCGATGTTCTCTGGAGCCACCACATGGACGGTGCGCTCCCTCCCCCGCCTGCGGGGGAGGGCTGGGGAGAGGGTGTCTCCGCTGGCAAGACTCTCCAAGAGGATAGAGCCCTCACCCGCCGCGCTTCGCGCGACGACCTCTCCCGCAAGCGGGAGAGGTGCACCGTCCCCGCGGCCAGATTTGGGGAACCGGGTGGCACCATGTCCCCCCGCCTGAAGCTGCGAGACATCGCCTTCTTCGAACGTCCCGTGCATTTCGCGCGGCCGTTCCGTTTCGGCGCGATCACGATCAACGCGACGCCGCAGCTCTTTGTCCGGGTCGAGATCGAAGTCGAGGGTCAGAGAAGCTCGGTCGGCGCCAGCGCCGAGCTGCTGGTGCCGAAATGGTTCGACAAGCGGCCGGAACTGTCGCCGGCGCAGACGGTCGATGGCTTGCGCCGTTCGCTTCAGATCGCGCGCGGGCTTTATCTCGCGCGGACCGGATTTCTGACGGCGTTCGATCTGCATGCTTCGTGCATCGGTGCCCAGGTCGCTACGTGTGCGAAGAAGGATATTCCGGCGCTTGCCGCGGCCTATGGGCCAGCGGAAATCGACAAGGCGATCCTCGATGCGCTGCTGCGTGGCGTTGAGACCAGCTTCTTCGACGGGATGGAAGGCAACATCGCCGGCATCGATGCGCGGCTTTCGCCTGACCTGAAGGACACGGACATCACCACGTTTCTTGCTGGCCGCAAGCCGCTGGCCCGTGTTGCCATCAGGCATACCGTCGGCCTCGACGACATCGTCGAAGGTCAGGGCGGGGTCGGCGACGCGCATGAGAATGCCGGTGCCAGTTATTTCAAGCTGAAGCTGTCCGGCGATCCGGAGGCCGATGCGGTGCGGCTGGCCCGCATCGGCAAGGCATTCAATACGCTGGGGCGCAGCTACAAGGTGACGCTGGACGCAAACGAGCAGTACGCCGATCTCACGGCGCTGCATGCGCTGATGGAGCGGCTCGATCACGATCCCGCGTTGCAGCCAATTGCGACGCGGCTGCTCTATGTCGAACAGCCCATGCCGCGCGACACCACCAGACAGTCGCCGCTGGGATCATTGGCCGTGCGCGGCTTCATCATCGATGAGGCCGATGAGTCCTACCACGCCTTTCCCACGGCGCGGGCGCTCGGCTATCACGGTATCTCTTCCAAATCCTGCAAGGGCCTCTACAAATCCATCGTCAACGCGACGCGCGCGGCGAAGTGGAGCGCGAGCGGCGAAAGGTTCTTCGTAACCGGCGAGGACCTCACCTGTCAGGCGGGCCTTGCTGTGCAGCAGGATCTCGCGCTCGGTGCCCTGATCGGCGTCACCCATGCCGAGCGCAACGGCCACCACTATGTCGACGGTTTTGGCGAAGCGCCGGCTGCGGAAGCACAGGCCTTCGCGGCCGCGCATCCCGATCTTTACGCCGATGCCGGGCAGGGCATCCGGCTCAACATTCACAACGGCGATCTCTTGACGGGATCGCTCAACCGAGCAGGCTTTGCGACGTCGGTCCATCCGGACTGGTCGGCGCTGGCTCCGCTCGAACAGCCGAAATCACTTAGGGAGCAATCGGTATGACCACCCAACGCCTCGGCCTCATCATGAACGGCGTCACCGGCCGCATGGGGCTCAACCAGCATCTGGTCCGCTCGATCGTCGCGATCCGCGACCAGGGCGGCGTCCGCTTGAAGAACGGCGACCGCGTCATGCCCGATCCGATCCTGGTCGGCCGCAGCGCCGAGAGGGTCGAAGCCCTCGCCAAGCGCTATGACATCGCCCGCTGGACCACGGATCTCGATGCCGCGCTCGCCGACAAGAACGACACTATGTTCTTCGACGCTGCGACCACGCAGGCGCGGCCAGGCCTGCTGACCCAGGCCATCAATGCCGGCAAGCACGTCTATTGCGAGAAGCCGATTGCGACGAACTTTGAAGAAGCCGTCGAGGTCGTCCGGCTTGCGAACGCAAAGGGCGTCAAGCACGGCACCGTGCAGGACAAGCTGTTCCTGCCCGGCCTGAAGAAGATCGCCTTCCTACGCGACTCCGGCTTCTTCGGGCGCATCCTCTCGGTGCGCGGCGAGTTCGGCTATTGGGTGTTCGAGGGCGGCTGGCAGGAGGCGCAGAGGCCGTCCTGGAATTACCGCGACGAGGACGGTGGCGGCATCATCCTGGACATGGTCTGCCACTGGCGCTACGTGCTCGACAACCTCTTCGGTAACGTCCAGAGCGTGGTCTGCATCGGCAATACCGACATCCCCGAGCGTTTCGACGAGCAGGGCAAGAAGTACAAGGCGACCGCCGATGATTCCGCCTATGCGACGTTCCAGCTCGAGGGCGGCGTCATCGCCCACATCAACATGTCCTGGGTGACGCGCGTCTATCGCGACGACCTCGTCACCTTCCAGGTCGACGGTACCCACGGCTCGGCGGTCGCCGGTCTTTCGGACTGCATGATCCAGGCACGGCAGGCGACGCCACGCCCGGTCTGGAATCCCGACGAGAAGCGGCTGCACGATTTCTACGGCGACTGGCAGAAGCTGCCTGATAACGTCAGCTACGACAACGGGTTTAAGGAACAGTGGGAGATGTTCATCCGCCACGTCTACGAGGATGCGCCCTACAAGTTCACCCTGCTCGAAGGCGCCAAGGGCGTCCAACTTGCCGAATGCGCGTTGAAGAGCTGGAAGGAACGGCGCTGGATCGACGTCGCCCCGATCGAGGCCTGAGGAGGGACACATGAACAAGCCCGTCCAGCCCAAGCCTGCTCCTTCAATGTCGTCATTGTCGCTCAAGCTGCCGAAGGCCGATCGCTCGATCGAGACCTACCGGCTCGCGGCGTCGCGGACGTTCCCGGCAAAGCTCGAGGGACCGCTTAACCGCATCGCGTTCTCGGCCGTTCATACCGTCGCCGATCCGTTCGCGGACAACGATCCCTGGCTGTCTGTCTCCGTCGACTGGGACAAGACCATTGCCTTCCGCGAGCACGTCTGGGACCTCGGCCTCGGCGTCGCGGAGGCGATGGACACCGCGCAGCGCGGCATGGGGCTGGACTGGCCCACCTCGCTGGAGCTGATCACGCGTTCGGTGTCTGCCGCCAAGCGGCGTAACGCGCTGGTGTTCTCCGGCGCGGGTACCGATCATCTCGCGGTCGAGGATGCCAAGAGCCTCGACGACGTGATCCGCGCCTACGAGGAGCAGATCTCGGCGGTCGAGAAGGTCGGCGGCCGGATCATCCTGATGGCGTCGCGCGCGCTGGCGAAGCTCGGCCGCAACGCCGAGGACTACGCCAAGGTCTACGATCGCGTGCTGTCGCAGGTTCGCGAGCCCGTGATCATCCACTGGCTCGGCGACATGTTCGATCCGGCGTTGACGGGATATTGGGGCACCAAGGATCTCGACCGGGCGATGGACACGGCTGTGGCTATCATCAATGCCAACGTCGCCAAGGTCGACGGCGTCAAGGTCTCGCTGCTCGACAAGCAGCGCGAGATCGACATGCGCAGGCGCCTGGACAAGCGTATCAAGATGTACACCGGCGACGACTTCAACTATGCCGAGCTTATCGCCGGCGATGGGCAGGGTTTTTCGCACGCGTTGCTCGGCATCTTTGATGCGATCGCGCCGGCGGCGTCCTACGCGCTGTCGCGGCTGGCGGCGGGCGACGAGGCCGGCTTCCACGACGTGCTGGGCCCGACGGTGCCGCTATCGCGCCACATCTTCAAAGCGCCGACGCGCTTCTACAAGACCGGCGTGGTGTTCATGGCGTTTCTCAACGGCCACCAGGACCATTTCACCATGGTCGGCGGCCAGGAGAGCGCGCGTTCGATGCTGCATCTGGCCGAGCTGTTTCGGCTCGCCGATCAGGCCGGCCTGCTCGCCAATCCGGAACTGGCGACACGGCGGATGAAGACCGTGCTGGCCTCGCACGGACTGGATGCCTGATGCGCGATTTTTCGTCCGACCATCGCTGGCTGTCGCTCAATACAGCGACCGTCCGCAAGCAGGGTGATCTCGTCGAGATCATCGATGCCTGCGCAAGGCATGGCATCCGCGCCATCGATCCCTGGCGCGACCAGGTCGCAACCGTCGGACTTGAGCGCGCCGCACGCGCGGTGCGCGAGGCCGGCCTCGATCTGTCAGGCTACTGTCGAGGCGGCATGTTCACCTCCGACGCCGCGCGCCGAGGCGAGGTGCGCGACGACAACAAGCGCTGCATCGATGAAGCCAAGGCGCTGGGCGCATCCTGCATCGTCCTCGTCGTCGGCGGTCTGCCGCAATATTCGCGGCTGGGCAGCGAGGCGTCGAAGGATATCGCGGCGGCGCGCGGGCAGGTCGAGGAATCGCTCGCCGAGATGCTCGACTATGCCAGGCAGGCCAAGCTGCCGCTGGCGATCGAGCCCTTGCATCCGGCCTACGCGGCCGACCGCGCCTGCGTGAACACGACAAAGCAGGCGCTCGATATCTGTGACCGGCTCGACCCTGATCGCAGCGGGATGCTCGGCGTCGCGCTCGACGTCTATCACATCTGGTGGGATCCGGAGCTGATGGGGCAGATCGCGCGCGCCGGCCAGGACCGCCTGCTGGCCTTTCACGTCTGCGACTGGCTGGTGCCGACCAGGGACATCCTCAACGACCGCGGCATGATGGGCGACGGCGTGATCGACATCAAATCAGTGCGTCAGGCGGTCGAAGCGCAGGGCTTTGCCGGCTATTTGGAGATCGAAATCTTCTCCGACGACTGGTGGGGCAAGCCGATGGACGAGGTGCTCCGCACCTGCATCGCGCGGCATAAGACGGTGGTATAGTCCGCGCGCGCGCCGCCCTCACGGGCCCGCGACCTGTTGCAGCGTGTTGAAGCGCGCCTTCTGTTCGCTGCTCAGCGTGGCGTAAAACTCGTCCAGCGCAGGTTCGACCAGCTTGGCGGCCGTCAGCATGGCCTCGAGCCGGTTCTGCATCGCCTCCAGCCGTCCGACCGGCGTCAGCGGCACGTCGTTCGGACAGGCCGCCTGCAGGTCCTGAACGCCCTTCGCCGTCGCGTCGGCGAGGCGGTCGAGCGCGTCCTTCTGCTTGCCTGCGGGGTGGAGTACGGCCTCGATCCTCTGGATCGGCAACTGCGTGAGGCCGGACTTCGGATCGCCGCAGCCCCCGGCATTGGCTTGCTGCTGCTGTGACGAGCGGTCGCCGACATTTGGGCCGAGCGCGTTGAAGCGGGCCTGCTGTTCGTCACTGAGCGAGTTGTAGAACTTCTCCAGTGCCGGTCGCACGATCTTGACGGCCTCAAGCGTCGCGCTGATGCGGTTCATCATCGCCCGCAAGCGGCCAGGCGGCGTCAGCGCATAAGTGTCCACGCAGGAATCCTTGAATACAGCGGCAGCGTCGGCCGCCGCGGTCTTCAAATCGTCGAGCAGGGCGCGTTGCTCCGGCGTCGGCTGCACGGCTTTCGCGATATCGGCAAGCGGCCAGGCTGTCACGCCTTTGTCGGGTGTGCCGCACAATTGCTGTAGAGTCTGCCGGCTCACGCTGGCGCGCGGACGCCCGCGGCCGCCGCCGGCTTGGGGATATTCATACGGGTTGGTGCTGGCATAGGCGGAATAGGGTCCGCCGCCGCCCCAGAACACGGTGTCGACGAAGTCGTCATAGGCGTACGCCCAATAACCGGGTTCGTAGGCATAGGGCCAGAACGTGTAGTCGAAAATGTCGGAGTAAGCGTATGGCCAGAACACCGGCCCGAGCCAGGCCACGAACGCCGCGGGATGGCGGTGACGCCAGGCCTGCCGGGGAGCCCAGCCGCTCTCGCGGGTCACGAGGGCCGCTTGGGTCAGCGGCGTGGCCCGCTCACGGAACCGCTCCGCAAACCGCCCGCGCTCGGCGGCGTGCACAGCGGCGGCAGTGGCGGCTCGCCCAACTGTCGTCGGCTCAGGTCCTAACCGCTGCAGGCGCGCCTGATCACTTTGCTGCAAGCGCTGTTCGCGCTGCAGCAGCCGGTTCTGCGTCTGCAGCATCCGCTCCTGCGCGCGTTGCGCCCGCAGGCCTTCCGGCTTCTGCGACTGCAATTGCTGCACGCGCTGCTGGAGGCGTTCGATGCGGGCCTGACGCTCCGTCGTCTGGCGCGACAGCATCTCGCGCCGCCGCTGCTCCACTTGCTGCGAGCGCTGTTGGACACGCTGCTCGCGCTCGAGCAGCCGGCTCTGCGACTGCAGCATCCTCTGCTGCTCGCGTTGCGCCCTTGCGCCTTCCGGCTTCTGCGATTTCAATTGCTGCACGCGCTGCTGCAAGCGGTCGATGCGGCCTCGCCGTTCCGCGGATTGGCGCGAAAGCATCTCGCGCGGCGGTCCCGCTCGCTCGCTCACGCCGTGGGGTGCACTTGGGCGCGAGGGAGCGGCGATATGCGGCGTCGGCCGCGGTGCCATCGCCGGACGTTGCGGCGCTGCCGGGGCCCGATGAAATTCGCGCCGAGGCGCCGCCACGTGCGGGGCTGCCCGCGGCGGTGCAGCGAAATGCGGGGTCGGGCGCGGTGGCGGCGCAGCGAAATGTGGGGTTGGACGCGGTGGGGGTGAGGCGATGTGCGGCGCCGGATGTGGCGCCATGGCCGGGGGATGGAATGCCGGCGCGGCGGGACGGGCCATGGCCGGTGGTGCTGCTGGCCGAGCTGCCGGAGCTGCGGCTGGACCGGGCGGTCCGCCCCTTCCGTGTCCGTGGCCGGGTCCTTGGGCGAACGCGCCGACGCCCGCCGCCAGCATCGAGATGCCAACTAAAACAGCCGTAAGGCAAACGCCACGCGGAAGCATGACTGTAGCTCCCAGCTCGTAATTGCCCACCACGTTCAACGCACGGCTGGCGGAATCGTTCGTTGTTGGCCGCGGCCGGGATTGCGATTTTCCGACGCAGGCAGCCTCACGAGAAATCCTGCGTCAGGGTGATTGCGAGCCGCTCCAGCGCCCAGTCGACCTGATCGCTGGTGATCACCAGCGGCGGGGCGATGCGGATCGTATGCTCATGGGTGTCCTTGGCGAGAATGCCCTTGGCCTGAAGCGCCTCGCAGTAGCGGCGTGCGCCCCCGGCCTCGGGATGCAGCTCGACCGCCAGCATCAAGCCGCGTCCGCGCACCTCGCGGATCGTATTGGCGCGAATGTCCTTCAAACCTGCCAGAAAGCGCGCGCCCTGGCTGGCCGCGTTCTCGATCATGCCTTCCTCGACCAGCACGCGCATCGCCGCGCGCGCCACCGCGCAGGCAAGGGGATTGCCGCCGAAGGTCGAACCATGCTGTCCGGGTCGCAATGTCCCGAGCACGTCGTTGTTCGAGAGCACGGCCGACACCGGATAGAAGCCGCCGGACAGGGCCTTGCCGAGCAGCGTCACGTCCGCCTCGATCCCCTCGTGCTGTTCGGCGAGCAGCTTGCCGGTGCGGCCGAGCCCGGTCTGGATCTCGTCGAGCACCAGCATCACGTCGTTGGCGGTGCAGAGCTGGCGCACCTTCGTGAAATAGCCGGCTGGAGGAATGACTACGCCGGCTTCGCCCTGGATCGGCTCGACCAGAAAGGCGACGGTGTTTGGCGTGATTGCCTCTTCCAGCGCCGCGGCGTCGCCGAACGGGATGATCTTGAAGCCCGGCGCGAACGGCCCGAAATGTGTGCGTGTCTCGGGATCGGTTGAAAAGCCGACGATGCCAAGCGTGCGTCCGTGGAAATTGTTGGCGCAGACGATGATCTCGGCCTGGCCGTCCGGCACGCCCTTCACCTCATAGCCCCATTTGCGGACCGACTTGATCGCGCTTTCGACCGCCTCGGCGCCGCTGTTCATCGGCAGCACCTTGTGGGAGCCGGTGAGCGCCGCGATCTCCTCGTAGAACAAGGCGAGCTGATCGTTGTGGAAGGCGCGCGAGGTGAGCGTCAGTTTGTGTGCCTGTTCGACCATTGCCGCCAGGATCTTGGGGTGGCAGTGGCCTTGGCTGACCGCAGAATAGGCCGAGAGGCAATCGAGGTAACGGTTGCCTTGGGTATCCCAGACCCAGACACCTTCGCCGCGGGACAGGACGACCCCGATCGGCGCGTAATTATGGGCCCCAAAGCGCGCTTCGGTTGCGATGAAATCAATGACCGACGAGCTCATTTGTCGTCACTCCATGGCCGTGCACGGCGTCAACGACTGCACCGGCGGCCCACAGATTGATCTGGGTATCAACTTGCCGCCTTGGAAGCCTTCATGCGTCTGATGGTGGTGTAGCCCGACCTGATTTGCCAGTAATGTCAGAGGGTTCTCTACTGTGCATGGGGTTGTTTTCGCAGTTTTTGTTTTCGAGCCCTCAGCCGATCGCGCAGGGCACGCTCAAAAAGCCCCGAAACCGCACTCGTCCGCCCCGCACCGGCTGGCCGCTCACGGCATAGTTCGGGAAGCGCGCCAGGAAGCGCGAGATCGCAATCGCGCCTTCGAGCCGCGCCAGCGCCATGCCGGCGCATTGATGCGCGCCGGTGGCGAAGGCGAGATGCCGGTTCGGCGTGCGCGCGATGTCGAAGCGTTCGGGGTCGGGAAACTGCACGGGATCGCGGTTGGCCGCGCCAATGCACAGCGTCACTGACGTGCCGGCATCGAGCACGACTCCGCCGAGCTCGACCTTCTCCGTTGTCATACGGTTGCCGAGCTGATTGGAGCTCTCGTAGCGCAGCATCTCCTCGACGGCTGTCTTGATGAGGTCGGGATTGCCGATCAGGCGTTGCTTCTGGTCCGGATGACGATCGAGGGCCACGAGGCCGTTGCCGATCAGGTTGGTCGTGGTCTCATGCCCGGCATTGAGCAGGAAGATGCAATTATGCAGCAGCTCCTTCTCGGTCAGCCGCTCGCCGCTCTCCTCACCCTGGATCAAGCGCGTCAGCACGTCGCGCTCGGGATTGCCCGGCTTTTGGCGGCGGCGTGCAACCAGCGTTTCGAGATAGGCGAGGAAATCCTTCACAGCCGCGTTGCCGCGCGCAGCGGCCTCAGGCGACACCACGGGCTCGAGTGCGCCCAGGATCGCCAGCGACCAGTCGCGGAGCGGCCCGCGTTCCTCGTGAGGCACGTCGAGCAGGTTGCCGATCACCTCGATCGGAATGGAGGCGGCGAAATCCTCGATCAACTCGCACCTCCCCTTGGCGGCGATGGCACAGAGCAGGCCGTCGACCAGCTTTATGATGTCAGGCTCCATTCCCGCAATCGCACGCGGCGACAGCGCGCCCATGATCAGGCGGCGCACGCGGGTATGCGCGGGCGGATCGTTGAACACGAGGCTCGTGGTGTGATGTTCGTAGAGCGGCGTGTCGCCGTATTTCGGCGCGAACTCGCGCTTCTTGTCCGAGCTGAACGATCTGGTGTTCTTGTAGGTCGTGACAAGGTCGTCATAGCGGGTCAGGAACACGGTGCCGTTCGGCAGGCGCTTGACCGGTTCGTTCTCCCGCAGTGCACGGTAGGTCGGATAGGGGTTGTCGTAGAACTCAGGCGTCAGCTTCTCGAGGTCGAAGCTTGCCGCCAGCTCCTTCGCATCTGCGTTCATCCCGTTATACTCGCCGGTTAAAGCCGATATGCCATTTTTCTTGTTCTGGTCGACGCGTGCATGCGTCTACAGTCGTCGGACACTGCTAGCCGACCGGACAGGAAAATGCACGCGCGCGCTGACGCTCCCGACACGGCCCCGAATTGGCCCGATGATATCTTCGCGACACTGCAGCGCTTCGAGGTCCGGCAGGTGCCGTATGTGCCCGACGCCGGCCATTCGAAGCTGATCCAGCGCGTGCTGGGCTCCTCCACCATGCGCGGCATTCCGCTCACGACGGAGGAAGAGGGCGTGGCGCTCCTCGCCGGCGCCTGGGCGGGCGGGCAGCGCGGCGTGCTGCTGATGCAGTCCAGCGGCGTCGGCAATTGCATCAACATGCTGTCGCTGATCCCGATCCTGCGCTTTCCCTTCCTCACGCTCGTGACCATGCGCGGCGAGTGGGGCGAGTTCAATCCGTGGCAGGTGCCGATGGGATCGACCACGCAGGGCGTGTTCGAGCTCTCCGGCGTCAAGGTGCTGCGCGCTTCGAACGCGGCCGAGGTGCCGGCCGTGTTGGAGGCGGCCGCGGGCCAAGCCTACAACGCGCTGACGCCCACCGCCGTCCTTCTGTCGCAGCGCCTGATCGGCGCCAAGGTTTTCACCAAATGAGCAAGGCCAATCTCCTCGACCGCCGGCAGGTGGTCTCCACACTGCTCGTGAACCGCAAGGACGTCGTTGCGATCGGCGGCCTCGGTGCCTCGACCAACGACATGTGCGCGGCCGGCGACCATGCCCGCAACTTCTACCTCTGGGGCGGCATGGGCGGCGCCGCGATGATCGGACTCGGCCTCGCGCTGGCGCAGCCGAAGCTGCCGGTCTTGGTCATCACCGGCGACGGCGAGATGCTGATGGGCATGGGCAGCCTTGCCACCATCGGCCTGCAGAAACCGTCCAACCTCTCGATCGCAGTGCTCGATAATGAGGCCTATGGCGAGACCGGCGGCCAGACCAGTCACACCTCGGCCGCCGCCGATCTCGTCGGTGTCGCCAAGGCCTGCGGCATCAAGGACAGCCGGGCCATCACCACCATGGCCGAAGTCGAGGCCTTTGCCAAAGCTATCCATGACGTCTCGGGCGGGCCGCGCTTTGCCAATGTGAAGATCGACAGCGCCAGCCTGGAGCGGATCCTGCCAAGCCGGGACGGGACCTACATCCTCAACCGGATTCGCGGCGACCTCGGCTTCCAGCCGATCTAGGTTGGGCCTGTCCATCCTGCGGCGCCCATGTCCTGCACGCAACCCGTGCGGGCGGAGCTCGTTTCTACTGAATTTACAACCCACTTAGGTTGCGATGCAACATAGTGCTTGACTTTTGCGTGGGTGAGTGCTTACTCACTACCATGAGCTCATTGCGTATGACGAGCGACCTGAGGCGTCAATTGATCCTCGGTGCCGCAAAGCGCTGCTTTGCCCGACACGGCTATACCGGCACCACGACGAAGAGCGTGGCGGCTGCCGCTGCCATTTCCGAGGCACTGCTGTTCAAGCATTTTCCGTCCAAGGCGGCGCTCTATGCCGAAATCCTCAGCGACGAGTGCGAGGCGGACCCGGCGCTCACCGAGCTTCTCGAACGGGAGCCTTCGACCGCCACGCTGGTCGAAGTGATCCGCGGCATGGTCCAGCATTTCCTGCACATCGCTGACGGTCCCGATCAGGAGGAGGCCCAGCGCCTGCGACTGATGGCCACGAGCCATTTGGATGATGGCGAATTCGCCCGTTTGTTATATGCCAAGATCGAGACGCTGATCGGGGCGATCTTCGTCGCCTCGCTCGAACGTGCCGTTGCCGCCGGCGACGCGCGGCCAAGCAGCGGCGAACCGCTCAACCTGTTCTGGTTTGCGCATCACACCGTGATGACGGCAGCGCTGACCAGGCTGCCGGCCACGCCTTGCCTCGCTTACGGCAAGGCTGATGACCTCGAGCGGCAGCTGTGTGAGTTTCTCCTGAGGGGTATCGGACTTAACGACGCCGCAATTGCTTCGCATCTGGGCCGCAATCAGGCCGCGGACGCCGGCAAGGCGGCGATTCCAGAAAGTGCATGACATGAACATCGTAACCGAACACAAGATTTCGGGCGAACCGGTCGACAACAAGGCTCCGAAGCGTCCGGTCCGGCCGGTGCTCTGGTTCATCATCGTCGGCACGCTCCTGGCCGCGCTCGTTGGTGGCCTCGTCTGGTTCAATTATTTCCGCGGCCAGATGATCAAGCAGTTCTTCGCCAACAACAAGCCGCCGCCAACCATGGTCACCGCGGCCGAGGCGAAGTCCGAGGTGGTGCCGAACCTGCTCACCGCGGTCGGCAGCCTCGTTGCCGTGCACCAGGTTGATGTCAGCGCCGACGTCAACGGCCGCGTCACCGAGATCAAGTTCAAGCCGGGTACGCGTGTCGAAGCGGGCACGCCGCTGGTGCAGCTATTCGATGCGCCGGAGCAGGGCGACCTTGCCAACTACAAGGCCCAGGCGACCGTGGCGCAGCAGTCGCTCGATCGCGCCAAGCAGCTTGCCGCGCGCCAGTTCGGTCCGCAGGCGACCGTCGACCAGGCGCAGGCCGCCTACGACCAGGCGCAGGCCGGCATTGCCAAGACCGAGGCGCTGATCTCGCAGAAACTGGTGCGCGCACCGTTCGCCGGCGAGCTCGGCGTCCGCAAGGTCGAGGTCGGCCAATATCTGACGGCGGGTACCCCGATTGTGTCGCTGACCGATCTGTCGCAGCTTTGGGCGAACTTCACCGTGACGGAAAAGGACTCCGGCAGCCTCAAGGTCGGCCAGACTGTCCGGCTGAAGGTCGACGCCTATCCGGGCCGCACCTTCGACGGCAAAATCACCACGATCGAGCCGCAGATCTCGGCCGATACCCGCAACATCCGCGTGCAGGCGACGATCGCCAATCCGGAGAAGATCCTGAAGCCCGGCATGTTCGTGACCACCACGGTGGTGCTGCCGGACAAGCCGGCCGTGATCACCGTTCCCGAGACGGCCGTCGACTACACGCTGTACGGCGACTCGGTGTTCGTGATCACCGAGAAGAAGGAAGCGGACGGCAAGACCAGCCTCTCTGCGGTGCGCACCTTCGTGCAGACCGGCAAGCGGGTCGACGGTCGCGTCGAAATCATCAAGGGCGTGAAGCCGGGCGACAAGGTCGTCGCCGTCGGCCAGCTCAAGCTGCAATCGGGCGCGGCGGTGTCGATCTCGACTGATCCGGCCCCGCCGATTCCGGCGCAGCCGCCGCGCTACTGATCCATGACGTTCAGGTGATCCGGCTTGTGCCGGATCACTTCTCTTGAGACATCCAAATCGAGATCGCCGCGATGGCCCTTACCGATATTTTCATCAAGCGACCGGTCCTGTCGGTCGTTGTCAGCCTGCTGATCCTGCTGATCGGTTTGCGTGCGGCGACGGTGCTGCCGATCCGGCAGTATCCGAAGCTGTCGAACACGGTCATCAACATCACGACCGTCTATCCCGGCGCGTCCGCGGATCTGATCCAGGGCTTCATCACCACGCCAATCGAGCAGGCGGTCGCGTCCGCCGAGGGCGTTGACTACATCACCTCGTCGTCCGTGCTCGGCACCTCGACAATCCAGGTCTATATCAAGCTGAACTTCGATCCGAACCAGGCGCTCACCGAGGTGCTGGCGAAGACGAACTCGGTAAAATACCTGATTCCCAAAGAATCCAACGACCCGATCGTCACCAAGACCACCGGCCAGACCACGGCTGTGATGTATCTCGGCTTCTCGTCTGAGGAACTGTCGGGCTCGGCGATCTCGGACTACCTCACGCGCGTCGTGCAGCCGGTGCTTTCCACCGTCGACGGCGTCGCGTCGGCTGACATTCTCGGTGGCCAGACCTTTGCGATGCGGCTCTGGCTCGATCCTGTGAAGATGGCCGGCCGCAATGTCTCGGCCACCGACGTCGCGGCAGCGATCGCGGCGAACAACTTCCAATCTGCGGCAGGCCAGACCAAGGGTTACCTGATCGTTTCCAACGTCTCGACGAATACGGATCTGACCAACGTCGAGCAGTTCAAGAAGATGATCGTGAAAGCCAAGGACGGCGGCTTCGTGCGAATGGAGGATATCGCCACCGTCGAACTTGCCGCCCAGAGCACGAACGCCAGCGTCGCCTTCAACGGCGAGCACGCGATCTTCATCGGCGTGCAGGCGACGCCGCAAGGCAATCCGCTGACGCTGGTCAAGGGGGTCCGCGCGCTGTTCCCCGAGCTCGAACGCAACCTGCCGCCGTCGATGAAGATGAAGGTCGCCTACGACTCGACCAAGTTCATTCAATCTTCGATCGACGAGGTGGAGAAGACGCTGGGCGAAGCCGTGATCATCGTGATCGTGGTCATCTTCCTGTTCCTGGCCTCGCTCCGCTCGGTCATCATTCCCGTCGTCACCATCCCCCTGTCGATGATCGGCGTCTGCACCCTGATGCTGGCGCTGGGCTTCAGCTTCAACCTCCTGACGTTGCTGGCGATGGTGCTCGCGATCGGCCTGGTGGTCGACGACGCCATCGTCGTGGTGGAGAACATCCACCGCCATCTGGAGGAGGGCAAGACGCCGATTCAGGCGTCGCTGCAAGGCGCGCGTGAGATCGTGGGTCCCGTCATCTCGATGACGATCACGCTTGCGGCGGTGTATGCGCCGATCGGTTTTCTCGGTGGTCTCACAGGTTCGCTGTTCCGCGAATTTGCCTTCACGCTGGCAGGCTCGGTGATCGTGTCGGGCGTGATCGCGCTGACGTTGTCGCCGATGATGTGCTCGGTGTTGTTGAAGAACACCGAGGAGGGCCGCTTCGCCAAGCTCGTCAACAGGGTGTTCGGCGCATTGACGCGCTGGTATGGTCGGAGGCTCGACCGCTCGCTGGACTACAAGGCCGTTACCGGCCTGTTCGCGATTACGATCCTCGGGCTCGTCGGCTTCCTCTACATGCACACGTCAAAGGAGCTGGCGCCCGAGGAGGATCAAGGCATCGTGTTCGCGGTGACCAAGGCGCCGAAATACGCCAACATCGACTATGTCGATTTCTACGGCGACAAGCTCGACAAGGAATTCCAGAAATTCCCCGAGACCGACCTGCGCTTCGTGCTCAACGGCATCAACGGCCCACAGGGCGGCATCGCCGGCATGCTGCTCAAGCCCTGGGACGAGCGTAAGCGCTCGTCGATCAAGCTGAAGCCGCTGGTCCAGGCCGAACTGTCCAAGATCGAGGGGGTGCAGGCGTTCGCGTTCAACCTGCCGCCGCTGCCGGGCGGACCGGGCGGCCTGCCGGTGCAGATGGTGATCAGCTCCACCGCTGGATTCCAGACGGTCTATGAGCAGATGGAAAAGCTGAAGGACGCCGCGCGCAAGAGCGGCATGTTCATCGTCTCCGACAGCGACCTCGCCTATAACCAGCCCAACGTTGAGGTCACGATCGACCGCACCAAGGCACAGGATCTGGGCGTCAACATGCAGAACCTCGGCTCTACGCTCGCGGTCCTGCTCGGCGGCAACTATATCAACCGCTTCAATCTCCAGGGCCGCTCGTACCAGGTCATCCCGCAGGTGCCGCGCGTCGACCGGCTCTCGCCAGAATCGCTCGGCGGCTATTATGTGGCCACGAACACCGGCCAGCAGCTTCCGCTGTCGACGGTGGTCTCGATCAGGACCAAGACCGACCCGAACTCGCTGACGCACTACAACCAGCTCAATTCGGCGACGTTCTCGGCCGTGCCGATGCCCGGCGTGACCATCGGCGCTGCAGTCGACTTCCTCGAAGGCGAGGCCAAGAAACTGCCGCAGGGCTTCAGCCATGCCTATCTGGCGGACAGCCGGCAATATGTTCAGGAAGGCAACCAGCTCGCGATCACCTTTGGCTTCGCGCTGGTCATCATCTTCCTGGTGCTGGCTGCACAGTTCGAGAGCTTGCGCGATCCGCTGGTGATCATGATCTCGGTGCCGATGGCGATCGTCGGCGCGCTGATCCCGCTGTTCTTCGGTGCCGCGACCATAAACATCTACACCCAGGTCGGTCTGCTCACCCTGGTCGGTCTCATCACCAAGCACGGCATCCTGATGGTGGAGTTCGCCAACGAGCTTCAGGTCAACGAGCGGCTCGACCGCCGCTCGGCCATCGAAATGTCGGCCCGCATCCGCCTCCGTCCGATCCTGATGACCACGGCCGCGATGGTGACGGGCCTGATCCCGCTGCTAACGGCGACCGGCGCGGGCGCGGCCAGCCGCTTCTCGATCGGCCTGGTCGTCGTCGCTGGTATGTCGATCGGCACGTTGTTCACGCTGTTCGTGCTGCCCGCAGTCTACGTGGTGCTGGCGACCGACCATCGTGCGGCGGCCGATTCGGAGCGGAACAAGCAGGTCAACGAGATCGACCTCGGCTCCAACGCCCTTCGGCCGACCTGAGGCCCCAAGCAAGCGAAACAGAGGGCGGCAGCGGTCAATCCGTTGCCGCCCTTTTTCGTTCTGCCCTCATTCGTTATGCCCCCATCGATCGCGATGCCGCGACCGTGGGGTCGGGCCCTTCCCGCGCTTGCGAGAGACAAGACGCGGTCTTCTTGCTAGGTTCTGCGGGATGAGCCTTTCCCTCCATTCCGACACCCCGCAAGCCAGCACGCTGCCGAGCGCGGCTCCGGATAGCGCTGCCTCTGGCGCGGCTGCGGGACGGGGGATCAGGACCCGGCTGTTCACCAAATATGTTGCGCTGTTTGTGGCCGTCGTTGCGCTCGCGCTGCTGGCCAACGGCTTGTTCGAGGTCTTCTTCTATTATCGCGAGCACAAGGCTGCGTTGATCCGGGTCCAGCATGAGCAGGCCGAGGCGGCTGCGGCCAAGATCGGACAATTCGTCAAGGAGATCGAGAGCCAGCTCGGCTGGACCACGCAACTGCCGTGGTCGGCGGGCTCGATCGAGCAGCGCCGGTTCGATGCGCTGCGGCTGCTGCGGCAGGTGCCCGGGATCACCGAGCTTGCCCAGGTGGATTCGACCGGTAAGGAACGGTTGCGGGTCTCGCGGCTGGCGATGGATGCGATCGAGAGCGGGAACGACCTGTCGAACGATCCGAAGTTCACCGAGGCGGTCGCGCACAAGGTCTATTACGGGCCGGTCTATTTCCGCCGGGAGTCCGAACCCTACATGACGTTGGCGCTGGCCGGCACGCGCAAGGATGCCGGCGTCAGCATTGCCGAAGTCAATCTCAAGCTGATCTGGGACGTCGTGTCCCAGATCAAGGTCGGCGAGCACGGGCACGCCTATGTGGTCGATCCGGAAGGCCGCCTGATCGCCCATCCCGACATCAGTCTCGTGCTGCGCAATACCGACATGTCCGGCCTCCCACAGGTGCGCGCCGCGCAAGCCGCCGGCGGTACGATGCCGGATGCGCTCGATGAAGCGCGCAACATCCAGGGCGAGAAGGTCTTGACCGCTTCGGCCCCGATCGAGCCGCTGCACTGGACGATGTTCGTCGAGCTGCCGGTCGAGGAGGCCTATGCATCGCTCTACGCCTCGCTGCAGCGGCTCGCGATCGTGCTGTTCGCGGCGTCGCTCTTCGCGGTGCTTGCGGGGATATTCCTCGCGCGCCGCATGGTCGGGCCGATCCAGGCGCTGCGCAGCGGCGCGGAAAGGATCGGCGGCGGCGACTTCTCGCAGCGTATCTCGATCCGGACCGGCGACGAGCTCGAAGGGCTCGCCGACCAGTTCAACGACATGGGTGCGCGCTTGCAGGAATCCTATGCGGACCTGGAGAACAAGGTCGAACGGCGAACCGCGGAATTGAGCGAATCATTGCAGCAACAGACGGCGACCGCCGATGTTCTGAAAGTCATCAGCCGTTCGGCGTTCGATCTGCAAACCGTGCTGAACACGCTTGTCGGATCGGCGGCTCGATTGTGCGATGCGGACGAAGGGACGATCTTTCGGCCTCGCGACGGCGTTTTCTATTTGGCGGCAAGCTGCGGGCTCGATGCGGAGCAGGAAAGCAAGCTTCGGACCTTCGCGTCCGCACCGGAGCGCGGGAGTGTGGTCGGGCGCACGCTGCTCGATGGCAAGACGGTCCATGTTCCGGACGTGCAGGCCGACCCGGACTATGCTCCCTCGGCCGCGCGACGGCGGTCCAACGTACGTACGATGCTCGGTGTCCCCCTGCTTCGAGAGGGGACACCGATCGGCGTATTCGTCCTGACACGGCATATGGTGCGGCCCTTCAGCAACAAGCAAATCGAACTCGCGACGACCTTTGCGGACCAGGCCCTTATCGCGATCGAGAATGTCCGATTGTTCGAGGCGGTTCAGGAACGCACGACAGAACTGTCGCGATCCCTCGACGATCTGCGCACCGCCCAGGACCGTCTGGTCCAGACCGAGAAGCTCGCTTCGCTCGGCCAACTCACCGCCGGCATCGCCCACGAGATCAAGAACCCGCTCAACTTTGTCAATAATTTTTCTGCCCTGTCGACGGAGCTGATCGACGAGCTCAACGAGGCGCTCGAAGCGGCGAGCCTCGACGGCAAGACGAGGCAGGAGATCGACGAGCTGACCGGCATGCTCAAGGGCAACCTCGAGAAGGTCGTGCAGCACGGCAAGCGCGCCGATTCCATCGTCAGGAACATGCTTTTGCATTCGCGCGAAGGCTCCGGCGAGCATCGCGCCGTCGACATCAACACGGTCGTGGAGGAAAGTCTCAATCTGGCCTATCACGGTGCGCGTGCCGAACGGCCGTCCTTCAACGTCACGCTCCAGCGCGCGCTCGATCCCGCTGCCGGCATGGTCGACGTTTATCCGCAGGAGATCACGCGCGTCTTGCTCAACCTGATCTCGAACGGCTTCTATGCCACCGCCAAACGCAAGGAGAGCGCTGGAGACGCCTTCGAGCCCACCTTGCGCGCGGCAACCAAGGACCTCGGCGGCAGGGTCGAAATCCGGATCCGCGACAACGGCACGGGGATTCCGTCCGCGGTGAAGGAGAGGATGTTCGATCCCTTCTTCACCACCAAGCCGGCCGGGGAGGGGACGGGACTCGGGCTGTCCATGAGCCATGATATCGTGGTGAAACAGCACGGCGGCACCATCGACGTGAACACCGAGCCCGGTGTATTCACCGAATTCATCATCGCCCTGCCGCGCACGATGGCGGCGGGCAGCACTTCCGGAGGCAAGTCGTGAACGTTTACATCCTGGTCGTGGACGACGAGCCCGACGTCGAGGCGTTGTTCCGGCAGCAGTTCCGGCGCGAGCTGCGCGCAGGCCGCTTCCAGATGGAGTTCGCCTCCTCTGCGCCCGATGCGCTCAAGCGCGCCGCCGAGGTTCGCGACCCCTCGTTGATCCTGATCCTGTCCGACATCAACATGCCCGGCATGAGCGGGCTGGACATGCTGCCAAAGGTTCGTGCCGCGCATCCGGACGTTCCCGTCATCATGATCACGGCCTATGGCGACGCCGAGACGCGGCGGAAGGCGATCGAGCGCGGCGCTGTCGGGCTCCTCACCAAGCCGATCGACTTCGCACTGCTGCGGCAGGAGATCGACACGAGGCTCGAGCAAGCCGCATGAGCGCGACCGTCCTCTTCGTCGACGACGAGCCGGATCTCGAGGCGCTGATCCTGCAAAAATTCCGCAGGCAGATCCGTGACGGACAGATCATCATCATGTTCGCCCGCGACGGCCTCGAGGCGCTGGCCTCGCTCGAGCAGAATCCGCAGGTCGACATGGTGGTCTCCGACATCAACATGCCCCGCATGGACGGCCTGTCGCTGCTTGCGAAGCTCCAGGAGGCCGAAGACAAGAAGTCGACCATCATCGTCTCCGCCTATGGCGACATGAGCAACATCCGCACCGCCATGAACCGCGGTGCGTTCGACTTCCTGACCAAGCCGATCGACTTCGCCGATCTGGAAGCCACGATCGAAAAGACCATCCGCCATATCGATATGCTGCGCGAGGTGCGGCGGCGCCAGATGGAAGCCGAGCGCGCCCATGCCGCACTATCGCGCCATTTCTCGCCCGAGCTTGCCAAGCGTCTGGCAGCCAGCGGCGAGGGTGAGGGGATCGAAGTGCAGTGGCGCGATGTCGCCACCATCTTCACAGATATCACGGGCTTCACCTCGCTGGTCGAAAGCGCGCCGCCGGAGGCGTTGGGCAGGCTGCTCAACGAGTATGTCGGCGGCATGACCGAGGTCGTCTTCGCACATGAGGGGACGGTCGCAAAAATCATCGGCGATGCGATCCAGGTGCTATTCAATGCGCCCGGCGATCAACCGGATTATGCCACGCGTGCGGTCGCCTGCGCCCACGAGCTCGATGCCTGGGCGCAGGATTTTTGCGCGCGCCAGAGTGCCATGGGCGTCACCTTTGGTGCCACCCGCATCGGCATTCACGCCGGCCCGGCGCTGGTCGGCAATTTCGGAGGCAACCGCTTCTTCGACTACACCGCGTACGGGGACTCCATCAACATCGCGGCCCGGCTGGAGGCTGCCAACAAGCATCTGGGCACCCGCATTTGCGTCAGCGCCAGCGTGGCCGAGGCGGCTGAGAACTTTCAGGGCCGCCCCGTGGGAGAGTTGATGCTGCGCGGACGCAGCGAGCCGTTGCGCGCATTCGAGCCGCTGCCACAGGCCAAATTCGAAGCGCCGGAAACGGCGCTGTATTCGGAGGCTTTCGCCAAGATGGAGGCCGGCGATGTCGCGGCCATGCCAGCCTTCGCCGCGCTGGTCGGCATGCACGCAGACGATTCCCTGGCCGGCTTCCACCTGAAGCGCCTGCTCAATGGCGCCAAGGGCATTCGCATGCAACTTGTATAGGAGTCGTCATGACGCGCGAGTTCTCTGCCGGTAATTACCGCTTCATTCCGTCCGTATTTCAGTATTCAGCGGGTGCGGCCGCGGATGACGGCTACGAGATCGAGCGCGTCCGCTTCGACCGTCTGGTGCCGCTTGCGGAAGGATTTGCGCTGGCCGCAAAGTTCATCCAAGAGGCGGGTCGTCCGCTGACGGCGTTCTGTGCCTGTGAGCTGCGCTCGCCGGCGGCCTTCAGCGAGCAGGGCTTTCGCGCGTTCAACCTGCACTACGTGAAGACGCTGTCGGAATGGGGCATCTTCGACGGCACCACCAATCCGGTGGCGCGCAGCAATGTCTGTCCCGAGATCGATCCGCCGTCCGAGCCGTCGTTTTATGCGTTCTCTTTCACACGCCCGACCCGCTCGAAAGCGCCGTCCTTCGTGATCGCCGGCGGCGCCGAGGCGCGCGAGGGCGGCGGTACCTATGTCGAGCGTACCGTGCGCTACCGCGACCTCAGCCCGGAAGGGTTGCGCGAGAAGGTACGCTTCACCGCCACATCGCAGATGGAGAACCGGATGGCGGCTTTCGGCTTCGGCTGGACGGACACGACCGGCGTCCAGGCCTATTCCGTGCACGACTTCCACCACGCGCTCGTCGACGAGCTGGTCCGTCGCGGCGCGCTGCGCTCCGGCCTGACCTGGCATTTCGCCCGGCCGCCGGTGGTCGACCTCGAATACGAGATGGATTGCCGCCGCGTGATGAGGGAAGTGGTGATTTGAACCGTCTTCACCACGCCCGTAGGGAGAGGTCGGATCGCATCAAAGATGCGATCCGGGTGAGGGGTTACGGTCTTTCTGAACGCTGCGGCCCCTCACCCGGATTGCTGCGCAATCCGACCTCTCCCCGACGGGGAGAGGTGGAGGGAGCGACCGCGATTTAGTTCTAGCGCTGCCTTGGGTCGAGGGCGTCGCGCAGGCCGTCGCCGAGCAGGTTCAGCGACAGCACCACGAGGAAGATTGCAAGCCCCGGCCAGATCGCCATCCACGGCGCCTGCGTCAGGAAGCGTTGCGCGGCGTTGAGCATGCTGCCCCAGGACGGTGCCGGCGGCTGCTGGCCGAGGCCGAGGAACGACAGCGCGGCCTCGGCGATGATGGCGGCGGCGATCGAGAGCGTCGCCTGCACCAGCAGCGCGGGCAGGATGTTCGGCAGGATATGCGAGAGCGCGATCCGCCACGGCGGATTGCCGAGCGCGCGCGCAGCCTCGACATAATCCTCGGCCTTGACGGCAAGCACCTGGCCGCGGGTCAGGCGGATGAAGATCGGCGTTGCGGAGATGCCGATCGCGATCATGGCATTGCGTCGATGACGCTCAGATCGGTGTTGCCGGACGGGTTCTGCCGCGTCGGCATGGAGGGCCGGAAGTGAACCCAGAGCTCGTGGCTGATGCGCTCGAGCCGTTCGAGCTCGCCGAGCGGATCGGGATGATCGTCGGCGCGAATGTCCAGTGCCGGCCATTCCTCTTCGCCGTGGATCAGCAGCGCCGCCGACTGCTTGCCGCGTTTGTCGCCGCCGGCGGCCTCGCCCGCGCGCATCGCCGCGAGCAGGCGGCGCGGGAAGGGACGGCTGTCGTTGGCGATATAGATCCTTGCCGTCTCGTCGAGCACGTCGGCGCCTGCGAGCATGTTGCCGGCAATCGAGAAGCCGCTGCCGGCGATGTGGCCGCACCAGTCGACGCAGTCACGCCCCGTGTGCGCGGCGATCTCGCCGCTTGCATCCATGAGATGGACTTGGCGGCTTTCGCGGCCCTCGTCAGTTGCGAGCAGGGCGGCGAGCACGTCGTGTGCATTCAGGCCGTCACGCAGCAGCTTGACGCCGTCGATGCCGTAATAGGGATTGACGAAGGCCTGTGTCGCGATGGCGCCGAGACCGGCGGCAATATACGGCACGCGTGCACCGACGGCGAAGAACCGGGTCGCAACCGCGATGCCGAACTGGCCGCTGGCAGTATCTCGCGCAATGATCGACCAGGTCATGTGCTGCCTTTAGCGTCCTGCGGCGTAGCCCTGCATGCCGCGCGGATTGGCGGCGGCGCGCCGGCGCGGACCTACGCGTGAGGCCGCGGTGAGGCGGCCTTCCGACCAGTCGGGGCCAACCTCGACGAGGTGTCCGCGCTCGCGAAGGTTCTCGATCGTTGCCTTGGGCACGCGGTTCTCGACCACGAGCACGCCGGGACGCGCGGTGCGCGGCCAGAACGAGATCGGGAAATGCTCGGAATGCCAGGCCGGCGCATCGATCGCTTCCTGGAGATTGAGCTTGCAATGGACGTGGCGCAGGAAGAATTGCGTGATCCACTGATCCTGCTGATCGCCACCGGGCGAGCCCCAGGCGAGATACGGCTCGCCATCGCACAGCGCCATGGTTGGCGACAGGGTCGTGCGCGGCCGCTTGCCGGGCGCAAGCGCGGCGGGATGGTCCTCCTCCAGCCAGAACATCTGGGCACGGCTGCCGAGGCAGAAGCCGAGTTCCGGAATGATCGGCGAAGACTGCAGCCAGCCGCCTGACGGTGTCGAGGAGATCATATTGCCGGCCTTGTCGATGATGTCGAAATGCACGGTGTCGCCGCGCACCTCGCCGAAGCGCCCCACGGTCGGCTCGCCGGCGCCGAGCGCGCCAACGGCCTCGCGCTGGCCTTCGGCGCGGCGCAGCTTGACCACACCGCCAAAGCCCTCGATCGTGCCAGGGCGGAAGTCGAGCGAGGCCCTGTCGGTAACGAGCTTGCGGCGTTCGTCGTTGTAGGCATCCGACAGCAGTGTTGCGACCGGGACCTCGTTGAATTTGGGGTCGCCGTAGAATTTTTCGCGATCGGCAAAGGCGAGCTTGGCGCATTCGATCTGAAGGTGGATGAACTCAGGCCCGGTCGGATCGAGCCCGTCGAGCGCAAATCCCTTGAGCAAGGCGAGCTGCTGGAGGGTCACGGGACCCTGGCTCCAGACCCCAGCCTTGCAGACGGTGTAGCGGCCATAGTCGTAGGTGAGGGGCGCTTCGATGGTCGGCTGCCAGCGCGCCATGTCGTCAGCTGAAAGCACGCCGCGATGCGGGGAGCCGCTGACGTCCATCACCTCTTGAGTCCGGCAGAATTCGTCGATCGCTTCCGCGACAAAACCCTGCGACCAGGCCCTGCGCGCCCGCTCGATCTCGGCGTCGCGACCGCCGCTGCCGCTCTCGGCTTCGCCGAGAATGCGGGCGTAGGTCGCGGCCAGAGTCTTGTTGGTGAACAGCGTGCCGGGCTTCGGCACCTCGCCATTCGGAAGATAGACCGCGGCCGAGGTTGGCCAGTGCTTGCGGAACAGCTGCTCGACGGTCTGGATCGTGGCGCAGGCGCGTTCGACCAGCGGGTAGCCGTCGCGCGCGTAGGAGATCGCGGGCTCCAGCACGTCGTGCACGCGCATCGTACCGTAATCGCGTAGCAGCATCATCCAGGATTCGAAGGTGCCGGGGACGCAGGCGGCGAGCAGGCCGGTGCCTGGCACCATGTCCAGGCCCTCGCTCTTGTAGTGGGCGATGGTGGCGCGTGCCGGCGCGGGGCCCTGGCCGCAGATCACCTCGGTGCGGCCGCGCTTCACATCGTGCACGATGACAGGCACATCGCCGCCGGGGCCGTTCAGATGCGGCTCGACCACCTGGAGCGTGAAGGCGGTGGCGACGCCGGCATCGAAAGCGTTACCGCCCTTTTCGAGGATGGCCATGCCGACGGCGGTCGCAATCCAGTGCGTGGTGGCGACGACGCCGAATGTGCCCTCGATCTCGGGGCGCGTCGTAAAGGGATCGGGATTGATATTGCTGGCCATGGGCTCCTCATTTGCGGCGCGCGCAATTGATCACAGGCGATGCCGCGCCGCCAATGCGCTGCTGGCATGGCACGCGCGCGTCACGCCGGGACCGGCGCGGTGTTAACCGCGTGGCAGGCGACGCCGTCGATCAGTTCCGGGGTCTCCGTGCGGCAGCGATCGAATGCCAGCGGGCAGCGCGGATTGAAGGCGCAGCCGGAGGGCGGGTTGATCGGGTTCGGGATCTCGCCCTTGACCGGAATGCGCTGGCGGCCGCTGATGGCGAGGTCGGGCACTGCACCGAGCAGCATCTTGGTGTAGGGCATGCGGGGGCGAGCGAACAGCTCGCGTCCCTCCGCGATCTCGACGATGCGGCCGAGGTACATCACGCCGACGCGGCTCGCCATGTGGCGGACCACGGCGAGGTTGTGGCTGATGAACATGTAGGTCAAGCCGAACTTGTCCTGGAGATCGCGCATCAGGTTCAGGATCTGCGCCTGCACGGAGACGTCGAGTGCCGAGGTCGGCTCGTCGCAGACGATGAACTCGGCGTCCGATGCGAGCGCCCGGGCGATCGCGATGCGCTGGCGTTGGCCGCCGGAGAATTCGTGCGGAAACTTCAGCCGATCGTCCGGATGCAGGCCGACGAGGGTGAGCAACTCGCCAACGCGGGCCTGGATGTCGCGCTCGCCCGGGATCAGGTCGAAGGCGCGGATCGGTTCGGAGATGATGGCATCCACCCGGAAGCGCGGGTTCAGGCTCGCATAGGGGTCCTGGAAGATCATCTGGATGCGGCGGCGCAGCTTTCGCCGTGCCGGCGCCTGCCGCGGATCCGTCATCGAGACGCCGTCGATCAGGACCTCGCCGGAAGTCGGCGGCAACAGGCCGACGACCATCCGTGCCACCGTGGTCTTGCCCGAGCCGGACTCGCCGACCAGCGCAAACGTCTCGCCCTTCCTGATATCGAATGCGACGTGATCGACAGCCTTGAGATATTCGAGATGCCCGCCTTCGAGCACGCGGTTGAGCCAGGGTTTCGAGACGTCGAAGACGCGACGCAGATCCCTGGCCTGAACGAAGGGGACGCTCATGCCGCGCTCTCCGCCGGCACGGTGTCGTAGAGATGGCAGGCGACCGATTGTGCACCGCGTGGCAGCGGCTCCGGCCGATCAACACGACAGCGGTCGAACGCGAACGCACAGCGCGGATTGAACGAGCAGCCGCGCGGGATCGCGGAGAGGCGCGGCATGGAGCCGGGAATCTGCATGAGGCGCTTGTCGTCGCCGGCCAACGTCGGGATCGCTCCCATCAGGCCCTTGGCGTAAGGGTGCAGCGGATTCCTCACGACGTCCTGTACCGGGCCGATCTCGGCGACGCGGCCGGCATACATCACCGCGACGCGATCGGATGTCTCCGCGATCACGCCCATGTCGTGCGTCACCAGCATCACGGCGGTGCCGTGGTCGCGACCCAGCCGCTTGATTAGTGAAATGATCTGCGCCTGCACGGAGACGTCGAGCGCGGTGGTCGGCTCGTCCGCGATGATCAGCTCGGGCT
The DNA here is from genome assembly GCF_016616425.1 of Bradyrhizobium diazoefficiens. Classification (NCBI taxonomy): domain Bacteria; kingdom Pseudomonadati; phylum Pseudomonadota; class Alphaproteobacteria; order Hyphomicrobiales; family Nitrobacteraceae; genus Bradyrhizobium; species Bradyrhizobium diazoefficiens. The sequence goes on from NZ_CP067101.1 coordinate 2,927,331, forward strand.
CGGCGCAGATCGCCAGCGCAATCACCACGCGCTGGCGCATGCCGCCGGAGAATTCGTGGGGATAGCCGTCGATGCGCTTTTCCGGCGCGGGAATACCGACCTCGGCGAGCAGGTCGATGGCACGGCGGCGCGCGGCCGTCTCGGACAGGTTCAGGTGGGTTCTGATCGTCTCGATGATCTGGTCGCCGACCCGGTAGAGCGGATTGAGCGAGGTGAGAGGGTCCTGGAAGATCATGCCGATCCGTTTTCCCCGGATCCGGCGCATCTCCTCCGGCGGCAAATTGTCGATGCGCAGGCCGGCGAGATGAATTTCGCCGCCGGCAATGCGGCCGGGCGGGTCGATCAGGCCGATCACGGAGAGTCCGGTGACGGATTTCCCGGCGCCGGATTCGCCGACCACACCCAGCACCTCGCCTTTGGCAATGTCGAAGGAGACGCCGTCGATGGCGCGCAGCGTGCCGCGGCGGGAGGCGAACTCCACCTGTAGATTACGCACGGACAGAACGGGTTCGGTCATGGGTGAGGCGCTCTCATCGAAGTCTTGCTCATCGAAGTTTCGGGTTGAGCGCGTCGCGCAGCCAGTCACCGAGCAGATTGATCGACAGGATCAGCCCGGCCAGGGCGAGGCCGGGGAAGGCGACGATCCACCATTCGCCGGCGAACAGATAGTTGTTGCCGATGCGGATCAGGGTGCCAAGCGAGGGCATGGTGTCGGGCAGGCCGACGCCGAGGAAGGACAGCGTCGCCTCGGTGATGATGGCCAGCGCGAGGTTGATGGTGGCAATGACCAGGATCGGACCCATCGTGTTGGGCAATACATGCCGCAGCATGATCTTTGACGCTGGCAAACCGATCAGCTGTGCGGCGGCCACGTAGTCCTTGTTCTTCTCGACCATCACGGAGCCGCGCACCGTCCGGGCATATCCTACCCAGAAACTCAGGCCGATCGAGATTACCAGCACTATCAGCATGCTGGTGGCGTCCAGCCGGTTGCCGAAGATCGATTTCGCGATGCCGTTGACCAGCAGCGCGATCAGAATGGCGGGGAAGGTGAGTTGCACGTCGGCGATCCGCATGATCGCGCCATCGACCGCGCCTCCGAAATAGCCGGCGATCAGGCCGAGCGCAATGCCGAGCGCGCCGGCGAAGATGACGCCGGCCACGCCGACGGCGAGCGAAATGCGCATGCCATAGAGAATGGCGGAGAACACGTCGCGGCCCTGCTCGTCGGTGCCGAGCAGGAACGGGCTCTGGCCGTCCGCGGTCCAGAGCGGTGGAATCCGCGAATTCATCAATTGCAGTTGTGCCGGATCGAACGGATTCTGCACCGCAAGCCAGGAGGCAAAGATCGCAAGTAGGAAGAACAGCACGGTAATGGCCGCCGCCACCATGGTGAGCTTGGAACGGCGGAACGAATAAAAGATGTCGCTGTCGAGGGTGCGGCTGAGCCAGCTGGGGCCGGCATGCGCGGGCGGCGCGCTCTGCCTGTCGGAATTGGAGGCGACTGCGTCGGACATGCAGAGCTGCCTTATGTGGCGCGGTCGACGGTCGCGCGCAGGCGCGGATCGACCACGGTGTAGAGGATGTCGACCACCAGATTGATGGTGACGAAAATCAGCGAGACCATCAGCAGGTAGGCGGCCATGATCGGGATATCGACATTCTGCACGGCCTGCACGAACAGAAGTCCCATACCCGGCCACTGGAACACGGTTTCGGTGATGATCGAAAATGCAATAACCGAGCCAAACTGAAGTCCGGCCACCGTGATCACCGGAATGAGCGTGTTCTTCAGCGCGTGGCCGAAATGGATGGCGCGGGTGGTAAGCCCCCTCGCGCGGGCGAAGCGGATATAGTCGGTTCGCAGCACTTCCAGCATCTCCGCGCGCACCAGCCGCATGATCAAGGTCATCTGGAACAGGCCGAGCGTGATCGAGGGCATGATCAAAGCCTTCAATCCCGACAGTGTGAGCAGGCCCGTGCTCCACCAGCCGAGCTTGACCACCTCGCCGCGGCCGAACGAGGGCAACCAGCCCAAGGTCACTGCGAACAGATAGATCAGGAGAATGCCGATCAGGAAGGTCGGCAACGAAATGCCGATGAGCGAAACTGCCTGGAACAATTTGGCGAGGACGGTGTCGCGCTTGAGCGCCGAATAGACGCCCATCAGAATGCCGAACACCATCGCAAACAGGGTCGCGCAGACCGCGAGTTCCAGCGTCGCGGGCATGCGCTCCATCAATAGCGTCGAGACCGGTTGGCGGAACTGATAGGAGACGCCGAACTTGAATTGCGCGGCATCGGCGAAATAGCGGAGGAATTGCACCGGCACCGGATCGTCGAGGCCGAGCGACTTGCGCACAGCCTCGCGTTCGGCCGCCGGTGTATCGAGCGAGACGAGCTGGTTGACGGGGTCGCCAGCGAAGCGGAACATCGAGAACGCGATGATGCCGACGGCGAACATGACGCCGATGGCCTGCATGGCACGGCGAAATGTGAAAGCGAGCATTCCTTCCACTTCCTTAGAGAGCGTCCGGTCGGCGTCGACGCCGGCGGGAAAAGAAAAGGTCCCGGAAGCCTGACGCCGCCGGGACCCTGTGTTCAGATGACGCTAATCCTTCTTCGTTGCCCCGCGGAACATAACCAAATTGTCGGCGCGCTGCGGCAGATTCACTTTCTTCGACACGCCCCAGGCCAGCGCCTGCTGATGCAGCGGGATGTAGGCCCAGTCCTTGTTGGCGATTTCGTAGGCCTGCTTGATCAGCTGGTTGCGCTTGGCGGTGTCGGTTTCGACCAGCACCTTGTCAGTGATAGCGTCGAATTCCTTGTTGCAATAGCCGCCGAGATTGGCTTCGCCACGCGATGACTTCGGATCGTCGCGGCAGCCCATGATGTCATGCATCACGTTGTGCGAATCCATCGTGCTCGGCGTCCAACCCAGGAGGTAGAACGAGGTCTGGTAGCCGCCCTGCTTCAACACCTTGGCGAAGTATTGCGCCTTGGGCTGTGCCAGCAGATTGATCTTGACGCCGACACGGGCAAGCATGCCGACCACAGCCTGGCAGATCGCGGCGTCATTGACGTAGCGATCGTTCGGACAATCCATGGTGACCTCGAAGCCGTCAGGGTAGCCGGCCTCGGTCAGGAGCTTCTTGGCGCCATCAGGATCGAATTTCGGCCGGGTGAAGTCCTTGGACAGCGCGAACAGTTCCGGCGCGATCATCAGCGCCGACGGCGTCGACAGCCCACGCATCACGCGCTTCTTGATCAGCTCGATGTCGATGGCCTTGTAGAACGCCTCGCGGACGCGGACGTCCTTGAACGGATTCTTGCCCTTGACGTTGGAATAGAGCAGCTCGTCGCGGGTCTGATCGAAGCCGATGAAGATGGTGCGCAGCTCCGGCCCCTTCAGCACCTGCGCATTCGGGCTGGCATCGACGCGGGCGATATCCTGGATCGGCACCGGCTCAATCACGTCCACTTCACCCGAGAGCAGCGCGGCGACGCGGGTGGCGTCGGAGGCGATCGGGGTGAAGATGATCTCCTTCAGGTTGCCCTCCATCTTGCCCCAATAATTGGGATTGGCCTTGAACACCGTCTTTACGCCGGGTTGATGGCTCTCAATAATGAAGGGACCAGTGCCGTTCTCGTGAAGCGAGGCGTAGCTCGGCGACGTCGCGGACACCGGGGTCGGCTCGACGGCGTTGTTCGCCTCGGCCCACTTCTTGTCCATAATGTACCAGACGTCCCAGGCCGAATGCAGGATAGGATTGGGCGAGGGCAGGACGAAATCGACCGTGTAGTCGTCGATCTTGACGACCTTGACGTCGCGTGCGAGGCGCGTCTGCATGTTTGAGTTCTTGTTGCGGACCCGGTCGGCGGAGAACAACACGTCATCGGCGGTGAAAGGGTCGCCGTTATGGAATTTGACGCCCTTGCGCAAATGGAAGCGCCAGCGGGTCGGCTCCGGAGTTTCCCAGCTCTCCGCCAGCGCCGGAATGATCTTAAGATCCTTGTCGCGCGCCGTGAGGCCTTCATAGACGTGGCCGAGATGGGCGTTGGTGGTGGACTCGTTCAGCGAGTAAGGATCCAGGGACTTGAGGTCACCCTGGTTGGCATAGCGCAGCGTCTGGCTCGACGCCGGCGAGACCGCCAGCGCAAGCACACCGGCGAGCGTTGCCGCAAACAGACTTCGACCGACTGACATTCTTGACCCTCTCCACTCTGCCGCGCCGTGATTTTTGATTGTTCGGCGGGTTTGACTGATCCATGTTGCCCAGAGTTCTCGACCCGTGCAAGCGCCATTCCAGCAAGGAACGCGCCAAGTTGCGCCGCTGTGCAGCAATGCTGACCGTGCCGCCTGGCATGGAGGGCCGCGTCTTTCGACTTTGGTTGACCATATCGGCCGATTGCGGATGGGGCACGTTGCGCCTGCATCAGGTCGCTTGCGTCGCACCGCAACTCGCGGCGATACTCAGCCAGCCGCTCGAATCTCATCTGGAGGGGACATGAAAGTAAACATCGAAATCGACTGCACCCCTCTCGAGGCCCGCCAGTTCTTCGGTCTGCCTGACGTGGCGCCGATGCAAGCGGCGGTGATGGACAAGTTGCAGCAGCAAGTGCTCAGCAATATCGAGAAGGTCTCGCCGGAATCGCTGATCCAGAGCTGGTTCACCTTCGATCCGAAGCTCGCCGAGCGGTTTCAGGACATGTTCGTCACCATGGCCGGCCTCGGCGGCACGCGCAGCAGCGACAAGAAGAAATAGTGTCGTCCGGGCCGGAGGGAGCCTTGGAGTCGGGCCGGCTTCGTCCGCCGGGTCTTGGTTTGCTGCTCGCCGAAGCCCGAGGCCTGTTTGAGCTCAATGCGAGCCTGCTGCTGTCGCCGATCCTGATGCGGGCACCGAGGGGCGACGGCCATCCGGTGCTGGCGCTGCCGGGCTTTCTCGCCAGCGACCTCTCGATGGTGCCGATGCGGCGCTATCTCAGCGAGCTCGGCTATGAGGCAAATGCCTGGCGGATGGGCCGCAATCTTGGCGGCCTCGGGCGAATGCGGGATGCCCTGCACGCCCGTCTCGCCGAGATTCATGCCGCGAGCGGGCGCAAGGTCAGCCTGGTCGGGTGGAGTCTCGGTGGCGTCTATGCCCGCGATCTCGCGCTTTGGGCGCCCGATATGGTCCGCTACGTCATCACGCTCGGCAGCCCGTTTGCCAACGACGTGCGGGCGACCAATGCCACGCGGCTCTACGAGGCGCTGTCCGGCGAGCGGGTCGAGGAGCTTGCGGAAGTGCGCGAGGCAATCGCCGGCGATCTGCCGGTGCCGGCGACGTCGATCTATTCGCGCGCCGATGGAATCGTGAATTGGCGGACCTGTTTGTTGCGGCTCTCCGATCGCGCCGAGAACATCGAGGTGCACCTCGCGAGCCATATCGGGCTCGGGATGAACCCTGCCGTGCTGTGGGCCGTGGCCGACCGTCTGGCCCAACCGGAGGGGGAATTCTCGCCATTTGACCGCGCAGGACCGTTTGCCATTGCATATGCCCCGCCGGAACAGGCAGTATCCGCCTGACGAGAAGCGCTGCCCAAAGCGCCCGTCAAAATCTTGCGGGAGGGAATTATGGCTGACGGTAAGAAGCTGTCATCGCTGGATGCGTCGTTTCTCTATCTGGAAACGCCCGAGATGCCGATGCATGTCGGGAGCATGGCGATCTTTCGCCTGCCCGACGACTACAATGGCGACTTCTTCGAAGACTTCAAGGCGATGATCGTCTCGCGCCTGCACATCGCGCCGATCCTGAAGGCGCGGCTGGAGAAGGCGCCGCTCGACATCGATCATCCCTCCTGGGTCGAGGACGATCAGTTCGACATCGACCGTCACATCTTCCGTGCCAGCCTGCCGCAGCCGCGCGACCGCGCCACGCTCGAGCGCATCGTCGGCTGGATGCACGCCAAGCTGTTGAATCGCGCCCGCCCGCTCTGGGAGTTTTACGTGTTCGAGGGCATGAAGGACAACGAGGTCGGGCTTTACTCCAAGATGCACCATGCCGCCATCGACGGCGGCGCCGGGGCCGCCCTGACCAACATGATCTACGACGTCTCCCCGATCCCGCGGAAGGTCGATCCGCCGACGGCTGGAAGCAGGCCCGGACAGGAGCCACGCGACATCGCCGCCAACCTGCTCGATTCCTATCAGCAGCTCTTCACCCAGCCGCTCGATGCTTCGGCCGCCGCGAAGAACCTGCAATTGCCGCGCACCGGCAAGAGCGATATCGGCTCGATCCTGTTCGACAACGCGATGTACCAGATCGAGAGTGCGGTGCGCTTCGCCGGCAACATTCCGACCGTGCTCAAGAGCGTGTCCGACGTGCTCGGCAAGGTCGCCGATCCGAAGTCGCGCGAGAGCCTCGCCAGCATGGTGTCGCCGCCGACCATGCTCAACAAGACCATCTCCTCGGAGCGGAGCTTCGCCGGCGTGTCGATCCCGCTGTCGCGGGCCAAGGCGTTGGCCAGGCAGGCCGGCGGCAAGCTCAACGACGTCGTGTTGGCGCTGGCCTCGGGCGTGGTCCGGCGCTACCTGAAGGAGTACAGCACGCTTCCGGCAAAATCGCTGACCGCAGCCGTGCCAATCTCGTTGCGCGAGGAGGGCAACACCGAGGCCAACAACCAGGTGTTCGGCATGATCTGCGCGATTGCGACCAACGTCGATGATCCCAAGGCCCGACTGGAAGCCATCATCGCGCAATCGACCAAATCCAAGGAGATGTCGCACCCCTTGCGCGCGCTGATGCCCCAGGTCTCCAACATCTCGATGCTGGGCGCGCCGATCATGGTGCAGATCCTGGCCTTGCTCTACAGCCGCTCGAACCTGTCGGACGTGCTGCCGCCTGCCGCGAACATCACTGTGTCCAACGTTCCCGGGCCGCGGCAGACGCTCTACGCCGCAGGCGCCGAGCTGCTGCACATTTTCCCGGTGTCGATCTCGACGCATGGGCAGGCCCTCAACATCACCGTGCAGAGCTACCGCGACCAGCTCGATTTCGGCTTCATCGTCGGCGCCAACATCATTCCGCATGTGCAGGTGATGTGCGACATGCTGCCGGAGGAATTTGCCGCGCTGGAGGCGGCCTACGCGCCGCCCGCGGCCGACATCAAGAGCGCTGCGGAGTAGGAAAATCTCGATGATTGAAATGCCGCCGCTCCGGTTCGCGCAGACGAACGGAATCCGCATGGGCTATTACGAGGCGGGTCCAGCCCATGACAAGCCGCCGATCGTGCTGTGCCATGGCTGGCCCGAGCTCGCCTTCTCCTGGCGCCATCAGATCAAGGCGCTGAGCGAGGCCGGCATCCGGGTGATCGCGCCGGACCAGCGCGGCTACGGCGCGACCGACCGGCCCGAGGCGGTCGAGGCTTACGACATGGAGCATTTGACCGGCGATCTCGTCGGTCTGCTCGATCACCTCGAGATCGACAAGGCGATCTTCGTCGGTCACGACTGGGGCGGCTTCGTCGTCTGGCAGATGCCGTTGCGGCATCCCCAGCGCGTGGCCGGTGTGGTCGGCGTCAACACCCCGCATTGGGACCGCACGCCGATTGACCCCATTGCGCTGTTCCGCCAGCGCTTTGGCGACCAGATGTATATCGTCCAGTTCCAGGATTCCGCGCGCAAGCCAGACCAGATCTTCGGCGGCCGGGTCGAGCAGACGTTTGACGCCTTCATGCGCAAGCCGCTGGCGCGGCCGGAGGTAAGGCCGACAGAGCCGCCGATCGCAGGCGTTGGCGCCTCGGCAAAGACGAACCTGGCCTTCCCGCAGATGATCGCGGCCTATGATGCCAAGGTCGATTCGCGCACGCCGATCCTGTCGGCTGACGAGAAGAAGGTGTTCGTCGACACCTTCAGGAAGACCGGCTTCACCGGCGGCATCAACTGGTACCGCAACTTCACCCGCAACTGGGAGCGTGCGAAGGGGCTGGACCACCACATCCATGTGCCATCGCTGATGATCATGGCCGAGAACGATGCGGTGCTGCCGCCCTCGGCGGCGGACGGCATGGAGAAGCTGATCGCCGACCTCGAGAAGTATCTGGTGAAGGACAGCGGCCATTGGACGCAGCAGGAGAAGCCGGAAGAGGTCAGCGCCAAGCTGATCGAATGGCGCAGAAGGCGGTTTGGCTAGGTCGTCATTGCGAGCACGTCATTGCGAGGAGCGGAGCGACGAAGCAATCCAGACCTGCGACTGCGGTCACATTTCTGGATTGCTTCGCTTCGCTCGCAATGACGACGTTGAATGACGCGATCAGGGGGAAGCACGTTTAATGTCATCCAAGAACCGACTGGACCCGATTCCTCATCCGCCGACCAAGCCCGTGGTCGGCAATATGCTGTCGCTGGATTCGGCCGCGCCCGTGCAGCACCTGACGCGGCTTGCGAAGGAGCTCGGTCCGATCTTCTGGCTCGACATGATGGGCGCGCCGATCGTCGTCGTCTCCGGGCATGATCTCGTCGACGAGATCTCCGACGAGAAGAGGTTCGACAAGACGGTGCGCGGCGCGCTGCGGCGCGTGCGCGCGGTCGGCGGCGATGGTCTGTTCACGGCCGATACCAAGGAGCCGAACTGGAGCAAGGCGCACAACATCCTGCTGCAGCCCTTCGGCAACCGCGCGATGCAGTCCTATCACCCGAGCATGGTCGACATCGCCGAGCAGCTCGTCAACAAATGGGAGCGGCTGAACGCCGACGACGAGATCGACGTCGTCCACGACATGACCGCGCTGACGCTGGATACGATCGGCCTGTGCGGTTTCGACTACCGCTTCAATTCGTTCTATCGGCGCGACTACCATCCCTTCGTGGAGTCGCTGGTGCGCTCGCTCGAAACCATCATGATGACGCGTGGCCTGCCGTTCGAGCAGCTCTGGATGCAGAAGCGGCGCAAGACGCTCGCCGAAGACGTCGCCTTCATGAACAAGATGGTCGACGAGATCATCGCCGAGCGCCGCAAGAGTGCGGAAGGGATCGACGACAAGAAGGACATGCTGGCCGCGATGATGACCGGCGTCGACCGCGCGACCGGCGAGCAGCTCGACGACGTCAACATCCGCTACCAGATCAACACGTTCCTGATTGCGGGCCACGAGACCACCAGCGGCCTGTTGTCCACCGCGCTTTATGCGCTGCTCAAGCACCCGGACATTCTCAAGAAGGCTTATGACGAGGTCGACCGCGTCTTCGGCCCTGATGTCAATGCGAAGCCGACCTACCAGCAGGTGACGCAGCTCACCTATATCACCCAGATCCTGAAAGAGGCGCTGCGGCTGTGGCCGCCGGCGCCGGCCTACGGCATCTCGCCGCTGAACGACGAGACCATCGGCGGCGGCAAATACAAGCTCAGGAAGGGCATGTTCACCACCATCCTGGTGACCGCGCTGCATCGCGACCCCTCTGTATGGGATCCCAATCCCGATGCCTTCGATCCCGAGAATTTCAGCCGTGAGGCGGAGGCCAAGCGTCCGATCAACGCCTGGAAGCCGTTCGGCAACGGCCAGCGCGCCTGCATCGGCCGCGGCTTTGCCATGCACGAGGCCGCGCTCGCGCTCGGCATGATCCTGCAGCGATTCAAGCTGATCGATCACCATCGCTATCAGATGCACCTGAAGGAGACGCTGACGATGAAGCCGGAGGGCTTCAAGATCAAGGTACGCCCCCGTGCCGATCGCGAGCGCGGTGCCTATGGCGGGCCTGTCGCGGCCGTCGCTTCAGCGCCGAAGGCGCCACGCCAGCCCACGGCCCGGCCCGGCCACAACACACCAATGCTGGTGCTCTACGGTTCCAATCTCGGCACGGCCGAGGAGCTCGCGACACGCATGGCCGATCTTGCTGAGATCAACGGCTTTGCGGTGCATCTCGGCCCGCTCGACGATTATGTCGGCAAGCTGCCGCAGGAGGGCGGCGTGCTGATCATCTGCACCTCCTATAACGGCGCGCCGCCGGACAATGCGACGCAGTTCGTCAAATGGCTCGGCAGCGATCTGCCGAAGGATGCCTTTGCCAATGTCCGCTACGCCGTGTTCGGCTGCGGCAACAGCGACTGGGCTGCGACCTATCAATCGGTGCCGCGCTTCATCGACGAGCAATTGTCGAAGCATGGCGCGCGCGCGGTCTATCCGCGCGGCGAAGGCGATGCGCGCAGCGATCTGGACGGCCAGTTCCAGAAGTGGTTCCCGGCAGCAGCCCAGGTCGCGACCAAGGAATTCGGCATCGACTGGAATTTCACCCGCACCGCGGAAGACGACCCGCTCTACGCGATCGAGCCGGTGGCGGTGACTGCGGTCAACACCATCGTCGCCCAGGGCGGCGCGGTGGCGATGAAGGTACTGGTCAATGACGAGCTTCAGAACAAGAGCGGGGCCAATCCCTCGGAGCGCTCGACGCGCCACATCGAGGTGCAACTGCCCGCCAACATTACATATCGCGTCGGCGATCACTTGAGCGTCGTTCCGCGTAACGATCCAACGCTGGTGGATTCGGTGGCCCGCCGCTTCGGTTTCCTGCCGGCCGACCAGATCAGGCTTCAGGTCGCCGAGGGGCGCCGCGCGCAATTGCCGGTGGGGGATGCCGTGTCGGTCGGTCGCCTGCTCAGCGAGTTCGTCGAACTGCAGCAGGTCGCGACTCGGAAGCAGATCCAGATCATGGCCGAGCACACCCGCTGTCCCGTCACCAAGCCGAAGCTGCTGGCCTTCGCTGGCGAGGAGGCCGAGCCGCTCGAGCGTTACCGCGCCGAGATATTGGCCAGGCGCAAATCGGTGTTCGACCTGCTGCTCGAATATCCCGCCTGCGAGTTGCCGTTCCACGTCTATCTGGAGATGCTCTCGCTGCTCGCGCCGCGCTATTACTCGATCTCGTCCTCGCCGTCGGTCGATCCGGCACGTTGCAGCATCACGGTTGGCGTGGTCGATGGGCCGGCCGCTTCCGGGCGCGGGACCTACAAGGGCATCTGCTCGAACTACCTCGCCAACCGGCGCACCGGTGATGCGATCTACGCCACCGTGCGCGAGACCAAGGCCGGCTTCCGCCTGCCCGACGATCCCTCGGTGCCTATCATCATGATTGGGCCGGGCACGGGGCTTGCGCCGTTCCGCGGCTTCCTCCAGGAGCGCGCCGCGCGCAAGGCGAAGGGTGCGGCGCTCGGGCCATCCATGCTGTTCTTCGGCTGCCGCCATCCCAACCAGGATTTCCTCTATGCGGACGAGCTGAAGGCGCTTGCCGCAAGCGGCATCACGGAACTCTTCACGGCGTTCTCGCGCGCGGACGGACCGAAAACCTATGTGCAGCATGTGGTTGCCGCGCAGAAGGACAAGGTCTGGCCGCTGATCGAGCAGGGCGCCATCATCTATGTCTGCGGCGACGGCGGGAAGATGGAGCCCGACGTGAAAGCGGCGCTGATCGCGATCCATCGCGAGAAGAGCGGCAGTGACGCGGCCGCCAGTGCGCGGTGGATCGAGGAGATGGGCGGGAAGAACCGCTACGTGCTCGACGTTTGGGCGGGAGGATGATTGTTCGCCCGATCATGCTAAAGCACTCCGATGATTCCCTGGGAAAAAATCGACACCGCCAAAATCCCCGGCTCCGACGAGGAGCTCCGCCTGATGCGGCGGGGCAGGGAGTTTTCGATCAAGCTCGGCACCAACGAGCTGATGAACAACCGCCTGTCGGGCTCGGAAGCTGCGCTCGCGACGCTCGCGGCGAAGCAGATTGAGAAAGTCGCAAAGCCCGTCGTCCTGATCGGCGGCCTCGGCATGGGTTTCACGCTCCGTGCAGCGTTGGCCGTGCTAGGAAACAAGGCGAAGATCGTGGTCTGCGAATTGGTGCCCGCGGTGGTCACCTGGGCACGTGGGCCGATGGCTGAGGTCTTCGGTAACAGCCTCGATGACATCAGAGTGAGCATCCGGGAGACTGATGTCGCCGAAATCATCCGGGCGCAGAGGTCGACATTCGATGCCATTCTCCTCGATGTCGACAACGGGCCGGAAGGCCTGACCCGGAAGGGCAATGACGCCCTCTACAATGCGAGGGGGTTACAGGCGGCGAAGACGGCGCTGCGGCCGGGCGGCGTGCTCGCCGTCTGGTCATCGGGGCCTAATCCCGCATTTACCAAGCGACTTGCAGGTGCCGGCTTCGACGTCAACGACATCAACGTCCGCGCCACCGGCAGAGGCGGTGGTGCGCGCCACGTGATCTGGATTGCGAAGAAGACCTAAGCCGCCTGCGCCGCCGCACCATGTGCGTGCTCGTCGATGGCACCGATGATCTCTGGCCAGAAGCGCATCGGCAGCGCGTGGCCCATGCCCTTGATCATCAACAGCTTTGCGCCCGGGATCGAGGCCGCCGTATCCTTGCCGCCTTCGGGGTGGACCAAGGGATCGACGGTGCCGTGAATCACCAGCGTCGGCGTCTTCACGCCATGCAGCCGTTCCTTGCGGCTGCCCGAGGCGAGCACGGCGCGGAGCTGGCGGCCGACGCCGGCCGGATTGAGGCCGCGCGCGAACACGCGCTCGGCGCGGCCGGGATCGAGCGCTTCCTCCTCCGGAAAATGTCCGGCGCGCAGCACCTTCCAGGTCTGGCTGTAGCGAACCATGAACTCCTCCTTGCTGCGCGGCGGTGGCGCCATCAGCATTGCGGCAGCCTCGCGTGTTGGCGGCGGAACGCGCGGATTGCCCGTCGTCGACATGATCGAGGTCAGCGAGCGCACGCGGTGCGGAAACGACAGCGTCACCTCTTGCGCGATCATGCCGCCCATGGAAGCCCCGACCAGGTGTGCCGACTTGATGCCGAGCGCATCCATCAGCCCGACCGTGTCTTTCGCCATGTCGATCAGCTTGTAGGTTGCGGCCACGGGTATCCTCAAGAATCGCAGCTTCAACAGCTCGAACGGCGTCAGCCGCTTGCCGCCCGTCAGATGGCTCGACTTGCCGATGTCGCGATTGTCGAAGCGGATCACGCGGAAGCCACGCGCGGCGAGCTGCTCGCAGAACGCATCGTCCCAGTGGATCATCTGCGCCCCGAGCCCCATGATCAGCAGCAGCGGCTCGGCGCCGTCGTTGCCGAAGCTCTCGTAGCAGATGTCGATGCCATTGGCGCGGACGGTCTGGGGCGGATGGTGGGCTGTGGCGTTCACGGGCGTATTCCCCTTGCAAACCTGCAGCCGTTGTATCGCACGGTTCGCCGACACAAAGAAGCCGCGTGCGCGACGTCGCACCCGGCGCTTACCCGTTGACCGGCCCGTCGCAACGGTGTGCTATAGCGCAAAAGAAGGGCGAGAAGCCCTCGACACGCGGAGGACGCCGATGAACGACAAGATCACCGATCCGGTCGCCTTGTGGCAGAAGATGGTCGGCGAGATGGAGAAGGGTTTCAACTCCTTCGCAACCAAGGCCATGGAGACGCCCGAATTCTCGCAGGCCATGAACCGCGCCGGCGGCGTTGCTGCAGGTGCTCAGAAGCAATTCGGCGATCTCATGGAGAAGTACCTGCTCTCCATGAACCTGCCGAGCCGCGAGCAGATGACCGGTGTCGCGGAGCGTCTTCAGTCGATTGAAGCCCAGCTCGGCGAAATCAAGTCGATGCTGAGCCAGATGTCGGCCAATTCGGCCGCGCGCCAGCCCGGCGCTGCGCGGCGGCCACCTCGCACGAAACGCCCGCCGCCCGAGGGCGGAGACCAAAAATGAGCGCGCCGCCTGGACTTGATTTCGCCGCCATCCCGGAGCGCATCCAGTCCGAAGTGCAGCGCGCTATTCAGCGCAGCATCAAGGGTGTCGAATACTTCTCGACCTCGGGCCCTTCGCTCGGCTCGACGCCGAAGGATGTGCTGCATTCGCGCGGCACCATGAGTCTCTATCACTACCGGCCAATGTCGGACGAGATCTATCGCGTGCCGGTCTTGATCGTGATGGCCACGACCAACCGCGGTTACATCCTCGACCTCGTCCCCGGCCAGAGCTTCATCGAATTCCTGCTCAGGCGCAGTTACGACGTCTATATGCTCGACTGGAGCGCGCCGAGGCCGGAGGAGAAGAGCCTGCGGATGGAGGACTATGTCCTCGACTTCATTCCGGACTGCGTCCGCCGGGTGCAGCAGGATTCAGGCGAGCACGATGTCTCCGTCATCGGCTACTGCTTCGGCGGTGTGCTGTCGCTGCTTTACGGCGCGATCCACAAGGACGGGCCGATGAAGAATTTGATCTGCTTCACCACGCCAATCGACTTCCGCGAGATGAAGCTGTTCTCGAACTTCTCTGATCGCCGCTATTTCGACGTCGATCATCTCGTCGACAGCGTCGGGAATGTGCCGCCGGAAATGATCCTGTCCTCGTTCGAGATGCTGCGCCCGGCCTCGCGCACGGTGAGCCAGATCCAGCTCTGGGAAAACATCTGGAACGACGAGTTCGTCAAGTCTTACCGCATGTTCGATCGCTGGGCGACCGATACGCTGCCATTGGCCGGTGAATATTTCCGCACTATCACCAAAGATCTGATGTGGGACAACAAGCTGTTCAACGACACCATGTCGGTCGGCGGCCGGCCTGCGAAGCTCGAGAACGTCAAGGTGCCGATCCTGCATGCGGTCGCCGAGCACGACCACATCGTACCGTATGAGGCCGCCAAACACCTGATCGCGAAGATTGGATCGGCGGACAAGGAAGAGGTGATGCTGAAAGGCGGTCACGTCTCGCTCGTCGCGGGCGCCAATGCCGTGAAGCGGCTATGGCCGAAACTGGATTCCTGGCTGGGAAAGAGATCGACATGAGCGAACAGCGTTCCTATCCGCGTCGCGTCAAGACCGATGCCGGCGATGTCGAGATTCGCCTGATGGCGCCCGCGGATGAAGCGGCGGTGCTCGCCTTCGGCAGAGGGCTGCCGACCCACGATCTGTTGTTTCTGCCGCGCAATATCAGCGAGCCGAAGGTGCTGTCGGCCTGGGTCAAGGAGATCGAGCGCGGCGCGATCACGAGCCTGCTTGCGGTCAAGGACGGCAAGGTGGTCGGCTGCGGCACGTTGGTGCGCGATCCGCACTCCTGGTCACCCCATGTCGGCGAGATACGCATGGTGGTGTCGCTCGATGTGCGCGGGAAGGGGGTGGGGCGGGCGCTGTCGCAGGAGACGTTTGCGCTCGCGCTCGGCGCGGGCCTGGAAAAACTGTCGGTCCAGATGACGGTCGACCAGCAGGCGGCGATCGCCGTGTTCGAGAGCCTTGGCTTCAAGGCCGAAGCGTTGCTGCGGGACCACGTTCGGGACGTCGACGGCAAGACCCATGACATCGTCGTTCTCGGCCACAACATCGCGCAGGTCCAGGCCCAGATGGAGGTCTACGGACTGCCGGGGGCGGTGCAGCACTAGAGACGGCAAGACGGTCGGGGGCCAGACGGCCAGGGTGGCATCAGGATGCCTCTTATCGAGGCTATTCACGATCTCGTGATATTGCACTGCAGTATCGATGTTGCGCCGCACAATTAACTGTGCCATATAGGTCATGCCCCGGGCCAATGCGGACGGGGTGAGCCCATAGCTCAGAGCAATGAGGATGGAGAGAACCCCATGACCACTGAAACCAACACCGCTTTCGACGGCTTCACGGACGCTTTCAAGAACATCCAGAATCTGGAAGTTCCCGAGGCTGCCCGCGAGTTCGTCAAGAAGACCGCCACCACCGCCAAGGACCGCGCCGCCGAGGCTTTCGCCGGCTCCGAGCGGGTGACCGCCGCTGTCGAGAACGCGGTGACCGAATCCGTTGCCGAGGCCGGCAAGGTCAGCCGCAACATCCAGCAGGCGATCTACGAGGACGCCGAGGCGTTCTTCTCGGGCATCGACAAGCTCGCTTCCGCCAAGTCGTTCAGCGAGGCCGTCGAGATCCAGTCGAGCCTGCTCCGCTCGCGCGGCGAAGTGTTCGTCTCGCGTGCCAAGGCGACCGCCGACTATTTCGGCAAGCTCGCCGCCAACGGTGCGAAATCCGCTCAGGACAATTTTGCCAAGGTCTACAACAAGACCGCCTGATCCGGCGCCCTGAGCAAAAACTGAAATTTGAGGCCCGCTTCGGCGGGCCTTTTGTTCTTGCGCTGCCGTCATTGCGAGGAGCCCTTGCGACGAAGCAATCCAGAGTCTTCCCGTGGAAAGACTCTGGATTGCTTCGCTTCGCTCGCAATGACGAGTACTGTGACGCAGTGATGAGTCCAGCCGCCACTTTCTCCCTCGACAGCCCCGGCGACGCTGAACGCGCGGCCGAGCTGCGTCGTGTGAAGGCGCTGGCGACGCTGGTGCTGGCCTCGACGCTGCTGCTGTTCGTCGTGGCGAAATGGCTCCTGCCGGTGCATCCCGTGTTTGGCTTCATCGCAGCCTTCGCGGAGGCTGCGACCATCGGCGGCCTCGCCGAC
Organism: Bradyrhizobium diazoefficiens; assembly: GCF_016616425.1. Lineage (NCBI taxonomy): Bacteria > Pseudomonadati > Pseudomonadota > Alphaproteobacteria > Hyphomicrobiales > Nitrobacteraceae > Bradyrhizobium > Bradyrhizobium diazoefficiens. The sequence continues at coordinate 2,943,750 of NZ_CP067101.1, forward strand.
TGGTATGCCGTGGTTGCCCTGTTCAAGCGGCCGCTCGGCCTGCCGATCCCGCATACCGCGATCATCCAAAGCAATCAGGCCCGCATCGCCGACAAGCTCGGCGAGTTCATCCAGGTGCATTTCCTCGAGACCGGTCCCGTCGAGGCCAAGCTGAAGGAGATCGATTTCGGCTCCTTCGTTGCCGACTGGCTGCGCGACCGCAAGCGCAGTGACGATCTTGCGCGCTTCGCGCTACGCCTGCTGCCGGAGGCCGTCTCGGCGACGGAGAGCTCGGGCTTGATGACCTTCATCATCCGCCGCATGTCCTCGCAGCTCCAGGCGATCGACCTTGCGCCGCTTGCGGCCGGCACGCTGCGCGGTTTCGTGGCGGAGAGACGCCACCAGATCCTGTTCGACGATCTCCTGCGCGTGATGCACGAGACGCTGAATCAGAAGGAGACCATGGCGATGATCCGCGAGAAGGTGCGCGCGGAATTGCCGACCCTGCTGCGGCTCTACCGTGCCGACAAGTTTCTGGTGAACAAGATCGTGGCGTCCGCCACCGCGTTCTTCAATGAGGTGCGCAGCGATCCCAAGCATCCGTTCCGCGACGAGTTCGACCGCATGGTGCTGAGCTTCGTCGACCGCCTCGGCACCGATCAGGCCTATATCGACCGCATCGACGGCCTGAAGCGCGATCTGCTGGCGCGGCCCGAGCTTGCCGATCTCGCTCGAACCGTCTGGGCCAACACACGCTCGTTCATCGAGCGCAGCGCGAGCGGCGAGACACAGGTGCTGCAGCATCATCTCACTGGCATGTTCGTCGCCGCGGGTGAAGCGCTCGCGGGCGATGACGAGCTGCGTGGCGAGATCAACAACGGTCTGGTGACCGTGCTGCGCAGCTTCGTCGCCGATCAGAAGAGCGGCGTTTCGATCTTCATCTCCGACCAGGTCAAGGCGTGGGACATGGCGCAGTTGATTTCGCTGATCGAAATCAACATCGGGCGCGACCTGCAATACATCCGTTTCAACGGTTCGCTGATCGGCGGCCTCGCCGGGCTCGCGCTCTACTCCGTAGAATTCCTGCTCCGATGGCTGTGACTTTTGCGTCACGGCCGTTAGCATTAACGTGCGGGCCTATTGTCGGCCTTCCTCTCTCCCGCTTGAATGTCGGGAACCGGCCCCTAGCTGATTCATGTTGCGCTGCGGAACGATCGAGAAGCCGGCGTATTGGAATTCGCGTCCATCTGCCGGCATCGCAGCCGGCGTCTTTGCCAGGGGAATATCGATGACCGCTACTGCCCAGACGCTGCGTCCGCCGTCCCGTACTCTGATGTTTCTGGAAGGGCGCGCGATCCACGAGTTCGGCGCATTCCTCGGCGCGCTGCCGCTGCTGAGCCTCGCGCCACGCGGCGATGGGCATCCGGTGCTGGTGCTGCCGGGCCTTGTGGCCTCGGACGCGTCTACGCGCGCGCTGCGCGCGTTTTTGACCAGCAAGGGCTATGCGGTGAGCGGCTGGCGCCAGGGCCGCAACTATGGCCTGCGCGAGGGCGTGCAGCGCGCGATGGTCGATCTGGTCCAGGAACTTAGCGACACGCATGGCCGCAAGATCAGCCTGGTCGGCTGGAGCCTCGGTGGCCTCTATGCGCGCCAGCTCGCCAAGATGATGCCCGAGCGTGTACGCCAGGTGATCACGCTCGGCAGTCCTTTTGCCGGAGATCCCCGTTCGACCAATGCCTGGCGCGTCTATGAATGGGCGAGCGGACGGAAGTCCGACGAGGTCGATCCCCAGTTCGGCGGCGAGCTCGCCGTGCCGCCGCCCGTGCCGACCACCGCCATCTTCAGCCGCACCGACGGCGTCTGCGCCTGGCAGGGCTGCATGGAAAAAACGGGCGTGCAGACCGAGAGCATCGAGATCGAAAGCAGCCATTGCGGCATGGGCCATCATCCTGCCGCGGTCTACGCTGTCGCCGACCGCCTTGCGCAGAAGGAAGGCCAGTGGCGCCCCTTCGACCGCAGCGGCTGGCGCAGCCTGGCCTATCCCGACCCGCATCGGTGACATAATTGAGGCTGTTCGAGGGAAGCGACTATGGGCGCATGGGGGATCGGAGTCTTCGAGAACGACACGTCCAGCGATTTTGCCTCCGCCGTGGCGGACGGCGGAGGCATCGATGCGCTCAGCGAAGCCATCGACCGGGTCCTGTCGTCTGGAGGCAACTATCTCGAAGCGCCGGATGCCGAGGAGGGACTTGCTGCGGCTGATATCGTCGCGAGGTTGAGAGGGAGCCCGGGACAGCAGTCAACTTACACCGCTGCTGTCGACGCGTGGGTCGCCAAATCCAAGGCGGTGGCTTCTGACGAGATGGCACACAAAGCCAAGCAGGTGATCGCGCGAATTCTTGCCGAACCCTCCGAATTGCTCGAGCTCTGGACGGAATCTGACGACTTTGACGGCTGGAAACGCGCCGTGGAAGATGTCGCGCTGCGCCTTTAGGGCATTTCCGGACGGCACGTCGCCTATTGAGTTTGGTTGCCCGGTGCAAAACGCGCTATGCCTCGCGCATGGCGCATCCGCTCTCCCGCATCATCGACCAGCTCAAGCGCGAACCGTCGCGCACCGGCTCCATCGTCATCACTATGTTCGGTGACGCCATCGTGCCGCGTGGCGGCTCGGTGTGGCTCGGTACAATGTTGGAATTTTTCGAAGGCCTGGACATCGACAGCGGCGTAGTGCGCACCGCCATGTCGCGTCTTGCGGCAGATGGCTGGCTGACGCGCGAGAAGGTCGGCCGCAACAGTTTCTATCGACTTGCCGACAAAGGACGTCAGACATTCGAAGCTGCCACGCGCCACATCTACGATCCGCCGCCATCTGACTGGACCGGACGCTTCGAGCTGCTCCTGATCGGCAACGGCGAGGACCGTGATGTCTCGCGCGAGGCGCTTCGCGACGCCGGCTTCGGCAGTCCGTTGCCCGGCGTCTGGGTTGCGCCGTCAGGCGTGCCGGTGCCCAATGAAGCCTCGGGCGCCATCCGTCTCGAAGTCTCGGCAGAGGATGACAGCGGCCGCCGTTTGCTCAGTGCGAGCTGGCCGCTGGATCGCACCGCGGATGCCTATCGGAAATTCATGAAGACGTTCGAGCCGCTCCGCGCCGCGATCGCGCGGGGCACGGATTTGTCCGACGCCGAGGCGTTCACCGCGCGCATCCTGCTGATCCACTATTACCGCCGCGTCGTGCTGCGCGATCCACTGCTGCCCGAAAGCCTGCTGCCGGGGGACTGGCCGGGCAGGGCGGCACGGGAGCTCTGTGGCGAAATTTATCGCGCGCTGCTTGCCCCGTCGGAACAATGGCTTGATGGTCATGGAACCAACGAGCGGGGACCATTGCCACCAGCACGAAGGCTTCTGGAGAGGAGGTTCGGCGCCTGAGTTTTATGTTACAGAAATATCTTGCATAACGATAATTTTGTTATACATTTCCCCCAATAAACGGGAGGACGCGCATGTATACCCAGGCGCTGAACACGGCCGAGGCCGACGACCGCGGCCTTGAGGACGCGACCAAGGCTGCGCAGTTTCAGGCCCGCATCGATGCCGAGGCGCGCATCGAGCCGAACGACTGGATGCCGGCGGCCTATCGCAAGACGCTCACCCGCCAGATCTCCCAGCACGCCCATTCCGAAATCGTCGGCATGCTGCCGGAAGGCAATTGGATCACGCGCGCACCGACGCTGCGCCGCAAGGCGGCGCTGCTCGCCAAGGTGCAGGACGAGTGCGGCCACGGCCTCTATCTCTACGCCGCCGCCGAGACGCTCGGCTCATCGCGTGAGGAGCTGGTCGACGCCATGCTCGCCGGCAAGGCCAAGTACTCCTCGATCTTCAACTATCCGACGCTGACCTGGGCCGATATCGGCACCATCGGCTGGCTGGTCGATGGTGCCGCGATCATGAACCAGATCCCGCTGTGCCGCTGCTCCTACGGTCCCTATGCGCGCGCGATGATCCGGGTCTGCAAGGAGGAGTCGTTCCACCAGCGCCAGGGCTACGAGATCATGCTGACGCTGTGCCGCGGCTCGGAGGAGCAGAAGGCGATGGCGCAGGATGCGCTGAATAGATGGTGGTGGCCGGTGCTGATGATGTTCGGCCCGCCCGATGCAACGAGCCAGCACAGCGATACCTCGACGAAGTGGAAGATCAAGCGCTTCTCAAATGACGAGCTGCGCCAGAAATTCGTCGATGCCACCGTGCCGCAGGCGCAATATCTCGGTCTCACGATTCCAGATCCGGGCATGACGCAGGATGCCGATGGACACTGGCGCTACAGCGAGATCGACTGGACCGAATTCAAGCAGGTGCTTGCCGGAAACGGCCCCTGCAATCGGGATCGCATGGCCGCGCGCCGCAAGGCGCATCAGGAGGGCGCCTGGGTGCGCGAAGCGGCGGCCGCCTATGCCGCCAAACGCGCGCACCGCCAGACTGCGCAAGCCGCCGAGTAGGGAGATCGATATGGCCACGCCGAACACGCCGCTGTGGGAAGTCTTCATTCGCAGCCGCAACGGGCTTGCGCACAAGCATGTCGGCTCGCTGCATGCGAGCGATGCCACTATGGCCCTGCAAGCCGCCCGCGACATCTACACTCGCCGCGGCGAGGGCCTGTCGATCTGGGTCGTGCCGTCGACCGCGATCACCGCGAGCGATCCCGCCGAGAAGGGCATGATGTTCGAACCGGCGGAGTCGAAAATCTACCGGCATCCGACGTTCTATGAGGTGCCCGAAGAAGTGGGGCATATGTGATGGCTGTCGCCAACATCCAGGTCTCCGAAACGCCGCTGGTGCTCATCACGCTGCGTCGTGCCGACGATGCGCTGATCCTCGGTCATCGGCTGTCGGAATGGTGTGGGCACGCACCGATGCTGGAGGAGGACATGGCGCTCTCCAACATCGCGCTCGATCTCATCGGCCAGGCCCGTGAGCTCTATAGCTACGCAGCCAAGGCCGAAGGCAAGGACAACGACGAGGACAAATTCGCATATTTGCGCGACGTCAGGCAGTACCGAAACCTCCTGCTGGTCGAGCAGCCGAATGGCGATTTTGCGCAGACGCTGGTGCGGCAGTTCTTCTATTCTGCGTTCGCCGACCTCTATTGGCGCGCGATGATGACCTCGCACGACACGACGCTTGCCGCGATTGCCGCCAAGTCGGAGAAGGAGAGTGCTTATCACTTGCGCCATGCCTCGGAGTGGATCATCCGGCTCGGCGACGGCACGGACGAGAGCCACGCCCGCGCACAAGCTGCGATCGATCACCTCTGGGCCTTCACCGGCGAGATGTTCGTCGTTGATGACGGCGAGCGCGCACTGATCCATGCCGGCATCGCTATCGATCCCGGAGAATTGCGCGGTCGCTGGCTGCAGACGCTTTCCAACGTCGTCAGGGAAGCGACACTCGAGCTGCCGCAGAGCGACTGGATGCAGCAGGGCGGCCGTGCTGGTCGGCACAGCGAACATCTCGGCCATCTCTTGTCGGAACTGCAATCGATGCAGCGCACCTTTCCGGGGCTGACATGGTGACGGTGCTCGACCGCGACAGCGAGTTGCGCCGACGCGCTTGGGACGCCGCGGCGAGCGTGGTCGACCCGGAGATCCCGGTCCTGACCATCGCCGATCTCGGCGTGCTCCGTGATGTCGCCTTGACTGGCGATCGTGTCGAGGTCGCGATCACGCCGACCTATTCGGGCTGTCCGGCGATGAACATGATCGCGCTGGAGATCGAGCTGGCGCTGGAGCGCGCCGGGTTTCGCCAGTCAAAGGTCCGCACCGTGCTGTCGCCGGCCTGGACCACCGACTGGATGAGCGAGGACGGTCGCCAAAAGCTCCGCGCTTACGGCATCGCGCCGCCGCAAGCTTCCAACTCGCGACGCGCGTTGTTCGGCGCGCAGGCCGTTGCGTGCCCGCAATGCGGCTCGGAAAACACGGAGCTCTTGTCCGAATTCGGCTCGACCTCCTGCAAGGCGCTGTGGCGCTGCAAGGCGTGCCGCGAACCGTTCGATTATTTCAAGTGCCATTGACCATGTCAGCCGCCGCACCACGCTTCCATCGCCTGGCCGTCAGCGATCTCCGCCGCGAGGCGGCCGACGCTGTCTCGATCACCTTCGCCATCCCCGGCGAGCTCGCTCGCGATTACGCCTTCACGCCCGGCCAGTACCTCACGCTCCGAACCACGCTGGACGGAGAAGAGGTGCGTCGCTCCTATTCGATTTGTTCCGGCCCCGACGACGGCGAGATTCGCATCGCCGTGAAGAAGGTCGACGGCGGCGCGTTTTCGAACTGGGCGGCGGACGAGCTGAAATGCGGTGACGAGCTCGACGTGATGACGCCGACGGGCCGCTTCGGTACGATCCCTCAGGCGGACGCTGCGCGCATCCATGTCGGCTTTGCCGCGGGCTCCGGCATCACCCCGATCCTGTCGATCGTCAAGGGTACGCTCGCGCGCGAGCCCGGCAGCCGTTTCTTCCTGTTCTACGGTAACCGCGCGACCGATAACATCATGTTCCTCGAAGCGCTCGAGGAGCTGAAGGACCGCTTCATCGATCGCCTCTCGATCTTCCACGTCATCTCCGGCGAGGAGCAGGATATCCCGATCCTGCATGGCCGGCTCGATGGCGACAAGGTGAGGGTGCTGTTGCGCTCACTGGTGCCGGCGGGAAGCGTCGATCATGTCTACATTTGCGGACCTCTTGGCATGAGCGAGGACATCGAGGCAACCTGCCGGGAGCTCGGCATCGTGCAAGACCGCATACATGTCGAGCGTTTCGTCTCCGAATTCGGCGGCAAGCCGCGGCCGAAGAAGGTGGTCGCTCCCGACGCGCCGCCGAAGGCGATCGCCTCGCTGATCATCGACGGCAAACGCCGCGACGTTCCGGTCGCCGAGGACGAGGCGATCCTCGATGCCGCACTGCGCGCCGGCGTCGATCTGCCGTTCGCCTGCAAGGGCGGTATGTGCTCGACCTGCCGCGCCAAGCTGGTCGAAGGTGAAGCACCGATGGACATCAATTATTCGCTGGAACCCTGGGAGCTGAAGGCAGGCTTCGTCCTGACCTGCCAGGCCAAGCCGTCGTCCGAGCGCGTCGTGGTCGATTATGATCATGTCTGAGCAGACGCATCAGACGCCGGCGATGCGAATGCGTCGCATTGTTTGACAGTTTTGGCCAACCAGCAGAACATCATATGCAAGCATTTGGCCGGGAGAGGCGCGTGAACGTCAAAGCCGCTTTGTCGCCTGAGAATGTTGCCCGCGCCTGCGCCGACGCGATGTGGGCGGAGGACGATGCTTCCAAGGGGCTCGGCATGGAGATCGTCGAGATCGGTCCGGGCTTCGCGACGCTCGCGATGACGGTGCGGCCGGACATGGTCAATGGCCAGCGCATTGCCCATGGCGGCTTCATCTTCACGCTCGCCGATTCCGCCTTCGCCTTTGCCTGCAACTCGCACGATGAGCGCGTGGTGGCGGCTCAGGGCCAGATCACCTTCATCAAGCCCGGCAAGCTCGGCGACCGCCTCGTTGCGAAGGCACGCGAGATCACGCGCGGGGGACGCTCTGGCATCTATGACGTCCGTGTCACCGCGGGCGACACCGTCATCGCGGAATTTCGCGGGCACTCGCGTGTCATTCCCGGCACGTGGCTGCCGGCGCAAGACCAATAATCAATCAAAAACCAATCAATATCGTGGGGAAACGAGGATGGCTCAGACGAGGCTCAAGGAAGGCGGCAACGGCTATAGCCCCGAGATGGACGCGCATGAGCGCGCCTCGCGCGACGAGATCATGGCACTGCAGAAGCAGCGGCTGGCCTGGTCGCTGAAGCACGCTTATGACAACGTCGCACATTATCGCAAGGCGTTCGACGAGGCCGGCGTTCATCCGGCCGACTTTCGCGAGTTGTCCGATCTGGCGAAATTTCCGTTCACCGTAAAGACGGACTTGCGCGACAATTATCCCTTCAACATGTTCGCCGTGTCGCGCGAAAAGCTGGTGCGCGTGCATGCCTCTTCCGGTACGACGGGCAAGCCGATCGTCGTGGGGTATACCCAAGCCGACATCGATATCTGGTCGGAGGTGATGGCGCGCTCGATCCGCGCCGCCGGCGGCCGCACCGGCATGATCATCCACAATGCCTATGGCTATGGTCTCTTCACCGGCGGGCTCGGTGTCCACTACGGCGCCGAGAAGCTCGGTTGCACCGTGGTGCCGATCTCCGGCGGCATGACCGAACGGCAGGTGCAGCTCATCAACGATTTTCGTCCTGATATCATCACGGTGACGCCGAGCTACATGCTGGCGATCCTCGACGAGTTCAAGCGACAGAAGCTCGATCCGCGCCAGTGCTCGCTCAAGGTCGGCATCTTCGGCGCCGAGCCCTGGACCAATGCGATGCGCGGCGAGATCGAGGACGCCTTCGACATGGACGCGACCGACATCTACGGTCTCTCCGAGGTGATCGGCCCCGGGGTCGCGCAGGAATGCATCGAGACCAAGGACGGCTTGCACATCTGGGAGGACCATTTCTATCCCGAAGTGATCGACCCCGAGACCGGCGCGGTGCTGCCCGACGGTGAGAAGGGCGAACTGGTCTTCACCTCGCTGACCAAGGAAGCCTTTCCGGTGATCCGCTATCGCACTCGCGACCTGACGCGGCTTCTCCCCGGCACGGCACGCCCCGGCATGCGGCGGATGGAGAAGGTGACGGGTCGCTCGGACGACATGATCATCCTGCGCGGGGTCAATCTGTTCCCGACCCAGATCGAGGAGGTGCTGCTCGCGACCGACTGGTGCGGCGGTCATTTCATTCTGGAACTGACCCGCGAAGGCCGGATGGACGAGTTGACCATCATCGCCGAGGCCAGGCCGGAAAGCTGGGATGGCCGGGGGCTCGTCGATCACGCCGACCGGATCTCGGCCTACATCAAGAACACGATCGGGATCAGCTCCAAGGTGAGGGTGGTCGCGCCGGCCACGCTGGAACGCTCGCTCGGCAAGGCCAAGCGTCTCTACGACAAGCGGCCCAAGGACTGACTTGGCGGATTGACTTGACCGGTCCCAGAGGCGACAAGGCCCGCGAGAAATCACGGGTCTTTCGATGCTGCCAGTCGATGCCAAAACGGTCGAAGCGCGCTGCGTGCGCCTCAATGCTAAGGCCGAAAACGCCGCTGCGCTTGCGCCGGTGATTGAGCCTCAGACGCTCACGCGCGGTCCGAACGATGTCCTGATCGAGGTGAAGGCAGCCGCCGTCAATCCCTCCGACGTCAAGGCTGCCACGGGACTGATGCCCTATGCCGTGTTCCCCCGCACCCCGGGCCGTGACTATGCCGGTGTGGTGGTCGACGGGCCGGCCGGCACGATCGGCCGTGAGGTGTTCGGCTCGTCCGGCGATCTCGGCATTCGCTGCGACGGCACCCACGCCACCCATCTCGTGGTCGAAGCCGATGCCGTGGTGGAGAAGCCGAAGATGATGTCCTGGGAGGAAGCCGCCGGAATCGGCGTTCCCTTCGTCACGGCCATGGAAGGCTATCGCCGAGCCGGCGTTCCAAAGCCCCGCGAGACCGTGTTGGTGTTCGGTGTCAATGGCAAAGTCGGCCAGGCTGCGGTGCAGATTGTGACCTGGCGGGGCGCAAACGTCATCGGCGTGGTGCGCAACGTGGAAGCCTACGAAGGCCACACCAACGCGCCTATCGAGGTGATCGACGCCTCCGCAATGGACATTGCCGCACGCGTGCGCGAAGTGACGGGGGGCAAGGGCGCCGACATTGTCTTCAACACGGTGGGCGACCCCTATTTCCAGGCGGCGCACAAGTCGCTTGCATTGCGTGGTCGCCAGATCCTGATCGCCGCGGTCGATCGCATCGTGCAGTTCAACATTCTCGAATTCTATCGCGGCCAGCACACCTATGTCGGCATCGACACGCTGGGTCTGTCCTCGGCAGCGACCGGCGCAGTGCTGCGCGACCTCGGCCCCGGCTTTGCGAGCGGGCACCTGAAACCGTTCCCGATCCAGGCGAGCGCCGTTTATCCCCTGGAGCGCGCAAAGGAGGCATACGTCGCCGTCGCCGGCTCCTCGCGCGATCGTGTCGTCCTGAAGCCGTAGCCATGGAATCGTTCGCTCAGTTCGTGATCCCGGCCGGCCTCGTCATCGGCCTGATCTATGGCGCTGTCGGCCTGCTCAGCGGTTTTTGCCTGATGAGCAGCATGCGCGGCTGGCTCGCACAAGGGGACGGGCGGCTGGTGCGCACCTATGCGCTGGCGATCGCCGTTGCGATCGCCGTCAGCCAATTGTTGGCGGGCAATGGCACGGTCGACCTCGGCAAATCCATCTATCTGCAACCGTCCTTTTCGGCGCCGGTACTGTTCCTTGGCGGGCTGCTGTTCGGCTACGGCATGGTGCTGTCGAACGGTTGCGGCTCGCGGGCGCTGGTGCTGCTCGGGCGCGGCAACCTCCGATCCTTCGTCGTCGTGATCGTGCTGGCCATCGCCGCGCAGATGACGCTCAAGGGCCTGATCGCGCCGGCCCGCATCGCGCTGGTTCAGGCATCGCAAACCACGCTCAGCGCCAATTCGCTGCCATCATTGCTGTCGATGTTCGGTCTCGCCGCACCTTTCGCGCGTGCGCTGGCTGCGGCTCTCATCGTCATCGCGCTGGTCGTGTTTGCTTTCGCCCATCCGGCCTTCCGTCGATCGCCAGGCCAGATCGCAGCGGGAATCATCGTCGGTCTCCTCGTTGCGGCTGCCTGGTTCGTCACCGGCTATCTCGGCGCCGACGACTTCAATCCCGTTGCGGTGACCTCGCTCACCTTCATCGCGCCGATCGCGGACAGCGTGCAATACGCCATGCTCTCGACCGGCCTGACGCTGAACTTCGGCATCGCGACAGTCGCCGGTGTCTTCGGCGGCAGCCTGGTCACGGCCCTTGCGACGGGCCGTTTCAAGCTCGAAAGCTATTCCTCGCCCCGTCACATGCTGCGCTCGGGCAGCGGCGCCGCGCTGATGGGCATCGGCGGCGTGATGGCGTTCGGCTGCTCGATCGGGCAAGGGCTCACCGGCATGTCGACGCTGGCGCTGGGCTCGTTCGTCGCGCTCGCCGGCATTCTGCTCGGCACCACGGCAGGCCTGCGCGGTGCGTTGCGGGTTCGGCCGCCTGCTGTGGCCTGACTTCGCAGCAATCGGTCACCTAGCGTTGCAAGACCGATGCCGCTGACGATCAGTCCGGCCGCGACAGCGAGACCCACATCGATGGGCTCGCCGAGCAGGATCGCGGCGCTGGCAATGCCGACGAGCGGCGTTCCCGTGGTGCCAAGCGCCGTCGTCAGGGCCGAGATGCTCTTGTTGACCATCGACATTGCCCAATAGGCTAGCGCTGTTCCGATCAGGCCGGAGTACAGGAATAGCAGGATCAGCCTCCACGACCATTCGGCGTGCGGAAAGCCATCCGTGATCAACGCGGATGCCGTCAGCACGATCGTGGCGACGAGCACCTGCCAGATAAGGAGCTGGAGCGGGGACGCGATCCAGCGATGCGCGCGGATGTAGATGATGTTCGCGGCCCAGCAGATCGCGGCCAGGATGACCATGCCGGCGCCGAGCAGGACGTCGGTATCGGTCCAGTCGATCGAGGACGGGTTGAGTATGACGGCAAGGCCGATCAGTCCGAGCAAGGCGCCGGCAAGCTTCGGCGCGGTCAGCCTGTCCTTCCCAAGCAAGGGCGCGGCGAGCGCAACCCAGAGCGGCGTGGTGTAGCCGAGCACGATGGCCTTGCTCGCGGGCAGGAAGCGCACACCGGCCGCAACCAGGACCGAGAACACCGTCATGTGCAGCAGCGCGACGCTCAGGACCACGGGAATGTCGCGCCGCTCCGGGATGACCAGATTGCTGCTGGCTCCGAGAATTACAAACAAGCCGCCCAGCGCGATCCAGCTCCGGATTGCCGAGGTCCAGAGCGGCGGAAGGAATTGCACGAGCTGCTTGGTCACCGACCAGTTCACGCCCCAGGCCAGCACGACGATGAGAAACAGGCCGACGGCCATGCGGGGCGAGAGCGAGTTCATCTTGAGGCCCTTGAAGCGGTCCAGTCCGCCGGATAGCATCCGAGCTGGCTCTTGAAGAAGTGCCAGATCGGAGAAGAACAAGGTGCCAGTTTCGGACGACATGATCTCTACTCTGATCGACCTGAACCGGGCTGACGGCGAAGGGCTGGTGGCCCGACTGACGAGCCAGCTTCGGAGCCTGATCGTCAGCGGCGGTCTCGGCAAAGGCCGCGCACTGCCATCGAGCCGAGGGCTTGCGAGCGATCTCGGCGTCTCCCGGAACACCGTTACCTATGCGTTCGAGCAGCTTGCCGCCGAGGGATATCTTGAGGCATCGCGCGGCCGCCGCCCGGTGGTCACGTTTGGCGGCGGCGAACGGATCGAAGGCGCGCGCGCTGTCACGTCGCGGCCGCGCTCTGACAAGCCGCGGCTCTCGCCCTGGGCCTCGAGGCTCAAGCAGGCCGACTGGCCGATGTCCTATCAGGCGCCGCTGAAACCGCTGCGCCCGGGGCATGGCGATTTCCGGGAGTTTCCAAACGATGTTTGGGCCCGCTGCCTCCGCCGCAGCGCCGTGCGTGCGGCCAAACGCGATCTCGGATCGGTGAACCGAACGCGCCTGCGCGAGGCGCTGGCGCATTATCTGGCAACCAGCAGGGGCGTTCGCGCCACGGCCGAGCAGATCCTGATCTTGCCGAGCGCGCAGGCCGCCCTGACTTTGATCGCGGCTACGCTCATCACGCCCGGTGACGAGGTCTGGGTCGAGGATCCCGGCTATCCCGGCGCCACGGCTGCCTTCCGCGCGTCCGGCGCGCGCGTGACCGGTATCGGTCTCGATGGGCAAGGCATGCAGCGAATGCCGGGGCTGCCGCCCCCGACCCTGATCTTCATGACTCCCTCGCACCAGCATCCAACCGGACGGCTGATGTCGCTCTCCCGCCGCACCGAGTTCCTTGGCCTGAGCAGGCCCGACAAGGCCTGGATCGTGGAAGACGACTACGACGGCGAATTTCACTACGACAGCCGGCCGGTGCCGGCCTTGCAGGGGCTCGATGCTCACGGCCGCGTCTTCTATGTCGGAACGTTTTCGAAGGCGATGACATCGGACATCCGGCTGGGTTATCTCGTCGCGCCGCCGGCGCTGGCCAGCACCTTGGAGATTGCGCAGCGGCACATCGGCCTGATCGCCGCCAGCCATGTTCAGGAAGCGCTCGCCGAGTTCATTGCCGACGGCCATTTTCTCGCGCATCTGCGCAGGATGCGCCGGCTCTATCACGCGCGCCGCGATCACCTCGTTGAGGGACTTCAGCGCCATCTCGGCGATGTGCTCACGGTCGAGGTGCCCTCGGGCGGTATCCAGCTCGTGGCACGCCTCAAGCGCGGTCGCGCCGATCAGGCGGCAGTCAAACGGCTGGTCGAGGCGGGGGTCGAAACGCGCGCCTTGTCGAGCCTGGCGCTCGGACGGCCGCGTGATCATGGCCTGCTGCTCGGCTTTGCGGCATGGCGCGAGAGCGAGATCAGCGCGGCGGTGCGAACGATGGCGTCGTGCCTCTAGAGCATGATCCGGACCCAAAGGGCGGCGCTAGCGCAAAATGTGGAGCGGTCTTCGAAAGCCTCATGCTCAAACAATAACGCGCTAATCCACGGCCTTCGTCACGATGCGGATCTCGGACGTCAGTGTCCGGTGCACCGGACACTTGTCGGCGATCTCCATCAGCTTCCTGCGCTGCTCGGCGTCGAGCGCGCCATCCATCGCAATGTCGCGCTCGATCTGGTCGAGCATGCCCTCGCGCGTGTCGCACTCCGCGCAGTCCTTGGCGTAGATCTTGGAGTGCTTCAGCGTAACGGTGACGCGGTCGAGGGGGAGCGACTTGCGGTCGGCATAGAGCCGCATGGTCATCGAGGTGCAGGCGCCCAATCCTGCAAGCAGGAAATCGTAGGGCCCGGGGCCGGCGTCCTCGCCGCCGGCAGGCACCGGTTCGTCCGCCACAAGATGATGCGGGCCGACGGTAATGACCTGGTTGAACTTGCTCTTGCGAGTCTCCTGCACCACGACCTGACGCGGCGCTTCGGGGAGATCTATCGCTTTCGCGGGTTTTGTGCCGTCGACGTAGCGGCTGGCCCAGGCCGCAATCACATCGGCCACATAGAGCGCGTCGATTGGCCTGGTGAGCAGATGATCGGCATGGTCGAGCGAGACGAAGCTCTTGGGGTGCCTGGCTGCAACGAAGATCTTGGTTGCATTGTCGATGCCGACGGTGTCGTCGATTGGCGAGTGCATCACCAGCAGCGCCTTGTGCAGGCCGGTGACGTCCTTCATCAGTTCGTGCTCGGCGATGTCGTCGAGGAATTCGCGCTTGATCCGGAACGGGCGTCCTGCGAGCGAGACCTCGACCTCGCCCTGGGCGCGGATGTTGTCAACTTGCTCCTTGAACAGGCCGGTGACGTGGACGGGATCGGACGGCGCCGCAATGGTCACGACCGCCCTTGCCTCCGGGATCTTTGCTGCGGCGGCGAGGATCGCCGCGCCCCCGAGGCTGTGGCCGATCAGAATTGACGGCGCCCTGCGGGCGCTGCGCAGGTGCTCAGCCGCGCGCACGAGATCGGCGACGTTGGAGGAAAACGTCGAGTTGGCGAAATCGCCTTCACTGGAGCCGAGCCCGGTGAAGTCAAAGCGCAGCACCGCGATGCCCTTGGCGGCGAGCGCGACCGAGATGCGCTTGGCCGCGAGCGTATCCTTGCCGCAAGTGAAGCAGTGCGCAAACAGCGCGTAGGCTGCGGGCTCGCCCTCCGGCAGCTCCAGCGCGGCCGCGAGCTGATGGCCGCCTTCGCCCGTGAATTGGAAGCGTTCCGTCGGCATGGGCTTCCCCCGTTCTTGCTTGCATCTAATCGTCTGAATAGCGCTGCTCGGCCCAGGGATCGCCGCGGTTGTGATAGCCGCGAACTTCCCAGAAGCCCGGCGCGTCCCCGGTCAGGAATTCGATGGCCTGAAGCCATTTCGCGCTCTTCCAGAAATAGAGGTGGGGCACGACCAGGCGCACCGGGCCGCCATGCTCCTCCGTCAGCGGCTGGCCCGACCAGCTATGGGCGAGCAGCGCATCCTCGGCGGCAAAGTCTTCCAGCGTGAGGTTGGTGGTGTAGCCGTCATGGGAATGCAGCACCACGAAGCGTGCATCCTCGCGCGGTTGGCAGGCCGCGAGCAGCTCGCGCGTGGCGAGCCCTTCCCACTCATTGTCGTAGCGCGACCAAGTGGTGACGCAGTGGATGTCGGAGGTAAACCGGGCCTGCTTCTGCGCAGCGAACTCCGCAAAGGTCCAGAACACGGGGTTCTCGATCGCACCGTAAACGTCAAGCCGCCAGCGTTCGCGCGACACCGGCGGCACGACCCCGAGATCGAGCACAGGCCAGTCCTTGGTGAGGTGCTGTCCGGGCGGCAGGCGCTGATCCCTGGGACGCGCGACTCTGCCGGTGAGGAAGCGGCCTTCGCGTGCCCACTTTTCCTTGGTGCGCGTCAGCTTGCTATCGGACGGCGGCTCGTCGTCGGCCATGGTTTACTCGTGGCGGTGCATCGCGGAGGCGGGCTCGGCGTCGCAGTAATCTCCCCGGCGCTGCCGGAAAGGCTTACATCGCCTTTCCGAGCAAGATTGGCAACTGGCGGGGGCCTCTCACGGTGCCCTGCGACCAGGTCACGGTGCCTGCCGGATCGAGCGCGAAATCCGGAATGCGTTTCAGCCATTCCTCCAGCGCAACCTGCATCTCCATGCGGGCCAGGTTGGAACCGACGCAACGGTGGATGCCAAGGCCGAAGGCGGCGTGGCGGTTCTCCCGGCGGTCGATCACGACCTTGTCAGCATCAGGAAACATCTTGGGATCGCGGTTTGCGGCCGGGAAGGACAGCAGCACCATGTTGCCCGCCTTGACCGGACAGCCCGAGATCGTCGTCTCCTTGACCACCTCGCGGGCCATCGTCACCGGCGAATAGGCGCGCAGCAGCTCCTCCACCGCGGTCGGGATCAATGCAGGCTCGGCAATCAGCCGCTCGCGGTCGGCGGGCGTCCTGGCAAGATGCCAGAGCGACGAACCGATCGCGCTCCAGGTGGTGTCGATGCCGGCGATCAGGAGCAGGCGCAGCGAGCCAAGGACGTGCGAGTCCTCGAGCGGGTTGCCTTCCTTGTCCTTGGCGTTCATCAGGTACGAGATGAGATCGTCGGTCGGCTTGGTCCTGCGTTCCTCGATGTGCGCGCTGAAATAGGCACTCATCTCCTGCACGGCCTGGAGCAGCCTGCTCTCGTCCTTGATGCCGAGCTCCAGGATCATGTGGATCCAGTTGATGAAGAGATCGCTGTCGCTCTCGGGAATGCCGAGCATGTGGGCGATCGCCCGAACTGGAATATATTTGCTGTAGCGCGCTGCGGCGTCGACCCTGCCGTCGGCGATGAATCCGTCGATCAGCTCGTTGCAGATCGTGCGCATCCGTGGCTCCAGCTTCTTCATCGCGTCCGGCGTGAAGGGGGGCAGCAGCAACTGCTTGGCCGGCTTGTGCACGGGCGGATCCGAGGTGATCGGCGGGGCAGCGTTCCTGCCGACCTCGGGACGGACGTCGCGCACGATGATGCGGCGCGACGAGAAATGCTCGGTGTCGTTGGCGATCTCGCGCACTGCCTCGTAAGTCGTCGGCAGGTAGCAGCCGAGAAAGCGCTTCGTGTGCACCACGGGGCTGGCAGCGCGCAACTCGTCCCAGATCGGGAAGGGATCCTCCGTCCACTGCGGATCGGTGTGGTCGAAATCGTGGACCCAATCGGTCACGGGCGGATGGGCGGCGGGCTGGCTGACGTCGGACATCTCGAATCTCTCGGGGTTCGTGGTCGAAGACAGGCGAGCGGGAGGAGAGCGCGTCACTCCTCGATTACATCGATCGCGATTTCCGGGCAGTTGGATTTGGCGAGCCACGCTTTGTCTTCCAGACCCGGCGGAACGGTGCCGTCACCGGCTTCGTGAGCGTTGCCATATTCGTCGAGCTCGAACAGCTCCGGCGCGAGCGCCTTGCAGCGCGCGTGACCCTGGCATTTGTCGGGATCGACGTGAACCCTCAGTCGCGCTGTCATGGCTGCATCCTCGGTCCTGTGCGCGGGGCCCGCAGGGCGGCGCGTTCCTCTTGTCAATTTTCTCCGCGGCATTACCGCGAGCTTTAAGTTATATGCTATTACATTCGCGGCAGGCTTCCCCTGTCAAGCGCAAACTTATAGGCTTGCCTTCAACATGCGCTCCCATCTCGCTCGCAAGCCCGAAAACACCTACCATCATGGCGATCTCCGCGACGCCATGATCAAGGCCGCACTGCGCCAAGCGGAGCGGGGCGGCGCCGAGGCGATCAGCATCAAGGCGCTGGCCAAGCAGCTTGGCGTCTCGCAGCCGGCGCCATATCGGCACTTTGCCGATCGCGAGGCGCTGCTTGCGGCCGTGACGACGGAGGCGTTCCGGCAGTTCAGTGCGATCTTGCGGGAGGCGATGGCGAGGCCGTCGAAACAATCAACGCTGTCGCGGCTGGCGCAGGCGACACTCGAGTTCGGTCTGCGCCGCAACGGCATCTACCGTTTGATGTTCGCGTCGCGCACCGTCTCAAGCGCGGCCAAGGGCAGCGAGCTGCACGAGGCCACGCGTGAGACGTTTGCGCTCGTGATCGAGGCGCTGGAAGCTCCCGCGGTCGGCTATTTGCGCGAGCGGCAAGCGCTCAAGATCTGGGCGGCGCTGCACGGCGTCGTGATGCTGGCCGAGCAGGGCCTGTTTACCGGCGAATCGGCGCACGCCACGCGCGAGGAACTGGTTGAGGACTTCGTCAGGGAAACGAAGGCCGCGCTCGCGGTCGCGATCAAGGGCGCGCGGCGTCGAAAACCGACTGGTCCCTAAGCCTTCGCCTCCAACAGCGTCATCAGTTTGTTGACGGCGCTGTCAGGTGTGGTCACGACGGGACGACCGGTGGCTTCTGCGACCAGCGGTGCCGTCGCCGCAATGCTGAACTGCGCCAGCGCAATGACGTCGCAATCGCGCAGATCCTTTGACGCTTCGACGATCAGCCTGTCGTGCGTCGCGCGGTCGCCGCGGTCGAGCGCCGCCAGCGCGCCCTCGGCAAGTTTCGGCACGACCTGGATCGAGGCCGGAAACTCGGGCAGCATCGACATCAGCGTCGGCGGGAAGGTGGAGAGCAGGCCGACCCTTTTGCCCAACGTCACCGCCTGCTCGATCATGGCTTCATTCGGCTTCAGCACCGGCATCGGTGCATGCGCCCGCGCGACGGCCTCGATGCAGGGACCGAATGCCGAGCAGGTGAACAGGATCGCGTTCGCGCCTGTCGCCGCCGCATAAGCGCCGAGCGCCAGGAAGCGCTCGGTCATCGCATCATTGAGTTTGCCATCGCGGGCCAGATCGGCCGACAGACTGTCGTCGAGCAGGTTCATCAGCTGCGCCCCTGGCCACGCCTTCGCGAACGCCGCTTCGATCGGGGCGATGGAATGCTTGAGGGCGTGGATCAAGGAGATGCGCATGTCTGTCTCTTCTCTCGTGCCTCGTTCGCGCTGCGCGCTACGTCTTCACCTTCGGATCAATCGGCGTCGTGCCGCGCAGGCCCAATATATCCTCCAGCACCTTCGCTCCGGCGATCACCTGCGCGTCGGCCCGCGGTGCGCCGACGACCTGCACGCCGACCGGCAGGCCCGACGCCGTGAAGCCGCACGGCAGCGACAGCGAAGGGCAGCAGGCAAGCGTGATGGCGTAGACGATGCCGAGCCATTCGACGTAATTGTCAAACCTCTTGCCGGCGCATTCGGCGACATAGCGGTGTTCGATCGGGAAGGGCGGCACGATCGTCGTCGGCACCAGCAGGAGATCGTAGGTCTTGAAGAACTCGACCGCCCGCGCGGTCATGCCGACGCGCTGGGCCTCGGCACGTTCGAGCCGCTCCACCGTGAGCTTGAGGCCTTCCTCAATGTTCCAGATCACCTCGGGCTTGAGCAGATCGCGCTTGGTCCGGAGAAGTTGCGCCTTGCTGATCGCGAAATCGAATGCACGCAGCACGTGGAAGCACTCATGCGCCTCGCGCCAGTCCGGATGTGCCTCCTCGACGATGGCGCCGGCCTCGGCAAAGCGTTCCGCCGCCTTCCGCGTGATCGCTTTCACTTCGGGATCGACAGGGGTGATGCCGAGATCGGGTGAATAGGCGATACGCTTCGGCTTCCTGCCCGACTGCGCGGATGTCAGGAACGAGGTCGCGGGCGCCGGCAGCGACAGTGGATCGTCGGCGTAATCGCCGCTCATGGCATCGAGCAGCAGCGCGAGGTCCTCGACGTTGCGGGCCATCGGTCCCTGCACGCCGAGATTGCGATCGATGCCCGCCTTCGGCGTGTGCGCGACGCGGCCGATGCTCGGCCGCATGCCCACGATGCCGCAGAATGCGGCGGGGCTGCGCAAGCTGCCGCCCATGTCGGAGCCTTGCGCCAGCCAGGCCATGCCGGTGGCCAGGGCCACTGCAGCGCCGCCGGAGGAGCCAGCCGCGGATTTCGAAATGTCCCAGGGGTTGAGGGTCGCACCGAACACCTCGTTGAAGGTGTTGGCGCCGGCGCCGAATTCCGGCGTGTTGGATTTGGCGTAGACCACCGCGCCATTGGCTTCGAGATTCTCGACCATGAGGTCGGACTTCGCGGGGATATTGTCCTTGAAGATCGGCGAGCCCTGCGTGTTCAGCACGCCCGCAACGTCGGTCAGATCCTTGATCGGCACCGGCAGGCCCGCGAGCAGCCCGCGCGCACCGGCCGGCTTCCGCATCAGCGCCTTGGCGCTGTCCCGCGCGCGATCGAAACACAGCGTCGGCAGCGCATTGACCTTGCCGTCAACCTCGCCAATGCGTTGCTCCAGCACGTCCAGCAGTTCGAGCGGCGAGACGTCGCCGGACCGCAGCTTGTCAACGATGGCGCATGCCGTTTCGCGGATCAGGTCTTGAGACAATTACTTTACTCCTACCTCTTGATTGTCTAGCCCCAGCCGGCGCTGATGCCGCCATCGACGGTGTAGATCACGCCCGATGTATACGCGGCGCGGTCCGACGCCAGAAATGCCATGAGGTCGCCGATCTCGCGCGGATGCGCAGGACGGCCAAGCGGCAGGCTCTTCTGGAATTCATTGTAGCGGCTCTCGTCGCCGAACTGGTGCTTCGCCCGCGTCTTCAGCAGGGTGACGTGCCGATCGGTGCCGACAGGGCCGGGGTTGATGCCGACCACACGGATGTTGTCGGCGAGACTTTTTCCCCCGAGCGCTCGAGTGAAGGCCATCAGCGCGGCATTGCCGGCGCTGCCGCAGATATAGTTGGCGTCGAACTTTTCGCCGGCTGCACCGATGTCGTTGACGATGACGCCGCCGCCCTTCGCCTTCATCTGCGCGTAGATCTGCCGCGTGAGGTTGATGTAACCGAACACCTTCAATTCCCAGGCATGCCGCCAGGTCGCCTCGTCGATCTTGTCGATCGAGCCGCCCGGGATGTCGCCGGCATTGTTGACGAGCACGTCGATGTCGACGGCTTCGCTGGCGAGTCGCGCCACGTCCTCGGCCTTGCGCAGATCGACGATGCTCGTTGCGGCATCGATCTGGTGTGTGGAACGCAATCGGTCGGCCAGCGCCTTGAGCTGGTCGCCGCTGCGCGCGGCAAGCAGGAGATGTGCGCCTTCCTCGGCAAACGTCTCGGCGGCCGCAGCGCCAATGCCCTTGGACGCGCCCGTGATCAGGACGCGCTTGCCACGCAGATGCAGATCCATGAGGGGTACTCGCAGGATGGGAACAGGATAAAATCAGTAGGCGCTCGGCCGCGCCATGGTCAACATTGCAGTGCAGCGTTGCACTGCCGCCGCGTTTGGTCCATTGCAGTGCGATCAAAAAGGCGGCGGCCGCCGGACCAACCAAGGACGTTCTCGATGAGCAAGAAACAATACCGGATCGCGGTCATTCCCGGCGACGGCATCGGCAAGGAAGTGATGCCCGAGGGCCTGCGCGTCCTGGAAGCGGCGGCGAAGAAGCACGGAGTCTCCCTACACTTCGATCATTTCGACTTCTCGTCGTGGGACTATTACGAGAAGCACGGCCAGATGATGCCCGATGACTGGAAGGAGAAGATCGGCAAGCACGACGCCATCTACTTCGGCGCAGTCGGCTGGCCGGCCAAGATTCCGGACCATGTCTCGCTGTGGGGCTCGCTGATCAAATTCCGCAGGGAGTTCGACCAATATGTGAACCTGCGCCCGGTGCGGCTGATGCCCGGCGTGCCGTCGCCGCTGGCGGGCCGCAAGCCCGGCGACATCGATTTCTGGGTGGTCCGCGAGAACACGGAAGGCGAATATTCCTCGGTCGGCGGCCGCATGTTCCCGGACACCGACCGCGAGTTCGTGACGCAGCAGACGGTGATGACCCGCACCGGCGTCGATCGCATCCTGAAGTTCGCCTTCGAGCTCGCGCAGTCGCGGCCGAAGAAGCACCTGACGTCGGCGACGAAGTCCAACGGCATCTCCATCACCATGCCCTATTGGGACGAGCGCGTGGAGGCGATGGCCCAGAAGTTTCCGAGCGTGAAGTGGGACAAGTACCACATCGACATTTTGACCGCGAACTTCGTGCTGCATCCGGATTGGTTCGACGTCGTTGTCGGCTCGAACTTGTTCGGCGACATCCTGTCCGACCTCGGCCCGGCCTGCACCGGCACCATCGGCATCGCGCCGTCAGGCAACATCAACCCCGAGGGCGATTTCCCCTCGGTGTTCGAGCCGGTCCATGGCTCGGCGCCTGATATCGCCGGGCAGGGCATCGCCAACCCGATCGGCGCGATCTGGTCGGGTGCGATGATGCTGGAGCATCTCGGCGAGAAGGAAGCCGGCAAGTCGATTGTCGAGGCGATCGAGCGCACGCTGGCCGAGCGCACGCTCCGCACCAAGGATCTCGGCGGCAATGCCGACACGACGGCTTGCGGCAAGGCGGTTGCGGATATGGTGGATTAGGGTGGGGCGCTAGCGTAAGCGCTCCGCTATCGCGGTAAACTCCAGTGTCGTCCCGGCGAAAGCCGGGATCCTGATCGCATCGCGTTTTAGCTCACGATCTTCTCGATCGCCGCCTGATCCAGCCCGAACTTCTTCCCGGCCTCCAAGATCTCCTGCCAGGTGGTCGGATCGACCGCAATGCCTTCGGCCAGGCGCTTCTTCTTGGTCTCGCGCTCGGGCTCGCCGGCGATTCTGACCTTGTCGACGCCGGCGCCGGGCGGTGAGCCGGTGTGCCAGGCGACGAAGCTCTCGACTTCACGTGCGAGGTTTTCGCCGGTGCCGAGCTTGTCCGGGTCGATGACGATCGAGAGCATGCCGTTGAGGACGTTGTACTTGCCGTCGGACGGACCTTTGACCACCTGCCCGCCGGAGAGCGCGCCGCCGAGGATTTCGCACACCAGCGCGAGGCCCGATCCCTTGTGCTCGCCGAACGGCAGGATAGCGCCGTGCGGCGGGATCACGGTGTAGCGCGGATTGGTGGTCGGCTTGCCTTCGTTGTCGATGATGGTGCCGGGCTCGAGCTCGACGCCCTTGTTGTGGGCGACGCGGGTCTTGCCCTGCGCGATCCTGCTGGTGGCGAAGTCGAGCACGATCGGCGCCTTGCCCCTGCGCGGGATGCCGACGCAGAACGGGTTGGTGCCGTGACGCGCATCGCTGCCGCCCCAGGGCGCCACAATCGGGCGTGAGATCACGTTGACGAAGTGGATCGAGACAAGCCCGTGGTCGATGCACTGCTCGGCCCAGTGGCCGATGCGACCGATATGGTGCGAGTTGGAGAGGCCGACGAGACACACACCGTTGCGCTTGGCACGCTCGGCAGCCAGCTCCATCGCTTCATGGCCGATCACCTGGCCGTAGCCGGTGAGGCCGTCGAGGGTGAGAAGCGGCCCCGTGTCGAGCACGATCTTGACGTGCTGGTTCACGGCGAGGCCGCCGTTGGTGACGCTCTGGACATAGCGGGGGATCATGCCGACGCCGTGCGAGTCATGCCCCTTGAGATTGGCCTCGACGAGATTGGTGGATACGAGCTCGGCCTCGCGATCCGAGGAGCCGCCGGCCTTGACGATGGCACGGACAGCATTGGTGAGCGCTTCGGCCTTGATGGTGCGATAGTCAGCCATTGTTGTTGCTCTTATCCCTTCGCGATCCGGCGGCAGTGCTCCCACGCCGCTTCAATCAGGTTCTCGCTGGCCTCCGGCGTGCGGAATGCCGAATGCGCCGACAGCGTCACATTCGGCAGCTTGGTCAATGGATGATCGCCTGGCAGCGGCTCGATGTTGAAGACGTCGAGGCCGGCATGGCGGATGTGGCCCGACTTCAGCGCGTCGATCATGGCGGCCTCGTCGACAACGGCGGCGCGGGCGGTGTTGATGAGGATGACGCCACGCTTCATCTTTGCGATCTTCTCGCGGGTGATCATGCCCCGCGTCTCGTCGTTGAGCAGCAGATGCAGCGACACCACGTCGCTCCTGGCCAGCACCGTGTCGAGGTCGGTGAACTCGACGCCCGGATAGCTCTTCGGCGAGCGGTTCCAGGCGATCACCTTCATGCCGCTGCCCGACGCGATGCGCGCGACCTCCGCGGCGATGCCGCCGAAGCCGATCAGGCCGAGGGTCTTGCCGGTGAGCTGCATGCCGTCCTCGCGCAGCCAATTGCCGGCGCGCATCTCGCGGTCCATCATCGCGATGACGCGGGCCGAGGCCCACATCAGCGCGATCGCGGATTCTGCGACAGCGGTATCGCCGTAGCCTTTGATCAGATGTACGGAGATGCCGAACTGGCTAAGTTCCTCCGGGTTCATGTAGCTGCGCGCGCCGGTGCCGAGGAACACGACGTGCTTCAGCCCAGCGCACTTCTTCGCCACGTCGGTCGGCAATGCGGTGTGGTCGACGATCGCGATCTCGGCGCCGTCGAGAATATCAGGATATTGCTCGGGCTTGATGTCGGGGTCCCTGTGGATCCGCACCTTGGGATCATCAGGCCTCGTTAGCCGCTCCATGATCGCGGCGAGGGTTTCATTGGCGTCGACGAAAACTCCGCGCATGGCTCTCTCCGGTCAGGACGCGACGCCGGCAATCGCCAGCACGGTATGCATGAGAACGTTGGTGCCTGCGGCGCAGTCGGGCTGTGTTGCGTCCTCCAGCTCGTTGTGGCTGATGCCGTCCTTGCAGGGGACGAATACCATCGCCGCGGGCATGACGGTGTTGAGGTTGCAGGCATCGTGGCCGGCGCCGGAGGTGATGCGGCGCGAGGAGTAGCCGAGCGTCTTCGCCGCATTCTCGACAGCCGCAACGAGCTTGGGATCGAAATGCGTTGGCGGCTTGCGCCAGACCAGGTCGATCTTGACCTCGACCTTGCGGCGTGCGGCGATCGCGGCAATGGCGGCGCGTAAATCGCGATCGAGTGCCTCCATGATCGCGCCGTCCGCACTGCGGCAATCCATGGTGAAGGCGATCTCGCCGGGAATGACGTTGCGCGAGGGGTTTGCGATCACGGCCTCGCCGATGGTACCGACCGCGTTCGGCCCGTGTTTCGTGGCAATCGCCTCCATTGCCAGCACGATCTCCGACAGCGTTGCCAGCGCATCGCGCCGCAGCGGCATCGGCGTCGATCCGGCATGGCTCTCGAAGCCGGAAATCTTGCCGTCGTACCAGAGCACGCCCTGGCCGGAATCGACCACGCCGATGGTCTTGCCTTCGGCCTCAAGGATCGGGCCCTGCTCGATGTGCAGCTCGACGAAGCAGCCGAGCTTCTGGAAACCGACCGGCTTGTCGCCGCGATAGCCGATAGCGTCGAGCGCCTGGCCGACGGTCGTGCCCTCGGCGTCCTTGCGCGACAAAATGTCGTCGGTGGTGAAGTCGCCGACATAGGCGGCGGACGCCATCATTGCGGGTGCGAAGCGCGAGCCTTCCTCATTGGTCCAGTTGACGATGCAGATCGGCGCTTCAGTCTCGATGCCGGCGTCGTTCAGCGTGCGGATCACTTCCAGCGCGCCGAGCGTCCCCAGGATGCCGTCATACTTGCCACCGGTCGGCTGGGTGTCGAGATGCGAGCCGAAGCCGACGGGCGGCTTCGACATGTCGCGGCCCTTGCGCAGGCCGAACTGAGAGCCGAGCGCGTCGACATGCACCTCGAGGCCGGCGTCTTCACAGGCCCTGCGGAACCAGTCGCGCACCTGCTTGTCTTCGTTGCTCAGCGTCAGCCGCCGCACGCCGCCCTTGGCCGTCGCGCCGAATTGCGCGGTCTCGTGAATGGAGCCCCAGAGGCGGGCGGAATCGATTTGCAGGTTGGTGGCGGCTCGGCTCATGCGTTCGTTCTCTCGATTGTCCGGCGCTTTTTCAATGACGCGCCAGCGCGGGCGCGTCAACCGCGAGGCTGCCCTGCGCAATCTGCCGTGCAAGCTCGGCCACGCGCTCCACGGCGACGACGTCGGGCGAGGCGAGCCAGCTCGCGGTGAAGGTCAGCGGCGCAATCGCGAGATCGGTGTCGAGCAACTGCAGCCGCCCGTCGGCGAGCTCGTTCTCGACGATGGCGTCGGGTATCACGGCGATGCCGAGCCCCTCGACCGCCATGTGGATGACGGTTGCGAGTGAGGCGGAGGCATGCAGGCGGATCGGCGGCAGCTCGGGCCGGTCGAACACCTCGCGCACGACTTCGTAGGGCCGCGTCTTGCGCGGGAAGGTGATGATCGGAAACCGTGCGAGCTCGGCGCGCGTCACACGGCCGTCGCCAAGCCCGAGCGAGGGGCTTGCGAGGAATCCGATCGGATAATCGGCGAGCACGCGATTGTGCACCCCGGAGGCGGACAGCGGCCCGACGACGAAAGCAAGCTCGATCTCCTGCGCGAGCAGGCGCCCGGTGAGGTTCGGCGTGATGTCGACATCGATCTCCAGCGACAGGTTGGGATAGACCTGGTTCACGCTCTTCACGAGGCGTGGCAGCCAGGTGTGCACGATGGTCTCGGCGACGCCGAGCCGCATCACCCCGCGCATCGCAGAAGCATCGCTGATCTCCGCCATCATCGCGGCGCGCAGGCCGATCAGCTTCTCGGCGTAGACCATCATCTGTCGGCCACTCGGGGTCGGTGAGGCCACGCGATGATCGCGGTTGAGGAGCTTCACGCCCATCTCGCGCTCGAGCTGGGCGATGCGCTGGGAGATTGCCGGCTGGGTCGTGTTGAGCCGTTGGGCGGCGCCTCGAAAGCTGCCGAGCTTCACAACCCAGAGGAAGGTCTCGATCGACCTGAAGTCCAGCATCGGACGGATTTCCCAATCGATAAGCTATATTTATCGAGATTGATTAGAAACGAAGATTAGACTTTATAGCACGCTTGGTATTGGCTTGTCTTTGTCGAGTTTATAGGCAGGTCGATCGGATGACTGTTTTGGTGGCAGTGCAGCAAACTGAAACGCCCGACACGCTTCCGAGTCGCAAGGCCCGGCTCGCCTACCGCGAGGGGCTGGTCGCTTCCACCGCCGGCGTCGCGCCCGGCTTCGTCCAGGGCAATCTGGCGATCCTGCCCGCGGAATATGCCAGCGCCTTTCACCGCTTCTGCCAGCTCAATCCGAAGCCGTGCCCCATCATCGGGATGTCCGACGTCGGCAGTCCGTACATCCCGGCGCTCGGCGCCGATCTCGACATCCGCACCGACGTGCCGCGCTATCGCGTCTGGCGCGACGGCGAGGTCGTCGACGAGCCGACCGACGTGACTGGCTATTGGCGCGACGATCTCGTCACCTTCGTGCTCGGCTGCTCGTTCTCGTTCGAAGAGGCCCTGCTCGACGAGGGCATGCCGATCCGGCACATCGAGCGCAATGTGCGCGTGCCGATGTACCGCACCAACATCGCCTGTGGCGAGGCTGGACCGTTCGCCGGGCCCATGGTGGTGTCGATGCGTCCGTTCAAACCGGCGGACGCGATCCGCGCGGTGCAGATCACCTCGCGCTATCCCGCCGTGCACGGTGCACCCGTGCATCTCGGCCATCCGCATCTGATCGGCATCAAGGATATCGCCAAACCTGACTATGGCGATCCGGTGCCGGTCGCCGACGACGAGATTCCGGTGTTCTGGGCCTGCGGCGTCACGCCGCAATCGGTGATCAATGCCGCGAAACTGCCGTTCGCCATCACGCATTCGCCCGGCCTGATGCTGGTGACGGATCTCAAGAACAGGACCATGGCCGTGATTTAAGAGGCAGCTTTTGCTGCTTCTTCGGGCTTTACCGCATCCATCAATCGCTTCATTCGATCAGCCGAAATTCAGTAACAGGAGACTTTGCCATGACGATCACTCGCCGAGACGTGTTGTTGGGTGCTACCGCGACTGCGGCGCTGGTGCCGCTGGCGGCGCGCGGCCAGACTTCGGAAGTCGTGATCGGCGTCATCTATCCGTTCTCCGGCGGCAGCGCGCAGCAGGGCGTCGATGCGCAGAAGGCCTACGAGACCGCGCTCGAAGTCATCAACAAGAAGACCGATTTCGACCTGCCGCTGGCGAAGGGCGAAGGCCTGCCGGGTCTCGGCGGTGCGAAGGTCCGCCTCGTGTTTGCCGACCACCAGGCCGATCCGCAGAAGGGCCGCGCCGAAGCCGAGCGTCTGATCACGCAGGAGAAGGTCTGTGCCATCATCGGCACCTATCAGAGCGCGGTCGCCGTCACCGTCAGCCAGATCTGCGAGCGCTATCAGGTCCCGTTCGTCTCCGCCGACAATTCCTCGCCGAGCCTGCATCGCCGCGGGCTGAAGTACTATTTCCGCGCGGCACCGCACGACGAGATGTACTCGGCCGCCATGTTCGACTTCTTCGACGCCATGAAGAAGAAGGGCACCAAGATCGAGACGCTGTCGCTGTTCCACGAGGACACGATCTTCGGCACCGATTCCGGCAAGGCCCAGGCCAAGATCGCCGGCGAGCGCGGCTACAAGATCCTCACCGACATCAAGTACCGCGCCAACTCGCCCTCGCTCTCGGCCGAGGTGCAGCAGCTCAAGTCTGCGAACGCCGACGTGCTGATGCCCTCGAGCTACACCACCGACGGCATCCTGCTGGTCAAGACCATGGCCGAGCTCGGCTACAAGCCGAATGCGATCGTGGCGCAAGACGCCGGCTTCTCCGAGAAGGCGCTCTATGACGCGGTCGGCGACAAGCTCGAAGGCGTGATCTCGCGCGGCACCTTCTCGCTCGACCTTGCGCAGAAGCGCCCGATGGTCGGCAAGATCAACGACATGTTCAAAGCGCGCTCGGGCAAGGACCTCAACGACCTCACCTCGCGCCAGTTCATGGGCCTGATCATCCTCGCCGACGCCATCAGCCGCGCCAAGTCGACCGACGGCGAGAAGATCCGCGATGCGCTGGCGGCGACCGACATCCCCGGCGAGCAGACCATCATGCCCTGGAAGCGCGTCAAGTTCGACGAGATGGGTCAGAACAACGACGCAGACCCGGTGCTGCTACAGTACCGCGGCGGCAAGTTCGTCACCATGTTCCCGCCGCAGGCTGCGATTGCTGAAGCGACTTGGCCGATGAAGTAAAGACTGGGAAGCGGGAGCTCAGACGTAGCTCCCGCCCTCATCCTGAGGAGCGGGCGTAGCCCGCGTCTCGAAGGACGAGGGTGGGCCATCCTTCGAGACGCGCGCTAGTCGCGCGCTCCTCAGGATGAGGATCTCTTTCGGGGGGACGACTTTTGACAGCCCAAGCCATTATCCAAAGTCTCGCCAGCGGCCTCCTCATGGGGCTGCTTTACGGACTGATCGCGGTCGGCCTCGCGCTGATCTTCGGCCTGATGGACGTCGTGAACTTCGCCCATGGCGAGTTCCTGATGATCGCGATGTATGTGAGCTTCTTCCTGTTCACGTTCTTCGCGATCGATCCCCTGCTGTCGGCGCCGCTGGTCGCTGCGGCGCTGTTCGTGCTCGGAGCGGTGGTCTATCTATTGGTCGTCCGCTTCGCCATGCGCGCCAAGGCCAACGCCGGCATGGTGCAGATCTTCTCCACCTTTGGCCTTGCCATCGTGATGCGCGGCCTGGCGCAATTCTTCTTCACGCCGGATTATCGCAGCATTCCGCAGTCATGGCTCGGCGGCAAGACCATCTCGGTTGCCGGCATCTTTCTGCCGGAGCCGCAACTGATCGGCGCGCTGGTCTCGATTCTCGCCTTCGGCGGCCTCTACTTCTTCATCCACCGCACCGATTTCGGCCGCGCGCTGGAAGCGACCCGTGAGGATCCCGGCGCGGTCGCCCTGGTCGGTATCGACAAGAACCGTGTGTTCGCGCTCGGCTGGGGCCTCGGCGCAGCACTGGTCGGTCTCGCCGGTGCGATCATGGCGGTGTTCTTCTACATCTATCCCGATGTCGGGGCGTCCTTTGCGCTGATCGCTTATGTCACGGTCGCGCTGGGCGGTTTCGGGAGCGTGTTCGGCGCCTTTGCCGGCGGCATCATCGTCGGTCTCGTCGAAGCGGTCACCGCCTTGGTGCTGCCGCCGTCGCTGAAATCGGTCGGCATCTACGCCGTCTATTTGCTTGTCGTCTTCATCCGGCCGCGCGGCCTGTTCGGGTCGATGTGATGGACAAGACTTTTGCCGCGCGGCGCCGCCGCGACCTGATCGTCGCCGCGGTGCTGGCCGCATTGGCCGCGCTCGCGCCGCTGTTCGTCAAGGACGTCTACGTCCAGAACATCCTGATCCTGACCTTGATGTATGCGGCGCTGTCGCAGAGCTGGAACATCCTCTCCGGCTATTGTGGACAGATCTCGCTCGGCCACGCGCTCTATTTTGGCATCGGCGCCTACGCCACCGAGCTGCTGTTCACCAAGTTCGGCGTCCTGCCCTGGTTCGGCATGCTCGCCGGCGGCGCGATCGCAGCGATCATCGCGATGGGGCTCGGCTATCCCTTCTTCCGCCTGCGCGGCCATTACTTCGTGATCGCGACTATCGTCATCGCCGAGATCGGCCTGCTGCTGTTCCAGAACTGGGAATGGGCGGGGGCTGCGATGGGCATCACCATTCCGGTGCGTGGCGACAGCTGGCTGAAATTCCAGTTCATGCGCAGCAAGCTGCCGTACTTCTATTTCGCCCTGGTGCTCTGCGGCCTCGCCTGGTTCGTCACCTGGTGGCTGGAAGACTCGAAGTGGGGTTTTTGGTGGCGCGCGGTGAAGGACAATCCGGAGGCGGCCGAGAGCCTCGGCGTCGTCGTGTTCAATTCCAAAATGGGCGCGGCTGCCGTCTCCGCCTTCCTCGTTGCCATCGGCGGCGCCTTCTATGCGCAGTTCCTCGCCTATATCGACCCTGAAAGCGTGATGGGCTTCCAGTTCTCGCTGCTGATGGCGCTGCCGGCCGTGCTCGGCGGCATCGGCACCCTCTGGGGGCCAGTGCTGGGCGCGGCCATCCTGATCCCGATGACGGAGCTGACGCGTTCCTATATCGGCGGCTCGGGCCGCGGCGTCGACCTCATCGTCTACGGCACCTTGATCGTGCTGATCTCGCTCGCCCTGCCGCAGGGGCTGGTGAGTCTGTTCTCCCGCTCAAAGTCCAAGAACCAGGCAAAGGGAGCCACGCGATGACCGCGCTCCTTGAAACCCGCGGCGTCTGGCAGCGGTTCGGCGGCCTCGTCGCCAACAGCGACGTCTCGATCTCGGTCGGGCGCGGGGAGATCGTCGGCCTGATCGGCCCGAACGGCGCCGGCAAATCGACGCTGTTCAATCTCATCGCCGGCGTGCTGCCGCCGACGCAGGGGTCGATCTGGTTCGACGGCGAGGACGTCACCCGCATGCCGGCGGCCGAGCGCTGCCAGCGCGGGGTGGGGCGCACCTTCCAGGTGGTCAAGAGCTTCGAGACCATGACCGTCATCGACAACGTCATCGTCGGTGCGCTCGTGCGCAACACCGTGATGCGCGAAGCCCGTCGCAAGGCGCATGAAGTCCTGGAGTTCACCGGCCTTGCCGCGCGTGCCGACGTGCTCGCGAGCGACCTCGTGCCGGCCGAGAAGCGCCGCCTCGAGGTCGCGCGCGCGCTCGCGACCGAACCGAAGCTATTGCTGCTCGACGAGGTCCTCACGGGCCTGACGCCGACCGAGGCACAGACGGGCGTGGCGCTGGTGCGCAAGGTGCGCGACACCGGCGTCACGGTCCTGATGGTCGAGCACGTCATGGAAATCGTGATGCCGCTGGTCGACCGCGCCATCGTGCTCGATCTCGGCAAGGTGCTGGTCGATGGCAAGCCCGCTGACGTCGTTCGCGATCCCAAGGTAATCAGCGCATATCTGGGAGATCGTCATGCTCAGCGTGCGTGAAGTGACGACCGCCTATCAGGGCCTGGTCGCGATCTCCGCGGTCTCGATCGAGGTCCAGAAGGGCGAGATCGTCTGCGTCGCCGGTGCCAATGGCGCGGGCAAATCGACGCTGCTCAAGTCCATCGCCGGCGCCGAGCGCCCGCGCTCGGGCACGGTGACGTTCGACGGCAAGCGCCTCGACGGCATGGCGCAGCATCACATCACCGCCACCGGCATCGCCTATGTGCCGGAGAACCGCCGTCTGTTCCCGCGCCTCTCGGTGCGCGACAATCTGCGTCTCGGCAGCTATCTGTATCGCGGCGAGGCGAACCGGGAGGAGCCGCTCGATCTCGTCTTCAACCTGTTCCCGCGTCTGTCCGAACGCCTCGAGCAGCGCGCCGAAACGCTCTCCGGTGGCGAGCAGCAGATGCTCGCGATTAGCCGCGCGCTGATGACGCGCCCGCGGCTTCTGATGCTGGACGAGCCCTCGCAAGGCATCATGCCAAAGCTGGTCGACGAGATTTTCCAGGCGGTGAAGCGCATCCGCGACGCCGGCATGACCGTCCTGATCGTTGAGCAGCGTATGGCCGAATGCCTCGAGATCGCCGACCGCGCCTACATCCTGCAAACCGGCCGCGTGCTGATGCAGGGACCGGCCGCGGAGATCAGGGGCAATCCGGACGTGAGGAAGGCGTATCTGGGGCTGTAGGCGCGAGAGGTGCTGGGCAAGCTCGTGCAACGCACGCGGTGTCATCGCCCGACCTTGATCGGGCGATCCAGTACTCCGAGACGGCAGAGATATACAGAGAAGCTGCGGCGTACTGGATTTCCCGCCTTCGCGGGGAATGACAGCGGTGGGTGAGGCAGCGCTGGTGCACTCAGCACGAGCCTAATGCCCGTGCCCATGATCCGGCAGCGTCACCCCAAACACCTTCACCAGATCCGCCACCTGCTCCGGCGACAGATGCCGCGGGTTCGTCCCACGGAGCAGCAGATACAGCTTCGCCGTCTCCTCCAGTTCTTCCGTCGCGAACACTGCGGCTTCCAGCGTGTCGCCTGCGACCACCGGGCCGTGATTGGCAAGCAACACCGATGAATATCTCCCCGCCAGTCCCTTGATCGCGTCCGCCACCGCTGGGTCGCCGGGACGATAATAGGGCACGAGCGCAGTGGCGCCGCATTTCATCAGGTAATAGGCGGTCATCGGCGGCAGCGCGGCGCGCGGGTCGATCTCGGGCAGCATCGACAGCGCCACCGAATGGGTCGAGTGCAGGTGCACGATCGCGCGCGCACTCCCGCGCGTGTCGTACAGCGCGGTGTGCAGCGGAACTTCCTTGGTCGGCGCATCGCCCGAAACCAGCCGGCCCTGATCGTCCAGCCGCGACAGTCTTGCAGGATCGAGAAAGCCGAGCGAGGCGTTGGTCGGCGTCACCAGCCAGCCACCGCCGTCCAGCCTGACGCTGATATTGCCGGACGAGCCCGGCGTCAGTCCGCGCTCGAACAGCGACCGTCCGAAGCGGCAGATATCCTCGCGCAGCCGTGTCTCATTGTTCATGGCCGTCATGTCCGCTTGTCTCACGCTTTGGCAGCGCGGCCAAGCCGTGTTATCGGTTCGCCGAGCCGCCAAAGGGCGGCCATCCGGGAAACGTCCACAAGGGTCAGTTGCATGTCCGCCTCCACGCCACAGAATCAGCGCATCGCCGTCATCGGGCTCGGCTCGATGGGATACGGCATGGCGACCTCGCTGAAGCGAGCCGGCCATACCGTCACCGGCTGCGACGTCTCGGCGGATGCTGTCGCGCGTTTCGTGAAGGACGGCGGCGCGGGTGCCAGGACGCCGGCCGGGGCGGCCAAGGGCGCGGACATCGTCGTCAGCGTGGTCGTCAATGCCGCACAGACCGAGACGATCCTGTTCGGCAAGGATGGTGCCGCCGAGACCATGCCCGAAGGCAGCGTCTTCATCTCCTCCGCCACGATGGACCCCGATGTGGCGCGGCGCCTCGCTAGGCAGCTCGAGGCGACCGGCCGGCACTACCTGGATGCGCCGATCTCCGGCGGCGCGCAGCGCGCCGCGCAAGGCGAGCTGACGATCCTGGCCTCCGGCAGTCCGGCAGCCTTTACAAAAGCGCGGCCCGCGCTCGATGCCATGGCGGCAAAGCTTTACGAGCTCGGCGATGCCGCAGGGCAAGGCGCCGCCTTCAAGATGATCAACCAGTTGCTCGCGGGCGTGCATATCGCCGCCGCGAGCGAAGCGATGGCATTCGCAGCCAGGCAGGGCCTCGACATCCGCAAGGTCTACGAGGTGATTACGGCCTCCGCCGGCAATTCCTGGATGTTCGAGAACCGCATGCCGCACGTGCTCGACGGCGATTACGCCCCGCGCAGCGCGGTCGAGATCTTCGTCAAGGATCTCGGCATCATCCAGGACATGGCGCGCAGTGCTCGTTTCCCGGTGCCGGTCTCTGCCGCCGCACTCCAGATGTTCTTGATGACGGCTGCAGCGGGCATGGGCCGCGATGACGACGCGTCGGTCGCGCGGATGTATGCGCAAGTCACCGGCGTGAAGCTGCCCGGCGACAAGTAAGTTAAGGGGATTCCGATGCCTCGTTTTGCCGCCAATCTCTCGATGATGTTCACCGAAGTGCCGTTCCTCGATCGTTTCGATGCCGCAGCCCAGGCCGGCTTCACCGCTGTCGAGTTTCTCTTTCCTTACGAGCATCCCGCCGAGGCGGTCGGCGAGCGGCTCGAGCGCAACGGCCTGACCCAGGCGCTGTTCAACCTGCCGCCGGGCGACTGGAATGCTGGCGAGAAGGGCTTTGCCGCGCTCCCCTCGCGGTTCTCCGATCTCAAGGCGAGCCTGGAGACGGCGCTGCCCTATGCCAAGGCGACTGGCGTCAAGCGCCTGCACCTGATGGCCGGCATCGCCAACCGCGGCGAGCGCATCGCGATCGAGGCCTTCTACAAATCGGTGGCCTGGGCCGCGGAATTCTTCGCACCCTACGGCATCGACATCGTGATCGAGCCGATCAATGCCCGCAACGTGCCCGGCTACTTTCTCAATGATTTCGGCTTCGCCCGCGACTTGATCCAGGAGTTGCGACTGCCGAACCTGAAGCTCCAGTTCGACATCTATCACTGCCAGATCATTCATGGCGACGTCACCATGCGGCTGCGCGAGATGATGCCGATCATCGGCCATATCCAGATCGCCAGCATCCCCTCGCGCAACGAGCCCGATGGCGAGGAGCTGAACTATCCGTTCCTGTTCACAGAGCTCGACCGCCTCGGCTACGCCGGCTTCGTCGGCTGCGAGTACAATCCGCGCGGCAAGACCACCGACGGCCTTGCCTGGTTCAAGCCTTACGCTGGAGTGAAGCCGTGACACTTGCGTTGGGCTGCATCGCGGACGACTACACCGGGGCCTCCGACCTCGCCAACACGCTGACGCGCGCGGGCCTGCGCACCGTGCAGACCATCGGCGTGCCCGCGGACGATCTCGCACTGCCCGATGTCGACGCGGTCGTCGTGTCGCTGAAGAGCCGCTCGATCGAAGCCGGCCTTGCCGTGTCGCGCGCGCGCGCGGCGGAGACGTGGCTGCGCAGCCGTGGCGCGCGCCACGTGCTGTTCAAGATCTGCTCGACCTTCGACTCCACCGCGTCAGGCAATATCGGCCCGGTGATGGATGCGCTCCGCGCCGATTGCGGCGAGGCGATCGTGCTGGTGACGCCGGCGTTCCCGGAGACCGGCCGCACCGTCTACCAGGGCAACCTCTTCGTCGGCGCCGTACCGTTGAACGAGAGCCCGCTGAAAGACCATCCGCTGAACCCGATGCATGATTCCAACCTGGTGCGCGTGCTCGCGCGTCAGAGCAGCGCGCAGGTCGGTCTCGTCGACCTCGCCACCGTCGCACGCGGCGCGGATGCCGTGCGGGCGCGGCTGGCCGAGCTCGCGGGCAAGGGCGTCGGCGCCGCCATCATCGACGCCGTCTTCGACCGCGACCTCGAGACGATCGGGCTCGTGGCCGGCGAACATCGCGTGTCGGTCGGTGCCTCCGGCATCGGCCTCGGGCTTGCGCGCGCGCTGGTCTCGACGGGCAAGGTCAAGCCCGCCGCAAGCAGCGAGTCCGGAGCCGCCATTGGCGGACCTGCAGCGTGTCTTGCCGGAAGCTGCTCACAGGCCACGCTTCAGCAGATCGCGAATGCCGAACGCATCATGCCGGTGCTTCATCTCGATCAGGACCGTATTATTACGGGAGCAAAAGAAGCGGAGCGCGCGCTCGACTGGGCGAGGCCGCGGCTTGCCGATGGCCCGGTGCTGATCGCGTCGAGCGCGAAGCCCGATGAAGTCGCTGCATTGCAGGCCCGCCACGGCCGCGATGCCGCAGGGCACGCCATCGAGCAGGCCATGGCCGATATCGCCGAAAACCTCGTGAAATCGGGCGTACGGCGGCTCATCGTCGCCGGCGGCGAGACATCCGGGGCGGTCGTCGATCGCCTCGAAATTCCCGGCTTTCTCGTCGGCGCAGAGATCGCTGCGGGCGTTCCGGTGCTGCGCGCCGTCGGTGCTGAAGCAGGCGACATGCTGCTCGCGTTGAAGTCTGGAAACTTCGGCGGTCCCGACTTCTTCTCGGATGCGCTTAGGCTCATGCGCTGAGCGCAGGGCGGCTTTAGGGCCCCATTCACTTCTTTCGGTTTCCGTGCTCGAACGGAGTCGTAGCCGAGATCTGCGCAGCTAGTCTGCTGTCTGATGTGGGCGCCGCTCCTCTTCGGTTGATTCCTAGAGTTCCCGACGGCACCCGCGCCAGCACAACGAGACCAGATCATGTTTGCCAGACTTTCCATCCGCGCCAAGATCATCAGTGTCGTGGCGTTCCTGCTGGTTGCGATGACCGGCATGGGCCTGCTCGCCGTCATGAAGATGCGTGCAATCAATGCCAACACTGTCGACATCAGCACGAACTGGATGCCGAGCGTGCGGGCGTTGGGCGATGTCCGGGCGGCCGTCATCACCTACCGTAATGTGGTCCGCGAGCACATGCTGGCGGAGACGATGGATGAAAAGCTCGCGAACGAGGAGACCGCCGGAGTCGTGATGGAGGCGTTGGCTAAAGCTCGTCAACAATACGAGCCAATGATCGCTTCGCCGGAAGAGCGCGCGCTGTACACCGAGTGGTCCAGGCTCTGGGGAGAATACCAGAAGGGCGTCGAAGAGGTGATGGAGCTGTCGCGCATGGCAATCGGCAAGGTCCCGCACGAGGCTCATGAGCTGAACACAAAGACGGTGAACAAGATCGGGCTCCAGTCTGACGATGTCCTGCGCAAGGACATCGAACTCAACATCAAGGGTGGCGAGCAGGCCGCCCGGGATGCCGCTGACAGCTACTTCCACGCTTTCCTGCTCGTTGCGATTATGCTCGGGGCTGTTGTCGTGACCGGCACCGGCGTCAGCTTCTATCTCGTCCGCGACGTCTCCAGCAGCATCGGCTCGATCACCGAGCCGATGCAGGCGCTGGGCAAGGGCGATCTTTCGGCCGAAGTCCCGCATCGCGGCGAGAAGACCGAGATCGGCGCGATGGCCGACGTGCTCCAGATCTTCAAGGAGGCGCTGATCGCCAAGAAGGCCGCGGACGAAGCTGCGGCCGCGGATGCCGAAGCCAAGATCGAGCGCGGCCGCCGCGTCGACAACATCACCCGCGAATTCGAAACCATGATCGGCGAGATCGTCCAGACCGTGTCGTCGGCTTCAACTCAGTTGGAGGCCTCCGCCTCGACGTTGACCTCGACCGCCGAGCGCTCGCAGAGGCTGGCCACCACGGTTGCCGGCGCTTCCGAGGAAGCCTCGACCAACGTGCAGTCGGTGGCCTCGGCGACCGAGGAGATGGCCTCGTCGGTGGGCGAGATCGGCCGTCAGGTGCAGGAATCCGCGCGGATGGCAGGCGATGCCGTCGGTCAGGCGCGGGCCACCACCGAGCGCGTCAGCGAACTGTCCAAGGCGGCCGCCCGCATCGGCGACGTCGTCGAGTTGATCAACACCATCGCCGGCCAGACCAACCTGCTTGCCCTGAACGCGACCATCGAGGCCGCTCGGGCCGGCGAAGCCGGCCGCGGTTTTGCGGTGGTCGCCTCCGAGGTGAAGGCGCTCGCCGAGCAGACCGCGAAGGCGACCGGCGAAATCGGTCAGCAGATCTCGGGCATCCAGGTGGCGACCAACGATTCGGTCGGCGCCATCAGGGAAATCTCCTCGACCATCGAGCGTCTCTCGGAAATCTCGTCGGCGATCGCAGCCGCGGTGGAAGAACAGGGCGCGGCGACGCAGGAGATCGCCCGCAACGTACAGCAAGCCGCGCAGGGCACCCAGCAGGTCTCCTCCAACATCAGCGACGTGCAGCGCGGTGCGACCGAGACCGGCTCGGCCTCCTCGCAGGTGCTGTCGGCTGCGCAAATGCTGTCGAACGATTCGGGTCGGCTGAAGAGCGAGGTCAGCAAGTTCCTGGCCAACGTCCGCGCGGCGTGAGGCGCGCGGAGGTCTATGCCAACCGCCACTCCGGCACGCCATCGGCAGCCATCGTGATCTCGCCGAGCGATCCCACCGGCGTACGGTGCATATTGAGCAGATGCGCCAGGGTCGCGCCGTCGCTGGCCGGGATGCGCGCCAGCGTGCGCCGGTCGT
This sequence comes from Bradyrhizobium diazoefficiens, assembly GCF_016616425.1. Taxonomy (NCBI): domain Bacteria; kingdom Pseudomonadati; phylum Pseudomonadota; class Alphaproteobacteria; order Hyphomicrobiales; family Nitrobacteraceae; genus Bradyrhizobium; species Bradyrhizobium diazoefficiens. The sequence goes on from NZ_CP067101.1 coordinate 2,981,797, forward strand.
CTTCAGTGCGCAGCATGACGACGCCGTGCTCGACCTCGCCGCCGCGGCCGTAAAGCACCGTAAAACTCTCCACCTTGCCTTTGCCGGAGACCTCGGTGACGAATTCCGGCACCGCGCGCTTGTGACGGTCGGCCTCGCCTTGCACGCTGGTCTCCTGCGCCAGCGCCTCGCGCGGCGGCGCCTTCGAGACCACCAGCGCGTGGTGCTTGGTGACGAAGCCGCCCTGGCCGTAGAGCAGCCCGGTCCTGGCGCCGTCGCGCACACGTCGCACCATCGCGCAGGCCGCATGCGTCATGTAGGTGTTGAGCGGCGCGCCGAAGAAGGTGAGGCCGCCGGTCACGGTCGGCTGCACGTCGGCGGAAAGGCCCAGCGTCCGCCGCGCCATCTTTGGCACGCAGGGAAAGCAGCTATAGAGCTCGATTGCGTCAAATGTCTTGCCGTTGCCGTCGGCGAGGTCCATCACGCTCCCGAGTACCGCGTTCTGCGGATGGCTCTCGTAAAACTGGTCGCGCAAGAGATAGTCGCGCGGCTCCTCCGCCGAAGCGCCGCCGAGCGGGTAGACCAGCCTGTTCTCCGCGATCCCCGCTGCACGCGCCTTGGCAAGGCTGGTGAGCAGCAGCGCGCCGCCCATGTTGACGCTGGGGTTGGCGACCATGAGCTTGCTATAGGGCCAGGCGATCAGGCGATTGTCCGCGGTCGGCGTCGTGATTTCGTCCGGGGCATAGCGCCGCTTCAGCCAGGCATTGGGATTTTGCGCGGCGGCTTCCGAATAACGCGACCACAGCGTGCCGGACTCCGCCATCGCCTCGCGCGGCGTCTGACCCCAGTGCGCAGAGGACGCCGCCTCGTAGAACGGATAGACTGTGACGGGCCGGAACACGCCGAGCGTCACCGCCAGCGGCCTCTGGAACGCCGCGCCGCGCTTGGGCTCCTCGACGTCATGCGCGAACGGCGTCCATGACAGCTTTACGCCGGCACGTTCGGCCTTGGTCGCGGTCGACTGGGCCTCGGCGCCGCAGACCGCCGCCACGGTGCATTCGCCGCGTGCGATGCGCTTTGCGGCTTCGTGGAGATAGCGGATCGGGCTCTCGCCGCCGACCGGGCCGTAATGGCAATGCGAAGGCGCGATCCCGAGGCGTTGCGCCAAAAGCTTCTCCGGATCGCGGTAGCGCCAGCTCAGGAAGTTGACGACGTCGAGCGACTGCACCTCGCCGAGCAGCTTGGCGCCGGCATCCGCCTCCGCGCGCCGCAGCGCCTGTTCGAGCAGGTCGAGCGGTTCGAGGCCGTCGGTGATCTCCCTGGGACGGTCGACGATCTCGCCGATGCCGACGATGACGGGAATGCGGTCTTCGGGGGGAGTGGTCTTCTCAGTCATAATCTCGATTCACGATGTCAGTTGTTTCGTCATTGCTATTCCGCCACCAGCGCATTCATGTGCTCGACGGCTTCGGCGAACTCTTCCTTGAACTCCTGCACCACCGCGCCCGCAGATTTCACGCTGTCGATCAGGCCGACGCCCTGGCCGACGAAATAGCTGACGAGATCGCGCGCTCTGGCGTTGCCGCCCGCCGCCGCGCGGTCGATCGAGTTGAAGGCATCGCGGCTGATGATGCTTTGCAGTGGCATCGGCAGAGCGCCGGGGCTTTCCGGCGCGCGGTCCCAGGCATCGGTCCAGACCGAGCGAAGCTGCCGCGCCGGCTTGCCGGTGCGGCCCTTCGAGCGCACCGCATCGCGCGAAGAGGCCGCGATCATCTTCTCGCGAAAGATCTCCGTGGTCTCGGCCTCGACCGTGGCCAGCCACACCGAACCAGTCCAGGCGCCGGCCGCGCCCATCGCCATGCAGGCCGCCATCTGACGGCCCGTTATGATGCCGCCGGCCGCCAGCACGGGCACGTCGCGGATCTTTTTGATCGCCTTGATCACCTCGGGTACCAGCACCATGGTCGAGACCTCGCCGCAATGGCCGCCAGCCTCGGTACCCTGCACCACGAGGATGTCGACGCCGGCCGCAACCTGGCGCAGCGCGTGCTCCTTGGCGCCGACCAGGGCGGCGACCGGCACGCCGTGCTTCTTGCCCATCTCGATCATCGCTTTCGGCGGCACGCCCAGCGCGTTGGCGATCAGGCGGATCGGATGATTGAAGGAGACCTCGAGCAGTTCCAGCGCCGTCTTGGCGTCGAAGGGCTGCGGCTGGTTGTCCGCAACCTCAGTCGCGGTCAGCTCGATGTCGTATTTCTTCAGGAGATCGCGCGTATAGGTGCGGTGCTCCTGCGGCACGCGCGCTTGGAGGCTCTTCCAGGTGACGTCCTTCTCGCCCGCGGTCGAGATGTTCTCGGGGATCAGCACGTCGATGCCGTAAGGTTTGCCGTCGACGTGATCGTCGATCCACTTCAACTCGCGCTCGAGCGTGTCCGGCGTGTGCACGGTCGCACCCAGAACGCCGAAGCCGCCGGCGCGGCTGACGGCGGCGACGACGTCGCGGCAATGGCTGAAGGCGAGCAGCGGGAACTCGATTCCCAGCATGTCGCAGATCGGCGATTTCATGGCTCTCTCCCGGCGGCCTTCGCGTTGCTGTAGTCGTTTTGCCAGCGAGGGGCGTTGGACGCTAGCCCATCGTCGCCCGTGATGCCACGCCGGATTCGGCGGCGCACCTTGCGTGCAGGCGCCATGTCGCAGACGCTCCATTCCGCTGCACAAAATAACCGGATCAGAGCCCGCCGATTTGCCTCTTGCGCTTTCGAGACGGCGAGCAAATGCTGACAGCCAACACCAGAAACAGCGAGGGAGCGCCAGCCGATGTCGTCAGCGCAAGCTAATCCGGCCCGGATCACGGAAGCCTACGACGTTGTCATCGTAGGCGCGGGCTTTGCCGGCATGTATATGCTGCACCGCCTGCGCCAGCTTGGATTCTCCGCGCGCGTCTACGAGCAGGGCGGCGGTGTCGGCGGCACCTGGTACTGGAACCGCTATCCCGGCGCGCGCTGCGATGTCGAGAGCATGCAATATTCCTACTCGTTCTCGGATGAGCTCCAGCAGGACTGGGACTGGAACGAGCGCTACGCGCCGCAGCCAGAGATATTGAAATACGCAAACCACGTCGCGGATCGCTTTGATCTGCGCCGTGACATTCAGTTCGACACCCGCGTCGAGCGCGCCGTCTTCGATGAGCGTGCGAAGCGCTGGTTTGTGAGGGTCTCGGGCAGCAAGACAGTTGAAGCCCAGTTCGTTGTGCTCGCGACAGGCTGTCTCTCGAACGCGCGCAAGCCCGACATCAAGGGGCTCGACAACTTTAGAGGTCCGGTCTACCACACCGGCAACTGGCCACATGAGCCGGTCGACTTCACGGGTTTGCGCGTGGGCCTGATCGGCACGGGCTCATCAGGCATCCAGTCGGCACCGATCATTGCCGAGCAGGCGAAACATCTGACGGTGTTTCAGCGTACTGCCAACTTCTCGATTCCCGCCCGCAACGCTGCCTTGACCGACGAGGAGCGCGATGCGTTCCGCAAGAATTATCCCGAGATCCGCCGCTTCGCCCGCGAGGTCGCGCGCAGCGGCATCTATGCCGAGCAGCCCGATCGTGGCGCGCTCGACGATAGCGACGAGACGAGGCGCGAAAAATACGCGGCGCGCTGGGAGCGTGGCGGGCTCACCTTCATGTATGTCTATAACAATCTCGGACTGGATCCGGCCGCCAACGACACTGCTGCCACTTTTGTCCGCGGCAAGATCGCCGAAATCGTGAAGGATCCCGAAACCGCGAGGCTGCTTCAGCCGGACAGCCACCCGATCGGCACCAAGCGCATCTGCATCGACACCGACTATTTCGCGACCTTCAACCGGCCCAACGTCTCGCTGGTCGACATCAAGACCCATCCGATTCAAGAGATCACGGCGAACGCCGTGCGCGTTGCGGGGAAGGACCACGAGGTCGATGCGCTGGTGCTGGCGACCGGCTTCGACGCCATGACCGGATCGGTGGCGAAGATCGATATTCACGGCCGCGGCGGGCACGCGCTGAACCGGAAATGGGCGGAAGGGCCAAAGACTTATCTCGGGCTGATGAGTGCGGGCTTTCCGAACCTCTTCATCATCACCGGGCCCGGCAGCCCGTCGGTGCTGTCCAACATGATCGTGTCGATCGAGCAGCATGTCGACTGGATCGCCGACTGCCTTGTCCACATGCGCAAGCAGGACCTTGCCACCATCGAAGCGGGCAGGGAGGCCGAGGACAAATGGGTCGCCCATGTCAACGAGGTCGCCCATGGCACGCTCTATCCGCAGGCCAATTCCTGGTACATGGGTGCCAACATCCCCGGCAAGCCGCGCATCTTCATGCCCTATATCGGCGGCGTCGGCGTCTACCGGCGGATCTGCGACGAGGTCGCGACGAAGGGATATGAGGGGTTCGAGATGGAGCGGCTGGAGCAGCCGCAGGCGGCGGCGTCGTAACTACGCCTTCATCTCGGGGCTCGCGTCAGCGAGAACCCGGAATCCATTTCTCCGAGCATTCCTGCGGCCCGATGAATTCCGGGCTCGCCCTCCGGGCGCCCCGGAATGACAGCGGAGGGAGCCTGCCATGACAAAACGTGAAGTTGCCGCGCCAGGCAATGCATTGCAGCGCCCTTGTCATCGGCCATCGGCGGTCTAATTAATGCAGACGCATCTTTCCGCCGGAGCCCCTCGCATGACCGACATCCCCGCCTACGAGCCGCCCAAAGTCTGGACCTGGAACAAGGAGAATGGCGGGCAATTCGCCAGCATCAACCGGCCGATCGCCGGCCCTACCCACGACAAGGAGCTTCCGGTCGGCCGCCATCCGCTCCAGCTTTATTCGCTGGCAACGCCGAACGGCGTGAAGGTCACGGTGATGCTGGAAGAGCTCCTGGCGCTCGGCCATAACGGCGCCGAATACGATGCCTGGCTGATCAGAATAGGCAATGGTGATCAGTTCGGCAGCGGCTTCGTCGACATCAACCCGAACTCGAAAATCCCCGCGCTGATGGACCGCTCCGGTCCCGAGCCGATCCGGGTCTTCGAGTCCGGCTCGATCCTGTTCTATCTCGCCGAGAAGTTCGGCGCCTTCCTGCCCAAGGATATCAAGTCCCGCACCGAGGCGATGTCCTGGCTGTTCTGGCAGATGGGCAGCGCGCCCTATCTCGGCGGCGGCTTTGGCCATTTCTACGCCTATGCGCCGTTCAAGATCGAATACGCCATCGACCGCTTCGCGATGGAGACGAAGCGCCAGCTCGACGTCCTCGACCGGCGCCTTGCCGACAACGAATATCTCGCGGGCAAGGAGTATACGATCGCCGACATGGCGGTGTGGCCCTGGTACGGCGCGCTCGCCAAGGGGCTGGTCTATGGCGCCGGCGAATTCCTCTCCGTGCAGGACTACAAGAACGTGCAGCGCTGGACCGATCAGATCGCCAAGCGTCCGGCCGTGAAGCGCGGCCGCATGGTCAACCGCGTCTCCGGCGATCCTGCGAGCCAGCTCCACGAGCGCCACGACGCGAGCGACTTCGAAACCAAGACCCAGGACAAGATCGCGCTGGCGACGTAGTTCGAACCGCGTAGGGTGGGCAAAGCGAAAGCGTGCCCACCGCTTCTTGCGAGGCCGCGATGGTGGGCACGGCGCGCCAAGAGCGCGCCTTTGCCCACCCTACGGCATCTCGTCGATCACGCCATGCTCAGCTCGTGGCGGCCGACCACCATCCAGTGCACCTCGTCCGGACCGTCGGCAAAGCGCAGGTGCCGTACGTCCTGATACATCTCGGCCAGCGGGGTCCAGTGCGAGATGCCGGTGGCGCCGTGCATCTGGATCGCCTGGTCGATGATCTTGCAGGCGCGCTCGGGCACCATGGCCTTGACCATGGAGACCCAGACCCTGGCCTCCTTGTTGCCGAGCACGTCCATGGCCTTCGCGGCCTTCAGCACCATCAGCCGCATCGCCTCGATCTCGCAGCGCGCCTGGGCGATGATCTGCATGTTGCCGCCGAGATGGGCGATCTTCTTGCCGAAGGCTTCGCGGGTGAGGCCACGCTGCACCATCAGGTCGAGCGCCTTCTCGGCCTTGCCGATGGTGCGCATGCAGTGATGGATGCGCCCCGGTCCGAGGCGGAGCTGCGAGATTTCGAAGCCGCGGCCCTCGCCGAGCAGCATGTTCTCCTTCGGGACTCGCACATTGTTGAAGCGCATGTGCATGTGGCCGCGCGGTGCGTGGTCCTGGCCGAACACGTACATGGGGCCGAGCACCTCGACGCCGGGCGTGTCGCGCGGCACCAGGATCTGCGACTGCTGCTTGCTCGGCGCCGCGTCCGGATTGGTCTTCACCATCACGATGAGGATCTTGCAGCGGGGATCGCCTAAACCCGAGATGTAATATTTCTCGCCATTGATGACCCATTCGTCGCCGACGAGCTTTGCCGTGGTCGAGATGTTCTTGGCGTCGGAGGAGGCGACGTTCGGCTCGGTCATGACATAGGCCGAGCGGATCTCGCCGTTGAGCAGCGGCTTCAGCCACTTCTCCTTCTGCTCCTTGGTGCCGACGCGCTCCAGCACCTCCATGTTGCCGGTGTCGGGCGCCGAGCAGTTCATCGTCTCGGACGCCAGCGGGCTCTTGCCGAGCTCGGATGCGATGTAGGCGTAGTCGAGGTTCTTCAGGCCCTGGCCGGTCTCGTCATCGGGCAGGAAGAAGTTCCAGAGGCCTTCCTGCTTGGCCTTGTTCTTGGCCTTTTCAAGCACTTCGAGCTGCCTCGGCGTGAAGCTCCAGCGATCCTCCTTGGTCTCGCCGGCCTTGGCGAACTCGATCGACATCGGCTCGACGGTGTCGCGGATAAATTTCTTGACGTGATCGTAGAGCGGCCGGACCTGGTCCGACATACGGAGATCGTTGAGCTCGTCGCCGGGATTGAGGGTGTAGTTGGTGGTGCGTGGAATGTAGGTGTGCTTTGTCATTGTTCCTCCCGGGGACGCTGAGATCGTTGCGCGCAAGAATAGTCGCAGTGCGGCCAAAGTGCGAGCGCGCATTTTTCACGTGGGCCATGCCATGCGATGGAATTCGCGAAGGCGTTTGAAATGTTGTTTGAATGGCGGCGGTCTGCAGCCGTGCTGCGCTCACCGCTGTCATCGCCGGGCGAAGACCGGGCGATCCAGTATCCCAGAGACAGCAGTCATTGAATCGATGAGCCGCGGTGTACCGGATTCCCCGCTTTCGCGGGGAATGACGGCGGCGGCTACTTCAGTTCGGCATCCTATGCATCGCGCAGATCTTGTTGCCGTCGAGGTCGCGCAAATAGGCGAGATACATCTTGCCGGCCGCGCCGCCATCGCGGATGCCCGGTGGATTCTCACAGGTCTTGCCGCCGGCTGCGAGGCCGGCCGCGTGCCAGGCTTCGACCTGCTCCGGCGAGCTGCAGGCAAAGCCGATAGTGCCGCCGTTTGCGCACGTCGCCGGCTCGCCGTTGATCGGCTTCGACACCGAGAACACGCCGGTCTTGGTGATGTAGAAGATGCGATGGCCGTCGACCCTGGCAGGCCGGACTTCGAGCGTGCTCAGCAGTTGGTCGTAGAACGTCTTGGCCTTGTCGAGGTCGTTGGTGCCGATCATGATATGCGAGAACATTTGCCCATTCCCTTCTGCGCTCTCACAAACCGAGAAGCCGTAGGGTGGGCAAAGCGCAGCGTGCCCACCACGGCATTCGAAAATGGCTATGGTGGGCACGGCGCGAGTGCGCCTTTGCCCACCCCACAAGAAATCAAAACGCCGTATAGCCGCCGTCGATCACGAATGTATCCGCCGTGTGATACGACGACGCCTTGCTCATGAGATACACCGCGATGCCGCCGAAATCGGATGCCTCGCCGAAGCGGCGCACCGGAATCCGGGGCATCACGTTGGCGACGAATTTCTCGTTGGCCATGATGCCTGATGTCATGTCGCTCTTGATCCAGCCGGGCAGGATCGCATTGGCGGTGACGCCGTAGCGGGCGAGCTCGACGCCGAGCGCGCGCACCAGCGCGTTGATGGCGGCCTTGGTCGCGGCGTAGTGCTCGTTACGCGCGGTGCCGAAGATCGAGGCGAGGCTCGAGGTCGCCACCAGCCGGCCGAAGGGATCGCCGGCATTGGCGCGCTCGGTCATGTGTCTTGCCGCGGCCTGAAAGGCGTGGAATACGCCGTCGAGATTGGTCGCAAACATCGTGCGCCATTCCTCTTCAGTGCGCTCGATGAAGGAACGCCGGCCGCCGCCGCCGATGCCGGCATTGGCGAAGCAGCCGTCGACCCGGCCGAAGCTATCGAGCGTCGCCTTGATCGCGGCGTTGACCGAGGCCGGATCGGTGACGTCGCAGACGCGGGTATCGACCTTGCCGGGAAGGCCAGCCATGCTCGCGGCGGCAGCCTTGTTCTTGTCGGGGTTGCGTCCCCAGATCGAGACGTTGCAGCCCTGGCCGGCGAGCGCCTGTGCGATGCCAAGGCCGATGCCGCCATTGCCGCCGGTGATCACGGCCACGCGGCCGGTGAGATCGAAAATGTTCATGGCGCGTTTCCTGTTCTTGGCAAGACATCTTGGCATGCCGCGCATCAGCCGCTGCGCGCAAGATTGCTTGCGATGCTCCGATCACCATGGACAAGACCGCGCCAAAAATCAAATATACGCCCCGGCAAAACGAATTCCGGTCTGCGAAACTGACGCAAGGCCGCAACTGACGAGGACACCATGCAGTTCAAACACGTCACGCTCGATTTCGATGGTTCGGTCGCGATCCTCAAGCTCGATCATCAGGAGGTGATGAACGCGGTCTCCGTGGACATGCTGGGCGGTCTTGCCGAAGCGCTCGACGCGATCGAGGAGAAGAAGGACGAGGTGCGCTGCGTCGTCCTGACCGGGGCGGGGCGGGCGTTCTGCACCGGCGCGAATCTTCAGGGGCGCAACAATCAGTCGAAGAAGACCAAGGCCGGCTTGACGCTGGAGACCGGGTTTCATCCGTTCCTGCGCCGCATCCGCAATCTGCATTGCCCGATCGTGACCGCGGTCAACGGCCCGGCCGCGGGTGCCGGCATGAGCTTCGCGCTGCTCGGCGACATGATCCTGTGCGCGCGCTCGTCCTATTTCCTGCAGGCCTTCCGCCGCATCGGTCTCGTGCCGGATTGCGGCTCGACCTGGCTCTTGCCGCGTCTCATTGGCCGGGCGCGTTCGATCGAATTGTCGTTGATGGGCGAGCGCCTGCCGGCCGAGAAGGCGCTGGAATGGGGCCTCGTCAACCGCGTCTACGATGACGGCGTGCTGATGGAGGAGGCGATGAAGCTCGCGCGCGAGCTCGCCAGCGGCCCGACGGTCGCGCTGTCGCTGATCCGCAAGCTCTACTGGGACAGCCCGGAAAATTCCTTCGAGGATCAGCTCAACCTCGAATTCCAGTGCCAGCTCCGCGCCGGCGACACCCAGGACTTCCGCGAAGGCGTTGGCGCGTTCCTGGAAAAGCGGCCCGCGCAGTTCAAAGGCAAATGATCGAGGCCGAGCTTTCACACAGCGTCCAGCGCTGGTGCAAGGGCGCGACCGGCGTCACCGGCGCGGCAAAACTGTCAGGTGGCGCCAGCCAGGAAACCTGGCGCTTCGACATCGAGCATCCCGATGGTGCGATCGGCGCGATCCTGCGCCGCTCGCCGAAAGGATACGGCGCGGCGCCGACCCGCGCGGCGGGGCTTGCCGCCGAGGCGAGGTTGATGCAGCTCGCCTGTGAGGCAGGCGTGCCGTCGCCGCGCGTGATGCATGTTTTGGTGCCCGAGGACGATCTCGGCACCGGCTTCGTCATGCAGCGTGTCGAAGGCGAGACCATCGCGCGCAAGATTCTTCGCGATGACGAATACGCGGCGGCGCGGCCGCACCTCGCGCGGCAGATCGGTGGCATTCTCGCTGACCTGCATAAACTACCGCAGGACAAGCTGCCGGCGCTGCGCAGCCGGAACGCGACCCAGGAGATCGGCGAGTTCGAGCGCGACTATCGCAGCCTGAACTGGCCCAAGCCCGTATTCGAGCTGGCGCTGCGCTGGCTGCGCGACCACGATCCAGGTCCTGGCGCCGAGACGACGCTGGTGCATGGCGATTTCCGCAACGGCAACCTCATCATCGGTCCCGACGGCATCCGCGCCGTGCTCGACTGGGAGCTTGCCCATCTCGGCGACCCCATGGAGGATCTCGGCTGGGTCTGCGTCAACTCCTGGCGCTTCGGCGAGATCGACAAGCCCGTCGGCGGCTTTGGTTCGCGTGAGGAGCTGTTCGCGGGCTATGAGGCCGCGGGCCGCAACGTCGATCCGGCGCGCGTCAAGTTCTGGGAAGTGATGGGCACACTGCGCTGGGGCATCATGTGCGGCGGCATGATGCAGCGCTTTCGCGAGGGTCCGGATCATTCCATGGAACGCGCCATGATCGGCCGTCGCGCCTCGGAGACCGAAATCGATCTGTTGCGGCTCTTGGTGCCGCGCGGGAGCTGAGACATGCAGGACGAACCGACACCCGTCGAGCTGACCAAGGCGGTCGCCGATTTCCTCCGCAGCGACATCGCGCCGCTGATCTCGGGCCATCAGGCCTTCAAGCTGCGCGTCGCAATCAACATCCTCGACCTCGTCACGCGGCAGCTGACGCTGGAGGAGGGGAGCGATGCGAAGGAGGTCGAGCGCCTGCACGCGCTGCTCGGCCTTGACGGCTCGGTGATGGATCTCAACCGCGTCCTCGCCGAGCGTATCGCCAAAGGCGAGATGGATCTGGCAACGCCGGGCCTTGCCGAGCATCTGTGGGCGACCACGATGGAGAAGCTCGCGGTCGATCAGCCGAACTACGCATCCTACAAGCGGGAGCTGTCGCGAGATTCGTAGGATGGGTAGAGCGCAGCGAAACCCATCACCTCAGGTCTTGTTCTGCTATTGATGGGTTTCGCTGCGCTCTACCCATCCTACGCACCGGGCGAGATGGGTAGGTCTCTCCCCGTCATTGCGAGCGCAGCGAAGCAATCTAGAATCCTTCCGGAGAGGCAGTCTGGGTTGCTTCGTCGCAAGGGCCCTCGCAATGATGACGGAAACACTTCCTACTTCCCCACCCATTTCGGCGGCCGCTTCTCCGAGAACGCCTTCGGGCCCTCGATGTAGTCCTGCGAGGCGGCCATCGCCTTCACCGCCGGGTAGTCGCGCTGCTCCGCGATCGCCTGTTCCAGCGATACGCCGAGCCCCTTCTGGATGGCCTGCTTCGAAGCCCGGATCGACATCGGCGAGTTCCTGGCGATCGTCTCCGCCCAGCGCAGCGTGCCCGACAGCGCCTCGCCTTGCGGCACCACCTCGTTGACGAAGCCGAGCTCGAGACCTTCCTTGGCGCTGACATGGCGTGCAGTCAGGATCATGCCCATGGCTCGCTTCAACCCGATCTGGCGCGGCAACCGGTGCAGGCCGCCGGCGAGCGCGGCGAGCCCGACGCGCGGCTCGGGCAGCGCAAAGGTGGCGTTCTCCGAGGCGATAATGAGATCGCAGGCGAGCGCGATCTCGAAGCCGCCGCCCATCGCCACACCATTCACGGCGGCGATGATCGGCTTGTCGCAGTCGAACCGCGCGGTGAGGCCGGCAAAGCCGCCCTTGTCCCAGCCGCGCTTGCCGCCGGCCGCCTGCCACTTCAGATCGTTGCCGGCGCAGAACGCCTTGTCGCCGGCGCCGGTGACGATCGCAATCCATTGCTCGGGATCGGCGGAGAAATCGTCAAACACCTTTTGGAGCTCGAAATGTGCATCCGTGTGCAGCGCATTGTAGACCTCGGGCCGCGACAGCGTGACGATCGTGATCGGACCCTTGCGTTCCACCTTTGAAAATTTCAGCTCCATCGTGCTCTCCCGCATTTTCCTGTGAAGGAATATTGGCGCCATACTAACGCGCGGGTGCACTAGAGCACCATCGAATTGCGCGGGCGCGCCTTGCGCGCCTCACACGCCTTGCCTTGCTTGACTTGCGTGAGCTCTTCTCCGCTTAATCATGCGAAGCTGGACTTCGCATAGCGCCTTAACGCAAAACGAAAAATCATTCCGGGAGAGAACCCTTGGATTTCTCACTGCCTGCCGATCTCGTCGCCTATCTCGGAGAGCTCGATCGTTTCATCGCACGCGAGATCAAGCCGCTCGAGGAGGCCGACGACAACATCCGCTTCTTCGATCATCGCCGCGAATGGGCGCGCACCGATTTCGAGAATGGAGGCCTGCCGCGGCACGAATGGGAAGCGCTGCTGCGCAAGGCCAAGGATCTCGCCGATGCCGCCGGCCATTTGCGCTTTCCTGTGCCGAAGCAATATGGCGGCAAGGACGGCTCCAATCTCTGGATGGCCGTGATTCGCGAGCATTTTGCCGCGAAGGGTCTCGGCCTGCACAACGACCTCCAGAACGAACATTCGATCGTCGGCAATTTCCCCATCGTCACCATGCTCGACCGCTACGGCCGCGACGACCAGAAGGCGATGATCGACGGTTCGATCAAGGGCAAGTACCGCATCACGTTTGGCCTCACCGAGCCGCATCACGGTTCGGACGCCACCCACATGGAGACGCGCGCGGTGCCGGCGACCCGCGACAACGTCAAGGGCTGGATCATCAACGGCGAGAAGATGTGGACGACCGGCATGCATGTCGCCACGCATTGCGCGCTGTTTGCGCGCACCTCGGGCAATGACGGCGATGCCCGCGGCATCAGCTGCTTCCTGGTGCCGGCGAACAGCCATGGCGTCAGGATCGAAGAGTATATGTGGACATTCAACATGCCGACCGATCATCCGCGCGTCAGCTTCACCGACGTGTTTGTGCCTGAAGACGCGCAGTTCGGCGAGGTCGGCCGCGGCCTGTCGCTGGCGCAGTGCTTCGTGCACCAGAACCGTATCCGGCAGGCGGCCAGCTCGCTCGGCGCTGCGGTCTATTGCATCAATGAGAGCGTCAAATATGCGCGCGAACGAAGGCCGTTCGGCAGGGCGCTCGCCGAGAACCAGGCGATCCAGTTCCCCCTGGTTGAGCTCGCCACGCAAGCCGAGATGCTGCGCCTGTTGATCCGCAAGACCGCCTGGGAGATGGACCAGCTCACCGAGGAGCAGATCGAGCGCACGCTCTCCGACCGAGTCTCCATGTGCAATTACTGGGCAAATCGCCTCTGCTGCGAGTCCGCCGACCGCGCCATGCAGGTCCACGGCGGCATGGGCTACTCACGCCACAAGCCGTTCGAGCACATCTACCGCCATCACCGACGCTATCGCATCACGGAGGGGAGCGAGGAGATCCAGATGCGGAAAGTGGCGGGGTTCCTGTTCGGCTATATGGGGCCGGGGAAGCACTGATAGCCGTGCGAATGCGACGAGGCGTCTTGCCGCGGCGGCAGTCTGGATTGCTTCGTCGCAAGGGCTCCTCGCAATGACGGGGAGAGAGGAGCGCGCTTTCTCCACACCGTCATTGCGAGCGAAGCGAAGCAATCCAGAAACGTCACCCCGCTGGTGATCTGGATGGCTTCGCCATTTCGCGATCAATTCACGCGCCGATCCTTCCCCGCCCAATACGGCTCCCGCAATTGCCGACGTAAAATCTTGCCGCTCGGATTCCTGGGCAGCGCCGGCAAGAACTCCACGCTCTTCGGCGTCTTGTAGCCGGCGATGCGTTCGCGGGTGAAGTTGATGATGTCGGTGGCGCTCGCCTGCTTGCCGGGCTTCATCACCACCACAGCTTTCACCGCCTCGCCCCATTTGTCGTCGGGCACGCCGATCACGGCGGCCTCGGCGACGTCAGGATGATCGCACAGCGCACTCTCGACCTCGGCGGGATAGATGTTCTCGCCGCCGGAGATGATCATGTCCTTGATGCGGTCGTGGATGTAGAGATAGCCGTCATCGTCCATGTAGCCGGCGTCGCCGGTGCGCAGCCAGCCGTCGTTGCGCAGCGTCGCGGCGGTCGCCTCCGGCAGGTTCCAGTACCCCACCATGTTGGAGCCCGAGCGCGTCGCGATCTCGCCGACCTGGCGCGGCGGCAACGGCTGGCCGTCCACGTCCAGGATCGCGATCTCGACGCCGGGCAGCGCCTTGCCGGCCGAGCGCATCCGCTCCAGCCCCTCGACGTGATCCTCCGGCGGCAGCGCGACGATCGTGCCGGTGGTTTCCGTCATCCCGTATAGCTGCACGAAGCCGCATTTGAAGACCTCGATGCACTCCTTCAGCAGCGCCGCCGGAATTGGGGAAGCGCCATACAGCATGTATTTCAGCCGCGAGAAGTCGATCGTCCTGGCGCGCGGCTGCCGCACCACGAATTGCATGGCCGCCGGCACCATGAACAGTTTCGTGATGCCCGACTGCTCGAAGAAATCCAAGACCTTGGTCGGATCGAATTCGCGTGCGATCACCCCGCGGGCGCCGTGATAGAGGCCCATCACACCCCAGCCGGAGCCGCCGATGTGGAAGACCGGCATGGCGACCAGCGACGCGTCGTCGGTCGACCACCGGTTCCACTCCGGCTTGTCCTCGGCATTGCCGGATTGCACCAGGTTGAGAAAGTTGGCATGCGACAGCATCGCGCCCTTCGGCTTGCCCGTGGTGCCTGATGTATAGAGCTGGATCGCGATGTCGCGGGCGTCGATCGGCACCTTTGGGTCGTCACTGCTCTGCGCATCGCGCCATGCGGCAAAATCCTGCCATTCCGGCGCGCCGCCTTCAGTGGCGATGATCGTGCGCAGGCCAGGCATCTGGTCCTTGATCTGGCGGACCTGCGTGATGAACTCCGGCCCGACGAACAGCACCGGCGCCTTGCAATCCGCAACGATGAAGGCGACCTCGGGCCCGGCGAGGCGCCAGTTCACCGGCGCCATCACCGCGCCGGTCTTCATCGCGCCCATCAGCAGCTCGAAATAGAGGTCGCTGTTCTTCCCGAGATAGGCGATGCGGTCGCCCTTCTTCACGCCCATCGCGATCAACGCATTGGCGACGCGGTTGGTCTTGACGTCGAACTCGACAAAGCTGGTGAGGCGGCCCTCGAACTCGTAGGCGATGGCGTTGCCGCGGCTCCTGGCGCGCTCGCGCACCATGTCGGCGAGATTTGCCAATGGCTGTGTGGACATGTTTCTCCCGCGCATCTTGTTCTTATGCCTGGGAGTGTGGCGTCATCCGCGGGCAAAGACAATACGGGAGCCCCGGCTGTCGTCCCGGACAAGCCAACGTCTCGTGTCCCGGACGCGCTGCAGCGCCCTTGCGCTGCTGCGCAGAGCTCAGCAGCGCACCACGTCGCAAGTGCGACGCGCTGCGCGGCGTCGGGGGCACGAGCATCACCCCCGCTTCGCCCGGTCCTTCTCGTTCTGCGCCATGATGGTCTCGCGCGCGGTCTTCCAGTCGTCGTCGCTCCAGTCGCGGAGCTGGTAAAAGTTGCCGCCCATCGCGAGCGCCTGCGCCCCATCCATCGCGATGGTCTCGCCGTTGATCCAGTCGCAGCCGCCGGAGATCAGGAACACCGCGAGGTTCTGCAGCTCCTCCATGGTGCCGACGCGGCCCATCGGATTCATCGCCTTGGTGCGTGCGCCGGCCTCGTCACCCGGCTTGATGCGCTTGCTCATGCCCTCGGTCGGGATCTCTCCGGGAGCAATGGTGTTGAGGCGGATGCCGTAGCGGCCCCATTCGGTGGCGAGCGACATCGTCATGGCGTGGATCGCCGACTTGCTCATGGCCGACGGCACCACATAGGGCGAGCCGTTGCGCACCCAGGTCACGGTGATCGAGACGACGTTGCCGGGCTGGCGCGCGGCGACCCAGCGCTTGCCGACCGCATGGGTCACGTAGAACGTGCCGTGCATGACGATATTGGCGACCGCATCGAAGCCGCGCGGCGACAGCTCCTCGGTGCGCGAGATGAAATTGCCGGCGGCGTTGTTGATCAGGTCGGTCAGCGGCGACTCGCGAAAGATGTTCTCCACCATCTCCTCGACCGCGAGCGCGTTGCGGATGTCGACGCCGTGGCTGGTGACGCGGCCGCCATACAGATCCATCAGCTCGGTCGCGGTCTCGTCGCACACGATCTTGCGGCGGCCGCAGATGTGAACTTCAGCGCCGAGCTGGAGGAAGCGCGCCGCCATCGACTTGCCGAGACCCGTGCCGCCGCCGGTCACGAGAATGCGCCGGCCGGCCAGAAGATTTTCCTTGAACATGGCTGTTTCCCCCGTAGGGATTGTCAGTTAATTGGTCGATTGACTAAATCCGGCCGCCGGCGTCCTGTAAAGCGGCAACCGGTCAGGAACAGGGGAGAATTCGTCCATGGAAGAGCGCGTCTCGATCTCGATCTCGGAAGGCGTTGCCGACGTGCGCCTGGTGCGCGCCGACAAGATGAACGCGCTGGATCAGGCGATGTTCGAGGCCCTTGTCGCCGCGACCGACCGGCTTTCGAAGGAAAAAAGCGTGCGCGCGGTCGTGCTGTCGGGCGAAGGCCGCGCCTTCTGCGCGGGGCTCGACATGGGGCGTTTTGCGGCCATGAAGGAGAAGGGCAGCAACGGAATTCCGGGTGGCGAAAATCGTGATCTCACCAGGCGCACCCACGGCCAGGCGAACTTCCCGCAAGCCGCGGTGTGGGGCTGGCGCCAGTTGCCGGTGCCGGTGATCGCGGCCGTGCACGGCGTCGCCTTCGGCGGCGGCTTCCAGCTGTCGCTCGGCGCCGACATGCGCTTCCTCAGTGCGGATGCGCGGATGTCGATCATGGAGATCAAATGGGGCCTCGTGCCTGATATGGCGGGCACACCGATCCTGGCGAGCCTCGTGCGCGACGACATCCTGCGCGATCTCACCTACACCGGCCGTATTTTCTCTGCGCAGGAGGCGATGGCTTACGGCCTTGCCACGCGCATCTGCGATGACCCGCGTGCCGCGGCGCTGGAACTCGCTCGCGAGATCGCCGGCAAGAGCCCCGATGCGATCCGTGCGGCCAAGCGGATGCTGAACAATCTGTCGGTCGATCCGGGGCCGGCACTGCTCGCGGAGTCGGTCGAGCAGCAGAAGCTGATCGGCAGCTCCAATCAGACAGAGGCTGTGCGCGCCAATCTGGAAAAGCGTGCGGCGAAGTTTGCGGATTAGCAGCTCCCGTCATTCCGGGGCGCGCGCAGCGCGAACCCGGAATCCATTCATCCACCGCCTCTGCGGCCCAATGGATTCCGGGCTCGCGCCAAGAGGCGCGCCCCGGAATGACGAGCGTGATTGTGTCGATACCCTCTAACCCGACGAAAGATCGGAAAACAAAAGATGAGCGAAACGTCCCACTTCCTCGGCATCGTCTCCGGCGACCGCCGTCGCAGCCACGCCGAAGTCGCTGGCCGCACTGACCGCATCGCAGGCGGCCTCGCCAGGATCGGCGTCCGTCAAGGCGATTGCGTCTGCATGTTGATGCGCAACGACATCGCCTTCCTGGAAGCCGCCTATGCCGCGATGCGGCTGGGCGCCTATGGCGTGCCGATCAACTGGCACTTCAAGCCGGAAGAGATCAATTACATGCTTGAGGATTCCGGCACGTCCGTGCTGATTGCGCATGCCGACATGCTGCACGCCTTGCGCGATGCGATTCCGGACGGCGTCACCGTGCTCAGCGTGCCGACGCCGCCGGAGATCCTGTCCAGCTACAAGATCGATCCGGACTATCTGACGACCCCTAGCTTCGCGATCGATTTCGAATCCTGGCTCGCACAGCAGCAGCCCTATGACGGCCCGGTCGTGCCGCAGCCGATGAACATGATCTACACGTCGGGCACCACAGGCCATCCCAAGGGCGTGCGGCGCAACGCGCCGACGCCGGAGCAGCAGGCGGCCGGCGAGCGCATGCGCGCGATGATCTACGGGCTCAAGCCCGGCGCCCGCGCGATCCTGCCGGGCCCGCTCTATCATTCGGCGCCGAACTCGTTCGGCATTCGCGCGGGCAAGCTCGGCGGCGCGTTGGTGCTGATGCCGCGTTTCGAGGCCGAAGAGTTCCTGGAGCTGATCGAGCGCTACAAAATCGACACCATCTTCATGGTGCCGACCATGTTCATCCGCCTGATGAAGCTGCCCGAGGCGGTCCGCAAGCGGTACGACGTTTCCTCGCTGCGCCACGTCATTCACGCCGCGGCGCCGTGTCCGGCCGACGTCAAGCGCGCCATGATCGAATGGTGGGGACCGGTGATCTACGAATTCTACGGCTCGACCGAATCAAGCGCCGTCACCTTCGCGACGTCGGAGGACGCGCTGAGAAAGCCGGGCACCGTCGGCAGGATTTCGCCCGGCGCCGAGCTGCGCTTCCTCGGCGAGGACGGCCGCGTGCTGCCGGCCGGCGAGATCGGCGAGATCTATTCGCGCATCGCCGGGATGGCCGATTTCACCTATCACAACAAGCCGGAGAAGCGCGCCGAGATCGACCGCGACGGTTTCATCACCTCGGGCGATGTCGGGTACATCGACGAGGACGGCTACGTCTTCATCTGCGACCGCAAGCGCGACATGGTGATATCAGGCGGCGTCAACATCTACCCGGCCGAGATCGAGTCCGTGCTGCACGCCGTGCCCGGCGTCCATGATTGCGCCGTGTTCGGAATCCCCGACGCCGAGTTCGGCGAGGCATTGATGGCCGTGGTCGAGCCGCAGGCCGGCGTCACGCTCGAGGCCGGCGACGTCCGCGCAAGGCTGAAGGCTTCGCTCGCCGATTACAAGGTGCCCAAGCATATCGAGATCCGCAGCGGCCTGCCGCGCGAAGACTCAGGAAAAATCTTCAAGCGCCGCCTGCGCGATCCCTATTGGGAGCGGGTGGGACGGAAGATCTGACAGCCCGTAGATGGGGTGAGCGAAGCGGTACCCGGGACAGTGAGAGACAAGATCCCGGATGTCGCTTCGCCATCCGGGTTACGATGGCGCATCCTCCGACATGATCGGAAACGGACCTTCGAGCTGTCTGGCAGGGACAGCTTTCGAGCCTATATAGACGGCGTCATCGTCTTGCGGATCATCCCATGGCTCCCGTATCCATTCTCCTCAATATCCTCTGGATCCTGATCGGCGGCGCCTGGATGGCGTTCGGCTGGCTGATTGCCGCGATCATCATGGCCGTCACCATTATCGGCCTGCCCTGGGCGCGGGCGGCGTTCAACATCGCCGTCTACACGCTGCTGCCGTTCGGCTCGAAGGCGGTCAGCCGCTACGAGGTCACCGGCACGAGCGATATCGGCACCGGCCCGCTCGGGGTGATCGGCAACATCATCTGGTTCGTGCTCGCCGGCTGGTGGCTGGCGCTCGGCCATGTCCTCACCGCGCTGGTGCTCGCCGTGACCATCATCGGCATCCCCTTCGCCTGGGCCCATCTGAAGCTCGCGGGGATCGCGCTCTGGCCGATCGGCAAGGTGATCGTGCCGGCTTAGGGCGCGGATCCATCAACGTCGGCCTGCGGCGACAGAGGGAGGTCGACCAGCTTGGCCATCATTGGCGGCTCATGACCCGTAGCTCACGTTTCGCTCCGGCGAGCCGGCTCAGCAGGTTTGACCAAACCATCAGTTTGTGCTAATCATTAGCTATGACTTATGCCTATCTGCGAATCCGGGCATGGTTGCATGAGGGATCGGGCGTCGGTTAGCCATGGCAAAAGATAGCAAGCAACTGGCCGCTCTAGGAGATCCGACTCGGAGACGAATATTCGAGCTGGTGGGGGCGCGGCCGCGCACTGTTGCTGAAATCACTCGGGAGCTAACGGTTTCCCAGTCAGCCGTCTCCCAGCATCTCAAGGTGCTGCGCGAATCTCGTTTGGTTCGCGCTGAGCCGAAGGGGGCCAGCAACGTTTATCACATCGATCCGGCGGGGCTCGGCCAGATGCGCGCCTGGCTCGACCGGTTCTGGAGCAACACGCTGGCGGCCTACAAGGCCGCCGTCGAAAAATCACGGGAGGATCAGCGATGAGCAGACGTATATCGGCCGCCCCCATCAAGCAATCGATCGTGGTCGAGGCGCCTATCGAGCGCGCGTTCAAGGTCTTCACTGAAGACTTCGGAAGCTTCAAGCCACGCGAACACAATCTGCTCTCCGTCCCCATCGCGGAAACGGTATTCGAGCCTCGGGTGGGCGGTCACGTTTATGATCGCGGCGTCGACGGTAGCGAATGCCGCTGGGCGCGTGTGTTGGCCTTTGAGCCACCGACTCGCGTGCTCCTCAGCTGGGACATCAGCCCGCGCTGGCAAATCGAAACCGATCCCGACAAGACCAGCGAATGGGAGGTGCGGTTCATCGCCGAGACGCCAGGCCGGACTCGGTTAGAGCTTGAGCACCGTCACCTCGAACGTCATGGCCAAGGTTGGGAAGGCGTGCGCGACGGCGTCGAGGGCGATCAGGGTTGGCCGCTCTATCTGAAACGGTTCGCCGAACGGATTGCCCGCGAGGCGTGATGCTCGCGTATCCCATGCAACCTTGTCATGCGGAGGGCCTGTATGGCAGCCTACTCGCTTAGTGTGGTCGGAGTGCTTGTCCTCTGCCTCCTGTCCGTTTTGCTGGCGATTCATTCAGGATCATCCAAAGGCAGGGCGGGCGTCCTCTCCGGACCAGTCTTGCCGGCCGATGACGACAACTTGCTGTACCGGATTGATCGCGTCCACATGAACGCGGTGGAGGCGCTGGCGCCTTTTGTCGTCCCGACAATTTTGGCCATGATGGTGGGGGTCAGACCCGTTACGCTTGCCGCGCTCGTATGGGTCTATGTCGCAATTCGTCTGATCCACGTTGTGGTCTATTTGCGCGGCGGCAAAGCGGCCAAAGGCGGCAGCATCAGAACCGTCCTCTATGTTTCAGGGGCACTCGTGACCATCATTCTCATTGGCGCGACTACCGTCGCAGCTATCCACTAAAGCGGAATGGCTGTAGGTTGAATCGATTGCCGCGGCTCGTTCACCTCTCCCGCTTGCGGGAGAGGTCGCGCCGAAGGCGCGGGTGAGGGCTTTTTCCTCTTGGGGAGTCTTCGTTGTTGAGACACCCTCCCCCCAACCCTCTCCCGCAAACGGGAGAGGGGGCGCACCTCCGTCGCAGCGGCAATCGAGCTTCATTTCATCGCGCTTTAAGTATCAAAACATTGGGGTGCCTGATGGGCAAAACACCCCACATGCAGGTCAAGGGCTGGGAGCGCAAAATATTCTGATTGACCGAAGTCACTGTTTCGGGTAAACCGCAAGACATCCCGGCCCGTCAAAGGGACGTTTCGCGATCGTCACGATACGTAGGCTGGGATGCGATGGACGCGGCAGCGCCGGCGCGTGACGGGATGGCAGGGCGGGCGACCCCCGTGAGCGATCTCGATCCGCGGCACGACACGGCGCAGTCACAGCGTTTCGTTTCGGCATTGGGGGCGAGCACGCGCGAGCTTCCGATTGTCCGGGGCGGGACGTCCGCGGACGGCAAAAGCGTGTGGTCCTGACGCCCGGGGTCTGTGCGTCAAGGCTTGCGGTGGTGCAGCGGCCCGACCGGGCGCGCGCATCGGTGATCTGCAAGGCGACGGGGGCAATAGTGCATCGCTCCCCGGGGAGAGCGCGCCATAAGCCGTAAAACCATTGCGCAGGGAAGGCCGGGATGTCCCGGCGTCACCTGTGGTCACCCCGCGTGCGTTTTTCGCGTGCGGACCCTGGGTGCCCGCCGGCGCCCGGCCTTCCCCGCGCCCTTTCTTCTCGATGAGGGCGAAACGGACAATAAAGCTCGGGCGCATGCGCCGCGAGAAGGCGAAGGCATGTCCCACAGAGATACATGTCCCACAGAGATAAAAGAGAGAGCTCTCGTGCCCCGGACGCAGCGCAGCGCGCCGCGTCTTCCGCGGCGTAGTGCGCTGCTGAGCCGGGGCCCATATGGCAGGCAATGTGCTCTGCGGCTCCTGGGTCCCGGCTCTGCGCAGCAACGTTGGAGGCGCTGCTGCGCGTCCGGGACACGCATGGCGCGGCAGTGTGCGCCGCCCCCAAGTTCATCTTGCACTGCGGCAGAAAAATATCGCACACTCCTCCGCACCGGGGAGCCATAGGGAGCTCTTGAAGGGGAGCGAGCCATGTCCCTCCAGACTGCATCATCCGACGGCGCCGAGCATCGCGCCAACCGGCCTGAGGATGTCCAGGCGCTGGAGGCCGACGCGAGGCTGCGGGACGACATCCGTCTGCTTGGGCGCATCCTTGGCGACACCGTGCGCGACCAGGAGGGCGCCGACGTGTTCGACCTGGTCGAGCGCATCCGGCAGACCTCGATCCGGTTCCACCGCGACGAGGACCGGCTCGCCCGCCGCGAGCTCGAGGAAATCCTCGACGGCATGTCGACGTCCGAGACGGTTCGCATCGTCCGCGCCTTCAGCTATTTCTCTCACCTCGCCAACATCGCCGAGGACCAGAATAACATCCGCCAGATGCGCGCCGGCAAGAGTGGCGGCTCCGGCGTGCTGGCCGAGACGCTTGCCCATGCCAAGTCGGCGGGCATCAATGCTGATGCGCTGCGCAGCTTCTTCAAGTCCGCGCTGGTCAGCCCGGTGCTGACCGCGCATCCGACCGAAGTCCGCCGCAAGAGCACCATGGACCGCGAGATGGAGGTCGGTCGCCTGCTTGACCGCCGCGAGCGGGTGGCGCTGACCGCGGAGGAGGCCGCCGCCAGCGACGAGCAGCTTCGGCGCGAGGTGCTGACGCTGTGGCAGACCAATCTGTTGCGCCGGACCAAGCTCACGGTGCTGGACGAGGTCAGCAACGGCCTGTCGTTCTACGATTACACGTTCCTGCGGGAGGTGCCGCGCCTGGTCAACGCACTCGAAGACCGGCTGGAGGAGGGCGGCGAGCAGGCGGCCGGCGAGCTCGCCTCGTTCCTGCGCATGGGCAGCTGGATCGGCGGCGACCGCGACGGCAATCCCTTCGTCACCGCCGACGTCATGCGCGGCACGCTGCGGCTGCAGTCGAGCCGGGTGATGCAGTTCTATCTGGAAGAGCTGCACGTGCTCGGCTCGGAATTGTCGATCGCGGCGCATCTTGCCGACGTCTCCGAGGAGCTGCGAAACCTGGCGGAGCGCTCGCCGGATACCTCGCCGCACCGGAGCGGTGAACCCTATCGCCTCGCCGTGTCCGGCATCTATGCGCGTCTCACCGCCACGGCCGAAAAGCTCGAGGTCGAGATCACGCGCCGGCCGGTCGGCAAGGCCGCGCCTTACGGGAGCGTCAGGGAGCTGCAGGCCGATCTCGACGTGCTGCACCGGTCGCTGATCGCCAACAACGCTCGCGTCATCGCGCGCGGCCGGCTGCGGCTCTTGCGCCGCGCGGTGGACTGTTTCGGCTTTCATCTGGCCCGGCTCGATATCCGCCAGAACTCCGCCGTGCACGAGCGCACCATCGCCGAGCTGATGGATGCCGCGAACCCCGGCATGTCCTATCTCGCGCTCGGTGAGGACGCGCGCATTTCGCTGCTCACCAACGAATTGCGCTCGACCCGCGCGCTGGTGTCGCCCTTCGTCAAATACAGCGACGAGACCATGGGCGAGCTCAACGTGTTCCATGCGGCCGCGGAGGCCCATGCGAAATTCGGCTCGGACGCCATTCCCCAATGCATCATTTCGATGTGCAAGAGCATGTCCGACATGCTCGAGGTTGCGGTGCTGCTGAAGGAGGTCGGCCTCGTCCATCCCTCCGGGCGCAGCGCCATCAACATCGTGCCGCTGTTCGAGACCATCGAGGATTTGCAGGCCTCCTCCGGGATCATGGATCGCATGCTGTCGCTGCACGATTACCGGCGCCTGGTCGACAGCCGCGGCAGCGTGCAGGAGGTCATGCTCGGCTATTCCGACAGCAACAAGGATGGCGGCTTCGTCACCTCGGGCTGGGAGCTCTACAAGGCCGAAATCGGCCTCGTCGACGTGTTCGAGCGTCATGGCGTGCGGCTGCGCCTGTTCCACGGCCGCGGCGGCTCGGTCGGCCGCGGCGGCGGTCCGAGCTATGACGCGATCATTGCGCAACCCGGCGGCGCGGTGAACGGCCAGATCCGCATCACCGAGCAGGGCGAGATCATCTCGTCGAAATATTCCAACGCTGAAGTTGGCCGCAACAATCTGGAGATTCTTGCGGCCGCGACGCTGGAGGCGAGCCTGCTGCATCCGCGACAGAGCGCGCCGCGCCGCGAATATCTGACGGCGATGGATGAATTGTCGAACCTCGCCTTCAAAGCCTATCGCGGCCTCGTCTACGAAACCGAGGGGTTCGTCGATTATTTCTGGTCCTCGACCGTCATCAACGAGATCGCCACGCTGAACATCGGCAGCCGCCCGGCCTCGCGCAAGAAGACCCGCGCGATCGAGGACCTCCGTGCGATTCCCTGGGTGTTCTCCTGGGCACAGTGCCGCCTGATGCTGCCGGGCTGGTACGGCTTCGGCAGCGCGGTCGAGCAGTGGATCGCCGCGCATCCGGACCAGGGCATGCCGTTCCTGAAAGAGCTCTACAGGGAATGGCCGTTCTTCCGCATGCTGCTCTCGAACATGGACATGGTGCTCGCCAAAAGCTCGATCGCGATCGCCTCGCGCTATGCCGAGCTCGTGCCCGACGAAGCCTTGCGCGAAAAGATTTTCGGACGCATCCGCCGCGAATGGCACGCCTCGATCGAGAGCCTGCTCGACATCATGGGCCATGACCGGCTGCTGCAGGGCAACCCGCTGCTGGAGCGGTCGGTCCGTCACCGCTTCCCCTATCTCGACCCGCTCAACCACGTCCAGGTCGAGCTCCTGAAGGAGCACCGCGCGCAGAATCCGGACGAGCAGGTGCTACGCGGGATTCAACTCACGATCAACGGGATTTCGGCGGGGCTGCGGAATACGGGGTAGTTTTAGCCCGTCGTTCCGGGGCGCCCGAAGGGCGAACTATGGTGCGCAATTACGCACCTGAGAACCTCGAGATTCCGGGTCTGGTCCTTGCGGACCAGCCCGGAATGACGGCGCCACCAATTTAAGGCTTCATCGCGCCCTGCACGCTGGTGTAGACGGCATAGAGCGATGTCGAGCCGCAGATATAGAGCCTGTTTCGCTGCTGGCCGCCGAAGCAAAGATTCGCAACCGTTTCCGGAATATGGATCTTGCCGAGCAACTCGCCCGAAGGCGTGTAGCAGCGCACGCCGTCCTCGTTCGGGTCGCCCCAGCCTACCGAGCACCAGACGCGTCCCTCCGTGTCGCAGCGCAAACCGTCGGTGATGCTGGGCTTGGGCATCTCTGCGAAGACCTTGCCGTTCGACACCTTCCCGCCCGCCACGTCGAGGTCGAACACCCGGATGTGAGATGGATTGTCCGGCCCGTCCGTGAAGCCCGTGTCGATGACATAGAGCTTCTTCTCGTCAGGCGCCAGGGCGATGCCGTTGGGTTCGACGAAGTCATCGATCACAACCTTGACGTCCCCCGATTTCGGATCGACCCGGTAGACGTTGTGCTTCTCCTGCTCGGGTTCGGCTTTGATGCCCTCGTAATAGCCGCCAATGCCGTAGATTGGATCGGTGAACCAGATCGCGCCGTCGGCAGTCACGACCGCATCGTTCGGCGAGTTCAGCCGCTTGCCGTTGAACCTGTCGGCGATGATCGTAATCGAGCCGTCGAGTTCGGTCCGCGTCACGCGCCGGCCGCTATGCTCGCACGTGATCAGGCGGCCTTCGCGATCGATGGTGTTGCCGTTCGAGTTCATCGAGGGCTGCCGGTAGACGCTAACGTGACCGTCATCCTCCGAGAAACGCATGATGCGGTTGTTCGGAATGTCGCTGAACAACACGTACCGCCCGGCTGCGAAATACACGGGACCCTCGGCCCAGCGGAAGCCGGTTGCCACGCGCTCGACGGCCATGGTGCCGGCGAAGGCCGGGAAACCGGACGGGCCGAAGGACGGCGGCCCCTTCTTGGCCGATTCCAAATGCGAGTCGGGGTAGCGGCTGCCCGGCAGTGGTCCCAGGGGTAATGGCGCGGTCGATCTCGTCGGCGCGCCGGTCTGGCCCAGGGGAGCGACGGTGGCCGCCAGGGCTCCGTTCATGGTGATGCCCGTCGCGGCGACTGCGGCCGCCGCGCCCTTCAACAGGGTGCGGCGCGCAAGAGCGGGCTCGCTGATATCGGTGAAGATGGTCCGTGGTTTTGTCATGGTTACCTCCCGATTTTTTCGTTGGGAGGAAACCATCCGCCCGCAATCAGGCGTAAAGCGGGCGATCTCCGGCCGGACAACCGGAGATCGCAGTGCAGCAATGGCCGGGACCGGCTAGACCGGATCCCAGGTGAAGATGTCGGCGGAGCGGTCGAGCTTGTAGAACGAGCCCTTCAGCGCCGGCATGCCGTGTTCCGCGATCGACTGCGGCGTCCAGCCTTCGCTCCGCTGCACCGAGCGGATCGGACGGTTCTGGCTGAACAGGAAGATCTCGTTCATGCGCACGCCGAAGATCTGGCCGGTGACGTCCTTGGCGGCATCGGAGATCAGGTAGCCGCAGAGCGGCGCGATCTTCTCCGGTCCCATCTGCTTGATCTTCTCGACCCGCGCCTTCTCGGCTTCGGTCTCGGTCGGGATGGTGCCGATCATCCGGGTCCAGGCGAACGGCGAGACACAGTTGGAACGGACGTTGAAGCGGCCCATGTCGAGCGCGATCGACTTCGACAGCCCGACGATGCCGAGCTTGGCGGCGGCGTAGTTGGCCTGGCCGAAATTGCCGATCAGGCCCGAGGTCGAGGTGAAGTGCACGAAGGAGCCCGACTCCTGCTCGCGGAAGATCCGCGCCGCGGCGTGGCTGACGTAGAACGAGCCCATCAGGTGCACCTTGATGACGGCTTCGAACGCCTCCACGCTCATCTTGTGGAAGATCATGTCGCGCAGGATGCCGGCATTGTTGACGACGCCGTCGAGCCGGCCGAAATGATCGGTCGCGGTCTTCACGATCTTGCTGGCCGGGATGGCTTCGGCGACCGACTCGAAATTGGCGACCGCCGTGCCGCCGCGCTTCTTGATCTCCTCGACCACCTCCTCGGCGGGCGCCGCGTTCGAGCCCGCACCGTCGGCGGCGCCACCGGGATCGTTGACGACGACCTTGGCGCCTTCCGCCGCACAGAGCAGCGCGATCTCGCGCCCGATGCCACGGCCTGCGCCGGTGACGATGATGACCTTGTCCTGCAGTGATTTCGCCATGTGGATGCCTCCTGTTGTGCCCCGTCATTCCGGGACGGTGCGAAGCACCAGACCCGGAATCTCGAGATTCCGGGTCGCGCTTCGCGCGCGCCCGGAATGTCGGGCTATTACCTCTCGTTCGTAAACACGATCGTACCTGATGCCGCGAACATGCCGCCGACGCCGTGGCAGACAGATATCTTCGCGTTCGGCACCTGTGCCGGCGCAATCCCGCGCATCTGGCGCACGCTCTCCTGGAGTGCGTACATGCCGTACATGCCCGAATGCATGTAGCTCAATCCGCCGCCATTGGTGTTGAGCGGAAGCTTGCCGCCGGGCCGCGTATTGCCGTCCGCGATGAACTTGCCGGTTTCCTCATGCGGCATGAAGCCGAGGTCGCCGAGGCCGAACAGCGGCAGATGCGCAAACGCGTCGTAGATCATGAGATGATCGACGTCCTTGTGCGCAATGCCGGCCTCCTTGAACGCAAGGGGCCCCGCGGTCTTGAACGCGCGCGAGGAGTTGAACGTCTCCATCTGGCTGACCATCGGCGTTTCCACGCTTTCGCCGGTGCCCATGATGTAGACGGGCTTCCTCGGAAAATCCTTGGCCCGGTCGGCCGAGGTCAGGATCAGCGCACCGCCGCCGTCGGTGACGAGGCAACACTGCAGCAGGCGGAATGGATAGGCGATCATGCGAGAGTTGAGGACGTCGGCGACCGTGATCGGGTCCTTCATCATCGCACGCGGATTCTTCGCCGCCCATTCGCGCTGCACCACCGCCACCGAAGCGAGCTGCTCGTGGGTGATGCCGTAGGTCTTCATGAAGCGCAACACCGGGATCGGGAACATGCTCGGCGGACCGTAGACGCCGTAAGGCGCCTCGAACTGGCCTTGCAGGCTGTCGGCGGGGATCGAACGCGGCGCCTTTCCGATCATCGACTTGCCGCTCTCGGCGTGGGTGATCAGCACGGTCTTGCACAGCCCGGCCTCGATCGCGGCGGCGGCATGGCGGACGTGCAGCATGAAGGAGCAGCCGCCGACCGAGGTGCCGTCCACCCAGGTCGGCTTGATGCCGAGATAGTGGCAGACCTGCTGCGGCGTTTCGACCGCGGTGGCAAAGCCATCGATGTCGGACAGCTTCAGCCCGGCGTCCGCGATGGCGTTGAGCGCCGCATCCGCGTGGAGCTGGAGCTGCGAGGCGTTGGGGATGACACCGAGCTCGGTGGTCTCGGCCGCGCCGACGACAGCAACCTGGTTCTTGCGCATGGCTTATCCCTTCGCCGGACGGAAGACGGGGAGGGTGATCCTGTCATCGAGCACCTGGAAGGCGACCTCGAGCTTCATGTCGAGCTCGAGCGCCTCCGGCGTCTGCGGGCAGTCGATGATGTTGCTCATCATCCGTGGCCCTTCCGCGAGCTCGACCACCGCGATGGCGTAAGGCGGCGTGAAGCCGGGCGCGGCGGGGCGGTGGTTGATCACGTAGCTGTAGAGGAAACCCTTGCCGCTCGCCTTGAAGACCGAAACCTTGCGCGAGGCGCAGGACGGACAGAACGGGCGCGGCGGGAAGTAGACATGCGCGCAGGCGTCGCAGCGCTGCAGCCGCAGCTCGCCAGCCTTGGTGCCGTCCCAGAAATGCTGGGTCTCCGGCGTGGGTTTCGGTCGCGCGCGCTGCGGTTCGGCCATGTCGGAAACCTCCCAAAAGGCGAGCTTCGCCCCCGCCTGTTTCGATCTTGATGCGACAATCGGCTATCGTGCGCCAACGGTCCAGCAATGCGCATGCATGCCATCATGCGCACAATGCTTGTGTCGAACTGAGGCAGCGCTATAGATTGCGCGCGCCGATATTCCGTGAGACAGACATGACCGAATTTCCGACACTGGCGAAGCTCGCCGAGGATCTTGAAAGCGGCCGCACTACCGCCCGCAAGCTGGTCGAGGCGTGCCTCGCCAGGATTGCCGATCCCGCCGGCGAGGGCCAGCGCACCTTCCTCCATGTCGACAAGGAGGCTGCGCTCGCGGCGGCGGACGCGATGGACGGCTTGCGCAAGGTGAAGGCCGCGCCGTCGCGCTATGCCGGTATTCCGGTCTCGATCAAGGATCTGTTCGACATCAAGGGCCAGGTGACGCGCGCCGGCTCGCGCGCACTCGAGGACTCCCCGCCGGCCGAGCAGGATGCCGCGACAGTGGCGCGCCTGCGCAGGGCCGGCTTCGTCGTGATCGGCCGCACCAACATGACCGAGTTCGCCTATTCCGGCATCGGCATCAATCCACATTACGGCACACCGAAGGGCGCCTGGAACCGAAGCGAGGGCCATGTGCCCGGCGGCTCCTCCTCGGGCGCAGCCGTCTCCGTGCTCGACGGCATGGCGCATGGCGCGCTCGGCACCGACACCGGCGGCTCGTGCCGGATTCCGGCGGCCTTCAACGGCATCGTGGGCTACAAGCCGACGCAGCGCCGCGTGCCGCTCGACGGCTCGGTGCCGCTGTCGTTCTCGCTCGACAGCATCGGGCCGCTCGCGAGATCGGTCAGCTGCTGTGCCATACTCGATGCTGTGCTGGCGAACGAGCCGATCGCCCCGCTGAAGCCACGGCCGGTCAAGGGCATGCGGCTGGCGGTGCCGACCACGATCGCGCTCGATGACCTCGACGCGGAGGTCTCCGAGACCTTCGAGCGCGCGCTGAAGACGCTGGCCGATCGTGGCGCCATCATCGAGCGCATCGAGATGGCCGAATTCCACGACATCGGCCCGATGAACGCAAAGGGCGGCTTTGCCGCTTCTGAGAGCTACGCCTGGCATCGCTACCTCATCACCGCCAAGGGCGACGTCTACGATCCCCGCGTTTCCGTCCGCATCCTGCGCGGCGAGGCGCAGAGCGCAGCAGACTATATCGACCTCCTCAACGAGCGCCGCTCGCTGATCGCCCGCGTCAATACGCGCATCGCGCCCTACGATGCCCTGGCGCTGCCGACCACCGCCAACACGCCGCCGAAGATTTCGGATCTTGCCGACGACAAGGCGTTCACCACCCAGAACCTGCGCGCCCTGCGCAACTGTACCCTGATCAACATGATCGATGGCTGCGCCATATCGCTGCCGGCACATCGCAAGGGCGACGTTCCGGTCGGCCTGATGCTTGCGGGCGCGGGCGGATCGGACCGCCGCATTTTCGAGCTTGCTGCCGGAATGGAGGCCGTCATTCGTGTTTGACCTGACTTTCACCGTCGACGCCCAGGACACCACGACGCCGTTGACGCTGGCGATCGACCAGATGGTCATCGCCGGCTGGACCGGCCGCGACACGATCGCGCGCGACAAGCACATCGCCGAGTTGGAAGCCATGGGCATCGCCCGCCCGGTCTCGACGCCGATCTACTACCGCGCTTCGGCGCGGCGGCTGACCATGGAAGACCGCATCGAATGCACCGGCGGCGATTCAAGCGGCGAGGTCGAATTCGTGCTGATCGGCTGGCAGGGCCGCATCTTCGTCGGCTGCGGCTCCGATCACACCGACCGCAAGGTCGAGGCCTATAGCGTCACGGTCTCAAAGCAGATGTGCGACAAGCCGATCGCGTCCACGCTGTGGGAGCTTGAGGAGGTCATCGGCCACTGGGACAGGATGATCCTGCGCTCCTACGCCACGATCAAGGGCGCGCGCGTGCTCTACCAGGAGGGCACGCTGGACGCGATGCTGCCGATCGACGACCTCATCGCGCGCGGCTTTCCGGGCGGGAAATTGCCCGACGGCTGCGCCATGTTCGGCGGCACGTTTGCAGCCAAGGGCGGCATCCGCCCCGCCAACCGTTTCGAGTTCGAGCTTGAGGATCCCGTGCTGAAGCGCACGATCAGGCACGGGTACGACGTGGTGACGCTTCCGGTGCTAGGCTAATCTCTCTCCACAACATCATTGCGAGCGGAACTCTCTCCTCCGTCATTGCGAGGAGCCCTTGCGACGAAGCAATCCAGGCTGTTTCCGCGGAGGGATTCTGGATTGCTTCGCTTCGCTCGCAATGACGGGGAGAGAGTCATCGGAAATCGGGTGGCGGGGGTGAGCGTCCGGCTGCGAAGGTGATTGCTATGACAATAACCGCGCGAAAATCTGCCCAACCCTCCGTTTCCGACATTGCCTCCCATGTCGACGCCCTCGACTGGCCCCAGATCACCGGCGAGCTCGACACCCACGGCTGCGCCGTGCTGAAGGGCCTGCTGACGCCGGAGCAATGCCGCGCCATCGCCGCGCTCTATCCCGATGACGCCAACTTCCGCAGCCGCATCGTCATGGGCCGCCACGGCTTTGGCCGTGGCGAGTACAAATATTTCGCCTATCCGCTGCCCGAGCAAATCGCGCAGCTCCGCCCGGCGCTCTATGCGCACCTTCAGGGCGTGGCCAACCGCTGGAACGAGGCGATGGGCATCGACATCCGCTATCCCACAGCGCATGCGGCGTTCCTGAAGCGCTGCCACGAGGCGGGGCAGGCGCGGCCGACGCCCCTGCTGCTGCAATACGAAGCGGGCGACTACAATTGCCTGCATCAGGATCTCTATGGCGAGCACGTGTTCCCGCTCCAGGTCGCGATCCTGCTCTCTGAGCCCGGACGCGACTTCACCGGCGGCGAATTCGTGCTGACCGAGCAGCGGCCGCGCATGCAGTCCCGCGCCGAAGTCGTGCCGCTGGCGCAGGGCGATGCGGTCGCCTTCGCCGTGCATCACCGTCCGGTGCAGGGGACACGCGGTGCTTACCGCGTTAATCTGCGCCACGGCGTCAGCCGGATTCGCTCCGGTCAGCGCCACACGCTGGGTGTGATCTTTCATGATGCCAAATGAGCGCAGGCGTTGACGGCTGATCTGTTCGAGAGCGTCGCCGAGGCACAGCCGTCACGCGAGGAGATCGCCGACGGCGCGGTGCTGCTGCCCGGATTCGTCAAGCCGATCGAGAACGAGCTGATCGCCTCCGTGCGCGCCATCGTGGCGCAATCGCCGTTGCGCCGGATGACCACGCCAGGTGGCCACCTGATGTCGGTGGCGATGACCAATTGCGGCGAGCGCGGCTGGATCACCGATCACACAGGCTATCGCTACGACCCGATTGATCCGCGCACCGGCGCGCCATGGCCCGCAATGTCCCCGGTGCTCCGCGATCTGGCCCGCCGTGCGGCAGAGCAGGGCGGTTTTGCCGGCTTTGCACCCGATGCATGCCTCGTCAACCGCTACGAGCCCGGCACGCGGCTGACGCTGCATCAGGACAAGGACGAGCTGGACTATTCGGCGCCGATCGTGTCGGTCTCGCTCGGGCTGCCCGCGACCTTCCTGTTCGGCGGCCTCGCCCGCAGCGACAGGCCGCGGCGTTTCCGGCTCGTGCATGGCGACGTCGTGGTCTGGGGCGGAGCCAGCAGGCTGGCCTATCACGGCGTCGCGCCGCTCGCCGATGGCGAGCACGCGCTGCTCGGGCACAGACGGATCAATCTGACCTTTCGCAGAACGCGATGATCTCCCGCCTCATTCTGAGGAGCTTGCGAAGCAAGCATCTCGAAGGATGAAGGCCAACGCAGCAGCGGGGGCCTTCATGGTTCGAGACGGCGCTTCGCGCCTCCTCACCATGAGGACAACTACGGCTTCGGTGGGTGAATGAAGGCCCACGGGCTGACCTCGGAATCCCTGGTCACCTCGACCGAGATCAGATACGGCCCGCCGTGGCTCAGCGCTTTCTCCAGCACGGCCTTGAACTGATCCGGCGCGGTGACACGCGCAGCCGCGACGCCAAATGACTCCGCGAGCTTGACGAAATCCGGATTAACGAGGTCGGACGCCACCACGCGCCCGTCGAAACGTTCGCGCTGGTCGCGGCGGACATTGCCGTAGGCATTGTTGTTGAACACCAGCGTCACTATGCCGATGTTGAACTGCACGGCCGTCGAGAGCTCCTGCACACCGAACATGAAGCCGCCATCGCCGGTGATCGCCACCACCGGTCTGTCGGGATTGGCGACCTTGGCCCCGAGCGCGGTCGGAAAGCCCGAGCCGAGCGTGCCCTGGTAGCCCGAGGTGATGAAGGTGCGCGGCTGGTAGATCGGAAAGCCGTACCAGGAGGCGAAGCCGACCTGCGACAATTCATCGGTGACGATCGCGTTCGCCGGCAGCACCTCGCGCAGGATGTTGAGATACGCCATCTGCGGCTGGATGCGCTGGATCTCCTTTTGCGCCAATGCTGTGGCCTCGCGGATTTGCTCGCGCCGGCCGCGGGTCCGCGCATAGCCGGCTTTCTTCACCGCCGCGACGAGATCGGCCGTTCCGGCTTTGGCATCGGCGACGATGGCGGCATCGACGACGACCCGGCGCATCTCGGCCGGGTCGATATCGATCCGAACCGACTTGAGTCCGTTCGGCTGCCAGGGCCAGCGGAAGCCCGATGCCGGCAGTTCCGCGCGGGTGCCGATTGCGATCATCAAATCAGTTGTCGGCCAGAGCTTGTAGGCCGCGGCCATGGTCAGGCCGAGCTCGTGCGCGTTGGAGACGATACCACGGCCGCTGCGGAAGGCGACCACGGGCGCATCGATCATCTCGGCGAGCTCGAGGATGTCCCCGCCCGCCTCGATCGCGCCGCTGCCGACGAAAATCATCGGCGCCTTGCTGTTCTTGACCAGCGCGGCGGCCTGCTTCACGAGATCAGGATCGGGCTGCGGGGCGGGTAGGGGCTCCAGTACCCGGGCGGCGGCCGTGTCCGCGCGCTGGGTGAAGACATCCCAGGGCATCTCGACCGAGGCGGGGCCGCGCCGGCCGGACGTCATCTCCTGGAAGGCGCGCGCCACGACGGTCGGCGCGTTGCCGGGATATTCGATCCGGTCTGCCCATTTCACATAGGTGCGCAAGGTCGCGAGCTGGTCCGGCATTTCGTGCAGATGGCCGCGGCCCTTGCCCAGAAACTGCGTCGGCACCTGGCCGGTGACGCACAGCACCGGCTCGTTGCAGCCATAGGCAGTGAGCAGCGCCGCGCTGGCATTGAGCACGCCGGGGCCGGGCACCACGCTGAACACGCCGGGCCTGCCGCTGGAGCGCGCATAGCCGAACGCCATGTAGCCACAGGCCTGTTCGTGCCGTGCGCCGATCACCTTGAGCTGGGCTTGGTGGAAGGCATCGAACAGGCCGTAGACCTGCGCACCGGGCAGGCCGAACACGGTATCGACGCCGTGGGCGACAAGCCCGCTTACGATCGCTTCGCCGCCGGTGAGGGTGGTCATTGCATCATTCCACTTCGATTGTTGGTCAGGCTTCGTCGACGACACCGTTGCGCAAGCATCCGATGCCCTCGGCCTCGACCTCGACGACGTCGCCGGGCTTCAGGTAACGCGGCGGATCGAACCGCGCGCCGGCGCCGGTCGGCGTGCCCGTGACGATGATATCGCCGGGAACGAGGGTTGCGAAGCTCGAGATGTAATTCACGAGATAGCGGAACGGAAACATCAGCCGGCTGGTGCGATCGTCCTGCCTGAGCTCGCCGTTGACGTGCGTGGTGAGACGGATATCCGCAATCTGCGATTCCGATGTGTAGGGCACGAGCCACGGGCCGAGGCTGCCGCTGCTATCAAAATTCTTGCCTTGCGTGACGTTGAACTTGGCGTGGCGCAGCCAGTCGCGCACCGAGCCCTCGTTGCAGAGCGTCAGCGCGGCGATGTGATCGAGCGCGGCGCTTTCCGGAATGTGTCGGCCCTGCTTGCCGATCACCAGCACGATCTCGCCCTCATAGTCGAGCTGCGCGGACGCGCGCGGACGCACCAGCGGCGTGTCGTGGCCCACGAAGGAGCGGGGCGAGCGCATGAACATGCTCGGATATTTCGGCGCGTCCTGGCCGTCCTTGTACTCGGCATTGCGGTCGGGATAGTTGACGCCGATGCAGATGATCTTTTCCGGTGCGGGCACCGGCGGCAGCCAGGTGATGTCGGCGAGCGCGTGATCCGGCGCGCGGCCGGCGGCTTCTTCGGCAAGGCTCGACAGCCTTCCGGCGGCAATCACCTCGCGCAACGTCGGAAAATCCTTGGCATGGCGTGTGGAGAGATCGACGATGCCGTCGTCGACGACGGCGCCGTACTTGATCACACCCTTGACGCAATAAGTGGCGAGGCGAGGGAGGATCATCGGCGAGCTCTCTTGTCGTCCCGGCGAACGCCGGGACCCATACCGCGGAATCTATCGATTGAATAAGGTCCGAGTACCGAACCACGCGTCTTCGCCAAACTCCTCCCTGTGGTTATGGGTCCCTGCTTTCGCAGGGACGACGGGTGGAGAGAGACTTCGAAACTCACTGGCATCAATCCGCCACCAGCACGTCGGCCACAAATTTCGGTTCGCGGACGGCTTGCCCCGCGAACAGAGAGCCCTGCTCGAACCAGGAGCGCGGGGCAGGGGCGCCCCACAGCGTCTGGCGGCGCGGGTCGCGGAGCGACCAGCGCAGCGGCTCGTGGTCGTGATCGCCGGTGAAATAGTCGCTGGTGTAAAGCTCCAGACGATGCCCGTCGGGGTCGCGGACATAGAGGAAGAACGCGTTCGAGATGCCGTGGCGTCCCGGGCCGCGCTCGATGTTCTTCACGAAGCCTTGCGCGGCCATGATATCGCACAGATGGATGATGTTCATGGCCGTTGGCGTCCAGTAGGCGAAGTGGTGCAGCCTCGGGCCTCTGCCATTGGTGATCGCAAAATCGTGGACGTTGCCCTTGCGATGCATCCAGGCGGCAGCGATGCGGCCGTTCGGGCCGTCTTCCTCTGCGTATTCGGTGAGGCGGAAGCCGAGCCGGGCATAGAACTCGACGGTGTCCTGCACCTCGGCGGCGAAGACGTTGAAATGATCGAGCCGCTGCGGATGGCAGCCCCGGTAGAGGTCGTAGCGACGCAGCAGATGCGGCCGACGGTCCATCGATGCATAGAGCTCGATCTGGAAGCCGAAGGGGTCGGTGAATTGCAGCGTGCGGCCCTGGAACGGCTGATCGACAAAGCCGTAGGCAAGGCCGTTCTCGGAGAGAAACGCGGCGGCCTTGTCGAGGTCCTTGTCGTTGCCGACCTTGAAGCCGAGCCGGGCGCAGGCCGCCGCTGCGGCCTTGCGCAGCACCAGTGAGTGATGCTGGTGTTCCTCGGCGCCGCGCAAGTAGACGACGTTGTCGTCGGCATCCTCGACATGCAGACCGATGGTGGCCTCGTAGAACTCGCGGCTCAGCTTCAGGTCGGTCACGTCGAGCACGACGTGGCTGGAGCGGATGATGTTGAACGGCGGCTCGAAGATGTGTTGCGGTACGGGCATTTGCGTTTCCCCCTCGGTCCTGTCATGCCAGGGCGGCTCGAAGAGCCGAATCCGGAATCCATCGCGCAGCAGAGTTGGTGGATGAATGGATTCCGGGTTCGATGCTTTGCATCGCCCCGGAATGACAATCACATTCCCAATTTCTGAATCTTGTGCGTGCCTCGCGCCAGCGAGACATGCTTGGTTTCCATGTAGAAGTCGAACGAATAATCGCCGCCGTCGCGGCCGATGCCCGAGGCCTTCATGCCGCCGAACGGCGTCGGCAGATGGCGGACGTTCTCCGAGTTCAGCCAGATCATGCCGGCCTCCAGCGCGTCGGCGACACGCAGCGCGCGGCCGACGTCGTTGGTCCAGACATAGCCGGTCAGGCCATAACGGATGTCGTTGGCGATCTCGATCGCCTCGGCCTCGTCACGGAAGGGCAGCACGGTGAGGAAGGGGCCAAATACCTCCTCCTGCGCCACGCGCATCTTGCCGTGCGCGCCGGTCACCAGCGTCGGCTCGACATAGTGTCCGCCGCCCGGGCCGTCATACGCCTTGCCGCCGACTGCGATCGTCGCGCCGTCCTGCCGCGCCACGTCGAAATAGGAGCAGACCTTAGCCAGATGCCGCTCGTGGATCAGCGGCCCGATCTCGGTCGCGGGATCGAGGGGATGGCCGACCTTCAGCGCCTTCACGCGTGCCGTCAGCTTCTCTACGAACTCATCCGCGATGCTGGCCTGAACCAGCAGGCGGCTCGACGATGTGCAGCGCTCGCCGTTGAGCGAGTAGATCATGAACACGACCGCATCGAGCGCGCGGTCGAGATCGGCGTCGTCGAACACGATCACCGGGTTCTTGCCGCCGAGCTCGAAATGCACGCGCTTCAAGGTCGACGCGCCCTGTTTCATGATCGCCGAGCCCGTCGCGCTCTCGCCGACGAAGCCGATCGCCTTGATGGCGGGATGCTCGGTCAGCGCCTTGCCGGCCTCCTCGCCGAAACCGTGGACAGTGTTGAGCACGCCGTCTGGAACGCCAGCCTGCTTGGCCAGCTTCGACAGGATATCCGCGGTGACCGGCGACCATTCGGCCGGCTTGTGCACGACGGTGCAGCCAGCGGCCAGCGCAGGGGCGATCTTCCAGGTCGAGAGCATGAACGGCGTGTTCCACGGCGTGATCACGCCGACGGGGCCGATCGGCACGCGCGTCGAGATGTTCCAGTGCTCGTCGCTCGGCGTGTTGAGGCCGTCGCGCGCCTCCGCGCATTTGTCGGCGAAGAAGCGGAAATTCTCGGCGGCGCGGATCGCGGCCTTGGCCATGAAGCGATAGGCCTGCCCGGTGTCGATGCATTCGAGCACCGCGATGTCCTCGGCATTGTCCTCGATGGCGTCGGCCACGCGATGCAGCAGCTTCTTCCGCATCGCCGGACCCATGTCGCGCCAGGATTTGAAGGCGAGCGCAGCGGCCGTTGCGGCGCGGTCGATGTCCTCGGCGGTGCCACGCGCCACGCGCGCGAGCGTTGTTCCGTCGACCGGCGACTTCGTCTCGAATGTCTCGCCGGAGATCGAGGGAACGGTGTTGCCGTCGATCATGTGACCGATGCCGTCGGCACGCAGCGTCTTCAAGAGCGGCGCGACGCGCTCGCGATTGGCCTGGAATATATCGGCTTTCGGTGCGGACTTATCCATGGGCAGCTTCCGCTTTCAGGGCGTCGTGAATGTTGTTGCGCTTCCAGCTGGTGTCCTTGTCGTTGATCTGCATGTCGAACGACAAAGCGAATTTGCTGGAGGCAAAGACGGGATCGAGATGGCGGCAGAGTGCCTGGAAGACGTGCTCGCCGGCTTTCTGGCGGGTCGGAAGATCGCGGCCCTCGCCGATACGCAGGACCATGTCGAGAAAGCCATAGTCTTGCCGCGCGTCGGCGATCGCATAATGCTCGCAGCGGATGGCGCGGACGCGGATGCCGCCGAGCGGGAAGGTGCCGGTCTCGACCGCCGCCTTGCGCACGACTTCGCATACCAAGCCAATGTCGAGACGGCCGTCGAGATTGGCCGAATATTCAATCGTGAAATGCGGCATCCCGGTTTCACTCCCTGTATTTCTTATGCATCAGGCGAAGTAGCAGCTGACCGAGCCATAGGCGCCATAATCGGCCTGAATTGTGTCGCCCTTGCGGGTCTCGATCGGACGGATGAAGGAGCCTGCAAGCACGACCTGGCCCGGCTCGAGCGCAAGGTCGAGCGGCGCGATCTTGTTGGCGAGCCAGGCCACGGCGGTGGCGGGATGATTGAGCACGCCGGCGGCCAGGCCGGTCTCCTCGAGCTGTCCGTTCCTGAAGCAGAGCGCGCCGATCCAGCGCAGGTCGGCGTCGAGCGGGCGGATCGGCCGGCCGCCGAGCACGATGCCGGCATTCGCGGCATTGTCGGCGATGGTGTCGAAGATCTTTCGCGTCGCTTTCGTCTTGGGATCGATGCGCTCGATCCGGGTGTCGAGAATCTCCAGCGCCGGCACCACGAAGTCGGTGGCGTTGAGCACGTCGAACATCGTGCAGTCGGGGCCTGCGAGGCGCCTGCTCATGACAAAGGCGAGCTCAGCCTCCACGCGCGTGGCGATGAAGCGCTCGGCCGGCACCAAGCCGCCATCGGCAAAGAACATGTCGTCGAGCAGCACGCCGGAATCCGGCTCGTCGATGTTGAGCGCGCTCTGCATTGCCTTCGAGGTCAGGCCGATCTTGTGGCCCCTGACGATGCGCCCCTCGGCGATCTTGACGTCGACCCAGGCCTTCTGAATCGCGTAGGCATCAGCAATGGTGATGTCGGGAAAATCCTGCGAAAGCTGCCGGATCTGCGTGCGGGTCTTCTCCGCCTGGTGCAGACGCCCCGCGCAAGCTTGGATACCGTCGTTGGAAAGCGCCATTTGTGATCTTACAAATTGGGATGCCGTGGGATACTTAACATGTTAAATGAATCCGTCAAACACAATTCCGGCTTGCTGCATTGCAAACGTCTTGCGGCTTGAAAGGGCGTCATGGTGAAGAGACCGGCTGATCCAGCCAACGGGAACGCCCCCGCCGCTCGGCAGGTGCCGATGCGCGATTTCTCGCGCTCGCTACCGATGTCGCTGCTGCGGGCCCGCGAGGCGGTGATGCGGCAGTTCCGTCCCTCGCTGCGCGAGCACGGCCTGACCGAGCAGCAATGGCGCATCCTGCGTGCGCTGGCGGCGATCGAAGCGGTCGAAGTCACGGAACTCGCGCGCACGGCGTTCCTGCTCGGACCGAGCCTGTCGCGCATCCTGCGCGATCTCGAGGCGCGCAGTCTGATCGAGCGCAAGACCGCGAAGGCGGACCAGCGCCGCAGCATGGTCTCGATCTCGAAAGAAGGCGTGAAGCTGATGGCCTCGGTGGCGCCGACGTCGGAGGCGATCTATGCCGAGATCACCCGGCGCTTCGGCGCAGGCAGGCTCGCCGAATTGCAGGAGATGCTCGGCGCGCTCGAACAGAGCCTTGCCGGTCTCGGCGCGGCGGACGAGCCGAGTGCCGAGGACTGACAGCAGATATGCGCGTCCGGGTGCCGCAAGCCATGGACATGCATGCGCATTTTCGCGCAAATTGCGGCCCGGGGTGGCGCTGGATCTGGCGCCGATTCCCGGCGCCAGTGGGCGACCGCATAGGTCTTGCGCCATTGCGAGCGTAGCGCGGCGCTCCGGTTAGCGCTAACAGCAGGGTCGTGCTGTCGCGGCGCTCGTCATGGTGACGACGGTCCAGACACGGTCGAAACAACAAAGAAGGAAGGCAACGTGGCGAACAAGGTCAAGGAAATCTGGAAGTCGGGCAAGGCGGTGATCAATGCATGGCTGGCTATACCCTCCGGCTTCTCGGCCGAGATGATCGCGCAATGCGGCTTCGACAGCGTCACCGTCGACATGCAGCACGGCGTGCAGGACTATCTGTCGATGGTGCAGTGCTTCCAGGCGATGGACAAGCATCCGGCGACGCCGATGGTCCGCGTGCCCTGGAACGAGCCCGGCATC
Source organism: Bradyrhizobium diazoefficiens (assembly GCF_016616425.1). Taxonomy (NCBI): domain Bacteria; kingdom Pseudomonadati; phylum Pseudomonadota; class Alphaproteobacteria; order Hyphomicrobiales; family Nitrobacteraceae; genus Bradyrhizobium; species Bradyrhizobium diazoefficiens. The sequence goes on from NZ_CP067101.1 coordinate 3,022,225, forward strand.
ATCGGCAAGGTGCTCGACGGCGGCGCCTATGGCGTGATCTGCCCGATGGTCAATACGCCGCAGGAAGCAAGGAACCTCGTCTCCTATTCCAAGTATCCGCCGAAGGGCACGCGCTCCAACGGCCCGATCCGTGCCGGCATGTACGGCACCGCGGGCTCCTACCAGAAGACCGCGAACGACGACATCGTGCTGCTGCCGATGATGGAGACCAGGACCGCAGTCGAGAGCATGGAGGCGATCCTCGACGTCGAGGGTATCGACGGCGTCTATATCGGCCCGTCCGACCTCGGCTTCTCCTATGGCCTCGAGCCCAAGCTCGACCGCACCGAGCCCGAGATCCTCGCGATCTACGAGAAGATCATCAAGGAGTGTGGCAAGCGCGGCCTCAACGCGGGCATCCATTGCAGCGGCGCCGAGGGCGCGGTGCGCGCCATCAACATGGGCTTCAAGCTGGTGACGCTGTCGAACGAGGTCGGCCTGATGACGACCTACGCCAAGATGCAGGTCAACCAAACCCGCAAGGATTCGGCTGGCAAGGCTTGATCTCTTGTCCCGGACGCGATGCGGCGCTTGGCGCCGCTTCGCAGCGCCTGGACCCCGTTGCTTGCGAAAGACATGACACATGGGCCCCTCGCATTAGCGCACGGTTTTCACGTTGCGCTGCGTCCGGGGCGCGATACTTGAAGACCTGAGGAGATATCCATGACCATCAGCCCCGTCATCCGCCTGCATCCCGATGATGGCGTGCTGATCGCGCGCGCCAGCCTGCCGCCGGGGATGGTCGTCGCCGACGGCGTGACCACGGTCGATCGCATTCCTTCCGGCCACAAGGTCGCGATCAAGCCGATCGCGGTGGGTGAGCCGATCAAGCGCTACGGCCAGATCATCGGCTTTGCCACGCAAGCCATCGCGCCGGGTCAGCACGTGCACACCCAGAACTGCGGCATGGGCGACTTCGCCAAGGACTACGCCTATTGCGCCGACGTCAAGCCGACGCCGAATTTCGATCTGCGGGCGAGCTTCGAAGGCATTCGTCGTCCGGACGGCCGCGTCGCGACGCGCAACTATATCGGCATCCTCACCTCGGTGAATTGCAGCGCGCATGTCGCCAGTCTCGTCGCCGACGTCTTCAAGAAGAATCCCTTCACCGGCGACAATCCGCTGGCCGATTTCCCCAATGTCGACGGCGTGGTCGCGCTGACCCACAAGACCGGCTGCGGCATGACGCAGAACGAACCGCTGGCGCTGCTTCGCCGCACGCTCGGCGGCTATGCGCGGCACGTCAATTTCTCTCACGTCATCGTGCTCGGTCTCGGCTGCGAGGTGAACCAGATCGGCGGGCTGATGGAAGAGCAGAAGCTCGCCGGCCGCCTGCGCGCGATGGACATCCAGGAGGTCGGCGGCACCCGCAAGACGGTGGAGGCGGGCATCGCCTTCGTGCGCGAGGCGCTGGCCGATGCCAACAAGGTGAAGCGCGAAACTGTGCCGGCGAGCGAGCTCACCGTGGCCCTGCAATGCGGCGGCTCGGACGGCTATTCCGGCGTGTCAGCCAATCCCGCGCTGGGCGCGGCCAGCGATCTCATCGTGCGCCATGGCGGCACCGTGGTCCTGTCGGAGACGCCGGAGACGTATGGTGCCGAGCATCTGCTGACGCGCCGTGCCGTCAGCCGTGAGGTCGGCGAGAAGCTGGTCGATCTCATGCGCTGGTGGGACGAATACACGATGCGCGAAGGCGCCGAGATGAACGCCAATCCGAGCCCCGGCAACAAGGCTGGCGGCCTCACCACCATTCTGGAGAAGTCGCTCGGCGCGATGGCGAAGGCCGGCACCACCAACCTCGTCGAGGTGCTGCGCTACGCCGAGCCCATCACCAAGAAGGGCTTCGTCTTCATGGACACGCCCGGCTACGATCCGGTCGCCGCGACCGGGCAGGTCGCGGGCGGCGCCAATCTGGTCTGCTTCACCACGGGGCGCGGCAGCGTGTTCGGCTGCAAGCCGGCGCCCTCGATCAAGCTCGCCACCAACACGCCGATGTACAAGCGCATGGAAGAGGACATGGACGTCAATTGCGGCACCATCCTCGAAGGCGAAGAGAGCGTCGAGCAATGCGGCCAGCGCATTTTCGATCTCATCCTCAAGACCGCCTCGGGCCAGCCGACCAAGAGCGAGAGCTTCGATTTCGGCGGCGCCGAGTTCGCGCCCTGGGTGCTCGGGGCGACGATGTGAGAACGCTCGCGCGCAGCATAAATGCAATTGCGTGTCATTAGGAAACGCGCTGCCAATGGGCCGCGCGTGTCGTTGCGCAAACTGCACCGATCGCTCGCTACGTAGTGATAGCGAGCCAAGCTTTCTTATTTTCCGACATCTCGCCGGTCGACGGCATCATCGTGGGATCGCCCAGGCAGAAGCTCGGCGTCGCCGTCGACGTGCTGCTGGTGGAATGATCACAGCGTCCCGCGCTGCCCCCTTTTTGGGTTGTGTCTGTCCGTTAACGCAACCGAAATGCCGCGGAGCACAACTGAAACATATTTTCGTAATCTCGTTTCCGAGGTTTGGTCAGTTGACCCAACATAAGGTATGCTAGCGTCGCGTCGAGCACAAGAATGAGACGTCGGGAGTTGGCGTGGGACACCACCGACAAGTGGGGCAGCATCCATGATGACGTTACCGAGACTGGCGGCGGAAACCCTGGAGAAGATGCTGGGCTCGTTCATGCGCCGCCGGTACGACGAGCCGTCTGCCAGGGTGCTGGAGGGCTCGACGCGTACCGCGATGGAATGCATCGGCAACAGCGACGCACTGTACCACAACATCGAGCATACCATGCTGGTGACGCTGGCAGCTCAGGCGATCCTCACGGGGCGTAATCTCCATGCGCATCTCGCGGCGGAGGACTACCTCCATATCCTGATCGCCTGCCTTGCGCACGACATCGGCTACGTCCGCGGCCTGTTTCCGGAGGATGACGAAGACGGTTTCATCATCGACGAGGCCGGGACCAAAGCGTCGCTGCCGCGGGGCGCTTCGGATGCCAGTCTGATGATGTATCACGTCGATCGGTCGAAACTCTTCGTGCGACGGCGACTACCGCCGATCCGCGGGCTCGACTCTGAGCGCATTGCCCGCGCCATCGAGGGCACGCGCTTTCCGGCCCGCGAGGGCCAGGAGTATGACGAGGAGGCCTCGATCCTGCGCGCGGCCGACTTCATCGGCCAGCTCGGCGATCCCAACTATCTGCGCAAGGCCAATGCGCTCTATTACGAGTTCGAGGAGGTCGGCATCAACCGCCAGCTCGGCTATGATTCGCCGGCCGACATCGTGAACCGCTATCCTCAGTTCTACTGGAACAGCGTCGCACCGCACATCCAGACCGAGATCGGCTATCTCAACAAGACCGAGATCGGCCGGCAATGGATCGCCAACCTCTACAGCAACGTGTTCCGCGCCGAGCGCGACATCTCGCTGTCCGGCCCGCAGAGATAGCCCCGGCCCTTGTCGTCCGGATGAGCGCAGCGACGTCCGGGCCGGCGGCGCCACATCCGTGAGCAAAATCATGCAACAAAAAACCATCGCCACGGACATCCTCGACATCGCCTATCGCGAATATGGCGCGCCCGACGGCTGGCCGTGCATCATGGGCCACGGCTTTCCCTACGACGTGAACGCCTATGCCGAAACCGCGCCGATCATTGCGCAAGCCGGCGCGCGCGTTCTGGTGCCGTGGCTGCGCGGCTACGGGCCGACGCGTTTTCGCGCTGCGGACACCCTGCGCTCCGGCGAGCAGGCGGCGCTGGGCGCCGATCTCTTGGCCTTCATGGATGCGCTTCATATCGCGCGCGCAATCGTCGGGGGCTATGACTGGGGCGGGCGCGCGGCCTGCGTGATCGCAGCGCTCCATCCGGAGCGCGTGATCGGCCTCGTCTCCGGCAATTCCTACAACATCCAGAACATCGCCGAGGCCATGGAGCCGGCCTCGCCGCCGGAGGAGGCGGCGCTCTGGTATCAATATCTCTTCCACAACGAGCGCGGCCGCCGCGCGCTGGAGCGCAATCGGCGCGGCTTTGCCCGCCAGCTCTGGGTGATGTGGTCGCCGAAATGGGCGTTCGACGACGCAACGTTCGACAGAAGCGCGGCGTCGTTCGACAATCCCGATTTCGTCGATGTCGTGATCCACTCCTATCGCCACCGCTATGCGCTGGTCGACGGCGACCCCGTCTATGCCGCAATCGAGGCGACGCTCGCAGGTCAACCGCCGATCCGCGTTCCGACCATCGCGATCGACGGCGACAGCGACGGCGTCAATCCCGGCACGGCTCGTCACGCACACAAGTTCGAGGGATTTTTCGAGCGGCGCGTCTTCAGCGATGCCGGTCACAACTTGCCGCAGGAGCGGCCGGCCGAATGGGCGCAGGCCGTAATCGACGTCCGGAAAGCGGCCTCATAGAGCTCGTTCCTCGTCTCGCGGCTGATCTGTCTGCCGTCCTTCCAAATTTTCCTGATCCTGGGAACCTTTTCCGGTTGCCGCCGTCCAAGCTGTGGGGCCGCATTCTGAATGCCGGCTCGTTGCAGGGGAGGATTTCGATGGAGTCACAAGTGCGCAAGCTGGAACGTGTCGCGGTTGCGCAGGCGCCGACCGCGCGACCTGACAGGGCGGAGGTCGAGCAGGCGATCCGGACCATGATCCGCTGGGCCGGCGACGATCCCGCGCGCCATGGCCTACGCGACACGCCGGATCGGGTGGCACGTGCCTTCGAGGAGTATTTTTCTGGATACGCGCAGGATCCGACCGAAATCCTGCAAAAGACCTTCGAGGAGATCGAAGGCTATGACGAGATGATCGTCCTGCGCGGCGTTCGCTTCGAGAGCCATTGCGAGCACCACATGGCGCCGATCGTCGGCCGCGCCTGGGTCGCCTATATTCCGCAGGGGCGCGTCGTCGGCATCAGCAAGCTTGCGCGCGTGGTCGACATCTACGCGAAACGGCTCCAGATCCAGGAGAAGATGACCGCGCAGATCGCCAATACCATCAACGACGTGCTCAAGCCCGAAGGCGTCGGCGTCATCATCAAGGCGACACATCACTGCATGACCACGCGCGGTGCGCACAAGCCCGGGACCGATCTCGTCACCAGCCGCATGCTGGGTGTGTTCCGCGACAATGCGCTGACGCGCCAGGAACTATTGGGTCTCGCCAATTCCGACCATTGACCCGCGCTAGCTCGAGGAGACGGCGCCATGTCCAAGAACGACAAGTCCAAGAACGACAAGCCGAACGGACCGGACCTGACCAAGGGCGTATCGCTGAGCGCGTTCACGGACGGCAAAATGCTCGGTCACGTCGGGAACGAAGACGTTCTGCTGATGCAGGCCGGCAGCGAGATCTTTGCGATCGAGCCGGCCTGCAGCCATTATCACGGCCCGCTCGCCGAGGGCCTTGTGGTGGGCGACACCATCCGCTGTCCCTGGCATCACGCCTGCTTCTCCTTGCGCACCGGCGAAGCCACACGCCCGCCGGCGCTGAACGCGCTGGCGGTATGGGAGGTCACGCGCGATCGGGACGACATCATCGTTCGCCGTAAGCGCGAGGCGCCGAAGCCGCTGGCCGCTCATCGCAGCGCGCCGACGCCGGAAAAATTCGTCATTATCGGCGGCGGCGCCGCCGGCTTCTCCGCCGCCGAGACGCTCCGGCGCGAGGGCTTTGCCGGCGCCATCACCATGCTCAGCAATGACGGCGCGTTGCCCGTCGACCGGCCAAACCTCTCCAAGGATTACCTCGCGGGCAACGCGCCGGAGGACTGGTTGCCGCTGCGCGGCGAGGACTATTACCAGAACGCAGGCATCGATCTCAGGCTCAACACCGACGTCTCCGCCATCGATGCGAAGACGCGCAGCGTCACGCTCGGCAATGGCGACAAGGTCCCGTTCGACCGGCTGCTGCTCGCGACCGGTGCCGAGCCGGTCAAGCTGCAGATTCCTGGTGCGGACCAACCCCATGTTCACACCTTGCGCTCCGTCGCCGACAGCCGCGCCATCGTCGAGGCCGCAGGGAGCGCCAGGCGCGCGCTGGTAATCGGCGCCAGCTTCATCGGCCTCGAAGTTGCGGCGTCCTTGCGGGCGCGCAAGATCGAGGTGCACGTGGTCGCGCCGGAAGAGCGGCCGATGCAGAAGGTGCTCGGCGCCGAGATGGGCGATTTCGTCCGGTCATTGCATGAAGAGAACGGCGTGATCTTTCACTTGAAGGATACGGTGGAAAGTCTCGATGGCATGCGCGCAAAGTTGAAGAGCGGCGCGGTGATCGAGGCTGACCTGGTCGTCGTCGGCATCGGCGTCAAGCCGCGCCTCGCGCTCGCCGAGCAGGCGGGGCTGGCGGCCGATCGTGGCGTCAGCGTGAGCGAATATCTGGAGGCCAGCGTATCCGGCATCTTCGCGGCCGGCGACATCGCGCGCTGGCCCGATCCGCATTCGCGGCAAACCATCCGCGTCGAGCATTGGGTGGTGGCGGAGCGTCAGGGGCAGACCGCAGCACGCAACATGCTCGGCAGGCGCGAGCGCTTCGATGCGGTGCCGTTCTTCTGGAGCCAGCACTACGACGTGCCGATCAACTATGTCGGCCACGCCGAGAGCTTTGATGACATCGCGATCGACGGCAGCGTCAAGGACAAGGATTGCCTGCTGAAGTACCGCAAGAGCGGTCGCGTGCTTGCGGTCGCCTCAATTTATCGCGATCTCGACAATCTCAAGGCCGAATTGGAGATGGAGCGGTCGCGGGCTTGATCCGCGACAAGGTCCGATCCCGCCTCGCCGGGAGGGTCAATCCTGCGGCATCTCGTCGAGCGGCCAGATCGGGCGGCGTACCTTGCGGTAGGTCAGGGCCGTGTAATCGTTCGTGGCGAGCCCGCCGCTGTCGGCCAGGATCACCTCCTTGGCCATCGGCTCGAACGCGGCCCGGAAGTGGTGCGCAGACTTGACGGCGACGACCCGAAACTGCGCCGGCTCAGCGCCGAGAATGCGGAACATTTCCTGGTCATAGGTCTGCAGCGTGTTGGTCGACAGGACGATCGAGATCCCGTTCACCTCGACCATGGCGGACGGGCCGAGCGTCATGGGCTGGCCGGCATTCATCGGTCCCTCGCAGACGAATGCGCCATCCGACAGGGCGACCACCCGGCCGGTCAGCGCGAGCGGCGGCCCGTAGCTTGCGGGATCGCGCTTCGCACCGACAACGACGTCGAGGCCGGCCCCGAGGCCAGCGGCATGACAGCGGGCGGCGGCTTCGGGGTCGCCGAGGACGCCGAACAGCACGCCTTTGACGTTGGCCTGCAGCAGTGCCTCCAGCAGGCGGACACCGTCGCCATAGGCGCCCGAACCCGGGTTGTCGCTGTAGTCGGCGATCACCAGTGGACGGGGATCGGCGACATCCGCTGCGGCATCCAGTGCACGCGTCGTCGCGGTCGGCAAGTCGTACACGGCGACCGTGACCTCGGCGCGCCGACGGTACATCTCGTCATAGAGCGCGGCCGCAGCCTGCCGCGCGGCCGTCTCGGCGGCGTTGTGCGAGGTGTCGTAGGTGACCTGCACGCTGGGGCCGACTTCGGCAATGTCCGAGCGGCTGAAGCCCGCGCAGACGTCAACGGACAACAGGCCGGGCGTTTGCGCCTGCATGCCGGCTGCGCGCGCCAGCAGGTCGCTCATCACGCCGCCCTGGGTTCGGCCGTGGTTGCATCCGTCGAGCAGCGGTCCCTGGAGGTGGACGACCTTGGGACGGATCTTGCCGTCCATCGCCGACTGCAGCAGTTCGGCTGCCCGGAGCGCTGTCTCGTACTGGTCGATATGCGGATAGGTCCGGTACGGCAGCATGATGCTGGCGAGCCGGCCCATGCGCTCGGTGACGTTGGCATGCAGGTCGAGCGTCACCGCAATCGGGATCGTTGCGCCGAGTCGCTTGCGCAACCCTTCCAGCAGCGCACCCTCGGCGTCGTCCTCGGTCTCGGTCACCATGGCGCCGTGCAATGCGAGGATGACGCCGTCGAGCGGTCCGGTCTCGCAGGCCTCGTAGACCAGGCGCTGCAGCTCGGCCCAGCAGTCGGCCGTCACCTTGCCGGACGGCGTGGCCGCGGCGGCAATCGGCTGCACCAGCGTCCAGCCGTAGCGTCTGGCTGCAGCCAGATGCGCGGCGATCTCCATCCTGGTGGCGCCCAGCGCGGGGGCGATCTCGGCACCCAGCAGAAAGAGCCGCTTGCGATAGTCATCGAGCGTGGTGGGAACGATCGAGAAAGTGTTGGTCTCGTGGGCGACCTGCGCCGAGAGAACGCGCCGTGTCTGGCTCATAGGGGATTCCTTCTTCTTCTTGCTTCTTCTTGCTTGTTCTTGTTTTCCATGGTCACCGGCTGCGAAGGTGGCACTCGACGCGTCCATGGTCGTCGCGCAGGGTTTCCGGGCGCTGATGCCGGCACACGTCCATGACGGCGGGACAGCGTGGATGGAACGCGCAGCCGTTGGGCGGGTCGATGGGATTCGGATAAGAGACGCCGAGATGCGTGTCCGGAATGCCGAGGCCCGGCTCCGGGGTCAGAACCGACTGCAACAGGGCGGTCGTGTAGGGATGACGCGCCTCGGCGAACAGACGTGCGGTCGGGGACACCTCGACGATGCGGCCGAGATACATCACGGCGACGCGGTTGGCGATGTGCTCGACCACTGCGAGGTTGTGGCTGATCAGCAGATAGGTGAGGCCGAGCTCCTTCTGCAGGTCCAGCAGCAGGTTGAGGATCTGGGACTGCACCGAGACGTCGAGGGCCGAGGTCGGCTCGTCGCAGATGATCACCTCGGGCTCCATGGCGAGGGCACGCGCAATCGCGACGCGTTGCCGCTGGCCGCCCGACATCTGGCCCGGATAGCTGTCGGCGACGCGGCGCGGCAGGCCCACGAGGTCGAGCGTCGTGGCGACCCGCCGCGCCCGTTCGGCAGGCGTGCCGATGGCGTGCACCTCCAGCGGCGCGGCGACGATCTGCGATACCGTCTTGCGCGGGTTCAGCGACGAATAAGGATCCTGGAACACCGGCTGGATGCGGCGGGCCCGGGCTTTCGGATCGGCGCCGGCAAGGGTCTGGCCGTCGATCAGGACTTCGCCGGAGGACGGCGCCAGCAGGCCGAGCAGGATGCGCGACAGCGTCGTTTTTCCGCAGCCGGATTCGCCGACCAGGCCCAGCACTTCGCCGCGGCGCAGGCTCAGCGACACGTCGTCGACGGCCTTCAGCGTCGCCGTGCCGCGCAGCAGTCCGCGGCTGATCCGGAAATCGCGACTGACACCACGCAGCTCGAGAATGGGCGCCTGGTCGCTCATGCGGAGACCGTCCCCTCGTTATCGGCGAGAACGCAGCGCACGGCGTGCTCGGGTCCGAGAACACGGAGCGGAACGGGGTGCCGGCAAGGCTCGTGCGCCAGGCTGCAGCGCTCGCGGAAGCCGCATTCCTGCAAGGGGCCGACAAGCGAAGGCACGATGCCCGGAATGCTGCCGAGATGCGCGCCGGGTTGCGTGCGCCCCGGCACGGGGATGCAGCTGAGCAGGCCCTTGGTGTAGGGATGCTGCGGCGTGGCGAAAATCTCCTGCGCAGTGCCGGTCTCGACGATCTCGCCGGCATACATCACGGCGACACGGTCGGCGACGCGGGCGACCACGCCGAGATCGTGGGTGATCAGGACCAGCGCCAGACCCATCTCGCGCTTCAACTCCAGCAGCAGGTGCAGGATCTGCGCCTGCGTGGTGACGTCGAGCGCGGTGGTCGGCTCATCGGCGATGATCAGCTCCGGCCCGCACATCAGCGTCATGGCGATCATCACGCGCTGGCGGAGGCCGCCGGACAGTTGGTGGGGATATTGGGCGAGCCGGCGCTCGGCCGCGGTGATGCCGACCCGCTCCAGCAGATGCATGGCCCGCTCGCGCGCCTCCCGGCGGCTGACGCTGCGATGACACTGCAGCGCCTCCATCAACTGGTCGCCGACGCTGTAGGCCGGGTTCAGCGAGGTCATGGGCTCCTGGAAGATCATCGCCATGCGATTGCCGCGCAGCGCCGCCATGCGTCGGCCCGACATTCGCTCCAGGTCCTGCCCGTCGAAGCGCAGTTGCGCCGCGGCGCGGCGGGCCTTGCGCGGCAAGAGGCCCATCACGGCCAGCGAGGTCATCGACTTGCCGCAGCCGGACTCGCCGACGATGCAGAGCGTTTCGCCGCGCTTGACGTCGAAGGAGATGCCGCGCACGGCGTGCAGCATGCCGCGCTCCAGCGGCAGGTCGACACGCAGATCCCTGACCACGAGCAGCGACGCGCCCGCATCCCTGGTCGGTGCAACGCCGTCGCTCATCCCCGGCCCTCCGGCGCCATGACGTCGCGCAAGCCGTCGCCCAGAAGGTTGATGGCCAGGACCAGCAGGAACAAGGCGGCCCCCGGAATGGTGATGAGCCATGACTTCAGGAACATCACCTTGCGCCCCTCCGAGACCATGAGGCCCCAGGATGGGGTCGGAGGTTGCACGCCGAGGCCGAGAAACGACAGGGCCGCTTCGAGCAGGATGGCGTGCGCCATTTCCAGCGTGGCGACGACGATCAGCGCGCCGAGCACGTTGGGCAGGATCTCCGAGCAGACGATGCGTAGGACCGACATCCCGACCGCCCGTGCAGCGGTCACATATTCGAGGTCGCGCACCTGGCGCGTGGCGCTTCGCATGACCACCGCAAAGCGATCCCACAGCAGAAAGCCGAGCACCAGCACCACGACGTGCAGGGAGCTGCCAGCAATGGCGACGACGGCCAGTGCGACCAGGATCACGGGCATCGAAAGGCGGGTCGTGACGACGAAGTTCACCACGTGATCGACGCGGCCGCCGAAATAACCGGCCGCGACGCCGATCGTCGTGCCGATGAGGCCGGAAATCACCATCGTCACCAGGCCGATCGTCAGCGAGACACGCGAGCCGTAGATCATGCGGCTGAGATAGTCGCGGCCGAGCTGGTCGGTGCCGAGCGGATGGGCCCAGCTGCCCTTGGCGGCCCAGACCGGATCGATCATCCGCCGGGTCAGGTCCTGGGCATAGGGATCGTGCGGAGCCAGCAAGGGCGCAGCCAGGGCGACGATGATGCAGGCGAGCAAGAGGCCGCCGCCGAACACGACGCCGCCATGGCGGAGCGCGCGTCGGCGCATCCGCGCCCACGGGCTGAGCGGCACGAAGGACTCGCCGGGCAGTGGCATTGCGGTCATGTCGGTCATGGCGTCAGGCCACCCTGATCCTGGGGTCGAGCCAGGCATTGAAGAGGTCGGCGAGCAGCGCGAGCAGGATATAGATGACGGATAGCATCAGCACGATGCCCTGCACGACGGTGAAATCGGAGCGCTGCAGCGAGATCCAGGCGAGCTGGCCCACGCCGGGCATCGCGAAGACCGCTTCGATCACGATCGAGCCGCTCAGCATGAAGCCGAACTGCACTGCGGCCAGCGCGACGACCGGGATGACGGCGTTGCGCAGCGCGTGCTTGAACAGCACCTTGCCCGTCCGCAGGCCCTTGGCGCGCGCGGTGCGGATATAGTCGGAATCCAGCACCTCGACCATGCCGGCGCGGGTCAGCCGCATGATGGCCGGCGCCGCATAATAGCCAAGCGCGATCGCTGGCATGATGTAGTGCTTGAAGCTTCCAGTGCCCGAGATCGGCAGCAGCCGCCACGACACGCCGAGCACGAGCATCAGCATCAATGCGAACCAGAAGCTGGGCATGGCTTGGCCGAACACGGCAATCCACAGGCAGACGCGATCGAGCAGGCTGTTCGGCCTCAGCGCGGCAATGACGCCGAGCGGGATCGAGAGCAGGACGGCGAAGACGAGCGCCAGTCCGCCGAGCGCCAGCGTCACCGGGAGCCGTTCGGCAATCAGCTCGGAGACGGGAACGCGGAAATAGACCGAGCGGCCGAGATCACCCGACAGCGCCTTGCCGGCCCAATCGAGATACTGCACCGGCAGCGGGCGGTCGAAGCCGAACTGATGGCGGACCGTCTCGATGTCGGCCTGGGTCGCCCCTTCGCCGGCCACTGCCAGCGCGATGTCGCCCGAGGCGCGCAGCAGGCCGAATGCCACGATGGAGACAGTGATGGCGACCAGCAGGGCCATCCCCATTCGCTTGACGAGAAAGCTCAACATGCCTGCCACTCACGTGCATGCGGTCGCTCCGGAGAACGGCCGCTTGTCCGCATGCCTACCGGGTTTCGTTACTTCCAGCTCGCCCGGGCGAAATGCGGGATCTCGTCCGAGGTGGGCGTGAAGTTGAGGTCCGAGGTGAAGGCGTAGGTGTAGGGATAAGACCACAGCGGCAGCCAATAGGCCTGATCGGCGATGCGGTGCAGGGCCTTGGAATAGGCCTCCTTGCGCGCAGCGGGATCCGTCTCGGTGTCGCCTTTGATCAGGTCGGCCTTCACCTCGGCGTCGTTGTAGGTGTCGTCGGGCAGCCCCTCGAAGAAGACGCTTGTCGAGGCCGAAATATCCCCGATCGAGTTCGAGCCCCATGTCATGAACGCCATCTGCGATTTGCCGCTGCGGATCGCATCGCGAATCGCGGCGTACTTGCCGTAGTTCAGGCTCGCCTTGATGCCGATCTTGGCCAGGTCGCCGACCATTGCCTCCGCGAGCTCGCGGTCGCGATAGCCGTCGAGCGTGATCGAGAACCCGTCGGGATAGCCGGCTTCCTTGAGCAGCGATTTCGCCTTGGCAACGTCATAGTCGTAGCTCTTCGTCGTCTGGTCGCAGCCGAACTGCTCGGGGAAGCAGGCGCTGCGCACGATGTGGGCGCCGCCGGCGAACAGGTTGTCGACGATGGCCTTGCGGTTGATCGCATGGGAAATCGCCTGGCGCACTGCGAGCTTGTTGACGGGACTCGCACCAGCCTTGCCCGCCGCGTCGAACGTCAGGTAGCCAAAGCGCATCGTCTCGGCATCCTTGACCGTCAGATTCGGCGCCGAACGCAGCGCGTCGGCCTGGTCCTTGTCGACCTTCCAGATCCAGTCGACGCCGCCGGTCATCAGCTCCGCGAGCTGGGTATTCTTGTCGGGGATCGTGCGCATCACGAGCTTGCCGATCTGCGGCTGCCCGTTCGGACTGCCTTTCCAATAGTGATCGTTACGCACGAAGGAGATCGACTGCCCCTTGACGATTTCGGTCACCTTGTAAGGGCCGCTGCCGATGGGGTGCGCCTCCATGCCTTCCTGTCCGACCTTCTTGGTATATTCGTTCGGATAGATCGGCACCGGGCCCGCGAGATATTCCAGCGCCGCAGGGAAGGGCTTTTTGAGGAACAGGCGCACCTGGTAGTCGCCCAGCTTCTCGGCATGGTCCATCCACGACACGCTGGACGTGTTCTTCACCTTGGCTTCGGGGCTCGTGAAGTAGTTCACGGTGAAGACGACGTCGTCGGCGTCGAACGGCTCGCCATTCTGGAAAGTCACGCCCTTGCGCAGTTCGAGATCCAGGGTGGTCTTGTCGACCCATTTCCATGACGTCGCAAGCGAGGGCTTGTATTCGCCGGAAACCGGGTCGCGGTAGACCAGATTGTCCCAGATCAGCCGGCTGAGGATCACGCCGTCGCGGCTGGTGCTCTGGTAGAAGTTGACCGCTTCGACCTCCTGCTCCAGCGCAAAGGTCAGGGTGTCGTCGGCCTTGCCGGCCATGGCGGGCGCCGGACCGAGCGCCGCAACGCCGACGCCAAGCGCGAGCGCCGCTGCGGAAGCGAGAGGCGGCAGGCGCCGCGAAAGCCGGAAATCCCTGAGCATCCCTGTCTGCCTTTCCGTGTCCGTCGTGCCGCCACACGCGCCCCCCTCAGCCTTGGGAACGTTGTATCGCCACGCGATATTGGATAGCTATCCTGCGATATCAAAGCTTCCACATTTGCCGGAACGCGTCAAATATTTGTTGGAGTGCGCTACCTGGAGTCGCAAGCAGTGGGCAGGGAAGATCGAATGGAGCGGCCGGCCGGCAGCAAGCAGGACGCGAAGGGCAATGGCCTCTACGTCACTGCAGTCGAGCGCGCGATGCGGGTGCTGGAGGTCGTGGCGGGTGGCATGGCGCCGATGAGTCTGAGCGAGATCAGCGCCGCCACGGGCTTCGGCAAGAGTGCGGCGCAGCGGCTCACGCACACGCTGACGACGCTCGGCTATCTCGAGAAGAATCCGGAATCGCGACGCTACCGCCTGACGGTGCGCGCGCTCGATCTTGCGCATGGCTTTCTCATCACCGACCCGCTGATCAACGAGGGCCTGCTGCATCTGATCGACGCCAGCGAGCGCGCCGGCGAGACGATCAACATGGGCAAGCTCGATGGCAGCGACTTCATCTACATTGCCCGCCTGCCGGCGCATCGAATGAACGTTGCCGCGGCCCTGGTCGGGCGGCGGCAGCCAGCTTATTGCGCCTCCGGCGGCCGCGCCATGATGTCGCAGATGCCCCCGTCCGAGGTCGAGGCGCTGCTGGACTCGCGGGCGCTGCATGCTCTGACACCGATGACGATCATCGACCGGGCGCGCATTCTGGAGATCGTCGAGCAGGCGCGCCTTGATGGCTTCTGCGTGACGAACCAGGAGGTACTGCTGGGCGAAATCGCCGTCTCTGCACCAATCACCGACGAATGGCGCCGCCCGATCGGCGCGGTGCAGAGCTCGGTCTCGACCGCTGCCTGGACGCTGAAAGCCGTGCGCGAGAAGCTGGCGCCGCAGGTCATGGAAGCCGCACGCCTGATCTCGCGTCCTCACAGGCGTTGACCTGACAGCGCTTGTCCCGTTGCGGAACTTGAGCTCGTCTCGCCGATGCGGACGTCGTCGAGGGCCCGCGTACTTGGCAATCTGCTCAAGGAGTTGAAGCGATAGCCCGATCCGGGCGAATCGGACCGCACTGTTCCAAGTAGAGGTATTCACATTCCCAAATCGCTCGGGAACTTAAGCTCACTTTTGAACTTAACCTTGGTTGCAGCTGGAGGCAGGCCTTGGCGAATTCTTCATTGCTGATTTTGGTGGTCGAAGACGACGGCCTCGTCAAGGACATTGTCCGGGAGGCATTGTCAGAGGGAGGCTTTGAATCGGAGGTTGTAGCCTCCGGCGAGCAGGCGCTGGCTGTGCTGCAAGGCGAGCATCCCGACTACCGGGCAGTTGTCACCGACATCAATTTGCAAGGCGAACTGACCGGGTGGGATGTTGCAAGGCGAGCCAGAGAGCTCAATCCCGAGATTCCGGTTGTCTACATGAGTGGCGCTGCCGCCGATCAATGGACGTCCCACGGTGTTCCCAACAGCTTGCTGTTGCAGAAGCCGTTCGCGCCTGCCCAGGTCGTGACGGCGATATCCCAGCTTCTCAACCAGATCCGGCCCCCGCATGAATGAGGCGGTCTCGTGTGCATGTTGGATCGCGCCCGGCGCGGGCCGGGGACTTATCCGCGGCAACGGAAGCCGCGGATAAGCGAGAGTTTGATCCGACGAGAGCCGGATGTCCCATCTTCGCTGGCTCAGCGCAGATCGTGCACCAGCCCCGCCATGGACACGATCAACGCAACCAAGGTCCATGCCACCGGGCTATTCAGGAATGGCAATACCTGAACCTCCGAGCTCGGCGGGAAAGTCCTTCAGCTTTGGCAGGCCGTCCTTGATCGGCAAGACAGTCTCGGAATAGTTGACGTGCACGCCGGGGACGAATTTGAGCGACGGGATCGTGGCGGCATACACGTCGACCAGCCCGAGCGGCGGGTGCTCGGTCATGAGATGGCCCCCACAGCTCTTGCAGTACTGTCGATGACTCAAATCCGCTTTCGCGAACGTGCCGACGAATTCGGTGCCCCTGGTCACGCGCACGTTCTGCTGTTTCCACAGCGTGAACGCATTGACCGGTGCGGCCGACCAGGAGCGGCACGAGGAGCAGTGGCAATAACCCATTCCCTCCGGCTCGCCGTCCGCTTCGATCGCAACGGCGCCGCAAAAACACCTGCCCGTGTAGGTCGTCATGATATTGATTCTCCGTGATTTCAATGAGTTGAACGTTTGAACATCCGGCCGATGCAATGTTGGCGCCGGTCATAAGACAGTCGGAGCGTCCTATTTGGAGAGCCGGGCCTGAATCTCCGCAAGACCCGCCTCGTAGACGCCGTTCAAAGCCTGGTCTGCGGCCTTCTCCTTGCCCATATCGGGCATGTAGGAGCCGCTCCAGATGACGGTCGACGACCCGTCTCCCTTCGCGATCACCTTGATCGTCGCAGTGTAATGCGAGACCGGCAGCGGGCTCGCCAGAAACTGGTAGGAATAGCTGTGCTCGGCCTCGTTTCGAGCGGTCTGCGTTTCCACGAACGCAGCCTTGCCGTCCTTCGTCACGAGAATGCGCGTCGGCGTGGCCTTGCCATCTTCGATGCATTGGCCGACCGGCGGCAGCCAGTCCTTGATCGCGCAGAACGGCCCGATCAACGACCATACGGCTGACACCGGCGCTTTCACGTCGGCACTGCGCGAAATCGTGGCTGCAAGAGCCGGGGCGGTGCCGGCGCTGAGCAGCGCCATGCCGAACACGGCGGCCCCGGCCAGCGTCAGCTTCGCGTCGAATGGAATCCTTGTCATCGCAATTGCCTCATCATTTACAGGTTTGTGTCAAAGGCTCGTGTTGCCGCCGTTGCGCAACGGCGGCTCGGAGCCGGCTTCGAAGCGGTTCAAGTCCGCATCGCGGCGAGTTAGCAGGGGCCAACAAGGACCCACTAGTTCAGAGACTGAATCGGACCGGTACAGAAATTGAACTAGTCGTCGGTGCGGCTTCCACAGTACGCTCTCCCCGATGAATGATCTCAGGAGGCAGGCATGGCCGCCGGCAGCTACAGGCAGTTCTGTCCGGTCGCGATGGCCGCGGAGGTTCTATGCACGCGTTGGACCGTAGTCTTGCTGCGCGAACTCATCGCCGGGTCGACGCGCTTCAACGACTTGCGGCGCGGCGTGCCGCGAATGTCGCCGGCGCTGCTCTCGCAACGGCTCAAGGACCTCGAGGCGGCCGGAATCATCGCTCGCGAGGCATCACCTTCAGAAGCCGGCGTGTTCGAATATCGGCTGACGTCGTCCGGACGAGAGCTCGGTCCTATCGTGGAAGGCTTCGGAACATGGGGACAACGACGGATCAGCGCCGCTCTGTCGCTTCAGCATCTCGATGTTCAGCTCTTGATGTGGGACATGCGGCGCAACTTGAACACAACGCCGATGCCGCAGCGTCGAAACGTCATTCAATTCGTCTATCCGCAGCTTCCGGCAACGCAACGGCATTGGTGGTTGATCGTCGACCCCAAGGACGGCGTTGACCTCTGTTCGGTCGATCCGGGGTTCGAGGTCGATCTCTATGTCTCCGTCGACTTGCGCACCATGACCGCGATCTGGATGGGGCTCGACACGATCCGGGCGGCTGTAAGCAACGGCCGGATGATGCTGACCGGGGACCGTCGGATTGCATCCTCGATGCAGACATGGCTTGGTCTCAGCCCATTTGCAAAAGAGAAAAAGCTGGCGAGCTGAAGTCTCCCCGGGCGTGGTGGGGTGGAGGCCCTTGTCGCGGCACGTTTGCTGACAGGTGTGAAGCAGACGTCGAGGCGGTGGCACTTCGGACCCGAAGCAGAAATCTGCCCGGGGCGGCGCCACCGTTATGACGACATCATGCCGGTGTTTTGCCCGACGGGTCAAATCGGATTCGTAAAATCCGCAAGAGATCGCGTTGGCCTTCAAGCCATTGATAAAGCTGGCCCCGGCTACTGTGCATGGGGTTGTTTTCGCGTTTTTGTTGGCGCGGGCTGCGCTTGCAGCGTTCGCGCCGTCACCCCGCCTTGGCGAGGCGGCCATCCGCCGCTCCCGAGCGCAAGTTCCGGAAGAATTTTTCCACCTCCCGCGACAGCGTCTCCGCTGTCTCGGTCACGCTGCTTGCCGCCGTCAGCACCGAAGCTGCCGCGGTGTCGGTCTTGCCGATGGCGTCGCGCAGCGAGGTGATGTTGGCGACCAGGGTCTCGTTGCCCTGGGCGGCGCTTTGCGCGTTCGAGGAGATCTCGCGCGTGGCCTGGTCCTGTTGGCCGACGGCGCCGGCGATGGCCGAGGTGACCTCGTTGATCTCGCGCACCGCGCCGCCGATCTCGCGGACGGCGTCGACCGCGTTGCGGGTCGAGGCCTGGATCATCGAGACGTTCTCGCTGATGTCGGCGGTCGCCTTCGCGGTCTGTCCCGCGAGCGCCTTCACTTCGTGGGCGACGACGGCGAAGCCGCGGCCGGCATCGCCGGCACGCGCGGCCTCGATGGTGGCGTTGAGCGCGAGCAGGTTGGTCTG
This sequence comes from Bradyrhizobium diazoefficiens, assembly GCF_016616425.1. Lineage (NCBI taxonomy): Bacteria > Pseudomonadati > Pseudomonadota > Alphaproteobacteria > Hyphomicrobiales > Nitrobacteraceae > Bradyrhizobium > Bradyrhizobium diazoefficiens. The sequence goes on from NZ_CP067101.1 coordinate 3,040,575, forward strand.
CTCGGCGATCGCCTGAATCAGGCTGAGCACGCCGTCTATGCGCTGCGTCGCCGCAGCAAGGCTTTCGATTTCGGAGATCGATTTCTCGGTGCGCTGCCCGGTCTGCTCGACCGCGCCGGCGCTCTGCCGCACCTGGCGGCCGATCTCCACCACCGAGGCCGAAAGCTCCTCGGCCGCGCCTGCGACCGCCGTGACGTTGCGGGCAGCCTGCTCGGTGGCGTTGGCCGCGGTGCCGGCACGGCTGCTGGCGTCCGCGGTGACGCGCGTGATGGTCTGCGCGGTCTCGCGCATGACGGAGGCATTGTCGCTGAGGCCGCGCATGATCGCGCCGATCGCCTCGCCGAACGCCTCGACGGATCGCTCGATGTGGCGGGCGCGCTCCTCGCGCGCGGCAGAGTCCTGCGAAACCTGCGAGGCGAGGCTGCGGTTGCGGCCCATCGCCTCCTGGAAGACCTGGATCGCGCGGGCGAGTGCGCCGATCTCGTCGGCGCGGTCAGAGTGCGGCACCACGACGTCCTCGGTCCCGTCCGCGACCTGCTTGATCGTGGCGGTGATCGAGGCGAGCGGCCGGGCGACCGAGCGGGCGATGATGACGATGCCGATCACGACCAGCGCCAGCGCCATACCGCCGAGGCAGGTGAGCACGAAAGACAATTCGCGATTGGTCTCGGTCTGCTGCGCGATCTGCCTGGCGCGCTCGGCATAGACCTTGGACAGCGCCTCGAGATCCTTGTTCAGCGCCGAGCGAACGGCGCGGTTGGCGTCGTTGTCGCCCCATTCGCGGCCCGCGGCGGCGTTGATCTCAACGCCGCGGCGCACCAGCTCCTTGCAGAACTCGACGAATTGCTCGATGCGCTTCTTGAAGGTGGCAAACTGCTCGGCATCGTCGGCTTTGACGATGGTCTCCCAGCGCTTCACGACGTCGAGGATCTGGGCGTTGAACTTGAGAAGGCCGTCGCCAAATTTCTTCACCACCTTCGGCTCGGTCGACATGTAGACGCCGCGCGATTCCATCACGACCGCATAGACCAGCGAGTTGACGCGCTCGACGTTCAGCGCGGCGGCGTTCGCCGTCTCGATCGCGCTGGTCAGGTCGGCGCTGCGGCGGCTGTTGTAGTCGGACAGCATCGCGATCGCCGCCGTGAGCAGCGCGAACAGGGCGAAGATCGCGTAGAGCTTGGTGGCAAGCGTGAAACGGCCTGCCAGGCCGGCGGCATTCCCAGATCGGTCGGTTGTCATGTGTTCGGGGCCCGGAATGGCCTGCAGCGGCCGGAGCGCAGTCGTGCAAGAATTATGAGGAACTATGCACCACGTTTGTGCACGTCCCGTTAATTTGCGGGATTTGCATCGCGGAAGGCGGCGGGGTTGTTGTGCTCATATCTGCCGCGATGCTCGAGCTTCATCTCGCAGGCGCAGCATGCCGAGCGAGACCGCCAGCGCTTTAACGGACTATTTGTCCTTGTAGTGTGAGCTTGCTCGGAACGGCATTCGTCCGGATGCCCAACTCAATCGGCACGGAGCACATCATGAACACCTTGGGGAAGTCTTTCATCTGCGCGTTTGCCGCCGCAGTTCTTTCTGCTGGCACCGCCAGTGCCGGCGAAAATGGCACCAAGGATGAAGCCATTGCGATGGTCAAAAAGGCCGTGAGCTACATCAAGGAGACGGGGACGGAAAAAGCCTATCCCGAGATCAGCAACAAGAGCGGTCAGTTTCACGATCGCGATCTCTATGTCGTCGTCTATCAGCTCGACGGCGTGGTTCTCGCCCACGGCTCCAACATCAAGTTCGTTGGCAAGAACTTGATTGATGCGCAGGACGTCGACGGCAAGCCGTACGTCAAGGAGCGTGTCGAGCTCGCGACCAAGCAGGCTTCCTTCTGGCAGGACTACAAGTTCGTCAATCCCGTGACCAAGAAGGTCGAGCCGAAGGAAATGTACTGCGAGAAGCTAGGCAATACGGCTGTTTGTGCCGGCGTGTACAAGGCCTCCTGAGCCGTGATGGTTTTCGCGATCGCCATCTGCATTTCGTGAAAAGGTTGGAATGTTGGGCTGGATCAAGAACATGAGACTATCGTGGAAGGTGCAGCTTGCTCCGGCCCTATCGATCGTTGTCATGATCGGTCTCGGTGTCCACGCTCTGCAGACGCTCCGCTCCAACCAGGCGTTCGTCAGCGGGTTGTTCTCGGGACCGGTCCGACAGTCCGAACTCGCCAACGAACTGACGGCCCAGGCGTGGGTGGCGCACGCCAAGCTGTATCGCCTTGCCGCGATTGGCGCCAATGAAAAGGACGAAAAAAAGGTCGAGGGGATGGCGAAGGAGGCGTCCGCCGCTGTCGCCGCCGTTGCCGAGGCGTTCAAGTCTGTCGAGCAGGGATTGGGCGGAGCGCAGGGCCTCGAGCAGCTCAGGGCCGCGGTCGGCGGCTATATCAAGCAAGCCAAGAATGCGATCGAGATGGCTGACGGCGATGCAGGTTCGGCCCTGATGTTCATCAAGGGGGCCGAAAGGAATTTTGCTCAGCTCGAAAAGCTGTCGGATGAGCTGATCCTGCGCAGCACCGAGACAAAGGACCGCGAGATCGCGCGTGCCGGGGTTCGGCTGGAGCAGCAACAATGGCTGCTCACCGTCGCCATCGCGCTGATGGCCATCGTCGGCATCGTCATCTCATTCCTGATCGGGAGAAGCATCTCCCGTCCTGTGGTCGCGATGTCGGACGCCATGCGCGAGCTCGCAATCGGCAATTTCGATGTTCGCCTGCCCGGCCTGGAACGCAGAGACGAGGTGGGCCAGATGGCCAAAGCCGTCGACGAATTCAAGGCTCAGGCGATTGCAAAAGCCGAGCGCGAGGCCGGCGAACGCGAGAACAAAGGGCGCGAGCTGGCGGCAACCCGACGTGCGGAGTTGCATAGTCTTGCGGAGGGCTTCGAAGCCGCCGTGGGCGGCATCATCGAGACCGTGGCATCAGCGTCGGGTGAGCTCGAGAACGCCGCCATTCTCCTGACCAAATCGAGCTCGCAGACCCAGGAACTCAGCGCGCTGGTTGCTGCGGCTTCCGAGCAAACCTCCACGAACGTTCAATCGGTTGCATCCGCAACGGAGGAGATGACGAGTTCCATCCACGAGATCGGTCACCGTGTCGTGGATTCGAACCGGATCGCCCAAGAGGCGGTCGAGCAGGCCAAAAGGACCGATGCACGCATCGCCGAGCTGTCGCTCGCCGCAGGCCGCATCGGGGACGTCACCCAATTGATCACGGGCATCGCCGAGCAGACCAACCTGCTCGCCCTCAACGCCACCATCGAGGCCGCCCGCGCCGGCGAGGCCGGCCGCGGCTTTGCGGTCGTTGCGCAGGAGGTCAAAGCGCTCGCGTCGCAGACCGCGAAGGCGACCAGCGAGATCAGCGCGCACATCGCCGGCATGCAGGCCGCGACCCAGGATTCCGTCGGAGCGATCAAGGAAATCGGCGGCACGATCGGACGCGTGTCAGAGATCGTCGCGGCGATTGCGGCCGCGGTCGAGCAGCAGGGCGCGGCCACCCAGGAGATCGCCCGCAACGTGCAGCAAGCCGCGCGCGGCTCCAGCGAAGTGGCATCCAATATCACCGACGTCAATCAAAGCGCGGGAGATACAGGGGCCGCCTCGTCTCAGGTCCTTGCGTCCGCGCAGCTGTTGCTGCACGAGAACAAGCATCTCAAGGCGGAAGTGGCTAGATTTCTGGCAACGGTCCGGGCTGCGTAACGTCCTGGCAAATGGTAGTCTCCGCGCCGGCCGACACGTGATGCGGTCGAGAGACAGCCATGCTTTACCGCCACACCATCGATGCCACGACCTATAGCTTCGCGGATCTGCGCGATCTGCTCGCCAAGGCGACGCCGCCGCGCTCCGGCGACCGCCTGGCCGGGATCGCCGCCGGTACCGCCGAGCAGATGATCGCGGCGCGGATGACGCTCGCCGACGTTCCGCTCGCTCAATTCCTGCACGAAGCCGTCATCCCCTATGAGTCCGACGAGGTCACCCGCCTCATCATCGACGGCCATGACGCGACGGCCTTCGCGCCGGTGGCATCCAAGACGGTCGGAGCCTTCCGCGACTGGCTGCTGTCGGATGCCGCAACGCCGGACGTCCTGCGCAAGATGGCGGGCGGCATCACGCCGGAGATGGCGGCCGCTGTGTCAAAGCTGATGCGCAACCAGGATCTGATCCTGGCGGCGCGGAAATGCGAGGTCGCCACCGCCTTCCGCAACACGATCGGCCTGAAGGGGCGGATGAGCACGCGGCTGCAGCCCAACCATCCGTTCGACGATGCCAGAGGCATCACCGCCTCGATCCTCGACGGCATCCTGCTCGGGGCCGGCGATGCCTGCATCGGGATCAATCCCGCGAGCGACGATCCGGCCGTCATCGCGCAATTGTTGCGGCTGCTCGACGAGATCATCGCGCGGCTGAAGATCCCGACGCAAGGTTGCGTGCTGACCCATGTCACGACGACGCTGTCGCTGATCGGGCAGGGCGTGCCGGTCGATCTCGTCTTCCAGTCGGTCGCCGGCACCGAGGCCGCCAACCGCAGTTTCGGCATCGACCTCGCGCTTCTGAAGGAGGCGCAGGAGGCCGGGCTGTCGCTGCGGCGCGGCACCGTCGGGCAGAACGTGATGTATTTCGAGACCGGCCAGGGCTCGGCGCTGTCGGCGGGGGCCCATCACGGCGTCGACCAGCAGACCTGCGAGGCGCGGGCCTATGCGGTCGCCCGCGCCTTTGCGCCGCTCCTGGTGAACAGCGTGGTCGGTTTCATCGGCCCGGAATACCTCTATGACGGCAAGGAAATCATCCGGGCGGGACTGGAGGATCATTTCTGCGGCAAGTTGCTCGGCCTGCCGCTCGGGATCGACATCTGCTACACCAACCACGCCGAGGCGGACCAGGACGACATGGACAATCTGCTGACGCTGCTCGCCGCCGCCGGCGTCACCTTCATCATGGGCGTCCCCGGTGCCGACGACGTCATGCTGAACTACCAGTCGACGTCCTTTCACGACGCGCTCTATGTCCGTGACGTCTTCGGTTTGCGCCGCGCGCCGGAATTCGACGACTGGCTGACGCAGTGGGGTATCGCAGGCGCCGATTTCCGACTTGCCGGCGATGCAGGCCTGCTGCCCGATTTTGCCTCGCGGCTGATCGCCTGAGGCAATAGGGAGCGTCAAACTCTCCTTTTCAGGAAACCATCGGCGCCTTCCGCAATTATGGTTGTGCCACGATATTGAGAAATTCCGGCGGCAGCATTACGCTATGGGTCTGGCTGGCAATTTCCGCACCATCGGTCGAGTTTGGCGGGGGAGCTTTGATGCGAGCTGAAAGTAACGGAACGCCGCGGCGGATTCTCTGCGTATTTCCGCGCTACACCTCGTCGTTCGGTACGTTCGAGTATTCCTATCCCCTGACCGATGGCGTTCGTGCCTTCATGCCGCCGCAGGGGCTGTTGCTGATCTCCGCCTATCTGCCGCAGGACTGGCAGGTCAAATTCGTCGACGAGAACCTCCGCCGCACGACCAGGGAAGAGTTCGAATGGGCCGAGGCGGTGTTCGTCAGCGGCATGCACATCCAGCGCCAGCAGATGAACGACATCTGCCGCCGCGCGCATGAGTTCGATCTGCCGGTCGCGCTCGGCGGCCCCTCCGTCAGCGCCTGTCCCGACTATTATCCGTCTTTCGATTATCTCCATGTCGGCGAACTCGGCGATGCCACCAACCAGCTGATCGAGATACTGTCGCGCGACACCTCTCGCCCCGAGAGCCAAGTGGTGCTGACGACCAAGGATCGCGTGCCGATGACGGAGTTTCCGATCCCGGCCTACGAACTTGCCGACGTGAAGAAATATTTCCTCGGCAGCATCCAGTATTCCAGCGGCTGTCCCTATCAGTGCGAGTTCTGCGACATCCCCGGTCTCTATGGCCGCAACCCGCGCATCAAGTCGCCCGAGCAGATCATCGCCGAACTTGACCGCCTGCGCGAATGCGGCATGACCGACACGGTCTATTTCGTCGATGACAATTTCATCGGCAACCGCAAGGCGGCGATGGACCTGTTGCCGCATCTGATCGAATGGCAGAAGCGGACCGGCTACGTGGTGCGGCTCGCCTGCGAAGCGACGCTCAACATCGCCAAGAGGCCCGAGATCCTCGAGAAAATGCGCGAGGCCTATTTCGTCACCATCTTCTGCGGGATCGAGACGCCGGATCCCGACGCGCTGAAGGCGATGCACAAGGACCACAACATGATGGTCCCGATCCTGGAGGGCGTGCGCACCATCAACTCCTACGGCATGGAGGTTGTCTCGGGCATCATCATGGGGCTCGACACCGACAAGCCGAATACGTCGGAGGCGCTGCTGGCCTTCGTCGAGGACTCCCGAATTCCGCTGCTCACGATCAACCTGCTTCAGGCGTTGCCCAAGACGCCGCTGTGGGACCGGCTGGAGCGCGACGGGCGCCTCGTCCACGATGACGGTCGCGATTCCAACGTCGACTTCCTGTTGCCCTATGACGAGGTCGTTGCCTCATGGAAGCACGCGATGGCGGTCGCTTACACGCCCGAGAAGGTCTACGCGCGCTACCAGCATCAATGCGACCACGTCTATGTGCACCGTCTCAAGATGCCGGTGCCGGACGAGATGAAGACCTGGCCCAACATCCGGCGTGGCCTAATCATGCTGCGCAACATTTTCTGGAAGGTCGGCGTGCTCGGCGACTACAGGCGCGTGTTCTGGAAGTTCGCGCTGGGGCGCATCAAGCGCGGCGACATCGAGGGCCTGATCGGCTGCACCCTGATCGCACACCATCTCATCACCTTTGCGCGCGCGGCCTCCAGCGGCAGGCAGAACGCCTCGAACTACTCGATCCGGCTGCGCGAGGCCGCCGTTCCCGCCGAATGATGCGATATGTCTGATCCGGCCCTGCCACGCCGCCCGATTCTCGACCTGCGGGCGTTCACGCCCGCGCGCGTCGCGCTCGGGCGCAGCGGCGCAAGCGTGCCGACGAAGGCGCTGCTCGATTTCACGCTCGATCATGCCCGTGCTCGCGATGCTGTGCATGCCGTCTTCGATGCGCCGCATCTGGCCGCCGATCTCGGCACGCTCGGACTTGCCGTCACCGAGGTGAGAAGCCAGGCGGTCGACCGCGGGGACTATCTGCGTCGACCGGATCTGGGACGACGGCTTGCACCCGACTCAGCGGAGCTTCTGGCGCGAAGTGCCTCGAAGCCGGGCCAGCTCGCGCTCGTGATCGGCGACGGCCTCTCGGCGGCGGCAGTCGACGCCCATGCCGCGGCTCTGGTGAGACGCCTGTTGCCGCTGTTTGCAGCCGATGATGGTGTTGCGGTCGGCCATGTCGTCGTCGCCTCAGGCGCGCGCGTTGCGCTCGGCGACGAGATCGGCGCCATTCTCGGTGCACGGATGGTCGTGATGCTGATCGGTGAGCGGCCGGGCCTGTCGGCGCCCGACAGTCTCGGCGCCTATCTGACTTTTGCGCCGAAGCCCGGCCGCACCGATGCCGAGCGCAATTGCGTCTCCAACATCCACCATGCCGGGTTGAGCCATGACGAGGCGGCCTTCAAGATCGCCTGGCTGGTCCGCGAGGGGCTGGCCCGGCAGGTCAGCGGCGTAGCGTTGAAAGACGAGAGCGCGGACCGTGCGCCGCGTCGAATTGGTACAGTCTCGCCCGGATGACCGGCTTCCCAGGCCCGGATCGCCCCTTCTTGATCGATTTGGCCACGCTTCGCCTGCTTGCGAAAAGACCGGTTGACCTGCTAAACCCCTCGCGGCGATTTTCCGCGCATTTTCAAAGGGCAAGCCTCCCATTGGTATGGCGTTTCCAAGCCGTTCGCGGGGCGCAACAAGCTCACAGATCGATGATTTAGGAACTGGACAAGGCATGCTCGAAAAGCACAGCGAGAATGAGGTTCATGTCGACAAGGTCGAGCAGGGACCTGCGTCCTCGATCGCCTTCGGGCTGGAGCGTCTCGGGCTGATCGCCGTCCGGGCGCCGATCGTCTCCTGCATCGTTCTGCTCGCGCTGATCGTCGGCGCCGCGTTCGGCATCCACAGGATCAAAATCGACGACTCGCTGTCGCAGCTCTTCCGCTCTGACACCCGCGAATTTCACCAATACGAAGAGGTGACCAAGAAGTTCCCGGCCGAGGAATTCGACGTCCTCGTGGTGGTCGAGGGCAAGGACCTCCTGGCGCGGAACAATCTCGAGAAGCTGCGCAACTTCGTCACCGACCTGCAACTGATCGACGGCACGCGCGGGCTGGTCTCGCTGTTCTCTGCGCGCCAGGCACCAGCGCCGGGCAAGCTGCCGGCGGCGCTGTTCCCGCCCGAGCTGCCCGAGGGGGCGGCCTATGACAAGTTCATCGAGACCGTCAAGAACAACGAGATCATCCGCGGCAAGCTGTTGTCGGAAGATGGTACGCTGGCGCTGATCGTGCTGTCGCTCGATCCGGAGGTGGTCGGCTCCAACAAGCTGACCAAGACCGTCGGCGACATCCGCGCGCTGATGAAGGAGGACCTCGGCGACACCGGGCTCAACGTGGAGCTCTCCGGGGTCCCGGTGATGCAGCTCGAGATCCGCAATGCGGTCGAGCGCGACGGGCTGACCTACAACATCCTCGGCATTCTCGCCGGCTGCATCATCGCCATCATCTTCTTCCGCAAGGTCTCGTTCATGATCGCGGCGGCGTTCCCGCCGATGATCGCGATCCTGTTGGCGCTCGGCGCACTCGGCTGGGCCAATTTCAATCTCAACATGTTCCTGAACGTGATGACGCCGCTCATCATGGTCATCAGCTTCTCGGACTCGATGCAGCTCACCTTCGCCGCGCGTGACCGGCTGATCGCGGGCCAGGACAAGTTCACCGCGTTCAAGAACGCGGTGCTGGTGGTGGGGCCGGCCTGCGTGCTCACGCACGGCACCGCCGGCATTTCCTTCATCGCGCTCCAGTTCTCCAGCTCCGACCTGATCCGCAAGTTCGGCGAGGCGGGCCTCGCCGCCACTATCATCGCGCTGATCGCGGTGCTGTCGCTGGTGCCGGTATTCGGCGTGCTGTTCGTGCGCAACGAGAAGGTCTTTGCGGTCAAGTTCCAGGGCGCGGATGCCGGCGTCCAGGCGCTGCGCAACTTCTGCTATTGGATCGCCGTGCGCATGGTGGGCCGGCCCGGCCTGTTCAGCCTGATCGCAGTGCTGTTCGTCGGCAGTCTCGGCGTCATCTACGCCAATCTGGAGCCGCGCTACCGGCTTGCCGACCAGGTGCCGGACAAGCGTCAGGCCGTTGCCGCCAGCGACCGGCTCGATGCCAAGCTCACCGGCGCCAACCCGATCAACGTGCTGATCCAGTTCCCGAAGGGGCAATCGCTTTATTCGCCCGAAACGCTCCAGACCATCGCCGAAGTGCACACGACGGTCGAGAAGGCCGCCGGCGTCGGCAACGTCTGGTCGCTGGAGACGCTGCGTCGCTGGCTGGCGGAGAAGGCCGGCAGCGCCGACGTCGCAACCCTCAAGGAATATGTCAGCGTCATTCCCGAGCATCTGGTGCGGCGCTTCATCGACGCCGAGCAGGACGCGGTCGTGGTGGCCGGCCGCGTGCCGGACAAGGATTCCAGCCAGCTCCTGCCGATCGTCGACAAGCTCGACAACGAGCTCAACGCCGTCCGCAAGAAGCATCCCGGCTACGAGATCGCGGTGACGGGTCTCGCTGCGATTGCGGCGCGTAATTCCGCCAGCATGATCGAGAAGCTGAACCACGGGCTCACCATCGAATTCGCGCTGGTCGCGATCTTCATCGGCCTTGCCTTCCGCTCCTGGGTGGTGATGTTCGCGTGCATCCTGCCGGGCATCTTCCCGGTGGTGATGTCGGGAACGGTGCTGTGGGCGATGGGCGAGGGGCTGCAATTCGCCAGCGTCGTCGCGCTCACCGTCTCGTTCGGCCTGGGCTTAAGCGCCACCATCCACTTCCTCAACCGCCTCAGGCTTGAGAGCAAACCGGGCGTCGGCTCCTCGCTTGCGGTGGAGCGGGCGACCGTGCTGGTCGGACCGGCGCTGATCCTGACGACGGTGGTGCTGGCCTGCGGCCTTGTCGTCACCGTGTTCTCCGACCTGCCGTCGCTGCGGCTGTTCGGCTGGCTTAGTGCCTTCTCGATGGTCATGGCGCTGGTCGCCGACCTCTTCATTCTGCGGCCGACGGCGATGTGGCTGATCAACCTGCATGAGAAGTTGCAGGGTGCGGACAAGCGGGCGATCTAATCTTTAAAGCAAAAAGCCCCCGGCCCGATGGAGCCGGGGGCATATTCCTTTCGAAGCGTGAAGGGCGTCAGCTCTTCGTCATCGTGATGTTGACGCCGCGGATCTCGCCCTTGGAGGAGATCTGCACCGTCTGCTTGGTACCGTTGGTGCGCAGCGAGAGGTTGGCGGCAAAGCCGTTGGCCTCGACGAACACGTCGATCTGGCCGCCGCCGGCGGTGCCCTGGAGATTGCCGAAGATGTTGCGGCTGGACTCGCTCCAGTTTCCGGAGATGCGCTCGCCGTGGCTCGTCACGTCGCTGGTGAGATTGAACTTGTAGCTGTCCGACGCGCAGTGCAGAGCCTGCTTCAGGCTGAGGCCGCTGCCGGCGACCTTATAGTCGGCCTTGCAGCGAATGCGCTCGGTGGAGCCGTCCGACAGCGACACCGTGCCGGTGCCGGTCCACGCGCCGTCAAAACCGGCAAACGGGCCGGAGGACTGAGCGTGGCTCGCCGAAACGGAGAAGAGCAGCGCCGCTCCGATGCCGGCCACCTTGATTGCCGGTCCAGATCGCCCAAAGAATTTCATCTCAAATATCCCGTTTTGGAATGACGCCCACCTCTGCTCGAGAACGTCTCGCCACTTCGAAAGTTTAGTGCTCCGAGCCTGTGTCAGGTTCAAAGCCAGGTCGCCGGAGATGGCCGTTCACGAAGTCCTCGCTTCAGACACAGACCCGTTGATTTGCCCTGTTTCGGCATGTTTCCGGCGGGAAAAGCGGGGCGGACAGATGCAGCTCTGCAACAGGTATGCAGTAAATTGCGGCATCTCTGAATTATGACGTAGTATCAATCGTTTACATCTGCCACTGAAGGTCGGGGGAAGGCCCGATTTGGTGGGCGCGGCGCCAATTTGGCCGCATTTGCCAGTGCTTGTGCCTTCTCCGAGGCCGCACCTCCTGCGGCGACTTGCCATCAGAACAATCCGTTCCGGTCGTCCGCCCTGTGCAGTCCCGGGTCCGGTGCGATTCTGCCGCCAGAATGAAGGAATACAATGCGTAAGCTTCTCGTCGCTCTCACCCTGCTGTCGGCATCTCTTTCGACGGCGGCGTTCGCCCAGCAAGGGCGTGGCACGGATGCCGAGCAGAAGGCCTGCACGCGCGACGTGCAGAAGTTCTGCCGTCCGGTCATCGACCAGGGCGATTTCACCGTCCTGGCCTGCCTCAAGGAGAACCGGGCCAAGATCTCGCAGGCCTGCGACCAGGTTCTGAAGACCCACAACCAGTAAGCTCGGCCACCGGCCCACAAAAGGCGGCTCCAGGGCCGCCTTTTCGGGCCCGAACCGCAAAGGGCAGCCATCGAGACAGGATTGGTTTTGCTGCCGTATTCCCCTATATGGGGGCCGCGGTGGATCGCCGGCATGAGCCCGCGCGAGCGAAGAAGCCGTTTCTGTACAGCGATTGTAAACCAGCCCTCGATGACCTCTGCGAGCGAATTGCGATCCGGCAAGGGTGACCGCGACGAGAATTTTCCCGTCGCGTCCTGGATCATTCATCCGCGTCATCGCGCCCTGATCCTGGCATACTACAATTTCGTCCGCACCGCCGACGACATCGCCGACCACGCGACGCTCCCGTCCGACCAGAAGCTCGCTTATCTCGACCTGCTCGAGGCGGAACTGCTTGGCAGCGGCGACACCCAGGCCGAAGCCGTCAGCTTGCGGCGCGCGCTGGCCGAACGCGGCATGGCGCCGCGCCATGCACTCGACGTGCTCATCGCGTTCCGCATGGACGTGACCAAGCTGCGCTACGAGACCTGGGACGAGGTCATTCATTATTGCCGCTATTCGGCGATGCCGGTCGGCCGCTTCATGCTCGACGTCCACGGTGAGAGCATCTCGACCTGGGCCGCATCGGATGCGCTCTGCGCCGGCCTCCAGATCAACAATCACCTGCAGGACTGCGGCAAGGATTTCCGCGAGCTCAATCGCGTCTATCTGCCGCGCGATGCGCTGGCAGCACACGGCGCCTCCGTCGATCAGCTCGGGCTTTCACAGTCGCCGCCGGCGATGCTGGCCTGCCTGCAGACGCTGGCCGCGCGCAACGAAGCGCTGCTCGACGAGGGCAGGTCGCTGGCTGCGGAGATCCGGGATGTCCGCCTCGGCGTCGACGTCTCGGTGATCCAGGCCTATGCCGACCGCATCGTGCGCCTGCTCAAGGTGCGCGATCCCCTGCGCGAGCGGGTGCATCTGAACAAGTTCGAGCTGCTGCTCTTCAGTCTTGCCGGAATGATCGGCGAGGTCGGCCGCCGCGCAATTGGACGCAAGGCCATTTCCAGAGCGGGGACTGCACATGACGCTTGAGGCGACCTCGCCCGGCGCCAATTATGGCTCGACCGCATCCGGCAGCTCCTTCTACGCCGCGATGCGCATCCTGCCGCATGACCAGCGCGAAGCGATGTTCCAGATCTACAGCTTCTGCCGCCAAGTCGACGACATCGCCGATTCCGACGGTCCGCGCGGCGAACGGCTCGCCGCGCTTCAACAATGGCGCAACGACATCGATGCGCTTTATCAGGGCAATCCGCCGCCGCGGCTGACGGACTACGTCGCCTCGGTGAAGACCTTCGGCCTCAAGCGCGATGATTTCCTCGCGATCGTCGACGGCATGGAGATGGACGTGCCGCAGGACATCCGCGCGCCCGACATGGCGACACTGGATCTCTATTGCGATCGCGTCGCCAGCGCCGTGGGACGGCTGTCGGTGCGGGTATTCGGCCTGCCGGAAGAGGACGGCATCCAGCTCGCCCATCATTTGGGCCGAGCGCTTCAGCTCACCAACATCCTGCGCGACATCGACGAGGACGCCGGCCTCGGCCGGCTCTATCTGCCGCGCGAGGCGCTGCTGCATGCCGGTATCACCTCCAACGATCCGAATCGCGTGATTGCCGAGCGCGCGCTGCCGAAGGTCTGCCTGCCGCTGACGCAGCGTGCGAAGGCGCATTTCGAGGAGGCGGACGAGATCATGAACCGCAACAAGCGTCGCGCGGTGCGCGCGCCGCGGATCATGTCGAAATATTATCATTCCATTCTGGATCTGCTGATTGCGCGCGGTTTCAATGCGCCGCGCCAGCCGGTGCGTGTGTCGAAGATCACACGCATCGCCATCCTGCTCCGCTACGCTTTTATCTGATGCAAAAGACAGCTCACATCATCGGTGCCGGAATTTCCGGCCTCTCCGCCGCCGTGCGGCTCGCCAATGCCGGCTTCAAGGTCGCCGTGCACGAGGCGACGCACCAGGCCGGCGGCCGTTGCCGTTCCTATTTCGACGGCGCCACCAATCTCACTATCGACAACGGCAATCATCTGCTGCTGTCGGGCAACAGCCATGCGCGCGCCTATGCGCGCGCGATCGGCACCGAGGCCGGCCTCGTCGGCCCTGACAGCGCGCAGTTTCCCTTCGTCGACATCAAGACCGGGCAGCGCTGGCAGATCGATCTCGGCGCCGGCCGGCTGCCGACCTGGGTGCTCGACGAGAGCCGCCGCGTGCCCGACACCGGGCTGGCCGATTATCTGAAGCTGGCGCCGCTGATCTGGGCATCGGAAGAGACGTTGGTCGGCAAGTCCATCCCATGTGAAGGCGTGCTCTATCAGCGCCTGGTGCAGCCGCTGCTGCTCGCGGCGCTCAACGTCGATCCGCCCGAGGGCTCGGCCGGGCTTGCCGGTGCGATCGTGCGCGAGACGCTGCTCGCCGGTGGGCAGGCGTGCCGTCCGCTGATCGCGCGCGACGGCCTCAGCGCGGTGCTGATCGAGCCGGCCGTGAAATTTTTGGCTGAGCGTGGTCATTCCGTTCAGCTCGGGCATGAGCTGCGTTCTTTCTCGACCGTCGATGGCAAGGTCGGCGCGCTGAATTTTGGCGGCGAAGATGCGATAAAGATCGGTGAGGGCGACGTCATCGTGATGGCGGTGCCGCCGCGCGCTGCCGCGAGCCTGCTGCCGGGTCTGAAGACGCCGACCGAATTCCGCGCCATCGTGAATGCGCATTTCCGCCTTGAGCCGCCGCCGGGTTCAGCGCCGATCCTGGGCGTCATCGGCGGCATCGTGGAATGGCTGTTCGCGTTTCCGAACCGGCTCTCCGTCACCATCAGCAACGGCGACCGTCTGGTCGACATGCCGCGCGAGGAACTCGCGCAGGCGATCTGGAACGACGTCTGCCAGGCGGGTGGGGTTTCCGGCGAACTGCCGCCCTGGCAGATCGTGCGCGAGCGCCGTGCCACGTTTGCGGCGACGCCGGCGCAGAATGCCCTGCGCCCGGGGCCGGTCACTGCGCTGAAAAACCTGTTTCTTGCGGGTGATTGGACTGCTACGGGATTGCCTGCAACCATCGAGGGATCGGTCCGGTCCGGTGATCGCGCCGCCGATCTGGTTCTGGCCACAAAGCGGCCCTGACGAGCAAACGGCCCGGCCAATTTCAATCGACTATCGGAGCAATCGAGCGAGATGGATTCCGTGAACGCGACCAGCCGCGAAGCCCTGGAATCGGAGGTCCTGGAATCGAAGGTGTTGGAATCGAGCATTGCGTCGGCGACGCAAGGCGTCCTCGGCTTCCAGCAACCCGACGGCCATTGGGTTTTCGAGCTCGAGGCCGATTGCACGATTCCGGCCGAGTACATCCTGCTGCGCCACTTTCTCGCCGAGCCGGTCGATGCCGTGCTCGAAGCCAAGATCGCCAATTATCTTCGTCGCGTGCAGGGCGCCCATGGCGGCTGGCCGCTGGTGCATGACGGCGAGTTCGACATGAGCGCCAGCGTGAAGGCCTATTTCGCACTGAAGATGATCGGCGACTCCGTCGACGCGCCGCACATGGTGCGTGCGCGCGAGGCGATCCATGCGCGCGGCGGCGCAATTCACAGCAACGTCTTCACGCGCTTCCTGCTTGCGATGTACGGCGTGGTGACCTGGCGCGCGGTGCCGGTGCTGCCGATCGAGATCGTGCTGCTGCCGTTCTGGTCGCCGTTCCACCTCAACAAGATCTCCTACTGGGCGCGCACCACCATGGTGCCGTTGATGGTGCTCGCAGCGCTCAAGCCTCGCGCGAAGAATCCGCTAGGTGTCGGCATCGACGAGTTGTTCCTCCAGGATCCGCGCTCGATCGGCATGACGGCCAAGGCACCGCACCAGAGCATGGCCTGGTTCGTGCTGTTCCGCGCGCTCGACGGCATCTTGCGTGTGGTCGAGCCGATGTTTCCCAAGAGCCTGCGCAAGCGCGCCATCGATGCGGCGCTCGCCTTCATCGAGGACCGACTCAACGGCGAGGACGGCATGGGCGCGATTTTTCCGCCGATGGCCAACATCGTCATGATGTACGACGCGCTCGGCAAGGACGAGAATTATCCGCCGCGGGCCGCGACGCGGCGGGGCATCGACAAGCTGCTCATCATCGGCGAGCAGGAGGCCTATTGCCAGCCCTGCGTCTCGCCGGTGTGGGATACGACGCTGACGGCGCATGCGCTGCTGGAAGCCGGCGGTGACAAGGCGGTGCCGGCAGCCAGGCAGGGCCTCGATTGGCTGATCCCGAGGCAGGAGCTCGAGGTGAAGGGCGACTGGGCGGTGAAGCGGCCCGACGTGCGTCCGGGCGGCTGGGCCTTTCAGTACAACAACGCGCATTACCCCGACCTCGACGACACCGCCGTGGTGGTGATGTCGATGGATCGCATGCGCCGCGAGCACGGCGCGACCGGTTATGATTCCGCGATCGCCCGCGGCCGGGAGTGGATCGAGGGCATGCAGAGCGACGACGGCGGCTGGGCCGCCTTCGACGTCAATAATCTCGAATACTATCTGAACAACATCCCGTTCTCGGACCATGGCGCGCTGCTCGACCCGCCGACCGAGGACGTCACCGCGCGCTGCATCTCGATGCTGGCCCAGCTCGGCGAGACCGCGAAGACCAGCAAGCAAGTGGCCGAAGGGGTCGCTTACTTGCGGAAGACCCAGCATCCGGAGGGCTCCTGGTACGGCCGCTGGGGCATGAACTTCATCTATGGAACCTGGTCGGTGCTCTGCGCCCTCAACATGGCCGGGGTCGACCACAAGGACCCCATGATTCGGAAGGCCGCCGCCTGGCTGGTCTCGATCCAGAACGAGGACGGCGGCTGGGGTGAGGATGCCGTCAGCTACCGCCTGGACTACCGGGGATGGGAGGCCGCCCCCTCGACCGCCTCGCAAACGGCATGGGCCTTGCTTGCCCTCATGGCGGCAGGCGAGGTTGATCACCCCGCCGTCGCCCGCGGGGTGGAGTACCTGATTGCAACACAGAACGAAAAAGGACTGTGGGACGAGCAGCGGTATACCGCCACAGGCTTCCCCCGCGTGTTCTATCTACGGTATCATGGTTACCCAAAGTTCTTTCCGCTGTGGGCGTTGGCGCGGTATCGGAACTTGCGGAACACCAACAGCAGGGTGGTAGGGGTCGGAATGTGACTTTGGGGACGGGGGACTGTTTTACCGCGGGTAATACCATCGACCCGCGGCCGATACTGATCGTGACTGGACTGGTTCAGGAGGCCCGCATCGCGGCCGGGCCGGGAATGGCGGTCATCTGTTCATCCAGCAGCCCGACCCAGTTGCGGGCGCTGCTGACCGTGGTGGATCCCGAGACGATTCGCGGCGTGATCTCGTTCGGCGTGGCAGGCGGGCTCGACCCGAGCTTGCGCTCCGGCGACGTCGTGCTGGCGACCGAAGTGCTCTCCGGCGACACCCGCTGGGCCGCGGGGCTCTCGCTCGGCGACGATTTGATCGAGCGCCTGACGTCGGGGCGCCGCCGCGTGGTGCGCGGCAGCCTCGCCGGCGCCGAGCAAGTGGTCACCGGACGCTCCTGCAAGGCGGCACTGCACTCGGAGACCGGAGCCTCTGCCGTCGACATGGAAAGCCACATCGCGGCGGCCTACGCCGCTGAAGCCGGGCTGCCCTTCGCCGCGGTCCGCGTCATCAGCGATCCCGCCCATCGCGCGCTGCCGACGCTTGCGCGCGCCGCGATCAAGCCGAACGGCCAGATCGACCTCGCCGCCGTGCTGCGCGGCATCGTGCGCAACCCGGCGACGCTGCATGCGCTGGTCTCGACCGGCCTCGACTTCAACCGCGCGCTGCGGAGCTTGCGCGGCTGCCGGGACTATTTGATCGGGACGGAGCTCGTCGGCAGCGAGGCGCTGGTGTCCGAGGCGGCCTGAGCGGTAGCTTCGAGCTGAAAAAAAAGCCCGGTCGATCGACAGGCGCCAGGGATCAGCGACCGTGGAAAGCGGGAAGGCGCTTTTCCCGAAGCGCCCGGAAATATTCCTCGTGGTCGTCGCTCTGCGCAAGTCGTGCAAGTTCGGGAAACAGCGCCGCGTAGGCGGCTTCCTGGCCTTCGCTGAGCGCGCGGTGGGCCGAAGTCATTGTCGCTCGAATCCCAAGCGGAGCTGCGGCGGAGATCTTTCGAGCGACCTCGATCGCCCGATCGAGTTGCTTACCAGGTGGTGTCACGAACTGAACGAGGCCCATCCGGTATGCCTCGTCGGCGCCCCATTCGTCGCCTGTCAGCATATAGCGCATCGCATTCGCCCAACCCGCTTCGCGGACAAAAGTGATCGTTGCGCCACCGGCCGGGAAATGGCCGCGGGTGACTTCCGGCTGTGCGAAGACGGTATTGCTTGCGGCAATCCGGACATCGGCAGCGAGAAAAAGCTCGTGGCCTGCGCCTTGGCACTTGCCCTGCACGGCGACAACGAGTGGCTTCTCGCGACGCGGGGGAATGGTGCCCACCGGATTGATGAACTGGGGCGTTTCCGGGAAGCGACCGGTGCGTAGGACTGGTGCCCAGCTTTCGGCATCAAGGACGCCGCCGACGAAGTCCGCACCTTGGGAGTAGAGGACCGCAACACGTAGAGCGTCATCGTGATCGAGCATATACATCAAACGGCCCAAACCGATAACGCTCGACAGTTCGACGCGGTCGGTGTCTTGCCGAATGCCTATCATCAGAATAGAGCCGTCCAGCCGCTCCACCCTGACGTTGCTCGGCATCGCTCCCTGACCCGTCGGAGCAGGCGCAACCGGCTGTTGGCCCAGCGCGAGGGTTGGGCTGGCGGCGAGGAGCGCAGCGGTCGCGCCGGCAGCCAAAAAGGCTCGGCGATGCAATCCACCCTCGTCCGTCTCGGAGAATTGCTGAGTGATCTGCCGCGGGGGATCTTGCTCGGGTACGTCGCTGCGATTGTTGAGCTCACCAAGGACCTCGGTCATTGCTGTGTTCCTCTTCTAGTGCTTCGCATTGCCTAAAAGAGATACGGCGGCATTCAGCTTGCGGCTATCGAGGATAACGTTAACAGGCCATGAAGGAGAGCTTCACAGTCAAACAAGGCGGGAAATTACGGTGACAGGAAATTACGGTGACAGTGCACTCAATTGACACCGCCCGCTTTCGCGGTCATGCTGCGGCATGACTCGTCTTGCCCGTGTCGTCATCCCCGGTCATCCCCACCATGTCACCCAGCGCGGCAATGGCCGGGCGCGCACGTTCTTCGAGGACGCCGACTATGCGCTGTATCGCGACCTGCTCGCTGCGAATTGCAAAGCCGCCGGCGTCGAGGTGTGGGCCTGGTGCCTGATGCCGAACCATGTGCACCTCATCCTGGTGCCGTCCGATTCCGACGGGCTGCGCCGCGCACTTGCGCGCGTGCATCGCTCCTATGCCGGGACCATCCAGGCGCGACGGAAGCGCACCGGTCATTTCTGGCAGGGCCGTTTCGGTGCCGTCGTGATGGACGAACAGCATCTTGCGGCGGCGCTGCGTTACGTATCGCTCAATCCGGTGCGGGCGCGCCTGGTGCGGCGCGCACAGGATTGGCGCTGGTCGAGCACGCGCGCGCATTTGCGCGGCAAGGACGACGGCCTGACCGCACTGGCGCCGATCCGCGATCGTTTTCCGCGGTTCGCCGATTTGCTGGCAACCGAACCGGAAGCCGATTTGTTCGACGCGCTGCGTTCCGCGGAGAGCATCGGCCGCCCGCTCGGAGACAACCGCTTTTTCGTCCGCATCGAACGCCAGACCGGGCGCGTCCTTAAGCCGGCCAAGCGCGGCCCCAAGCGGTCGGTGGGGGAGGCCGGTATTTAGTGCACTGTCACCGTAATTGGTCGGCGTCGTTGTCACTACCGTCACACGAGGCAATATGGTGTGGCATATTTACCTAAGAAATCGCACGGTGTTCATTCCGACGGTAGCGGAGACTGACGCGGGCTTCTACCTTGACGAAGACCCTGTTGAGGTCGTTTCCGTAACTGATACCGAAGCTTTGCAACACGCCGTCAAACAAGTCATTGGCCGGGGCAATCCCAAAGTCCCAACGCCAACACGCGCCGCCTTCCCCAAACCTGTCGTGCTCAAATACGCGAGGGTAAAATCTTGGCCTGCCTTTGAAAGGGGTTGTTTATACTGGACGATCGTGAAGAAGGATGGGGTCCATCACCTCATCCAAGGCCGGAAGCGGGCCGATCGCGGTTGGGAGGACGATCCCGAGCGCATCGAATCGCTTCCGCCCGGGGCTGGTATTGATGAGGTTGCTCAACGAGTGACTTCCTCTGTGCAAGCGGCGCTCGAAACTCCCGAAGAACTTCGATCGAAGTAGCGAATCGGAATTGCTGGAAAAAAGACGATCTGATTCCGTCTTGATCCCCTTTTGATTTACAGTGGATTTACGGTGACAGTGCTGGACTGCACCCCTGAAGTGAGAGACACGGCAATTCCCGGGACTGTGCAGTTCCTCTCGCACTGTTTGCCCGGAGGTTGGACATCAACGATTCCGCGGGGCCGTCTACGGCCATTAGGTGTTGCCATTTTCGGATGGCCAAAATGGCATAGGTGCCGCTTTTGCGGGAGGGCGGCCCAGTCTCGCAAGGGGAGGCCGCCCGCGGATCGACTCAGCTCTTCCCCTGCCGCTTGAGCTGGAAAAAAGAAAAGGCCCGATCGCATCAGCGATCGGGCCGTTTTCGTTGGTCGCTGCTTGCTTACGCCGCCGTCGACGCCTTCCGCGCCGCCTTCTCCTGCGCAGCGTCCGCCTCGTCCTTGCGGATCTCGGAGAGCTTCTTCTGGACCTGCTCCGAGAAGATGTACTGCGCCGGGCGCTGCTTCGACATGTCGATCTCCGGCGCCATCGGACCCGAGGTCTTGACGCCGCGCAGCGACACCCACATTGCCTTCAGCGGGTTGTTGAGGGCTGCGGTTGCCGCGGTCGGTTCGTAACCGCAATGGGCCATACAGTCGGCGCACTTTTCATACTTGCCCGTGCCGTAGGAATCCCAGTCGGTGGTCTCCATCAGCTCCTTGAAGGTTTTCGCGTAGCCTTCGCCGAGCAGGTAGCAGGGCTTCTGCCAGCCGAAGATGTTGCGCGCGGGCATGCCCCACGGCGTGCACTCGTATTCCTGGTTGCCGGCGAGGAAGTCGAGGAACAGGCCGGAGTGCATGAAATTCCACTTCTTGCCCTTGCCCATCGCGAACACATCGCGGAACAGCTTCTTGGTCTTGGTGCGGTTGAGGAAGTGCTCCTGGTCCGGTGCGCGCTCATAGGCGTAGCCCGGCGACATCGAGACGCCGACGCCGAGTTCGACGGTGAGGTCGAGGAACTTGGCGATCTCCTCGGCCGGATGGCCGTCGAAGATGGTGGCGTTGACGTTGACGGTGAAGCCGCGCGCCTTGGCCGCCTTGATCGCGGAGACGGCGCGGTCGAACACGCCCTTCTGCGACACGGCCTTGTCGTGGTGATCGCGCAGGCCGTCGAGATGCACCGAGAAGAACAGATACGGCGAGGGCTCGAACAGGTCGAGCTTCTTCTCGAGCAGCAGCGCGTTGGTGCAGAGCGAGACGAACTTCTTGCGCGCAACGAGGCCGCGCACGATCTCGCCGATCTCCTTGTGGATCAGCGGCTCGCCGCCGGGAATGGCGACCATCGGCGCACCGCACTCGTCGGCCGCGTCCCAGCACTCCTGCGCGGTCATGCGGCGGTTGAGGATCGCATCCGGATAGTCGATCTTGCCGCAGCCGACGCAGGCGAGGTTGCAGCGAAACAGCGGCTCGAGCATCAAGACGAGCGGGTAGCGCTTGCGGCCAAGCAGTTTCTGCTTGAGCAAATAGCCGCCGATACGCATTTCCTTGAAGAAGGGGATTGCCATTACAAGTTTCTTTCTGGGCTTTTCAATTCGGATGGGTCAGCTCGCAGCCAGTTGGGCCGGAAGCCGGAATTCGATGTTTTCCTCGCGGCCCGGCAGCACCTGGACCTTGACCGGTCCGATCCGCCGCATCGCTTCGATGACGTCATCCACGAGTACCTCAGGCGCCGAAGCGCCGGCCGTGATGCCGACGCTCCTGGCATTTTTCAACCACTGCGGATCGAGCTCGCTGCCGTCGGCAATCAAATAACTCGCGACGCCGGCTTCGGTGCCGATTTCGCGAAGCCGGTTCGAGTTCGAGCTGTTGGCGGCGCCCACCACCAGGATCACGTCGACCAGCTTGCTCAAGTTCCTTATCGCAGATTGGCGGTTCTGTGTCGCATAGCAGATATCCCGGATATCCGGGCCTTGAATATCTGTAAAGCGGGCCTGAAGAGCCGCAATGATGTCCTTGGTGTCGTCGATCGAGAGGGTGGTCTGGGTGATGTAGGCCACTGGCGTATCCGCCGGCAGCGTCAGCGTCGTAACCTCTTGAACATTTTGGACAAGCAGCACGGGGGCGGGAACCTGGCCCATCGTGCCCTCGACCTCGGGGTGGCCGGCATGACCGATCAGGATCAGCGTGCGACCCCTGTCGATGTAGCGCTTCCCCTGATTGTGAACTTTCGTGACCAGGGGGCAGGTGGCATCGAGTACCGGCAGGCCGCGTGCGGCGGCCTCTTCCTCGACGCTGCGGCCGACGCCGTGGGCGCTGAAAACCGTCACCGCCTTTGGCGGAACCTCGGAGAGCTCCTCGACGAAGATTGCGCCTTTGTTCTTCAGGGTCTCGACGACGTATTTGTTGTGCACGATCTCGTGGCGCACGTAGACAGGCGGGCCGTACTTCTCCAGCGCCCGTTCCACGATCTCGATCGCACGCACCACGCCCGCGCAGAAGCCACGCGGTTGCGCCAGATAAACTTCCATTGGATGCCCATCACGCAAGTTGCACCAATCCGCTTCTCAAGTTCTCGCGGCACTCGATACTGCCAATGAGTTGCAATATCTGCACCATTGCTTCGCGCACGCGGTAGCTGCCCATCCCGGTTTGGGTTCCGGTGCATGGAGGCGCAACACTTTGTGTCAAAAAATCGGCGTCAAGGAAAGGTCGAATGAAACTTGGGCGCCTTGGTCGGGCAACCATTGAGGTAATATAGTAAGGCAATCGACGAGTTTAAGATGGGCAACATCTGTGCCCACCCCTTCGTCACTTTCCCGCCTCAACTCCCCGGCTATACCGACCGGCCGCATGATTTTGCCCGGCCTCCCGCCGTTTACCGCGAAGCTCGGCGCGGCGAGAACCGCTCAAAGCAGCGATAGGTTTCGCCCGGGAACTCAGATAAACAGCGGGCGTTTCCGGCAAGCTGTTAACCGCAGAAAGAAATGAAGTGCTGCAAAGCGTAGTCGTTGTTGTCGTCAGGGCTTGCACCCGGTTTGCCTCCCTCGTCGTCGTTCTCGGGCTCCTGCTGGCGGTGGCCGCGGGCTATTACGCGTCCCGGCACTTCGCCATCAACACCGACATCAATTCGCTGATTTCCCAGAATCTCGACTGGCGCCAGCGCGATCAGCAGTTCGACCGCGCATTCGACCAGAACGAAACCATCCTCGCTGTGGTCGAGGCCAAGACGCCGGAGATGGCGAGTGCGGCAGCGGACGCGCTCTATGCCAGGCTCAAGGACGACAAGACCAACTTCCAGTCGATGCAGCAACTCGGCAGCGGCGAGTTCTTCGAGAAGAACGGCCTGTTGTTCCTGCCGACCGAGGAGGTCGGCAAGATCACCGGTCAGCTCGAATCCGCAGCGCCCCTGATCGAGATCATGGCGGGCGACCCCTCGATCCGCGGCCTCACCGGCGCGCTGGAGACGGGACTTGCCGGCGTCAAGCGCGGCCAGGTTAAGCTCGACAACACCGCGCGGCCTTTCAACCTGATCGCGCAGACCGTCGAGACCGTGCTCAACAAGGGTGACGCGAGCTTCTCGTGGCGCGAACTCGTCAGCGACGAGCCGCTGTCGGATTCCGACAAGCGCACCTTCATCGAGTTCAAGCCGATCCTCGACTACAACGCGCTGGAGCCCGGCAAGGCCGCAACAGACGCGATCCGCAAGGCCGCCGCGGATCTGGATTTTCCGACAAAATACCAGGCGCGGGTGCGGCTGACCGGCCCGGTGCCGATCGCCAACGAGGAATACGCCACCGTCCAGGAGGGGGCCGTCGTCAACGGCATCGGCACGGTTCTCGTCGTGCTGGTCATCCTGTGGCTGGCGCTGCATTCGGCGAAGATCATCTTCGCGGTGTTCGTCAATCTCTTCGTGGGCCTTGCGATCACGACCGCGGCCGGCCTGATGATGGTCGGATCGTTCAATCTGCTGTCGATCGCGTTCGCGGTGCTGTTCGTCGGCCTCGGCGTCGATTTCGGCATTCAGTACAGCGTCCGCTATCGCTCGGAGCGCTACAAGCACAACGATCTCTCGGGCGCGCTGGTGCTCGCGGCCAAGCGCTCGGCGATACCGCTGTCGCTCGCGGCGATGGCGACCGCCGCCGGCTTCCTCTGCTTCATGCCGACCGACTACAAGGGCATCGCGGAGCTCGGCCAGATCGCCGGCGTCGGCATGTTGGTGGCGTTCCTCTCTTCGATCACCGTCCTCCCGGCAATGCTGAAGCTGCTGAACCCGCCTGGCGAGAAGGAGCCGGTCGGCTATGCCTTCCTCGCACCGCTGGATCATTTCCTGGAGAAGCACCGCGTGCTCGTCGTGGGCGGCACGCTGCTGCTCGCGCTCGCCGGCCTGCCGCTGCTGTATTTCATGAAGTTCGACTTCAACCCGATGAACCTGCGTAACCCGAAAGCCGAATCGATCGCGACATTCCTCGACCTGCGCAAGGACCCCAACACCGGCGCCAATGCCATCAACGTGATGGCCAGATCCGAGGAGCAGGCACGGCAGGTCGAGGCGAAGCTGGAGAAGGTGCCCGAGGTGCTGCGGGTGAGGTCGCTCAACAGCTTCGTGCCGCAAGATCAGCCGCCGAAGCTGAAGCTGATCGCGCAGGCTGCCAAGGTGCTGAACCCTGCACTCAATCCCGACCAGATCGATGCGGCGCCGTCGGATCAGGAAAACGTCGAGTCGCTGAAATCCGCGGCCGACAATCTGCGCCGGACTGCGGGCGACGCGAAGGGCCCGGGTGCGGTCGCCTCGCGCCGTCTGGCAGACGCGCTCGAAAAGCTCGCCAATGGCGACGAGGCTACGCGCAACAAGGCGCAGAACGTGTTTGTCGCGCCGATGAAGATAGTGTTCGACCAGCTCAGGAACGCGATGCAGGCCGGGCCTGTCACCCTGAAGTCACTGCCGCCCGATCTCGTCAGCGCCTGGAAGAGCAAGGACGGCATCATCCGCGTCGAGGCGCTGCCCAAGGGCGATCCCAACGACAACGAAACGCTGCGCAAATTTGCGGCGGCGGTGCTCGTTGCCGAGCCGACCGCAATCGGCGGACCGGTCTCGATCCTCAAATCCGGCGACACCGTGGTGAAGGCGTTCATCCACGCCGGCATCTATGCCCTGCTGGTGATCGGCCTGCTGCTGTGGATCACGCTGCGCCGCTTCGTCGACGTGCTGATGACGCTGGTGCCGCTCCTGGTTGCCGGTGCGGTGACGCTCGAGATCTGCGTGTTGATCGGCCTGCCGCTCAACTTCGCCAACATCGTCGCATTCCCGCTGCTGCTCGGTGTCGGCGTCGCCTTCAAGATCTATTATGTGGTGGCCTGGCGCTCGGGCAGGACAAACCTGCTCCAGACCAGCCTGACGCGCGCGATCTTTTTCAGCGCAATGACGACGGCGACCGCGTTCGGCAGCCTGTGGCTGTCGAGCCATCCCGGCACGTCGAGCATGGGCAAGCTGCTGGCCCTCTCGCTGGTGGCGACGCTTGCGGCCGTGCTGCTGTTCCAACCGGCCCTAATGGGCAAACCCCGCAATCTCAGGGAGTAGGCAGATGTCGCCGACAGGGTCGGCGGGGCCCTTCTGACCGGCCTTGGCTGCGCCGGCCGCCTTCGGAGCTGCGGGCGCGGTGGCGCCGGTCGTGCCTTGGGCTCTTTGGGCCTTCTGTGCCGCGCCGGAGGACTTCGGCGCGCTCCTGGCCATGGCATTGGCGGTGCTCAAGGGGATCGGCGGGCCAACCCGGGTCCAGGTCTCGCCGCCGCAGAGGAAGCCCATTACGCAGCCCTTGATTTCGAGTTGGTCGGCACTGGCCAGCGTGATGGTCGCGCTGTAGAGCTGGCCATCCTTGGCGTTGTAGACCTGTCCTTCCCACTGATCGACGCCGGGCTTCTTCTTCATGTCGATCAGCGTCGCCATGCCCAGCGTCGGCCTGTTCTTTTTCGAGGGATCCGGGTTGTTCTCGTCGCGGCCGCCGGGCCGTTTTTCCCAGGAAACGGCGCCCCACATGCTGCCGTTGCATTGGGCGACACGAATGTTGGCAACGCCGTCGGCAACCCGCCAGTCGCCGGTCGGGTCTGCGGCGAGTGCGGGGGTCAGGCAAGCGTAACCGCCGACCAGTATTAGTCCGGTGTAAAGGGCTGAACGCATGATAGTTCCTCGGCAGTGCACCATGGTCTAAAGCTGTGCTTGCGAAGATGGTCCGAAAAAGGGCAAAAGGCCGCACAAACCGTTTTCCGTAACGGTACCGTTTTCAGTTGACGAGACGGCCCTCAACCGAAGGTATGTAGCGGATGCACAGTCCAGATCCAGACATGTCTCAGCTATTCGCGGACCGTCAGGCCCAGCGCAGCGTCCTGCATAATCGATACCTCAACGAGCAGTTCGTTCGGGTTCTCAAGACGATCGGCTACGATGTCGGCTTCCAGAAGGGGCAGGGGCAGTACCTCTACGACCGCGAGGGCGCGCGCTATCTCGACCTGTTGTCCGGCTTTGGCGTGTTTGCGATCGGGCGCAATCATCCTGTCATGCGCGAGGCGCTCAAGAGCGTGCTCGATGCCGACCTGCCCAATCTCGTCCAGTTCGACGTCTCGGTCCTCGCCGGCGTGCTCGCCGAGCGGCTTCTGAAATACGTTCCCTATCTCGACAAGGCGTTCTTCGCCAATTCCGGCGCCGAATGCGTCGAAGCCGCGATCAAATTCGCGCGCGGCGCCACCGGCCGTCCCGGCATCGTCTATTGCGCTCACGGCTATCACGGCCTGACCTATGGCGCGCTGTCGCTGACGGGCGATTCGAATTTCCGCACCGGCTTCGAGCCGCTGCTGCCGGGTTGCACCCCGATCCCGTTCAACGATCTGGCCGCGCTCGAAAAGGCGCTGGCCTCGCGCGAGGTCGCGGCCTTCGTCGTCGAGCCGATCCAGGGCAAGGGCGTCAATATGCCCACCGACGAGTTCCTGCCCGGTGCCGCCGCGCTCTGCAAGAAATACGGCACGCTGTTGGTCGCCGACGAGATCCAGACCGGCATGGGTCGCACCGGCCGCTTCCTCGCGGTCGAGCACTGGAACGTCGAGCCCGACATGGTGCTGCTGTCGAAGTCGCTGTCGGGCGGCCACGTGCCGGTCGGCGCCGTGCTGACGCGCAAGAGCATCTTCGACAAGATCTTCAACCAGATGGACCGTGCGGTGGTGCACGGCTCGACCTTCTCCAAGAACGACCTTGCGATGGCCGCGGGCATCGCCACGCTCGACGTCATGGAGTCCGAGAAGCTGATCGAGTCCGCCGCCAAGCGCGGCGCCGAGCTGCGCCTCGCGCTGACGCGCATGGTGCCCGGCTACGAACTGATGAAGGAAGTGCGTGGCAAGGGACTGATGATCGGCGTCGAGTTCGGCCCGCCGAAGTCGCTGCGCCTTCGCGCCTCCTGGAACGTGCTGGAGACCGCCAACAAGGGCCTGTTCTGCCAGCTCATCACCGTGCCGCTGTTCAAGGATCACAAGGTCCTGACCCAGGTCGCCGGCCACGGCAGCCACACTATCAAGCTCTTGCCGCCTCTCACCATCACCGACGAAGACTGTCGCTGGATCGAGCGCGCCTTCGACGACGTCATCGCCGGCAGCCACAAGGTCCCCGGCGCGATCTGGTCGCTCGGCAAGACCCTGGTGGACAACGCGGTGAGACGGTCGGCGTAAGTTCGCCGATCTGTCTCAGCAATCGTCATTGCGAGCGAAGCGAGCAATCCAGCATCTCGCTGCGGAGACGGTCTGGATTGCTTTGCTTCGCTCGCAATGACGGCAGAGCTTTCTACCCCTCCGCATTCGCTTTCATCGCCGCCTCGAACTTGTCGACGAACTCGGCGAGCTCGTCGGCGCCGAGATCGCTGACCGCCCAGAAGTTCAGGCCGCGGTTGCCCCAGCGGCGGCAGTTGAAGCCCTGCATGGTCTCGGTCTTCGGTGCGCGATATTCCGCGTTCGAGGTCTGCGACACGAACAGATTGATGACGTGCTGCCGGCGTCGATAGACGACGGCGCCGATGGCGCGGGCGTCGATGTAGTCGAGCCGGCCGCCGACCAGCGTGAAGCCCTGCGCGGTAAGATCGATCACGGGCGGGGCGACGTCTAGCTTGCCGTTGAACCAGGGCTTGACCGTGTGCTGGTCCGTCGAGATCACGTCAGTGAGGTGGCCGGCCTGCAGCGAGCGCAGATGCGCGGAGACGACCTCCGACAGGATGCGCTGCTGGTCGTCCTGGCGCAGCACCACGGCGACGATGCCCGAGGCGGCGAGCGCGGAGACCGCCGAGCCCATCGCAAAGCCGCGCAGCAAGGAGCGGCGGCTCGGTTGCTGGCGCTGCGGCTGCGGCAGCGAAGCCTCGATGCGGGTGCGCAGGCTTGCCGGCGCGGTGTAGCGCAAATTGGTGTCGGCGAGCACGCGCTGCATCTCGCGCTGTGCCGCGAATTCGGCAGCACAGTCCGGGCAACTGGCGAGATGGGCTTCGACCTCGCGCGCATGGCCGGCATCGAGCTCGTTGTCGAGCAGTGCGTGAAGCAGGATTCTTGCTTCGTCGCAGGTCATCTGGCTTGCTCCTCTTCCGCCGTCCAGGCCGCGCGCAGCATGGCGCGGGCGCGGGCGAGGCGGGACATCACGGTGCCGATCGGGGCGCCGACGGCCTCGGCGATTTCGCGATAGGACAGGTTGTTGATCTCGCGCAGCACGAAGGTTTCCTTGAACGGCTCGGCGAGCGCCTCGATCAGCTTGCGGATCGCGCCGGCATCGCGGCTGCGCAGCACTTCGGTTTCCGGGCTCGCCTCGCTCTCCTGCCAGATCGGCGGCTGCTCGTCGGCGCCGGGCGTATCCTCGATTGCGCTGGGCCTGTGCGCCCGCCGCGCATATTCTGCGTTGCAGACGTTGCGCAGGATCGCAAACAGCCAGGGCTTCATTGCCGGGCCGCGATAGCTGCCGAAATGCTTCAGCGCACGCAGATAGCACTCCTGCACCGCGTCTTCCGCGTCGGAAGCGTCGCGCAAGAGATAGCGCGCGAGAGTGTAGATGTCGTCGAGATAGGGCAGTGCCGCTTCGCGGAAGCGTTGCGCCTTCTGCAAATCGTCGGTGGTGGGCATCGCTCCTCGCTTTGCCTCTTGTTCTGCTTGTGGCTTCGTTTCGTCCCTGTTCGCTTTGCCCGCAGGTGTGACCGAAGGCACACGAGCCCGGCCGGCGTGGGACCGCCGGCCGGACAAGACTTTGATGCCTTGGTTGGAGGCGTTACTCAACCTTGATCATCCCCGTCATGTGCGGGTGCAGCGAACAAAAATACTTGTAGTCGCCCGCATTGGTGAAGGTGAACGAGAACTTGTCGTCAGTGTCCAGGGTCTTGGACCTGAACTTGCCGGCCGACACCACGGTGTGCGGGATGTCGTCCCGGTTGGTCCAGGTCACGGTGGTGCCGACCTTGATCTTCAGCTCGGCCGGCTGGAAGACGAAATTGTCGATATGCACTTCCACGTCGTCGGCACGGGCATGTGTTGCGGGCAACAGGATGGCTGCGGCCAAGACAAGACCGAAGCCGAAACCGATGTCGCGTCGATTGGGTGTCTTCATGATCAGCTCTTCTCTCAACCCTGGAGCGGCGTGTCGATGATCGCGAGCCGCTGCTCGTTCTGCTTGAAGTTGATGCTGGCAACGCCGAGCATGGCGCGCAGCTTTGCGTCCTCGACCTTCATCGGTCCGGGTGAGCGAGCCGCGCCCGGCGCCGGTTGCGGAAAGGCGGTGGAACGGGCGGTGTGGAATGTGACGTTGCCCTCGACCTTCTGCATCACCTGGTGAATGTGGCCGTTCAGCACGGTGACCGAGCCAAAGCCCTTGACGTATTCGAGCGCGCGGCCGCCGTCCTCGGTGCCCCAGCCCCATTCGGGATAGACGGTCCAGACCGGGATGTGCGCGAACAGCACGATCGGCGTCGATTTGGACTTGCCGCGCAGATCGTCCTCGAGCCAGGCGAGCTGTTCGGCGCCGAGATTGCCGAGGCCGCCGGCCTTGAGGTCGACGACGTTGACGAGGCCGATGAAGTGCACGCCGCCGGCGTCGAACGAGTACCAGCCCGCGCCCTTGGTGCCGCGGCCGTAGCGCTCGCGATAGAACTTCACCTCCTCGTCGAGGAAGTCATGCTCGCCGGGCACGTAGTGCACGTCGAGCTTGCTTTGCGAGATGATGCGCTCGGCATTGTCGAATTCGGCGGCTTTTGACAAATGGGTGATGTCGCCGGTGTGGATCATGAAGGACGGCTTGGCCGGCATTGCGTTGATCTTGTTGATTGCCTCTTCCAGCGTACCGAGCGCGTTGGGATTGGCCGGCTTGTCGAAGCCGACATGGCTATCGCTGATCTGGAGGAAGCTCATGCCGGGCGCCGCCGCGGTCGCAGCTTGCGCGGAATCGATGATGCCGAGCGACCGCGGCACGCCGCCGGTGACGGTCCAAAGCACCCCCGTGCCGGCCCAGGTCATGCATTCCAGCACCTTGCGGCGGCTGACGCCGTCGTGCCCGTGATCGTGTCCGCTCATCGCGCATCTCCACTTCGCCCGGAATTGGGCTTCGAGGAGCTGATCGGGGAAGGCAGCGACTTATTCCCGGATGCGATGACGTTTTCGTGAGGTGGCACGGTCTCCGGGGCACGAGACTTAGTCTGCGAACTCCCGCACGGCTTCCACCACGCGTTCCGGCGCCTCCTGCGCCACGCAATGTCCGACACCGTCGAAGGCCAGCGTGCTGACGCGCGGAATCAGCGATGCAGCGCGCGCCGCCATCGCCTTGTAGATGGGCCCGGATTTCACGGCAGTCGTGACACGGACGGGGCAGTCGATCTCGGCGAGCCCAGTAAACGGATTGCCACGGGCGTCGCCGGTGTAAACCTGCTCCATCGTCTCGTAGATCGGACGCAGCATCGTGAATTCGGTCTTTGGCGTGCAGCAAAGCCGCACCCGGCCGTCGTCGAGCCGCACGAAGCCGTGTCGTACATAGGCCCGGAGCGACGGCTCTGTCCAATCTGCGAACGTCGGCGCGGCGCGGTAGCGTTCGAAGACGGCTTCAGCACTGTCGAACTCGGCTCGGCGGCGTAGGGTGCTCTGCACGCGGGCGAGGGATTCGTCGCTCAATCCTCCGGAACGTGCCGCGCGCGGATCCATCACCGTCGGCTCCATCACGAACAGGCGTGTGAACAATCCCGGCCGAAGTTTTGCCGCGAGCAGAAGATCGGTCGCACCGGCGCTGTGGCCGATGCCGTAGATGTCGCGCAGATCGAGCGCGTCGACCACCCGGCAGATGTCGTCGGCAAAGTCCAGGAAATGATAGGCGCGAGGCTTGTGGCTCGCGCCGTGGCCGCGGCGGTCGATCGCATAGACGGTGTAGGCCGCCGCGAGCTCGCGGGCGACTTCGTTCCAGACGTCGGCGACGAAGCCTGTGCCGTGCACGAGGAGGGCAGGCGGCTTCCCGCTCTCGCCCCACTGCAACATGACGATCTCGGCGTCGGCGGGGCCGATTGAAAAGCGGTGCGGATTGACCATGACGGCGGGACGCTACTTGGCATCCTCCAAAATCATCGACGCGCCCTTCTCCGCGATCATCGCGGTGGGCGTGTTGGTGTTGCCCGAGGCGATGGTCGGCATGATCGAGGCGTCGACGATGCGAAGGCCGCCAAGGCCGTAGAAGCGGAGGCGCTCGTCGACCACGGCCATCGGATCGCTGGCCGCACCCATCTTCGCTGTGCCGACGGGATGGAAGATGGTGGTGCCGATGTCGCCGGCGGCTTTCGCGAGCGAGGCATCGTCGTCGCCGACGGTAGGGCCGGGCAGATATTCGCTGGGGCGATATTTTGCCAGCGCCTTCTGCTGCATCAGGCGGCGGGTGGTGCGGATCGCGTCGGCGCCGACCTGGCGATCGTCGTCGGTCGACAGATAGTTCGGTGCGATGATCGGCTTTTCGTCCGGCGTTGCCGAACGCAGTCGCACGGTGCCACGCGAGGTCGGCTGGAGATTGCAGGCGCTCACGGTGATCGCGGGGAAGCGGTGCAGCGGATCGCCGAACTTGTCGAGCGACAAGGGCTGCACGTGGAACTGGATGTTGGCGCGTGCGCGCGTTGCATCCGAGCGGGTGAAGATACCGAGCTGCGACGGCGCCATGGTCAGCGGACCGCGGCGGCGGAAGGCGTAGTCGAGCCCCATCAGGCCGCGGCGGAACAGATTGTAGTAGGTCTCGTTCAGCGTGCGCACGCCCTCGACCTTGTAGATCGCACGCTGCTGCAGGTGGTCCTGCAGGTTGCGGCCGATTCCGGGCTTGTCCATGACGATGTCGATGCCGAGCGGCGACAGCCAGTCGGCGGGACCGATGCCGGAGCGATGCAGCACCTGCACCGAGCCGATCGAGCCTGCCGAGAGGACGACTTCGCGTTTCGCGCGCGCCTCGACGATCTCGCCATTCTGAATGAAACGCACGCCGACGGCGTGGCCCTGCTCGATGATGAGACGGTCGACCAGCACGTGCTTCTCGAGCCGCAGGTTGGGACGGTTCAGTGCCGGCTTGAGGAAGCCGCGCGCCGACGACCAGCGCCGGCCGCGCTTCTGGTTGACGTGGAAATAGCTGGTCCCTTCGTTGTCGCCGGTGTTGAAATCCGGAATGCGCTTGATGCCCATTTCCTCGGCAGCGTCGCCGACGGCATCGAGAATGTCCCACGAGAGCCGCGGCGCCTCGATGCGCCAGCCGCCGCCGACGCCGTGATGCTCGCTCGCGCCCAGGAAGTGGTCCTCGAGCTTCTTGAACAGCGGCAGCACGTCGTCATAGCCCCAGCCGGTCATGCCGAGCTGGCGCCAATGATCGTAGTCGGCGGCCTGTCCACGCATCGAGATCATGGCGTTGATCGCCGAGCAGCCGCCGATCACCTTGCCACGGGGATAGGCGAGCGCGCGGCCGTTCAGGCCCGGCTCGGCCTCGGTCTTGAACATCCAGTCCGAGCGCGGATTGCCGATCGCGAAGAGATAGCCGACGGGGATGTGGAACCAGATCCAGTTGTCGTCGCCGCCGGCTTCGAGAACGAGGACGCGATTCGTGGGATCAGCCGACAGCCGGTTGGCGACGATGCAGCCCGCCGTACCCGCCCCGACGACAATGTAGTCAAATTCACCTTCGAGCCGCCTTGGCATTCTGCTTCCACCCGGATGGTCACGTAAATATCCGACCCTAAATAGACAGACGCCGGAGATTGCGACAAGCCCCGGCCATGCCTGTTCGTCAGGGCTATGCCCGGCCGGCGGCAGTTGGGTGGATTGACGCTTGCATGGTAGACAGTCCTGTATTTTCAACAAAGCTCGAGACCCTCCATGCCCATCGTGAACCGCGTCGCCGACCTTCAACCCGATATTCAGGCCTGGCGCCGGGACATCCACCAGCATCCCGAGCTGCTGTACGATGTTCATCGCACTGCAGCATTCGTGGCGGACCGGCTGCGCGAGTTCGGCTGCGATGAGGTCGTGACCGGCCTTGGCCAGACCGGCGTGGTCGGCGTGATCAAGGGCAGCAAGCCGGCGGGCGAGGGGCTCAAGGTGATCGGCATGCGTGCCGACATGGATGCGCTGCCCGTCGACGAGCAGACCAACCTGCCTTACGCCTCCAAGATTCCGGGCAAGATGCACGCCTGCGGCCATGACGGCCACACTGCGATGCTGTTAGGAGCAGCCCGCTACCTCGCCGAGACCCGCAACTTCGCAGGCGATGCGGTCGTGATCTTCCAGCCGGCCGAGGAGGGCGGCGCCGGCGGCGCGGCGATGGTCAACGACGGCCTGATGGAGCGCTTCGGCATCGAGCAGGTCTACGGCATGCACAACGGCCCGGGCATTCCGGTCGGCTCGTTTGCGATCAAGCCGGGTCCGATCATGGCGGCGACCGACGAGGTCGACATCATGATCGAGGGCCTCGGCGGACATGCCGCGCGTCCGCACAAATGCGTCGATTCCGTGCTGGTTGGCGCGCAGGTGATCACGGCGCTTCAATCGATCGTCGCGCGCAGCGTGGACCCGCTGGAATCGGCCGTGATCTCGATCTGCGAGTTTCATGCCGGCAATGCGCGCAACGTCATTCCGCAGACCGCGACGCTGAGGGGGACCATCCGCACGCTGTCGCCGGAGGTGCGCAAGCTGGTCGAGAAGCGCGTGCGCGAAGTGGTCGCGGGCGTCGCGCAGATCACCGGCGCGAAGATCGACCTGCACTACAAGCGCAACTATCCCGTCGTGAACAACCACGCCGCGGAGACCGAGGTGGCGCGGCGCATCGCCAAGCAGGTTGCGGGCGATGCCAATGTGCACGAGATGTCGCCGCTGATGGGCGGCGAGGATTTCGCCTACATGCTGGAGGCGCGGCCCGGCGCCTTCATCTTCTGCGGCAACGGCGACAGCGCCGGCCTGCATCACCCCGCCTATAATTTCGACGACGAGGCGATCGTCTACGGCACCTCCTACTGGGTCAAGCTGGTCGAGGAATCGCTCGCCGCGTCGTAAGCTGCAACGCCGAAGCGGAATGGAAAGGGGCCCCGCGCGTGCAGCACGGGCCCCTTATCCTTGTGCTCGTGTGATCGCTCAGAACAGGTGCGAGAATACGTAATAGAGCACGCCCGAGATGATCATCGCGGCGGGGAGGGTGAGCACCCAGGCCATGGCGATGTTGCGGATCGTCGCCCATTGCAGGCCCGAGCCGTTGGCCGCCATGGTGCCGGCGATGCCGGATGACAATACGTGGGTTGTCGAGACCGGCAAGCCGTAGACGTCGGCGGCGGCGATCACGCCGGTGAGCGGATGGAAGCCGCGGTCGAGGTCGGGTCCCCTACGCAAGGCTGGCTCGATGGAGCCGGGCAAGGCAACGTCACTCATTGGAAATTCTCCTGTCCCAAGGCCGCAATTTTGCGCGCGGCATGTGACAGCCGGTTGAAATGGTTGATGAACAATTGAAACGGGAATCTTCTCCGCCGCATGGCGCTATGCAGCAGCGCGCCTGTCAGGCGGCGCGGACAGACTTTTTCTGCAAGCCGGCGGCGATCTTCAGGTCTTCGACAAAGCGCCGATATTCCAGCATCTTGGCTTCCGGATCAGGCAGCCGCAGCAGATAGGATGGATGCACCGTCACCAAAGCCTTGCGTCCGTCGGGAAGCTCTATGACGCGGCCGCGGGTCTTGCCGATCGGAGTGATCTTGCCGAACACGCTTTGCGCGGCAGTGGCGCCCATCGCCACGATGAGATCGGGCTGGATTGCGGAAACTTCCCGCTCATACCATTGCCGGCAGGCCCGGATCTCAGGCGTGTTCGGCTTCTGGTGCAGGCGGACCTTTCCACGCGGCACGAATTTGAAGTGTTTGACGGCGTTGGTGACATAGACCTTCTTGCGGTCGACGCCGGCTTCCTCCAGCGCCCTGTCCAGCATCTGGCCGGCCGGACCGACGAAAGGATGGCCGGCGAGGTCTTCCTTGTCGCCGGGCTGCTCGCCGACCAGCATGATGTTGGCGGACTTCGGGCCCTCGCCGAACACGGTCTGGGTCGCGTCCTTGTAGAGATGGCAGGCGCGGCAATGCGCGGCTTCCTCGCGAAGGGATTCGAGATCGTCGGCAGCAGGCTTGCGTTTCATCGGTGCCTCCGGCCGCTTCTGAGGCTTGTGCGGATCGGTTGCGGCATTGGCGATCATGGCGCCGGTCATGCGCTCGGCGTCCTCGATCAAGGGCTTAATGATCGAAGCCTCGGGCAGGTTCCTCCAATATTTTTTCGGCATCTCGGCCTGCATCGCCTTCACCTTGAGCCGGGCCGGATTGAAGATGCTCGCGTAATAGCGTCGCCAGGTCTCTTCAAGCCGGTCTTCGCTCGGCGCCTCGCTTTTGCCGACGCCCGGCGTGAACGAGAGCGCGTGACCATCCCAGTGCGCGCACAGATCCGGCGTCAGGATCGACCATGGCATGTCGGCAAAGCGCCTG
Organism: Bradyrhizobium diazoefficiens; assembly: GCF_016616425.1. Taxonomy (NCBI): domain Bacteria; kingdom Pseudomonadati; phylum Pseudomonadota; class Alphaproteobacteria; order Hyphomicrobiales; family Nitrobacteraceae; genus Bradyrhizobium; species Bradyrhizobium diazoefficiens. The sequence goes on from NZ_CP067101.1 coordinate 3,076,479, forward strand.
GCGAAGAACGGCGCTGCGAGCTCGACGATGTGATGCTCCGGCTCGAACCAGGCGACGTAGTGCGCCTGGCGTTCCCTGCCGATCTCGCGGAAGCGCACGAAGGCATGCATCTTGTGCTCGTCGCGATAGACCGCTTTGGCCATGGCCGTGACCTGCGCGACGTCAGGGTCGGTCGCGACTTCGATGAGATCGTGATTGTCCTTCAGCCGAAAAAGCAGGCGATAGAGGATGGCAAAGCGCTCGGGATCGCGGTGCAGGATCGCAGCCTTCGCGAGCTCGACGAATTTTGCGGACACGTTGAAGGTCCCGTCGTTGATCTCAAGTATCGGAGACGGCGAGGGCGGCGCGAACAGCTCCGCTTCGTCGCCTTGCACGGCCCAGGTGACATCGGCCGGCCTCACATGATGAAGTACAAGCGTACGCGCGCTTTTGCGCCAGCCGTCGAAATCGGTTTGGTTGTCGAGGGTGATGTATTGCATCAGAAGCCAAACCCCAATTGTGTTGCCTTCGGCTTGAATCGTTCGATCAGCCGCTCCTCGTCGAGGCGATGCGGCGTCGGCCGGTGATCGCTGAGGACGATGAACGGCAGCGCCTTGTTGCGGGGCACGTGCAGCCGCGCGAGATCGGAGAAGCGGATCGTGGTGGTGCGCCGCGTTGCAATGATGCGTTCGACAGCCTTGGTGCCGAAGCCCGGCACGCGCAACAGCTCTTCGCGGCTGGCGCGGTTGACGTCGAGCGGAAAGCGGTCGCGGTGGCGCAGCGCCCAGGCGAGTTTTGGATCGACGTCGAGTGGCAGCATCGCGCTGTCGTCGACGATCTCGCCGACGTCGAAACCATAGAATCGCATCAGCCAGTCGGCCTGGTAGAGTCGGTGCTCGCGCAGCAAAGGCGGCTGGACCAGAGGCAAAGCGCGGCTCGCATCAGGAATCGGGCTGAAGGCGGAATAGTAGACACGCCGCAGCCGGTAGGCACCGTAGAGATTGGCGCTGGTGTGGAGAATGGTGTGGTCGGAGGCGCTATCTGCGCCAACGATCATCTGCGTGCTTTGCCCGGCGGGTGCGAAGCGCTGCGGCTTGGCCTTCGTCTTTGCGCTGCGGTCTTCCTCGGCCTCGTCCAGCTTCAGCCGCAGCCGGCCCATGGTGCGGCGGATCGCGCGGACGTCCTTCTCGGGCGCGAATTGCTGCAGGCTGGTTTCCTCAGGCATCTCGATATTGATCGAGAGACGATCGGCATATTTGCCGGCTTCCGCGATCAGCGCGTCGTCGGCTTCGGGAATGGTCTTCAGATGAATGTAGCCACGGAAGTGATGCTGCTCGCGCAGTTTTCGCGCGACGCTGACCACCTGCTCCATGGTGTAATCGGGGCTGCGGATGATGCCGGAGGAGAGGAACAGGCCCTCGATGTAGTTACGCCGGTAGAAGTCGAGCGTCAGCTTGACCGCCTCGTCGATGGTGAAGCGGGCGCGCGGCACGTTGGAGGAGGCGCGGTTGACGCAATAGAGGCAATCGTAATTGCAGGCATTGGTCAGCAGCACCTTGAGCAGCGAGATGCAGCGGCCGTCCGGCGCGTAGGAATGGCAGATGCCCATGCCCGGCGCGGTCGAGCCCATGCCCCTGCCGTCGCTGGAATCCCGCTTTTCGGTGCCGCTGGAGGCGCAGGACGCATCGTACTTGGCGGCATCAGCCAGAATCTCCAGCTTACGTTGCACGTCCATGTTTGAATCCCTTTGATTCAGCTCATGAATCTGAAAACGCGCCAATTCGATTGACTCTTCTGGCACCGTTAGCTTTATATTAGAACATATCATGAACAAATGAGCCAGCCGCTGGTTCTTCTTTTGAAGACCACGGCACCAATTCCTGAGGAGCGGCGAGCATGAGCGGCGCACGTATGAGCGCGCTTGCGACCTTGCGCGGCCAGATCGAGCGCATCGAGACGGCGGAGGTCATGCATCGGCACGATCGGGTCGCGCTCGGCCACAGCGAAGTCGACGGCGCGCTGAAGGGTGGGCTCGCGCGCGCGGCGATCCACGAGGTGTTTTGCGAGGGCCGGCAGGGCACGGCGGCAACGGGTTTTGTCATGGGGCTAGCGGGCCGCGTGACGGCACGCAAACCGTTGCTGTGGGTGCGGCAGGATTTTTCGGAAATCGAGACAGGCGCGCTGTCGATGAGCGGGCTTGCCGAACTCGGCCTCGATGCGCGCCGCGTGGTGATGGTCCGCGCCGCCGATGCCGAGAGCGCATTGCGAATCTCGGCCGATGCGCTTGCCTGCGATGCGCTGGGTGCCGTCGTGCTCGAACTCTGGGGCGAGACCAGGCAGTTCGATCTCGTGGCGAGCCGCAAGCTGACGCTGGCCGCGCAAGGCTCCGGCGTCACCGGCCTGATGCTGCGCATGGCCGCGCAGCCTTTGCCCTCGACTGCCGAGACGCGATGGATGCTGCGCGCGGCACATTCACCGCCGGGCCCGGGGTGGAGCATCTGGGGCGCGCCGCGCTTCGATACCGAGCTCTTGCGCAATCGTCACGGCCCGTGCGGCCGGTGGATCATGGAATGGAATTGTGATGAGTGCCAGTTCAGTGAACCGTCGACGTATTCTCAGCCTGTGGCTGCCGCGCCTGCCCATCGACCGGATCCAGCGGTTCTTTGGGAACGTCGGACTGCCTAAGAGCAATGAGCCGAGCATCGTCGTCATCAAGGACAACAATGCGCTGGTGATCCATGCGCTGGACGAGGCCGCCGAACGTCTCGGCCTGTACATCGGCCAGCCCCTGGCCAATGCGCGGGCGATGTGCCCGGATCTGAAAGTGTTCGACGCCGATGTGGTGGCCGATGCGAAGACGCTCAGTGATATCGCCGACTGGTGCGACCGCTTCACGCCGCTGGTGGCGCTCGATGCGCCGCACGGGCTGTTCCTCGATATTACCGGCTGCGCACATCTGTTCGGCGGCGAGGCTGCGCTGTTGCAGACGCTGGTTCGTGCGCTGGCGCGCCAGGGCTTTGCCGTTGGCGCGGCGATTGCCGGCACCTCGGTCTGCGCGCGTACGCTGACGCGGCAGGCCTCGGGCATCATCGTTCCCGATGGCGGAGAGGCGGCGGCGATCGACCGGTTTCCGGTGTCCGCGCTCGGTGCGGGCGAGGCCATCACCACCGGCCTGCGCCGCGCCGGCCTGAAGACGATCGGCGAGGTCGCCGCGCGCACGCCGAGCGAGATCACGGCGCGGTTCGGCGCCCGGTTCTCCACGCTGCTCGCCCATGCGTTGGGGCAGGGCGATGCGCCGATCAGCCCGCGCAAACCGCTGCCCGACTATATCGTGGAGAAACGCTTTGCCGAGCCGATTGCGACCGACACCATGATTGCGATGACGCTGTCGCGGCTCGCCGACACGTTGATCGCATCCATGGAGAAGCAGGGCAAGGGCGCGCGCCGGCTCGAAGCCGCCTTCTTCCGTACCGACGGCGTGGTGCGCGCGATCATGGTCGAGACCGGACGTCCCGTGACGCGAAGCGCGGTGATCCACCGGCTGTTCCGCGAGCGTCTCGATGCGCTCGCCGATCCGCTCGATCCCGGCTTTGGCTTCGACATGGTGCGGCTGTCGGCGAGCCGCACCGAGATCGTGGTGCAGGCGCAGCGCGATCTCGACGCCCATGTCCATGACAATGACGAGCTCGCCGCGTTGATCGATCGCATCGCCGCGCGCATCGGCGGCAAACGCGTCGTCGTGCACCTGCCGCAGGACACTCATATCCCTGAATGTGCGGTGATGGCCGCGCCGGCGCAGCATCATCTGGCTGCCGCCATGCAGGCCGAATGGCCTGCACGTGTCGAGAACGAGCCGCCGCTGCGCCCCTTAAGGCTGTTCGACAAGCCGGAGCCGATCAAGGTGCCGTTCGCGGCCGTGCCGGATGGTCCGCCGCATCAATTCACCTGGCGCCGCGCGCTGCATGCCGTGGTGCGCGTGGAGGGGCCTGAGCGCATCGCAATGGAATGGTGGCGGCAGGACGGCAAGCAGCTGACGCGGGATTATTTCCGCATCGAGGATGCCGAGGGCCTGCGGTTCTGGATCTTTCGCGACGGTCTTTATGAGGGGGAGTGCTTCGATGACGACAGCAAGCCCGTTCCTCCCAGCTGGTATGTGCACGGTCTCTTCGCATGAATACGCTTAGCTATGCCGAGATCGGCATCACCACCAACTTCTCTTTCCTGCGCGGCGGCTCGGATCCGCGCGCCTATGTGCATCAGGCCAGTATCCTGGGCATCCCCGCGATCGGGATCGCCGATCACAACACGCTGGCCGGCGTGGTGCGGGCCTACAAGGAGCTCGACAACGACAAGGTGTTGCACAAGCCGAAGCTGCTGATCGGCGCGCGCATCGTCTTCATCGACGGTACGCCCGACATTTTTGTCTATCCACGCGATCGCGCCGCCTATGGCCGGCTGTGCCAGCTCCTGACCAAAGGCAAGCGCGGCGACGACATCACGCGGGTCGAGAAGGGTGAGTGCCGTCTCACCTTCGCCGATCTCCTGGAGTTTTCGGAAGGTCAGCTCCTGATCCTGACGCTGCCGCACCGCTTCGAGCCGGCGCAGGCGCTGGATGTCCTTGCCAAGCTCAGGGCTAGCAGCGCCGAGGGCGTGTGGCTGGCGGCGAGTCTGATCTATCGCGGCGATGACCGCCGCCGCCTGGCACGGCTCGACGATCTCGCGGCAAAGGCAAAAGTGCCGCTGCTCGCAACCAACGAGGTGCTCTATCACGATCCTGGCCGCCGTCCCTTGCAGGATGTGCTGACCTGCATCCGGGAAAACACCACGATCGAGGCGGTTGGACGGAAGCTGGAAGCCAATGCCGAGCGTTTTCTGAAGACGCCGCGAGAGATGGCGCGGCTGTTCCGCGACTTCCCCGCGGCCATCGCGGAAACCATGCGGTTTGCGGACGCAATCGAGTTTTCGCTCGACCAGCTCAAATACCAGTATCCGGACGAGCCGGTGCCGCCGGGCAAGACCGCGCAGGGACATCTGGAGGATCTGACCTGGGCGGGTGTCGACAAATACTTCGGCGGCATCGCCAAAATCGACGAGAAGCTTCAAGCTACGCTCAAGAAAGAGCTGGCGCTGATCGCCGAGCTGAAATACGCGCACTATTTCCTCACCGTGCACGACATCGTGCACTACGCGCGCAGTCAGAACATCCTGTGCCAGGGGCGGGGATCGGCGGCGAATTCGGCCGTGTGCTACGTGCTCGGCATCACCTCGGTCGATCCGACCAAGGTCGATCTGTTGTTCGAGCGCTTCATCTCCAAGGAACGGCTGGAGCCGCCCGACATCGACGTCGATTTCGAGCACTCGCGCCGCGAGGAGGTGATGCAGTATGTCTACCGCCGCTACGGCCGCCATCGCGCCGCGATCATCGCCACCGTCATTCATTATCGCCCGCGCAGCGCCATCCGGGATGTCGGCAAGGCGCTGGGTCTGACCGAGGACGTCACCGCCGCGCTCGCCGACACCGTCTGGGGAAGCTGGGGCAAAGGCCTCAACGACATGCAGGTCAGGCAGGCCGGGCTCGATCCCAACAATCCCATGATCAACCTCGCGGTCGAGCTTGCGACCGAGCTGATCGAATTCCCGCGCCATCTCTCCCAGCATGTCGGCGGCTATGTGCTGACGCAGGACCGGCTCGATAGCTATGTGCCGATCGGCAATGCCGCGATGGACGACCGCACCTTCATCGAATGGGACAAGGATGACGTCGACGCACTCAGCATGATGAAGGTCGACGTGCTTGCGCTCGGCATGCTGACCTGCATCCGGAAATGTTTTGACTTGATCGCCGATCACAAGGGGGAGCGTTACGAGCTTGCGGATATCAAGGGGAAGGACGATGACGAAGTCTATCAAATGCTACAGCGAGGGGAATCGCTCGGCGTGTTCCAGGTCGAGAGCCGCGCACAGATGAACATGCTGCCGCGCCTGAAGCCGCGGACCTTCTACGATCTCGTCATCGAGGTCGCGATCGTGCGCCCCGGACCGATCCAGGGCGACATGGTGCATCCTTATTTGCGGCGGCGGAATGGTGAGGAGAAGGAGAATTATCCGGCTCCGTCGTCTGACGATGGAGAGCCCGACGAACTCTATAAAGTGTTGCACAAGACGTTAGGCGTGCCGCTGTTCCAGGAGCAGGCCATGCGGATTGCGATCGTGGCTGCTGGTTTTACCTCGGAAGAGGCCAATGGGTTGCGACGTGCCATGGCAACGTTCCGTAACGTTGGGACCATCGGCAATTTCGAAGACAAGATGATCGGCAACATGATCCGCCGGGGATACGATCCTCAATTCGCCAGAAATTGCTTCGAACAGATCAAGGGTTTCGGTTCCTACGGTTTCCCGGAGAGCCATGCCGCGAGCTTCGCGCAGCTCGTCTACGTCTCCTCATGGCTGAAATATCATCATCCCGACGCCTTCTGTTGCGGCTTGTTGAACTCGCAGCCGATGGGCTTTTATGCACCGGCGCAGATCGTCGGCGATGCCCGCAAGAACGGCGTCGAGGTGCGCGATATCGACGTATCCTACAGTTTTGCGCAAAACACGCTGGAGAATACCGACGGCAAATACTGCGCCGTGCGCCTCGGCTTTCGCCAGATCGACGGTTTCCATTGGCTGGATGAAGATGAAGAGCGCTTGAAACGCTCTCAAGCGTCATTCCGGGGCGCGCCGCTTGGCGCGAGCCCGGAATCCATCGGGCCGCATACGCCTGGCGGAATGGATTCCGGGCTCAATGCTGACGCATCGCCCCGGAATGACCCAGCAAAAGACTGGGCCGATCGCATCATCGCCGCGCGCAACCGCCGTCCCTTCATCTCGCTCGAAGACTTCGCTCGCGACACCGGCCTGCCCAAGCGCGCGCTGATCCTGCTGGCGGATGCCGACGCCTTCCGCTCGCTCGGGCTCGACCGCCGCGAGGCGCTATGGCAGGTGCGGCGGCTGCCCGACGATGTGCCGCTGCCGTTGTTCGAGGCGGCTACCGCGCGCGAGCAGCCGGACGAGCATGCCAAGCCGCTGCCGCTGATGCCGCGCGCCGAGCAGGTGGTCGCGGACTACCAGACCATCCGGCTTTCGCTGAAGGGCCATCCGATGGAATTTCTGCGCGAGATGTTTTCGCGCGAGCGCGTCGTCGCCTGCAAGGATGTCAGCCATGAGAACGAGCGGCGCCGCGTCCGCTGCGCTGGCGTGGTTCTGGTGCGGCAACGGCCGGGCAGCGCCAGCGGCGTCGTGTTCATGACGCTGGAGGACGAAACCGGCATCGCCAATGTCGTGGTGTGGCCCAAGATCATGGAGCAGTACCGCAAGGAGGTGATGGGTGCGCGCCTCATCCTGGTCGAAGGCTATATCCAGAGCAGCCCCGAAAAGGTGACGCATCTCATCGCCCAGCGCATGATCGATCGATCGCACGATCTGGTCGGATTGGCCAACGACGCGCTAAGCCGCAAGCATCCAGTGCCCGCAGGCGCCACCGTTGTCGAACCGCTCAACGACGATCCCCGTACCCATGCCGATATGCCAGCGCAGAAACTCCGCCATCCCCGCAACGTCCGCATCCTGCCGCCGTCGCGAGATTTTCATTAAGGCTATGCGCGGATGTCGTCACGCCCGTCATTGCGAGCGCAGCGAAGCAATCCAGACTGTCGTCGCGGAAAGATTTTGGATTGCTTCGCTGCGCTCGCAATGACGAGTTTGTCGAACGATTATCGACTCCCACGGTCATCATGCCCGCGCTTGACCCGGGCATCCACGTCTTTCTGCGTCCTCTGACGCGCGTGGATGGCCGGGACAAGCCCGGCCATGACGGCGGAGGGAGCGCCTGAACCAACGTTCTGCGCCGCCCACAGCATTGACGCCGCTCGCCCGCAGTTCGGTGACGGTGGCTGCAGCGAAGCAGCGCACAACAATGACGGTGTGGAAACGGTGCGCTTGCCTCACTCCGGCGCAGCGCCTACCGGCGGGCCGCCGGGCGGGCGGTGCAGGAAGGTCAGGGATGTATAGGCGCCGACCCAGGAGCCGATCGCGGCGAAAGCGACATAGAAGGCGTTCTCGGTGTAGCTGATCACGGCATAGGAGGAGAGCAGGTACCAGATCGCACTCCAGCTCGCAGCCGGCACGCGCCTGCGTGCGACCACGGCCGAGGTGAACATGACGTAGACCGCGTCGGTGGCCGCCGTTGCGACGAACACGGCGCCTGCGGTGAGGGGATCGATGGCGGCCATTGCAGCCCTTTCCGTGCTAATGGAATGGTCGCAAAACCTAAGGGAGAGAAGCGGCCATGCAAAGCCCAGCCGGTATCCTCATGGACATCTGGACCTCCGCCGGCGGCGACGCCGCCGCGCTGGAACGCGTGCGGCTGACCGGCGCGGAGCCCCAGGTCCCGTCCTCGTTTCGTGTTGCTGTCGCCGGACAGACGACGATCGCCGCCGCAGGCCTCGCCGCTGCAGAGATCTGGCGGCTGCGCAGCGGACAGACGCAGGACGTCTCCGTCGACATGCGCCACGCCGTCGCCGAATGCCGCTCGGAGCGCTATCTGCGGCTCGACGACAAGCCGCCGCCGCCGGCCTGGGACGCCATCGCCGGCGTCTACAAGACCGGCGACAACAGCTTCGTCCGCTGCCACACCAACTTCCCGCACCATCGCGCCGCCGTTTGCAGCGTGCTTGCTTGCGAACCTGAGCGCGACAAGGTGCAGGCGGCCCTGATGCAATGGAGGGGCGAGGATTTTGAAACCGCGGCTTATGCCGCGGGCGGCGTGGTTGCCTTGATGCGGAGCTACGACGAATGGTCTGCGCTGCCGCAGGCGCGTGCGCTCGCGCAATTGCCGCTGATCTCGATCGAGAAGATCGGCGAAGCCCCGCCAAAACCGTGGCCGAAAGGCGATCGTCCGCTCTCGGGCCTTCGCGTGCTCGATCTCTCCCGCGTCATCGCAGGCCCCGTCGCCGGCCGCACGCTCGCTGCGCATGGTGCCGATGTGCTGCTGGTGTCAGGGCCGGAGCTGCCCGCCATCCCCTGGCTTACCATCGATACTAGCCGCGGCAAGCTCACCGCCTTCATCGAGCTGAAGCGCGAGACGGGCAGGGCCCAATTGCGCGAACTGCTGAAGGACGCCGACATCTTCTCGCAAGGCTATCGCCCGCATGCGCTTGCCGCCCTCGGCTTCGCGCCGGAGGATGCAGCGAACATCAATCCAGGCATCGTCTATGTGACGCTGTCGGCCTATGGCCACACCGGCCCCTGGGGCGAACGGCGTGGCTTCGATTCCCTCGTGCAGACCACGACCGGATTCAATCATGCGGAAGGGCTGGCCGCGGGCTTCGATGGTCCCAAGGAACTGCCGGCGCAGATGCTCGACCACGCCACCGGCTATCTGATGGCGTTCGGCGCGATGATGGCCAGAGCGCGCCAGGCCTGCGACGGCGGCAGTTGGCACGTGCGCGTGTCGTTGGCGCAGACCGGACGCTGGCTCTGGAATCTCGGTCGGCTCGACGGCGGACTGAACACCCCGGATCTTACGGGCGAGGCCGTACATGCAGCGTTCATCGAGAGCATGCCATCTGGCTTCGGCATGCTGAAGGCGGTGCGCCATTCGGCGCTGCTGTCGACGACACCGGCGCAATGGAATCGTCCGGCGATGCCGCTCGGCAGTCATCCGGCACAGTGGCCGCTGCGAAGCTGACATGAAGCTGACACATCGCGAAATTTTAACGCGAACCGAAAGGCGCCCGGCGTTTTTTAGGTTGTTTGAAATCGGAATTCGGCACTATTAGCGCAACCGCGAGGCAGTCATCTGCCGAGATCGCCGCAGACACCACCGGACCCCATGGTAGTTGAACGTACCAAAAAATTGCAGCTGTTTACAAAACGGCGGATGATCGCATCCGTAGTTTTACTGGCTGTTGCCGGTGTCGGCGCCGGTGCCTACGCCTTTCGCTCCTTGGCGCCCAAGGAAAAGAAGCATTCCGAGATCTCCAGCCAGTCGCGCAGGAATGCGCAGAACTTCATGCCGACGCCGTCCGAATGGGCGACGCTGACGATCGAGCCGGTCAAGGCCAGGACCTTCCGCGCCGAATACGTCACCGAGGGTAAGGTCGCCGTCGACGAAGACCGCTCGACGCCGGTGTTCTCGCCCTATTCGGGCCGCGTCACCAAGCTGCTGGCCAAGCCGGGTGAGATGCTGAAGCAGGGCCAACCGCTGTTCACGATCGAGGCCGCCGACACCGTGCAGGCCCAGAACGATTTCATCGCGGCGATGACCTCGCAGAACAAGGCGAAATCGGCGCTCGAGCTCTCCGACATCCAGTTCAAGCGCGCCAAGGACCTCTATGAGGGCCATGCCATTCCGCTGAAGGATTATCAGCAGGCGGAAGCGACTCAGGTTCAGGCGCGGAACGACATGCGTTCCTCGGGGACCGCGCTGGAAGCCGCGCGCAACAAGCTGCGCATCCTCGGCTTCACCGACGAGGCCATCAAGGCGTTCCAGGACAAGGGCGTCATCGATCGGGAGATCACCATCTATGCGCCGATCTCCGGCACGGTCGTGCAGCGCAAGATCGGCCCGGGCCAGTATGTCAATTCCGGCGCCAGCGATCCGGTCTTCGTGATCGGCGACCTCTCCACCGTCTGGCTCACCGCCTTCGTGCGCGAGGGCGATGCGGCCGCGGTGTGCGTCGGCCAGGACATCACCGTCAACGTGATGGCGCTGCCGGGTCGGCCGCTGACCGCCAAAATCAACTACGTCGCCGCCGCGATCGACCCCAACACCCGCCGCCTGCTGGTCCGCGCCACCATCGACAACAAGGACGGCCTGCTGAAGCCCGAAATGTTCGCCAACGTCACGATCTATTCGGCCGGCGACCGTGCCGCGCCGGCGGTGCCGAAACAGGCGTTGATCTATGAAGCCGACAAGGTCCGCATCTGGGTCGCGCGCGAGGACAAATCGGTCGAGTTGCGCCAGATCAAGACCGGTCTCATCAACGGCAACTTCGTCGAGGTCACCAGCAATCTGAAGCCCGGCGAGCAGATCGTCACCAAAGGCAGCCTGTTCATCGACCGCGCAGCGTCCGGCAGCTGATCGACGACCCAAGAAAACTCAAGACAAACTGAAGCCTGAATGGATCGTCTCGTCGCCCTTGCCGTCAACCGGCGCTTCCTGATGGTCGGGATGTTCGTCGTCGTGCTGATCGGCGGCCTGATCGCGTTCAACCAGCTCAACATCGAGGCCTATCCCGATCCGACCCCGCCGATGGTCGACATCGTGACGCAGAGCCCGGGGCTGTCGGCGGAGGAGATCGAGCGTTACATCACGATCCCGATCGAGACCCAGGTCGCAGGTCTGAAGAATCTGACGACCATTCGCACCATCTCGCTCTACGGCCTCTCCGACGTCAAACTCCAGTTCTCCTTCGCCTACACCTATGACGAGGCCCTGCAGCAGGTTTTGAACCGCCTGGCTCAGCTGGCGCCGCTGCCCGGCAACGTGCAGCCCCAGATATCGCCGCTCAGCCCGGTCGGCGAGATCTTCCGCTACCGTCTCGTCGGGCCACCGAACTACAGCGTACTCGATCTCAAGACGATTCAAGACTGGATCCTTCAGCGCCGCTTTCGCGCCGTGCCAGGGGTCATCGACGTCGCCGGGTGGGGTGGCAAGAGCAAGACCTACGAGCTTGAGGTCGACTTCAGCAAGCTGGTCGCCAACGGTCTGACGCTGCCGCAATTGCTCCAGGCGGTCGGCAATTCCAACGTCAATGTCGGCGGCAACACCGTCGATATCGGCCAGCAATCGGCCGTCGTGCGCGGCGTCGGCCTGATCCGGTCGATCGACGATCTCGCCAATACTATGGTGGCGCAGACAGGCGGCAATCCGGTGCTGGTCAAGGACGTCGCCACCGTCACCGTCGGCCAGAAACCCCGTCTCGGCATCGCCGGCCTTGACGAGTCCGACGACATCGTGCAGGGCATCGTCCTGATGCGGCGCGGCGAGCAGAGCTCGCCAACCATCAAGCGTGTCCACCAGCTCGTCCAGACCATCAACGATTCCAGCATCCTGCCGCCCGGCGTGCGCATCGAGCGCATCTACGACCGCGGCGACCTGATCGAGCTCACCACCCACACCGTGCTGCACAACATGGTGGTCGGCATTCTGCTGATCGTGCTGTTGCAGTGGATCTTTCTCGGCGACCTGCGCAGTGCGCTGATCGTCGGCGCCACCATTCCGTTCGCGCTGTTCTTTGCCGTCATCATCCTGGTGCTGCGCGGGGAATCGGCGAACCTGCTATCGGTCGGAGCGATCGATTTCGGTCTGATCGTCGATGCCACCGTCATCATGGTGGAAGCGATCTTCCGCCGTCTGACGCAAACGACGCCGATGTCGCAAGCCGAGCATATGTCCGATGAGACGCTGTTTGGCATGAAGAGCCACGCCATCCTCAGCGCGGCCGCCGACGTCTCGCGTTCGATCTTCTTCGCCGCGGCGATCATCATCGCGGCCTTCCTGCCGCTGTTCACGCTCTCCGGCGTTGAGGGCAATATCTTCGGGCCGATGGCGCGGACCTATGCCTATGCGCTGGCCGGCGGGCTCCTTGCGACGTTCACCGTCACGCCGGCGTTGTCCGCGATCATCCTGCCCGCGCATGTCGAGGAAACCGAGACCAGGGTCATGCTGATCCTGCACCGGCTGTATTCGCCGTTGCTGCAATGGGCGGTCGCAAACCGCGCCATCGTGCTCGGCGGGGCCGTCGGCCTCGTGCTGATGACGGTGGCGCTCGGCCGGCTGCTCGGCCTCGAATTCCTGCCCAAGCTGGAAGAGGGCAATCTCTGGATCCGCGCCACGCTGCCGCCGACCATCTCGCTCCAGGAAGGCAATTCCTACGTCAACGAGATGCGCAAGACGATCCTCGCCCGGCCCGAGGTCGAGTCCGTGGTATCGCAGCACGGTCGTCCTGACGACGGCACCGACGCAGCCGGCTTCTTCAACGCCGAGTTCTTCGCGCCGCTTAAGCCCGCGAGCCAATGGCCCGGCACGCACGACAAGGAAGAGCTGACCGCGGAACTGCTCAAGCAGCTCGATGACCGCTTTCCCGGCGTCGAGTTCAACTTCTCGCAATATCTCCAGGACAACGTATCCGAAGCCGTCTCCGGCGTGAAGGGCGAGAACTCGATCAAGCTGTTCGGCAGCGATCTTCAGGCGCTCACCGACACCGCCAACAAGATCAAGTCGGTGCTGGCCACCGTGCAGGGCGTCACCGATCTTGCGGTGTTCACGTCGCTCGGCCAGCCGACCGTTCAGATCGACATCGACCGCGCCAAGGCCGCGCGCTATGGGCTTACTCCCGGCGACATCAACGCGACCATCAAGGTCGCGATCGGCGGCGACACGGCGGGAGATCTCTACGAGGCCGGCTCCGATCGTCACTTCCCGATCATCGTCCGCCTCGCGCCGGAATACCGCCGGAGTGCCGAGGCGATCCAGAATTTGCGCATCGGCGCGCCCGGGCCGAACGGCACCGTCACGCAGATTCCCCTTAGCGAGCTCGCCAACATCAGCCTCGTCTCCGGCGCGGCCTACATCTATCGCGAGCAGCAGGAGCGCTATCTGCCGATCAAGTTCTCGGTGCGCGAGCGCGACCTCGGCAGTGCGATCCGCGAGGCGCAGGACAAGATAGCGGAGCAGGTGCAGTTGCCGCCCGGCTCGCGCATGGAATGGGTCGGCGAATTCGGCAATCTCCAGGACGCGATCCGGCGGCTGTCGATCGTGGTGCCGATCTCGCTGGCGCTGATCGGCGTGCTGCTCTGGTTCAATTTCGGCTCGATGACCGACACGCTGCTGGCAATGAGCGTGATCCCGATGGCGATCTTTGGCGGCGTGCTGGGCCTCTTGATCTCCGGTACGGCGTTCAGTGTCTCCGCAGCGATCGGCTTCATCGCGCTGTTCGGCATCGCCGTGATGGACGGAATCATCATCCTGTCGCAATTCAACCAGCTCATCGAAGAGGGCATGGACCGCATGAGCGCGGTGGTGCGTACCGGTGAGCTGCAGCTCCGGCCGGTGCTGATGACGTGCGTCGTCGCTGGCGTCGGCCTGCTGCCGGCGGCGCTGTCGGAGGGGATCGGCTCGCAGGTGCAAAAGCCGCTCGCGGTCGTCGTCGTCACCGGCATGATGCTGGCGCCGGTCGTGATCCTCGTGACGTTGCCGGTCCTGATCTCGTTCTTCTCGCGCCGCGCGCGCTGATCGTCAGAACCCGTAGAGTCGTGCGGGGTTGTCGACGAGGATCTTCTTGCGCACATCGGCATCCGGCGCCCACACCGGGAGCTGGTTGAGCAGGCGGCCGTCGTCGATCTGATAGAGGGGCGCGATGTCGGTGGGCTTGCGTCCCTCGACGTGACTGGAATCCGGATGCGGCCAGTCGGTGCCCCAGACGACGCGGTCGGCATTTGCCGCGATCAGCGCACGCGCATAGGGCGCCATGTCCTGATAGTCGGGCGCGAGCCTCGACGAGCGATAGGCGCCGGAGATCTTCACATAGGCCTTGCCGGACTTGACGAGCGCGGCCAGGTCGGCAAATCCCGGCTGCTCCAGCCCGAGCGACGCCTCGAGCCCGCCGAAATGATCGAACACGGCGGGCACGGGCGCGGCCAGCACGAGGTCCTTGATCGCGGAAATCATCGGCAGCGTCGTATAGAGCTGCACGTGCCAACCGCGCGCCTTCATGCGCTCGACGGCCGCGGTGAAGCGGGCGCGGCCGACATTGGGATCGCTGATGCCGCCGGTCGCCAGATTGATGCGGATGCCGCGGAAGCCTTCCTGCTGCATCGTATCGAGCTGCGCCTCGGTGGTCTTGTCGTCGATCACGGCCACGCCGCGCGAGGTTGCGCCGCGCGCCTTCATACCGAACAGGGTCGAGGAGTTGTCGGTGCCGTAGACGCTCGGCGTGACGATCACCACGCGCTCGATATGCAGCGCCTTGTGCAGGGCGGCCATTTCGTCGGGGCTTGCCGGCTCCGGCGTGTAGACGCGGCCTGCGAAGAACGGAAACTTTTCGACATCGCCATGGATGTGGGTGTGGCAATCGCAGGCATGGGCGGGGACGTCGAAATTGACCGGTGTCGCGGGCTGAGAGGCACGTGCGTGGGCTTTGCTGGTCATGGCTGCTCCGGCCGCAAGGGAGGCGAACAGGACGCCGCGTCGGCTGAGCATGGTTTTCCTCCCTGCTTCGTTATTTGAAGATGATGTCCGGATAGTATCACATCAGCTTGGCAACCGCTTTGCGTCGCTGCATAGCTCCTCAACGAGGTCCGCAAGCGGGCGTGAGCCGTCGACGCGCACGACCGGGCAGGACAGGCCGGTCAGCCACGCCTCATCTTTCGCGAGACTGCGGCCCTCGCGATTGCCGGCTTCGTAGCTACCGCGTCGGCGCCGAAATGGGCGGCTGCCTACCCCGGGATTGCTCGAACCGGTCTGATGGACGGTGACGGCGACCACAACGTTTCGGGGCGGATTCTCTCAGGCGGCGCGATGGCGCTTTGACATTCGTCCGCTTGTCGCGGGTTGGGCTGATAGTGTCAGGCCCAACGCCCCGACAATGCGCATGACCGTCCCGAACTCGGGATTTCCGGTCTCTCCGAGCGCCTTGTACAAACTTTCGCGGTTTAAGCCGGCCTTCTTTGCTATCGTGCTCATGCCGCGCGCTCGCGCGACGAGGCCGAGCGCGTCGCGCACGAAATCGGCGTCGCCGGTTTCCAGCGCGGCCGCGATATAGGCCGCCTGGCGCTCTTCAGTGTCGAGATAGTCGGCGGCGTCGAAACGTGTCGTCTTGGATGCCGTTTTGGCCGTCGTTTTTACTACCTTTGGCATCACAATGTCTCCGCTAGTTGCTGGGCTAGCTTGATGTCTTGTCGTTGCGTCCGCTTGTCGCCGCCACATAGCAGAATCATGATCTGCGTTCCGTGCTGCACATAATAGATCCGGTAGCCCGCGCCGTAGTCGATGCGCATTTCTCGGACGTTGCGGCCCACGTTCTTGCTGTCGTCGGGATTGTCCAACTCCATGCGGCGAATGCGAGCCGTGATCCGGGCGACCGCATTGGCGTCCTTGAGGCGGTCCAGCCACTCCGAAAAATGTCTGGTCTGCCGCACCTCGGTAAGGGGTGCGACTGTAGCTCAAAGGCTCTACATAGTGTCAAAGAGGCAGGCGCGCCGCGTCGAAACGGCGAGCCACACCGGGTCTGGAGGCGCTGCCGGATGCCTACTGCCCCGACGGCGTGCGCAGGCCGTGCCAGGCATCGCGGACCTGGTGGTAATGCAGCTCGGGCAGGTAGTCCGGTGTGTTCAGGTTCAGCGTCTTGACGTCGAGATGCCCGACGGCGCTGAGCAGCGTGTAGGAGGCGATCACGCGGTCGCGCAATGCGCCGATCAGGCGGGCCTTGGCCTGGATCCGATCGGCCTGCGAGTTCAGCACGTCCACCGTCGTGCGCTGTCCGCCGGCCGCCTCGCGCTGCACGCCCTGCAGCGCGACGGTCGCAGCTTTCACTTCGGATTCCGAGGCCGAGACCGCGATCTTGGCTCCTTCATTGGCAACCCAGGCGCTCACGGCCGCGGTGCGCGCCTGGTTGCGCACCTGGTCGAGCACGAGCCGGCTCTGTGCCGTGACCTCCTTGGCCTGCCTTGTCTGCGACGCGGCTTGCCCGCCATCGTAGATCGGCGCGGTGACATTGGCGACGATTGAAGCCTGGTCTTCCGCGAAGGTGCCGAGCGTCGGGTCGTTGTTGCGGCTCTTGCTGGCGCTGCCCTGGATCGTGGCGCTCGGCAGCAGCGTGCCTTCGGCGATGCGGATGTTGGTGGAGGCGACATCGACGTCGAAGCTCGCGGCCATCACCGCCGGATGCTGGCGGATCGCCATCGTTATGGCGTCCTCGCGGCTCTTCGGCAGATAGCGATCGACGACCTCGGCGGGCCGAAGCTGCGACGGTGAATTGCCGATCACTTGCGCATAGGTCGCCTGGCTGATGGCGAGCGCGACTTCGGCTGCGTTGAGGTCGGCGAGGCCGCGGTTGAGGCGCGCCTCGGCCTGCGCGCTGTCGGTCGGCGTGACATCGCCGGCGTTGAGGCGGCGCTGGGTGACCGAGAGCGTCTCGCGCAGGAAGGCGACGTTGGACCGCTGCGCCTCGACCAGCGACTGGTTGGCGAGCACGTTGGTGTAGGCGGTGACCGCGTCGAGCAGCACGCCCTGGCCGACATTGCGCAGTGCCTCGCGGCCCGACTGCACCTGGAGTTCCGCGGCCCGCACGCTGTTGGCGGTGCGGAAGCCGTTGAACAGGGTCTGCGTCACGGTGACGCCGATGATCCATGGCTTCAGATTGCCGGTCTGGATCGTGTTGTCGGGCAGGAGATTGCGCACCGATTGCAGGCCGGCGCTGAGGCTCGCCACGATCTGCGGCCGGTAGCCGGCAAGCGCTTGCGGCACGTTCTCGTCGGTCGCGCGCTGCCGCGCGCGCTCGGCATTGAGTTGCGGGTTGGTCTGGTAGGCCTTGGCCAGCGCATCCGGCAGGGCTTCGGCCCAGCCGGCGGAGGGCAGGCCGCAGCAGAACGCCAGCGTGGTCCATGTCGCAAACACGGGACCCACGCCCGATCGATGCCGCGTCATCGCGCGACCAGCTCTGGCGGTACGCCCAATCATGTAATCCCGCTTAACCCCGGCTGTCCGCCCCCGCCGACGGTGGCCTCTTAGCTGTTTAACCAGCCGGGGTCCCGCAGGCAAACTGCCGCGGGGAAAACCCCCATGAAATCCGTGCTTGTTGCAGCTTCGTCACAGAGGTCTGCGGGAATGCGGCAGAGCCTTACACCAGCCTGACCGTTCGCCGGCGTTACCGGTTCTTGTTCACCGGCTTGCGCTTCTCGATGAACGCCGCCATGCCCTCGGAGCGATCTTCCAGCGCGAAGGTCGAGTGGAACAGGTTGCGCTCGACGCTCATGCCCTCGGCGAGCGTGGTCTCGAAGGCGCGGTTCACCGCTTCCTTGGCCATCGCGGCCGCAGGGCGCGACATCGCGGCGATCTTCTCGGCTGCCGCCACCACCTCGTCCATCAGCTTGTCAGCGGGCACGATGCGGCTGACGAGGCCTGAGCGCTCGGCTTCCGCCGCATCCATCATGCGACCGGTGAGGCACAGGTCCATTGCCTTGGACTTGCCGATCGCGCGCGTCAGGCGCTGGGTGCCGCCGATACCGGGAATGGTGCCGAGCGTGATCTCGGGCTGGCCGAACCTTGCGGTGTCGGCGGCGATGATGACGTCGCACATCATGGCGAGCTCGCAGCCGCCGCCGAGCGCATAGCCGGCAACCGCCGCAATCGTCGGCTTGCGGCAACGCGCGAGGCGATCGCCGCCGATTGCCGCAAAGTCCTCGGAGAACATGTCGATGAAGCCCTTCGGCTGCATCTCCTTGATGTCGGCGCCGGCGGCAAAGGCCTTCTCGCTGCCGGTCACGACGATGCAGCCGATGGCGTCATCGGCCTCGAGATCGTCGACCGCCGCGGCGATCTCGCGGAAGACGCCGAAGGAGAGTGCGTTGAGCATCTTCGGCCGGTTCAGCTTGATGATGCCGACCGCGCCTTTGCTTTCGACGATGATGTGTTCGAACGTGCTCATGCTCCACCCGCGCTTTGATTGGGCGAGCAATGTGCCCGCTGGCGCGGTGGGCTTCAAGGGGGCCAAAGGCCGCCGGAACACGCAGCGAGATGCGCGTTCCGGCAGAGGTCTCTCAAGCCAGGAACCAGGCCGGGATCACGCCATGAACATGCGTGCGGCGGAGGCCAGCGTCAGCAGCGTGCCGACGCCGATGAATATCTTGCCGATCAAGGAGCTCTGGTCCCAGGCCGAGCTCTGCTGGCTGCTAGCCATCACCGGCGCCGGCCGGGGCTGCGCCTCGGTTGCGGCAATCACCGCCTTCTGCGCGGACGGGTTGTCCTGTTGCAGGGCGCGGTCGATGTCGTTGGGCTGATCGGATGCGACGACCTGGCCCTCGGCAGCGGCGGCGTCGGTATTATCGGCCGCTGCCTGGACATTGTCGTTGGCGCGGTCCGTCAACGCGGAGGCCGCAGTCGGCGGATCGGCGGCGACCTGCGCCTTGGCGTCGACGACCGCCGGCGGCATCTGGCTCGAGGCCGGCACGTCGTTGTCGGCCTTCGGCTCCTCGGCCTTGGCATCGTCCTTGTCGGCCTTGTCGTCGGATTTCTGTGCCGTCTTGCTGCTGCTGGTGCGGCGTGACTCATGGCGCCGGTGCTTGCTCGGCTTGGCCGCATCAGCCTGTTTGGCCGCGCCGTCCGATTTACCGCCTGTGGCTTGGCCCGGCGCCGCCTGTGCGACGCCTCCGAACAGCACGAAAAGGCCGGCAAGAAGGATCAGTGCCGCGCGCCCGCTGGCTTTCATCATGTTGACGATCTCCCCAATTCCGCCCGTCCCGGGAACGAACAGAGACCCCGGGACGTGACGACAGCGGGGCAGAAAATGGGAATCTTCGGGCTACAGCTGGCAAAAGCGGGGCATACCGGGCCTCCGCGCAGCCGGCCGCGGGTGCGGGACGGGCCGATCGGTGTTATGAGCCGTCGCAGACATTTGCGTGTCGTATCGGTTGCGAGGTCCGGCTTGGATCACGAAATCGTGATCCTGGAGCGCCCGCGTAACAAATTGAACTAACGGCCGAATTGCTTGGTGAGGGGCGCCCGTGCGCGGACGTGAGGACGAATGGACCGGCCTGATGCGGTCGGCCATGGCAGGCGATGATGCGGCATATCATCGCCTGTTGAAGGCGGTCACGCCGGTGCTGCGCGCCGCGGCGAGGCGTGGCTTGGCGCGGGCCGGGCAACCTCCCGACCAGGCCGAGGATATCGTGCAGGAGATATTGTTGGCGGTGCACCTGAAGCGGCACACCTGGGACAGCGAGGCCCCCGTCGCGCCTTGGCTGTTCGCGATCGCCCGCAACAAGCTGATCGACGCGCTCAGGCGACGCGGCAGGCGCGTCTTCGTCAACATTGACGATTTCGCCGAGACGCTGCCGGGCGAGGCACCGCAGGAGACCGCGTCAGCGGGCGAGGTCGCAGCCCAGCTCAACACGCTGCCGCAGCGCCAGCGCGACGTGCTGCAATCGATCGCGGTCGAGAGCGCCTCGATCAAGGACACGGCGGCGAAGCTTTCGATGAGCGAAGGCGCGGTGCGGGTCGCACTGCATCGCGGACTTGCCGCACTGACCGCTAAACTGCGGGACTTCTAGTCATGGATACCGACCAACTCATTCGCTCGCTCGCAGCCGACAACGCCCATCGCGCGCCGCGCGTTGGCGCCGTGCTTGTCATGGCGCTGCTGGTGGCAGCGCCCTTCTCGATCCTGATTTTCGCGACCTTCCTCGGCGTGCGGCCGGACGTGATGACGGCCATGCACAACCCGTTCTTCGACATGAAGTTCGCGGTCACGCTGTCGCTCGCGATCCCCGCGATCATCGTCAGCCTGCATCTGTCGCGCCCCGAAGCCTTAATGCGCGGCTGGGGCTGGCTGCTGCTGCTTCCGGTCGGCCTGCTCGCGGTTGCGATCGGCAGCGAGGCGATGATGGCGCCGGCCATGCCGATGACGATGCGGCTGGTTGGCAAGAACTCGCGCGTGTGTCTGTCGGCGATCCCTGCGATGTCGCTGCCGCTGCTTGCAGCAGCGCTGTTCGGCCTGCGCCACGGCGCGCCCTCGCGTCCTGCGCTCGCGGGTGCGCTCGCCGGTCTGGTGTCGGCAGGATTGGCTGCGACGCTCTACGCCTCGCACTGCACCGACGATTCGCCGCTGTTCGTCGCGACCTGGTACACGCTCGCGACCGCGCTTGTGACGGCGATCGGGGCGCTGGTGGGGTCCAAGGTCCTGCGCTACTGACGAGCCGGCCTCAGGCCGGCGTCGTGCCCTGCTGCATGCGGTGGAAGCGCAGCACCTGCTGCGCAGTCGATGAGCGCAGTGCCTCGTAGGTGTCGCGCAGCGTCAGAATGTCGGTCTGCGAGCCGCCTGAGAGCCTCTCGCGCATGGCGATGATGGCGCGCACGCCCGGCCAGGACATGCCCGCGACCTTGGCGAGGATCATCACGCCCTCGGTGCGGCTTTCGATCATCATGGTCTCGGCGGTCTCGACCGCGACGCCCGCGAGCGCCGCGAGCCCCGCATTGGTTTCGTCGAACTTGCCCTGCTCGGCGAAAGTGGTGACCTGGATTTCGTTGAGGCGGCCGTCCTCATGCAGCGATTTCACCAACGCGCGCGCCATCTCGGTTCGCTTCGTCATGGCGGCGGCGCGGATCCTCTGGGCCGTTTCCTGGACCACGCTCGACACTTCGTCCGCGAGTTCCGGATGCGCGGCCTCGAGCTTCCTGCGCACGCTAGATGACGCTTTCGCGACCAGCTTCAAATAATGATGACGCGGCAGGTCGGGCCGCAGGCCGATGCAGGTTGCAAGGTCGTCGTCGCGTTCGGCGCGGGTGACGAGCTCGGCGAGGCTTCCCTCGGAGAGGCGCGCGCCCGAATTGCTGACGGTCGACTGCACCACGTCCTCGTTGCCGCGCGCCACCAGCACGTCGGTAAGCGCTTCCGACAGCACCCGCCGCAGCGAGATCGCCTTGAGATGCGCCTGGCCCCTCGTGCGCGCGATCTCGAGCAGGGTCGCTTCGTCCAGCCGTTCCGATTTGGACAGCACGGGGCCGGAGACCTCGATGACCTCGTCGAGCGCGAGCGTGCGAATGATCTTCGGCGGCGCGGCCGCGATCGGTGCGAGGCGGTCGGCGAGCAGCGCCTTGGCCGACGTCTCGATCTGCTCGATCAGACACTGGAGCACGTCGTCAAACACGCGGATGTGGTCCTCGGAATAGTCCACCGAGCTGCCCACGAAGAGATCGGTGACGCGGCGGAGCGTCTCGACCCGGCGCGCGACGGTGCCGTGCGACAGCGCAGCCTGCAATTCCTCGAGCAGATTCCCGGATGTTTTTGCGGATTTGGATCTCATTGCCCTGTCCTGGAGCGTTCGGTCCGGCGACGGCTCTTGTCGCACCGGAAAAAAATGGATTTGTCAGCTCGTCGCAATGCGGTTGCGCCCTTGCGCCTTGGCGGAATAGAGCGCGCAGTCGGCGCGCGCGAGAAATGTGTCGGCAGTATCGAGGTCGCGCAGCGGCACGACGCCCGCGGAAATGGTCACGCGCATGCTTAGGGAGAATGCGCTCCAGTCGAGATCGGCGACGATGCTCCGCAAACGCTCGAGCATGCGTTGCGCGGCATCGCCCGACGTGTCCGGCAGCAGCAGCAGGAATTCCTCGCCGCCGTAGCGGCCGAAGCAGTCGGCTGGGCGGATGTTGGCGAAAATGGTGATTGCGAAGGTACGCAGCACCTCGTCGCCGACGGGATGGCCGTGGGCGTCGTTGATGCGCTTGAACCAGTCGAGATCGATCAGCGCGATGGCGCAAGGCATCGACGCCTGCCGCGACTTTTCGATCTCGGCGTCGAGAAGACGCATGATGCAGCGGCGGTTGTACGAGCCGGTGAGTTCGTCGAGCTCGGCCAGCTCCTCGATGCGCCGATAGGCAGCCTTCAGTTCGATGCTGCGCCGGTACAGGATCTTGCGCAGGCTGGCGCCGAACAGGCCGAGAAAGGCGCACTGGCCGATCACCAGCACGAAGCAGAGCATCGAGGCGGCTCGTTCCAGCCGGGTCGTCACCGGCAGTCCGATCGGCAGGTCCGAGCCCAGGAAGACCAAGGCAAGCCCGCAGGTGGCAAGGCCCCAGGTGACCATCGCCTGGCTCGAAGTCATCCGCAGCGTGCCGAACGCGAAGATCAGAAACAGCACGGCGATGAACGCGACCCCGACCGTCGGCACTGCGATCAGGAACAACAGCTGCAACGCCATATGGGCCGAGATCTGGAAGACAGTGAGGTAATGATCCTCGAACCGGTCGCCGAAGCCGGCTTCGGACAGCACCGTGAACGTGCCGATGATCAGGAGGCCGCCGAGCCAGAACAGCGATGGAACGGCCATCGTGACCGCGCCGCCATAGGCGTAGAGCAGCAGGACCGAGGCGCCCAGCGAATAGCTCGCCGCCTGGCCGATGTACATCTGGCGGCGCTGCCGGGGCCGGCGCGCCAGGACTTCGGGAGCTGCTGCCTCGGGCAAGAGGACGAGATCCGCGACCTCAGGGGCATTCCTCTCCGGAAAGGACGTCGCGGCCGTGCTCATGGTCCCCGCCACTGGTAGATGTCAGCGTAAAGATCTACGTGGCAAGCCTTTAGGTTTGGTATCTTCGAAATCGAATCCGAACGGTGCAGCCCGGAACAAGGTGATGGGCTGGGGGAGCAATTTTGCCGGCGCTCGGGCATCTGTTTGCGATCCGATCGAGCCTAAGCCGGGCCTGGCGAGACATATGTCGTGCAGGCCCTGCCATGGAACTGGACGAGGCCGGGGCCGCCTGTGCCGGACAGGCATTCCGCAGGGAAGTATTTCAGTATTATGTTACCGATCTGGATTGTGGCGGTCGATGGCGGCGGGCGGAACAAGAAAAACGCGGGTATGTGGTGTGGATCACACAGATACCCGTATGACTGCGGTAAGTTGAAGAATTTTGCACCTCCCGTCGAACCGTCCGCCGCATCGACCCGACCAATCTTGCGAGACGGCCTTTGAGCGTGACCCAGGCGGCTTCGGACGAGATCCTGATCGCGAGGATCGCTCAAGGTGACCGGCTCGCCATGCAGGTGCTGTACGGGCGGCACCATGTCAGGGTCTACAGGTTCGGGCTCAGGCTCGTGCGGCACGAGCAGGTGGCGGAAGACCTCATCAGCGAGGTGTTTCTCGACGTCTGGCGTCAGGCCGGCAAGTTCGAGGGCCGATCCGCCGTTTCCACCTGGCTGCTGGCAATCACCCGCTTCAAGGCCTTGTCTGCGCTCCGGCGCAGAAAGGATTTTGAGTTGGACGACGACGCCGCGAACGCGATCGAGGATACGTCCGACGATCCGGAAACGGTGGTGCAGAAGAAGGATACCAGTGAAGCGTTGCGGGAGTGTCTGACGGGCCTCTCGCCGGACCACCGGGAAATCGTCGATCTCGTCTACTACCACGAGAAGTCCGTGGAAGAGGTGGCCGAAATCGTCGGGATACCGGAGAACACTGTGAAGACGCGCTTGTTCTATGCGCGCAAGAAACTGGCCGAACTGCTGAAGGCAGCCGGCGTTGAGCGAGGCTGGCCATGATGGCTTTGAGCAAGAAGATGCTGGAGCAAGAGCCCAGTGAAATTGAACTGCTGCTGCCCTGGCACGCCGCCGGCACGCTGAACGCGCGCGATGCCCGCCGGGTCGAGGAAGCGCTGGCACGCGATCCCGAGCTTGCGAGGCAATATGCCGCGATCCGCGGCGAGTACGAAGAAACCATTCATCTGAACGAGAGCCTGGGTGCTCCGTCGGCGCGCGCGATGCAGAAGCTGTTCGCCGCGATCGACGCCGAGCCGGTGCGGGCGAGCGGCTCGCTGCCGCTGTCGGCGCGCGTCTCGACCTTCTTCGCGAGCCTGTCGCCGCGCGTGCTGGCGTGGTCGGCGAGCCTTGGCGCCGTCGTGCTCGTGCTGCAAGCCGGAATCATCGGCGCCGTTCTGATGAAGAACCAGCCGGCGACCTTCCAGACCGCTTCGCTCTCGACCAGCGCGCCGATCACACGCGAGCTTGGCAGCACGGCTGCGCCGGCGCGCGCGCTGGTGCGCTTCACGCCCGAGGCGCGGGTCGCCGACATCACCGGGCTGCTCGACAGCTATCACGCCTCGATCATCGACGCGGCCAAGGGCGGCATGTTCCGCCTCCAGTTCGACAAGGCCATGAGCCAGGACGAGCTCGCTTCGGTGCTCGGCAAGATGCAGCGCGAGACGTTCGTCAACCTTGCCGTCGCGTCGCCCTAGGCGCGCCGCTGAACCGATGACAGGCAAGTCGGAGAACAGGGTGCGTGCCGGTGCCTACGCCCCGTCGGTCGGAGCCGCGCTGCTGCTCACGGCCTGTCTCGGCGTCGAGGTTGCGCAGGCGCAGGCGATCATGCGCACGCCCACGATCAGCGTGCCCTCGCGAACGCCGACCATCTCTCCTAGCATCGCCTCGCGCGTCGCTCCGACGGTCTCCGCCAGGGCGGTGTCCGTCGATCGCGGTCCGCGAACGATCACGGCCATCCCCCACACTATTTCGTCGCGCATCCGGCCGACGACGGCGCTGCCCTATGCGCGCTACTCGCCGCACCTGTATCCGGCCTGCACTGCGCCCTATCGCGATGCCGACGGCGAATGTCTGGCGCAGCCGAATGCAGACGGCGGCGGGTCAGCCAAATCCGGCAAGAGGAGCGCCGGCAAGGGCCGCCGCAATCCCACGCCGGCCGCCGCCAATCTGCGCAGCTTCGCCAACGAATTCGTTGCGGAGATCGACGGCACGCTATCGCCCGGCGATGCCGACGAGCTCGCCCGCCGCCACGGCTTGACGCGCATCTCTTCGGAAAGTTTTCCGCTGATCGGGGCCACGTTCGGTCTGTTCCGCATCGCGGATGGCCGGCCATACGAGACGGTGCGGCGCGAATTCGCGGCCGACGGCAGCGTGGGCTCGGTCCAGCCGAACTTCCGTTACGTGCTCCAGGACCAGAAATCGACGATCCCAAGCGAGGGCGATCCCGCGCAATACGCATTGGCCAAGCTCCGCCTGCCGCAGGCGCATACGCTGGCCCACGGCGCCAACGTCACGGTTGCCGTGATCGACTCCGGCATCGACGCCAGGCATCCCGAGCTTGCCAATTCCGTCGCCGACAATTTCGATGCGCTCGGCAGCGCCGAGGGACCGCACGTCCACGGCACCGGCATCGCCGGTGCGATCGTTGCCCATGCCCGGCTGATGGGCAGCGCGCCCGAGGCACGCATCATCGCCATCCGGGCCTTCGGCGCCACCCGCGGCGGCGCCGAGAGCTCGTCCTACATCATCCTGCGCTCGCTGAATTATGCCGCCGAACACGGCGCGCAGATCGTCAACATGAGCTTTGCCGGTCCAAAGGACGCGGTGATCGAACGCGCCATCGCGGCGACTGCCGCGCGCGGCCTCGTGCTGATCGCGGCCGCCGGCAATGCCGGCGCGAAATCGCCGCCGCTCTATCCAGCCGCCAATCCCGACGTGATTGCGGTCAGCGCGACCGATCAACAGGACAGGCTGTTCACGGCGTCCAACCGTGGCAATTACATCGCGCTCGCAGCGCCCGGGGTCGACATCTTCCTGCCGGCGCCGGACGGCAAATACCAGATGACGTCGGGAACCTCGTTCTCGGCCGCCTATGTCTCCGGCGTCGCAGCGTTGCTGCTCGAGCGCAACTACGCCTTGAAGCCGGAAGCGCTGCGCATGACGCTGGCGAAGACCGCGCGCGACCTCGGCCCGCCCGGGCGGGACGAGCTTTTCGGCGACGGCCAGGCCGACGCATTTGCCGCCGTCATGGCTGTTCCCCCCGACAGCGCGACGCCGGTCGCGGCTGGGGCCGGGACAACAAAACGTGAAGATGCCGGCAAGCGTCGCGAGGAGCCAGGAAGCCGCGCAATCGAACACCCTTCGTTGTCGCGTGCGGACGATAAATCCACGGTTTCTCAGACGGATAGGCCGGCGGCGCGATAGCTGTTGCGACAAAGATGCGCGAGAGGCCGAAAGTCAAAAAAGCGACCCCCGCATTGAACGTTCAGCCGGCTGCCACGACCTAATGATGTGGGAGCGGTCATCCCTCCCCATCAGTCATATCAGGCGCGAGCGCCCATCCACCCCAAGCGCCCATATGGCTCGGCCCGTCCGGTTGTCCCCCCGGACGGGTCTTTTCTTTTGGGCGTCCGATCCTTTGAAGCCACACATGCGTTCAGCTTGCGGTTGAAGGATCGCGTCGACGTTTCCGACGCCGTTCGGCAACGCGCCGCAAGCCCGTCATGCTCGTGCGGAGCTTGACTCGAAAACACAGCAAATATCCGCACGACTACGGATTTTCACGACCGATGCCGCGTCGTTGCTGGACAAGTCAAATCTTTTCCACAAAATATTCATGTCGCGTCGAAATTGATTCGTGTGCGTTGCGTCCCGCGTCCGTGTTTTCTCCTGACGGGCTGGTTCATGACACATCGCCAAGAGTCCGATTGCGCGTCTGCTCGTGCCGTGGCTGCTGGCCGCGCCATCGCGGCGCGTTGGTGCGCTCTCGCCGAGCAGCGGCTGCAGCATCTTTCCGAAATGTTCGAGACCGGACGCTGGCGCCGCTATCACTCCGAGATCGCATTCCTCGAAAACATCCAGGAAGCCAAGCGCGCCGTCGAGACCTGGCGCGCGCTCGCGACCGGTGCGGACGTCGCCGAGGCGGCCGCGAGCGTGACGTCCGCATTCGGTTGGTCGCCGGCCACGATGCCCCGCGTGTTTCGGCACGAGCAGCAGGCGCAGACCGTGCAGCCGAAGGCCGTGCACATCGTCCCTGAGACCACCGTGCCGGTTAGGCTCGATGCGAAGCCGGACGTCCTCGCAGAGATCACCGAGGCCCCTATCGCGCCGCTCGCCGCACCCGCTGCCATGGCGTCGTTCACCGCGCCTGCCGAGACGGCAACGCTTCTGCCGCAATTCTCTCCGCCTGCCGCCGAGATCGTCGCAGCCTCCGAGCGCGTCGTCGAATTCACCTTCAGCCTCGACGGCCTGGAAGCCAAGTACCCCCTGCTCAGGAACGCGTTTTAACTAAGGGGCATCAAAGGCGCGGTCGAACTTCTCCAACCCCGTCATCCTGAGGCGTGAGCCTTGCGGTGCGGAGCACCGCAAGAGCAAACCTCGAAGGATGTACGGCCCGTCTGCCAGCCGCGCGCCGCTTATTTGTTCGATCGAGGCGCTCCCGCCCGACGCCGCGCAAACTGGCTCACCGCCTTCCAATCCGAACGGATGAGCGCTTCCTTCTTGGCGCGGCTCCATCCCTTGAGCTGACGCTCGGCGGCAATCCCGTCGGTGATCCGATCGAAATATTCGGACCACACCAGGACGACAGGGCGCCTCGAATAGGTATATCCCGGATAGGCGCCGGCATTATGCTCATCGACACGCTTGGACGTATCTTCACCGGTCGCGCTTCCGATGTAGAAAGAGCCGTCGGCGCATTGCAGCATGTAGACATAGATGCCCACAACATCATCCTTCGAGGCTCCCCACGTGGCGCGCTGCGCCACGTGTCTCGCACCTCAGGATGACGGCAGTGTTTGGGTTGTCAAGTTTTGATGCAACAATCTCAGGATATCCCGTTATCCTGAGGCGTGAGCCTTGCGGTGCGGAGCACCGCAAGAGCGAACCTCGAAGGATGTACGGCCCGTCTGCCAGCCGCGCGCTATCGCCGCACCGCATTGCCGCCGAGCACCACCTGCGCAAATCGGTGCGCGCCGTCGGCCGACAGATCCGAGGTCACGGCACGCGCGTGATCGAGCCCGACCACGGCACCGCGCGGGGTCTCCGAGATCATGTTGTTGTTGACCAGCGCGATGCCGGCACCCGCCACCACGGAGACGCCGATGCCGGCCTGCGCCTTGCGGATCACGTTGCCGGTGATCGCAACGTCGCGCAGGTATTTGCCCCAGCCGGCGACGATGCCATAGGACGGCGCGTTCTCGATCACGTTGCCGGTCACCGACGAATCCGCCTCGATGTAGATGCCGACGCCGGCGTCGTCGTCCGGCGCGGTGCCGATCGGTCGTTTCGGGATCAGATTGCGGATGATGTTGCCCTGGACCACCGCGATGCGGCCGCCTTCGTTGAAATTGCAGACGGAAACGCCGACGGCGGCGCCGTCCACCGTGTTGTTGGCGATCACGGCGGCCTCGAAGGCGAACTCCGAATAGAGCGCGACTTCGCGCACGTCGCTGACGCTGTTGCCGGTGATCTGGATGTTCGAAGCGGAGTTGCCGCGCACCGCGGAATAATCGCAGTTCTTGATGCGGTTGCCGCGCACGATCACGTTGCCGGCGCGAAACGCGTTGATGGCGTTGCCGTACTGGCCGGAGCCGCCGGGACCGGCCTTGATGTCCTCGATGCGGTTATCAGTGACCAGCGTGCCGTCGTCGCCGATCGCGGTGCGCAGGATCTCGATGCCGTTGTCGCTGGTACCGATGATGGTGTTGCGGCAGACGCTGAGGCCCCTGGCGTCGAACGAGACCACCGCGGTCAGCGCGATGTTGGTCAAAATGTTGCCGGCGATGTCGCCGGACACCTGCTCGAGCCAGATGCCGCTGCCGCCGGAGCCCGTGATCTCGCAATCGGCGATGCGGACGTCGCGCCCGCCGAGCACATGGATCAGTCCGCGGCGCGCCGGCAGTGGAATGCTGCCGCCGTCGAAGGTAATACCGGTGAGGCCGATCGAGTCCGAACCGTCGCTCTGGATTGCCGAGGCTCCGCCGGTGAAGACGAGTTTGGTCGCGCCGCGCACGCCGATCAGTTGCGCGCCGTTCGGCAGCCGCAGCAATCCGGTGCGATAGACACCCGGCGGCAACGCCAGCGGCATCTGCGCCCGCGCCGCCTCGTCGATCGCGCGTTGGAGCGCGCGGGTCTGATCTTCGCTGCTGCCGGGTCGCACACCGTATTGCGTGGCATCGCGGCCGAGCAGGGACGTCAGCGGGGCCGCGCGCGCGGCATCGGCCGGCACGGCCAGCGCACCCGCGATGCCTGCGGTGGAAGCTCCGATGAGATGACGGCGATTGAGGTCCATGACGCGTCCTCCGGCGGACGCGGGGGTCCGCGGTCGACTAGGTAGCGCAGGGTGGCCGGTGCCGTGAGGGTTGTTCGCGGTAGGGTTAAATGTTTACGCAATCGTGCGCGTTTTCCGCGCCAATTGCACCAGCTCCATCAGCATCGCTTCCCCGGCATCCACCAGCTCCTCCAGCGTGATCCGCGGCGCGCCCTTGCGCCGGGCTGCTCCGCCGCGCGCGAGCAGGGGAATGTGGATGAACGCCGCAAGCCGCGGGGTGCCCGCCTTCACGTTCTCGATCGCGCGCCAGCTCAAGTAGTTGCAGAGATAGGCGCCGGCATCGCGCGAGGACCGCGCGTCGATGCCGGTAAGGCGCGCAGCGCGCAGCAGCCTTGCCGTGTGCGGGCCGAACGTCATCGCATCCGCATGGCCGGCGATGCCGCGCTTGCTCGATCGGGTATTGGCGGCATCGGGCCAGAGCATGGTGACGGCGTTGCGTGCGCGGGTCTCGATGCGCAGGTAAGGCGTGCGCGCGGCGAGGCCGAACATCAAGAGCGCATCCGGCTTCACCTTCGCGAGCACCTCCGGCAATTGCCGGTCGACCGCGGCATAGGTGACCGGGAAGATGTGGCTGGAAATCACGACATCATCCAGCGCCGGCCGGCGCAGTTGCGCCAGCCTTGCGACCAGCGGCTGCGTCGGGTTATGGGGCGCGCCGGGAAACGGTCCGAAGCCGGTGAGGAGGATACGGAGCTTATCGCTCA
The DNA here is from genome assembly GCF_016616425.1 of Bradyrhizobium diazoefficiens. NCBI lineage: Bacteria > Pseudomonadati > Pseudomonadota > Alphaproteobacteria > Hyphomicrobiales > Nitrobacteraceae > Bradyrhizobium > Bradyrhizobium diazoefficiens. Next base: position 3,107,006 of record NZ_CP067101.1, read on the forward strand.
TTGCAGCAACTCCAATATCTGCTCGGCGGCGAGCGCCGGCGTGAGATGGCCTTCGGCCACCTCAGCCTCGATCTTCCGGACCTTAGTGCGAACCGAGGCCTCGCTGCGCAGCCGCGCCAGCATCCGCTGCTCCAGCATCGACCACATCCATTTCACCTGCTGATCGCGCCGGCGCACCGCGAATTCGCCTGATGCCTTCATCGCCTTGCGATGATCCAAAACCTTCTGCCAGAGTCTTGCGATGCCGTCCCCGGTCAGCGCCGAATAAGTCTCGACCGGCGGGTGCCAGTGCTCGGATCGCGGCGCCAAGATATGCAACGCGCCGCGGTAGTCGGCAGCCGTGATATTGGCGCGCTTGAGATTGTCGCCGTCGGCCTTGTTGATTGCGATCATGTCGGCAAGCTCGACCAAGCCCTTCTTGATGCCTTGCAATTCGTCGCCGCCGCCCGGCAGCATCAAGGCGAGGAAGAAATCGGTCATGTCGCAGACTGCGGTCTCGGACTGGCCGATGCCGACGGTCTCGACCAGCACGACGTCGAAGCCGGCTGCCTCGCACAACAGCATCGCCTCGCGCGTCTTGGCCGCCACGCCGCCGAGCGTGCCGGAGGACGGCGAGGGGCGGATGAAGGCATCATCGGAGGCCGACAGCCGCGCCATGCGCGTCTTGTCGCCGAGGATCGAGCCGCCGCTGCGCGCCGAGGACGGATCGACCGCGAGCACCGCCACCTTGTGGCCCTGTTCGATCAGGTAGCTGCCGAGCGCGTCGATGGTGGTGGATTTGCCGACGCCGGGCGAGCCGGTGATGCCGACGCGCACCGCCCTGCCGGTCTCGGGCAGCAGCATCTGCACCAGTTCGCGCGCCAGCGCCTGATGGTCGCCGCGCCGGCTCTCCACCAGCGTGATCGCACGCGCCAGCGCCGCGCGGCTGCCGGCGCGCAAGTCGCGAGCGAGGGATTTTATGTCGAGATTGGCCCGTTGAATCATGCCCTGATGTACAACGGCCGGCCGACGCAGGCGAGAGGTTCGGGCCCGCGTCCAATGGCGTCCATCAGGGTCCGGGGGCCGCCGCGCTGAGAGTCGCGGGCCTTCCCCTGATCCCGCGCCACAGCATGGTGCCCCAAATCAGCAGCGTCACGACCCCCAGCGTCGCGGCGATCGGCCGCTCGAAGAACATGATGAATGCACCATCTGCCTTGATCATCGAGGTCATGAAGTTTTGCTCCAGCATCTCGCCGAGGACGAGTCCAAGGATGGCCGGCGCGATCGGGAAGCCGTGCTCTTCCATGAGCCAGCCAATCAGGCCCATGACCACCATCATGATGACGCCATAGATCGAGTTGGTCATGGCGTAGGAGCCGACCAGGCAGAACATCAGGATCACCGGCAGAAGCACGTTCCGCGGCACCCGCAATAGTTGTTTGCCGCCCTTGATCGCAATCCAGCCCAGCGGCAGCATCAAGATGTTGGCGAGGATGAAGATGAGGAACACGGCGTAGATGAATTGCGGGTTTTGCAGGAACACGGTCGGTCCCGGATTCATCCCCTTCATGTAGAGCACGCCGATCACGATCGCCGTGATGGAATCGCCGGGAATGCCGAAAACCAGCGCGGGGATCCAGGCGCCGCCGAGCGCGGAATTGTTGGCCGACGTGGCATCGACGATGCCTTCGATGTGGCCGGTGCCGAACTTTTCCGGCTCCTTCGAAAATCGCTTCGAGATCGCGAAGGAGATCCAGGCCGCGATGTCGGCGCCGGCCCCGGGGAGGGCGCCGATCAGGACGCCGATGGCCGATCCCCGCAGGAAGTTGAACCAGTAGCGTTTGAAGACGCCGAAGACCCCGCTGAAGATATTGCCGATCTCTTGCGCGATCACCGCTCCCGTTGCATCGGCGTGGACCATGCCGCGCAGAAGCTCGGATAATGCGAACATGCCGATCATCGCCGGAATGAAGCTGATGCCTTGCAGCAATTCGACGCTGCCGAAGGTGAAGCGGGGATAGCCTGCTGCGGGGTCGATGCCGATGCAATTGACGGCGAGACCGAACAACAGGGAGGTGATTCCCTTCAGCGGCACGTCGCTGGTCATGAAGACGGCGCAGGTCAGGCCGAGCAGGGCCAGCCAGAAATATTCGAACGAGGAGAAGTTGATCGCAACCTCGGCCAGCGCCGGTGCACACACGATCAGGATGGCGACGCCGACGAATCCGCCAAGCACGGAGAACACCAGATTGACGCCGAGATTGAGGTCGAGCTGCCCCTTCTTCGACATCGCATAGCTCTCGTCGGTATAGGCGGCCGACGCCGGCGTACCTGGAATGCGCAGCAGCGCCGCCGGTATGTCGCCGGCGAAGATGGCCATGGCGGTCGCGGTGACGATGGCGCCGAGCGCGGGTACCGGATCCATGAAGAACGTCACCGGTACGAGCAGCGCCGTCGCCATCGTCGCGGTGAGGCCCGGCATCGCGCCGACGAACATGCCAAAGGCTGCCGATGCGGTGATGACCCAGAGAACATAGGGATCGAAGATCAGGCGGCTCGCAGTGAGCAGGGCATCCATGGTGGCCTCAGAGAATTGAATTCAGCCAGCCGCGCGGCAGGGGCACGCGAAGCAACGTGGCGAAGAACCAGTAGATCGTGAAGGTGCCGGCGATCGCGGTGGCTGCAGCGATCCATGGCCGCACGCCAAGCCAGACGAACAGCGTCACGAGAAAGAGCAGGGCGAGGGGGATAAAACCGACGGTTTCGGCGGCGAAGATATAGAGCAGCAAAAGGACGAGCACGAGAACAAACGTGGCAAGGCGGCGGGGTTCTTTCGCCCATGGCGCGATCTCGATCCACGGTGCGCCGAGGCGCCGGGCGGTCAATCCGTTCCACATCAGGATCCCGCCGCAGACGATCAATCCGGCGCCCAGGATGCGCGGAAACAGCGACGGCCCGTATTTCTGGCCGGGAAAGTCGGGAAAACTCGCGGTCAGGGCGATCATCACGATGGAGAGAATGATGAGCACCAGCCCGGCGATGGCATCGTTGGCGCGCAATGGCGGCTCCCTGGGATCGAAACGAGGCGCGCCGCGGACGGCGCGGCCTCGAAGTCTGGGTGGTTGGGATATTCGGCCGGCTTTTTTTCAGGTCTTGTTTCAGGTCTTGGCGATACCGGCCGCTTTCATGGCTTCGCCCATCTGCGCGTCCGCCTTCTCCATGAAAGCGGCGTAGCCCGAGGCGTCATTCCACAGGACGCCGAAGCCGCGCGACGACATGAACTCGATGTATTCCTTGGAATCGGAGATCTTCTTCAGCGAAGCCGTCAGCTTGGCAGCGATCGGTTGCGGAAGTCCCTTCGGCCCGGCGAAGCCACGCCAGGCCCCGGTCGTATAGTCGACGCCCATGGCCTCCTTGAGGGTCGGCACGTCAGGGAAGGTCGCGGCGCGCTTCGGCGCCATGACTGCGAGACTGCGTGCCTTGCCGGCGTCGATCATCGCGCGGGCCTCGGGGATGGAGCAGGTGGTGAAATCGATGCCGCCCGCGGCAAGATCCTGCATCGCCGGCGCGGCGCCGTTGGAGGGCACCCACGCCACCTGGTTCGGCGGCAGGCCCATGGCCTTCAACCAGCCCACCAAAGCGAGATGCCAGATGCCGCCCTGGCCTGTCCCGGACGCCTTGAACTTGCCGGGCGCGGAAGCCTTGATCGCGTCGGCCAGGTCCTTCACCGTCTTGTAGGCTGAGTCCGCCTTGACCTGGATCCCCGGAGGGTCCTCGTTCATCAGGGCCAGCGGTGTGAAATCCTTCGGCGTGAGCTGGGTAAGGCCGGCCCAGTGCATCATCGCGATTTCCACCGTGATGATGCCGAGCGTGTAGCCGTCCGCTGCGGCGGTCGAGATCGCCGAATGGCCGACCACGCCGGAACCGCCGGTGCGGTTGACGACGTTCACCGGCTGGCCGAATTCCTTTTCCAGGAGCACGCCGACGATGCGGGCGGTGGCGTCAGTTCCGCCGCCGGCGCCCCACGGGCAGATCAGCTGAATTGGCCGGGTGGGATAGGGGTCATCGGCGAATGCCGGCTTGAGTCCCAGCGCAGCGGATGCGGCGACGGCGGCGGACGAAGCCGCAAAGGTGCGGCGCGAAATCTTGGACATTGAAGGCCTCCCAGCGGCGCCCGTGAGGTCGGGCGCTCTTGTCAATGGCGGCATTCTAGTCGGCTTTGCAGCGCCGCCGCAAGGTAGCGCTACCAACGAGATCGTCTTGTTGTGTGAAAGCAGGATGCCCACGGACGGACAGTCGGAAATCGGGTGGGTTCTGCCCGCGCCCGTCGCCAACCTGAGCGCGTAACGAAAGCCAAAGGCAAGACCCCGATGACCCAAGCCTATTACAGCGCCGTGCTGGACCGCCCGCTGGACGAAGTCTGGTCGCTGATCCGCGATTTCAACAACTATCCCGCTTACATCGACGGCGTGAGCGAGAGCGTGATCGAGGGCGACAAGCACGGCGATGAAGTCGGCGCCATCAGACGCTTCTGCTATCTCGGAAACTGGATCCGTCAGCGCCTGATCGATCACTCGGATCGACAGCACACTCTAACCTATGCCGGTCTCGAAGCGCTGCCCTATCCGCAAGATGACGGAAACCAGACGCCGGGTCGAGGGCAACCGCACTCTCATCGAATGGTCGGTCGCCCTCGATACCGAACCTGCGGACGCCGATCGCTGGCAGACGTTGTTTGCGTCCTGGATTCCTGATTGGACGGATTCACTTGCGCGGACGCTGGCGCGGGGGCGTTAGTGATCCGGAGGATTCGGCCCTGGTGGGCCATCATGGTCGGATGCACAGCGAATCATTTGCGCTGAGCCTGGATTTGAGCCTCGACGAACGCTTTCAATTGCGGCAAGTGATGGCGAGCAATGTTCCAGACGATGTCAGCCCTCGTTTGGTGATAGGCATGACGTAGCAGATTGGCGAAACCGTTCATGTTGCGCCAATCGATTTCCGGCGCAGCCCGTTTGAGTTCATCCGGAAGCTTGCGCGCAGCTTCGCATGCAATCTCGAGACAACGTTCGGTTGCCATTCGCCGCATCATGTCGGTGCTGAATTGATCGAAGCTCGTGTCCGCAAGCATCGCTTCGATCTGGACAATGGCTTCCAAAATATCCTTCAGCCGGTCTTCGATGCTGGGCGGCATTCAGAAGACCTCAACCAAATCGTCCTTGATCCGCTCCGCCATCCGTGGCTTGAGCATGTCGCGGATGGAGATCTGCGTCGGAACGCCTGTCGCGTCCTCGATCAGGTGTTGAACCTTGAACAGATCGAACGGCGGCGCATCGCCGCGCGGCGTGGTATCGACCAGGATGTCGAGATCGCTGTCGAGCCGCGCATCCCCCCGCGCACGCGACCCGAAAACGGCCAACCGCGTGACGCCTTGCGCCTTGATGGAGGGTTCAAGCTCTCGCAGCCGTTCGATGACGGTGTTCAGCGGTATGGCGCCAGCATCACTCATGGAGACACACTAGCACAGTTGCAGGAAATCCGCGGCTACTCCGCCGCCTCGCTATGCCCGAGCCGGGCGTTCAGCTTGCGGATCAGTTCCTCGGCCGCGTCCGCGATCACGGTGCCGGGCGGGAAAATGGCCTCGGCGCCGGCCGCGTAGAGGGCGTCGTAATCCTGCGGCGGCACCACGCCGCCGACGATGATCATGATGTCGTCGCGGCCCTGCTTCTTCAGCGCAGCCTTCAGCTCCGGCACGGCGGTGAGATGGGCCGCGGCGAGAGAGGAGACGCCGAGGATGTGCACGTCGTTCTCGACCGCCTGCCGCGCGGCTTCGTCGGCGGTGGCAAACAGCGGCCCGATGTCAACGTCGAAACCGATATCGGCAAACGCAGATGCAATCACCTTCTGGCCGCGGTCGTGGCCGTCCTGGCCGATCTTGGCGACTAGGATGCGCGGGCGGCGGCCCTCCGCCTCCTCGAAGGCGTCGATCAGCGCCTGAACCTTCTCGACCTGGTTGCCCATGCTGGACGCCTCCCGCTTGTAGACGCCGGTGATGGACTTGATCTCGGCGCGGTGCCGGCCGAACACCTTCTCCATCGCGTCCGAAATCTCGCCGACGGTCGCCTTCGCCCGCGCCGCGTCGATGGCGAGCGCGAGCAGATTGCCGTTGCCTTCGCCGGCCGAGCGCGTCAGCGCGGCCAGCGCGGCATCGACGTCGTTCTGGTTGCGCTCGGATTTCAGCCGCGTCAGCTTGTCGATCTGCAAGCGCCGGACATTGCTGTTGTCGACCTTCAGGATGTCGATGGGGGCCTCATCAGTCGACTTGTATTTGTTGACGCCGATCACCGCCTGCTTGCCGGCGTCGATGCGCGCCTGGGTCTTGGCGGAAGCCTCCTCGATGCGTAGCTTCGGCAAACCCGCCTCGATCGCCTTGGCCATACCGCCGAGCTCCTCGACCTCCTGGATGTGGCCCCAGGCTTTGGCGGCGAGATCGCGCGTGAGACGTTCGACGTAATAGGAGCCGCCCCAGGGATCGATGATCCGCGTGGTACCGCTCTCCTGCTGCAGGAAGAGCTGGGTGTTGCGGGCGATGCGCGCCGAGAAATCCGTTGGCAAGGCGAGCGCCTCGTCGAGCGCGTTGGTGTGCAGCGACTGGGTGTGGCCTTGCGTTGCCGCCATCGCCTCCACCGTGGTGCGCATCACGTTGTTGAACACATCCTGCGCGGTGAGCGACCAGCCCGAGGTCTGGCTATGCGTGCGCAGCGACAGCGAGCGCGGGTCCTTTGGCCCAAACGGTTTGAGGAGTTTTGCCCAGAGCAGGCGCGCGGCGCGCAGCTTGGCGACTTCCATGAAGAAGTTCATGCCGATCGCCCAGAAGAACGACAGGCGTGGCGCGAAGCGATCGACGTCGAGACCGGCAGCAAGGCCGGCGCGCAAATATTCGATACCGTCGGCGAGCGTATAGGCGAGTTCGAGGTCCTGCGTCGCGCCGGCCTCCTGCATGTGATAGCCGGAGATCGAGATCGAATTGTATTTCGGCATGTTTTGCGAGGTGTAGGCGAAGATGTCCGAGATGATCCGCATCGAGGGCGCCGGCGGATAGATGTAGGTGTTGCGCACCATGAACTCTTTCAGAATGTCGTTCTGAATGGTGCCCGACAGTTTTTCCGGCGGCACGCCCTGTTCCTCGGCGGCAGCGACATAGAGCGCGAGGATCGGCAGCACCGCGCCGTTCATGGTCATGGACACGCTCATCTGGTCGAGCGGAATGCCCGCAAACAGCGTGCGCATGTCGTAGATGGAATCGATGGCAACACCGGCCATGCCGACGTCGCCGCCGACGCGCGGATGGTCGCTGTCATAGCCGCGATGGGTGGCGAGGTCGAACGCGACCGAAAGGCCCTTCTGCCCCGCCGCGAGATTGCGGCGGTAGAACGCGTTGGAATCTTCCGCCGTGGAGAACCCTGCATATTGCCTGATCGTCCAGGGCTGGTTGACATACATGGTCGGATAGGGGCCGCGCAGATAGGGCGCGATGCCGGGATAGGTCTCGAGGAAATCGAGCCCGGCCAGATCCGCCTCGCCATAGGCGGGCTTCACCAGAATGCCCTCCGGTGTCAGCCACGGCTCGGCGTTGCCGGCAGGCGCTGCGGTGGCGGTTCGCTCGAAGGCGACGTCGGCGAAATTGGGAATGCGAGTCATTCCTTGGATTCCTCAAACCTGCGATTTCGTTCGATCAGGCGCTGAACATTTTTCTTGTAGATGGGATCGTTCAGGCGGTTCTTGGTCATCGCACCCGTCCCGGCCCAGAGCAGCCGTGCCAATCCGACATCCCACTCCATCAAAGCCCGCAGCAGCCTCCCGAGCATCCTCAGCATGTTAAAGCCTACCGTAGTTGCAGCCACGATGCGCCGCCCTCAATCATGATCCGGATGCTGGTGGCTGACGATGGTCGCCATCTTCTCCGGTCCGTAATTCTGTTGCGTGGTCTGGCTCGGCAGGTTGGCGATGCCGACGACCCAGCCGAGGCGGGATTCGGTGCCGAACTGCCGCGTCGGAATCACCCGGTCGGGGTGGTCGAAGGCGCCGGTCATGATCTCGATCCGGTCGCCTTCGATGCGGCCGAAGCTGAGCGGCGTGCCGCAGGCGGCGCAAAAGCCGCGCTCGGCAATGCTCGAGGAGCGGAAGAACGACGGCTGTCCCTTGGTCCAGGCAAAATCGCGCTTGTTGATGTCGGCAAAGGAGGCGAACGGCGCACCCGCCGCCTTCTGGCACATCCGGCAGTGGCAGATCGAAATCCTGCTCGGCGCCGTCATGACCGCGAAGCGGACTGCGCCGCATTGGCAGCCGCCGGTGAGAACGGGTTTGCTGGTTTCGGTCATGCCTGCTCCATCCGTCGATAGGCATCTTGCAGCGTGGCAAGCGCATCGCCTCCGGCGAAGACGAAATCCGTGACGCCGGCGGCCCGCAGCGCCGCCTCGGCCCCAGCAGGGCGGCCCACCAGATAGATATGTCTGCCGCCGGCCGTTTGCAGGGCCTTCGCGGCAGCTTCGGCGTGTTCCGCATAGATCTTGTCGCTGGAACAAAGGCAGGCAAGCTCGGCGCCTGAAGCCTTGAAGGCGGCAGCCAGCTTCGCCGGATCGGCAAAACCCTCGCCGCCAACGGCCTCGATGCCGCCGGCCTCGAAGAAGCTTTTCGCAAAGGTCGCACGCGCCGTGAAATCAGCGGGCGTGCCGAGATTGGCCAGGAACACCTTTGGCCGTGCGCCGCGCGCCTTCAGCGCTGCATCGGATTTGTCGCGCAGCGCCTCGAACGGTTCCGCGAGCCGGATCGGCGGCAGCGCGTCGAACTTGTATTTCTGTTCGCCATAGGGTGCGAGCGCAACCGGCGTTGCGCTCAGTACGGTCGCCGCGCTCTCGTGCAGGTTCGGAAACTCGCTGGCGCCGGTCAGCACGTCGCGGCGCTTTGCGATGTTGGCGTCGCGCACTTTGCGCGCCGCCGCGACCCTGCGCTGAAACAGGCCTTGCTCAAGCGCGGCGAAGGCGCCGCCGGCTGTCTCGCTCTCCTGGAACAGCGCCCAGGCGGCCTCGCAAAGCTGCGCCGTCAGCGTCTCGATGCCGCCGCTGCCTGCCGCGGGATCGCTGACCTTGCCGAGATTGCTTTCTTCCAGCAGCAGAAGCTGCGTATTGCGCGCCACACGTCTTGCGAACGGATCGGGCAGGCCGAGCGCCAGCGTGTGCGGCAGTACGGTGATCGCATTGGCGCCGGCGAGGCCGGCTGCGAAGGTCGCGATGGTCGCCCGCAGCATGTTCACGTAAGGGTCGCGCTGCGTCAGCATGCGCCAGGCGGTATCAGCGGCGATGAACAGCGGTTTGGGCGTCAGCCCGCAGGCTGTTTCGATACGCGCCCACAACAGCCGCAGCGCGCGGAATTTGGCCATGGTCAGGAACTGGTCGGCATCGGCGGCGAGCCGCGCATAGACCATGCTCTGCGCCTGTTCCAGTGGAATGCTGGCGCCTTCTATTGCGCGCAGATAAGCGACGCCGCAGGCGAGCACGAACGCGAGCTCCTGCACCTCGGAGCCCCCGGCGTCGTGGATCACGCGTCCATCGGCGGACGCGAACGGTCCCTTGAAGCCGAGCGCGGCTAGACCCTTGATGGCGCCGGTGAGGGCAGGGGCGATCTCCTGCCAGTTATAGGGACTGTGGCCCCACACCGCGCCGGCCGCGAGCGGATCGAGGCCAAAGCGGATGTTGCAGGCGGCGGGATCGAGGCCGTTGCTCTTCACATATTCCGCGACATGGATCGCCGCCATCCGCGATTGCGGACCGATCTGAAGCTCGAGGCCGATGCCGGCGTCGAGGTGAATGTCCTTCAAGACCTTTGCGACGGCTTCGGCCGAAGGTTCCAGACCGAAACCGTGCGCACCATTGCCGCCGGCGAACACCAGCGCGAGCCCGGTCGCACCGTTTTCGAGATCGGTCAGCCCTTGCACATTCGCGAGCGCCGCATCGGGATGGTCGATCCGCTGGATGATTTGCCAGGGCGCGGCGGCCGGCCGCCCGATCACGGGCGCAACGCCCTTGGCGCGCGGATAGAGCGGATCGATCTTGATTCCGTCATAGGTTTTGCCGACCAGCTTCTCGAACGGTGCGCCCTTCAGCACGCCGTCGACCAGCTTGCGCCAGTCGTCGAGCGTTGCCTGGGGAAAATCCACCGCAAGCGGCAGGTCGTCAGTCACGGAGGTCATGCGGCGATGGGCTCCCGAAAATCTCGCTATTCGCAGGCGAAATTGCCACGGCGGACCGTCCCTGCAAACGGTTGTTTTTGGTTAACCGGTATCCGGAAGCCGCTCAATGCCTTGCGTCGAGACGCTGGCGAGGCCGTCACGGACACGAATGCCTGAGATCACGCGGTCCGGTGCGATTTCGGCCAGCGGCACCAGCACGAAGGCGCGCTCGAAGAGGCGTGGATGCGGCAAGGTCAGGTCCGGCTTCTGCAAGGACACGTCGTCATAGGCGATCATGTCGAGATCGAGCGTACGCGGGCCCCAGCGCCGCTCCTTGTCGCGCGTGCGGCCGAACTTCTGCTCGACCCTCTGCAGCACGAACAAGAGCGCGTGTGGATCGAGGCCGGTCTCGATCTCGATGCAGGCATTGATGAAGGGGGCCTGGTTCTCGTCGCCCCAGGGCGGCGTCGCATAGTCCGACGATCGCGCGATCAGCGCGGCTTGCGCCATGCCGCAGATATGGGCGATCGCCTTGCCGAACGTTGTGCGGACATCGCCGACATTGCCGCCAAGTGCGATCAGCACGCTTGCCATCAGGGGTGCCGCGAGCGCGTCAGCATGATGCCGACATCATCGAAGATCGCGGCGATCGGCGCGTGCGGCTTGTGCACGGTGATCTTCACGGCGCGGATGCGCGGGAAGTTCGACAGAATGGCATCGGCCACGGCGCCGGCCGCGCGCTCCAACAGCTTGTAATTGGTGTTCTTGAACGCCGCCGTCGTCGTCGCCACGATCTCGGCGTAGGAGACGGTGTCGGCGAGCCGGTCGCTGCGCGAGGGCTCTGACAGGTCGGTATAGAGTTCCAGATCGATGACGAAGCGCTGCCCGACTTCGGTCTCGTGATCCATCACGCCGTGGCGGGCATGGATCGACAAGCCGGTGACGAAGATCGTATCGGTCATTGCTTGCACTCGATTGCGTTCGCCACCCGCAGCGCCTGCAGGGTCTCGGCGACGTCATGGGTCCGGATGATCCTTGCGCCGCGTTGCGCTGCGATCAGATGCGCGGCGATCGAGCCGGCGAGCCGCTCTTTCGGCTCCGACGGCGACACCGAGGCGATGAAGCGCTTGCGCGAGGCGCCGACCAGGATCGGCAGGCCGAACATCTCGAATTCACGCAGCCGCGCCAGCGCGATCATGCTCTGCTCGGCCGTCTTGCCGAAGCCAATCCCGGGATCGAGCACGATCTTGTCCCGCGCGATGCCGGCTTTTGCCGCGATGTCCAGCGAACGCAGGAAGAATGTCTTCATGTCCGTGATGATGTCGATGGCGGGATCGGCGTCGTCGCGGTTGTGCATGACGATGACCGGAACGCCTTTCGCGGCCACCAGCGGTGCCATCGCGGCGTCGCGTTGCAGGCCCCAGACGTCGTTGGCGATCGCCGCGCCCTGATCGAGCGCGAAGGCCACCACCTCGGCCTTCATGCTGTCGATCGAGACCGGCACCCCGAGGGCCACGACGCCTGATAGCACCGGCTTCAGCCGGGCGAACTCGTCGTCCGCCGAGACTGGCTTCGCACCCTTGTAGGGTCGGGTGGATTCCGCGCCGATATCGATGATGTCGACGCCGGCCTCGATCATCGCCCGTGCGCGCGCGAGCGCCTGGTCGGGCGCGATGAATGCGCCGCCGTCGGAGAAGGAATCCGGCGTGACGTTGAGCACGCCCATCACGGCCGGGACCGCTCGTTCCAGCAGCGTCCGCAGCGCATCTAGCCCGGCCGAGCCGGCCGGCGGGACGGATGGGGAGGGCGAGGCATTCATGCGGCCCGCTTTAGCGGTCGGGGAGGGGGAGTCAAGACCGGACGGGGGGCTTTAGCATGGCCGGACCTGGCTCAGGATGAATGCTCTCGTGCCCCGGACGCAGCGCAGCGCTTCTTCAGCGGTGCGCTGCAGAGCCGGGGCCCAATATCACTGAGCGCTGTCTGTGGGGCATGGGTCCCGGCTCTGCGCAGCAACGCGAACGGCGTTGCAGCGCGTCCGGGACAGGAGACTCAGCGCAGGGCTAATAGGTGATCTTCGGCTGCAGCTTCTTCGCCTTGGCGATGATGTCGCCGACCGACTTCTCCGAAGGCAGGATGCGGAGCAGCTTCTTTTTCTCGTTGGCGTCGCGCATGCTCTGGGCGAGCCTTGCCGGATTGCGATAGGCGAGCTCGCGCACGGTGGTGACGCCGGCGGCGCGGACCAGGCCGACCTTGGCCCGGCCCATGCCGGGGATACGCATGTAGTCGGAGACGTTGGCCCATTCCAGCAGCAGCTGCTCGCTGATGCCGGTCTTGGCGGAAAGCGCCTTGCGGCCCTTCACCGTGCCGGCTGCCTCGAGCAGCGCGTCGGTGGTGCGGATACCCTGCGCCTTCAACTTGTTGGCGGCAAAGACCGACAGGCCCTCAATCTCGGAAATCGGATATGTCATGATACTCGATATGAAATGCCAAAGCTTCAGGCGAATTGGCTGACGCCCGGCGTCCCCGCAATGATCTTGCCCATCTGATCCGCCCCGATTTTGTCTCGGCTGAAGCGGAAAAGTTCACGGGCGACATTTTGAACGGTCTTTTCAGCGACAGCACCATCTATGCTGGCGTTTGTCGCCAGCCGTCCGATCAGCTCGTCCATAAGGCCCGCCCCTCAACCGGTTTGCATGCCGGAATATTGCTTTCGAAAGTGATCTTGAGCCGGTGTGCTGTGAAATTCAAGCGATGAACGCAGGCGTCGTCGCGATTCATCGTCGAACGCGCAAAAGGTGTTGCAGCGGTGCAAGAGCGCAGATGGAATCGGCGAAAAATTGCCGCGTTGCGAACACCTCGTTCCTACTTTCGGCTGGTACCGCCCATTTCTGTCCGACGATGTCGCATGCTTGGGGCGCGTTCAACGGTTTAAATCGGTGCGCAACATGCGTTAAACTACGGAAACTGGTGCATTTGAGTTTCGATACCCGAAATCCGGCAGAGAGATCAGAGAGAATAATGACCGCACAGAACAGCAAGCTCGGCGATACCGACGACAAGATCTTCGTCGGCAAGGGAGACGAGCAGGCATGGCTGACGCTGGCGCTCGCCAATCGCCACGGCCTCGTCACGGGTGCAACCGGAACCGGCAAGACGGTATCGCTGCAGGTCATGGCGGAGGGATTCGCGCGTGCCGGCGTTCCGGTCTTCGCGGCGGACATCAAGGGCGACCTCTCCGGCATCGCGGAGATCGGCGAAGCCAAGGATTTCATCCTCAAGCGCGCCACCGCGATGGGGCTGACATTCCAGCCCGACCAGTTCTCGACAGTGTTCTGGGACGTGTTCGGCGAGCAGGGCCACCCGGTGCGCGCGACGGTCACGGAAATGGGGCCGCTTCTGCTCGCGCGCATGCTCGACCTGAACGAGGTGCAGGAAGGCGTGCTCAACGTCGCCTTTCGCGTCGCCGACGACAACGGGCTGACCCTCATCGACATGAAGGATCTGCGTGCGCTGCTCGACGCCATCGTGCCCGATAGCGGGAAGAAGGGGGCGGACGCTGAGGAGGATCCGCTCGCCGCCATCCGCAAGGCCGCGCAGGGGTTCGGCAACGTCACCAAGGCCACCGTCGGCACCATCCAGCGCCAGCTCCTGGTGCTGGAGAACCAGGGCGGCAGCAAATTCTTCGGCGAGCCGGCGCTGACGCTGAAGGACTTCATGAAGACCGACCGCGACGGCCGCGGCATGGTCAACATCCTGGTCGCCGACAAGCTGCTCCAGAATCCCAGGCTTTACGCGACATTCCTGCTGTGGATGCTGTCGGAGCTGTTCGAGGAGCTGCCCGAGGCCGGCGACCTGCCCAAGCCGAAGCTGGTGTTCTTCTTCGACGAGGCGCATCTGTTGTTCAACGACGCGCCCAAGGCGCTGATGGACAAGATCGAGCAGGTGGTCCGTCTGATCCGCTCCAAGGCGGTCGGCGTCTACTTCGTGACGCAGAACCCGATCGACGTGCCCGACCGCGTGCTCGGACAGCTTGGCAACCGGGTGCAGCACGCGCTGCGCGCCTTCACCCCGCGCGACCAGAAGGCGGTTGCCGCCGCGGCCCAGACCTTCCGGCCCAATCCGAAGCTCGACACCGCCAAGGTGATCATGGAGCTCGGCAAGGGCGAGGCGCTGGTGTCCTTCCTCGAGGGCAACGGCACGCCGGCGATGGTGGAGCGGGTGATGATCCGGCCGCCATCGGCCCGCATCGGACCGATCACGCCTGACGAGCGCAAGGCGATCATGGCTGCAAGCCCTGTGAAGGGCAAATACGACACTGCCGTCGATGCCGAGTCCGCCTACGAGATTCTTCAGAAGCGCATCGCCAGCACGGCGGCCACAGCGGACGGCCCGGCTGGCGGAAGCGGCGGCGGCATCCTCGGCCAGATTGGCTCGATCGTCGGCGCCATCTTCGGCACCAACGTCAAGCGGGGCCGTCTGTCGACCGGCCAGATCATTGCGCGGGACGTGACGCGGTCGGTCACCAACCGGGTGATCGGCGGGATGGCCGCCAATATCGGCAAGTCGGTCGGCGGCCAGCTCGGCGGCTCGATCGGCCGCACGCTGGTCCGCGGCGCACTCGGCGGATTGCTTCGGCGCTAGGCAGCTGCCTTGGGGCCATCCTGCGACACGCTCGCCTCGGGCAGGCTTGCTACGTCGTGGCTGGCACCTGCGCGGTGGCGGCGCTAAAAGCGCAGACATATCGAGATTCAGCAATCAGGACCCACGACCATGGCCAATGCGCAGCTTCAATCCGTGCTCGACCACATCGACAAGGACTTCGACAACAGCCTGGAGCGTCTGTTCGCGCTGTTGCGGATCAAGTCGATCTCCGCGGATCCGGCCTTTGCCGGGGATTGCAAGGCGGCGGCGGAGCATCTCGCCAGGGACATCGCGAGCCTCGGTGTCGCCACCGAGGTGAGACCGACCGCCGGACATCCCGCCATCGTCGGCAAGACCGCGGCCGGCGGCCGGCCGCATGTGATCTTTTACGGCCATTACGACGTGCAACCGGTCGATCCGCTCGATCTCTGGCACCGTCCGCCGTTCGAGCCCGTCGTCACCGACCACGCCGACGGCCGCAAGATCATCGTCGCGCGCGGCGCCGAGGACGACAAGGGCCAGGTGATGACCTTCGTCGAGGCCTGCCGTGCCTGGAAGAAGGTGACGGGCGCATTGCCGATCGACATCACCTTCCTGATCGAAGGCGAGGAGGAGGTCGGCTCGAAGAACTTCGTGCCCTTCATCGAGGCCAACAAGGACGAGTTCAAGGCCGATTACGTGCTGGTCTGCGACACCGGCATGTGGGACCGCAACACGCCGGCGATCACGACCTCGCTGCGCGGCCTGCTCTATGAAGAGCTGAAGATCACTGCCGCCAATCGCGACCTGCATTCCGGGGTGTTCGGCGGCACCGCGATGAACCCGATCCGGGTGCTGACGAAGATTCTGGGCGGCCTGTTCGACGACGACAACCGCATCACCATCCCCGGCTTCTATGATGGGGTGAAAGATCTGCCGCCCGATATCCTCGATCAGTGGAAGAAGCTCAATCCGACGCCGGAGATGTTCCTCAAGCCGATCGGGCTGTCGATTCCGGCCGGGGAGAAGGGGCGTCTCCTGATCGAGCAGGCCTCATCGCGGCCGACCTGCGACGTCAACGGCATCTGGGGCGGCTACATCGGCGAGGGCTCCAAGACGGTGATCCCCTCGCATGCTTCGGCAAAGATCTCGTTCCGCCTGGTCGAAGGGCAGGACCCGCAAAAGATCCGCAAGGCCTTCCGCGACTACGTCACGGCACGGCTTCCGGGCGACTGCAAGGTCGAGTTCGGCGACCATTCGGCCGCGCCCGCGGTCGCGCTCGACTGGAACATGAAGCCGCTCGCCGCCGCCAGCAAGGCGCTTACGGACGAATGGGGCAAGGAGACCGTGCTGATGGGCTCCGGCGCCTCGATCCCGATCGTCGCCGACTTCAAGCGTACGCTCGGCCTCGACTCGCTGCTGGTCGGCTTCGGCCTCGATGACGACAACATCCACTCGCCGAACGAGAAGTACGACCTCCGGAGCTTCCAGAAGGGCATCCGCTCCTGGGCGCGGATTCTCGCGGCGTTGGCGGAGGTGAAGTAACCGCGTAGCGGTCATTCCGGGGCGCCTTGAAGATGCGAACCCGGAATCTGGAGGTTGCTGCGCGAGATTCTCAGGTGCGCAATTGCGCACCATAGTTCGCGCTTCGCGCGCCCCGGAACGACGGGCGTGATGAACAAATAAAAACGCCGCCCGGAATTGGGCGGCGTTTCATTCCAAAAGGCGTAGAGGTTAGTTGGGTGCTACCCTACACCAAATCCCGAAAATCTCAAGAGCGGTAGCCCGGAAGCTCGCGGTCGAGCTTGCGCAGCAGCGGCGGCCACACGAGGTTGGTGGCGCGCAACTCGGCGCGATCGCGGTTGGCGAGCAGCTCGGTGTTCTTCTCGATCGCGATCTCTTCGACCGGATAGACCGGCGTGCCGAGTGCGCGCGTGCGCACCTGCATCGAGCAGGCGCGCTCCAGGTGGTACATGCGCTCGAAGGCGGAGGCGACCGAGCGGCCGACGGTCAGCGTGCCGTGGTTGCGCAGCAGCATATGGTTGTGGTCGCCGAGATCCTTCTGCAGCCGCGGCCGCTCGTCATGGTCGAGTGCGATGCCTTCATAGTCGTGATAGGCGAGGTCGTGGGTGACGAGCTGGGCAGTCTGGTTCAGCGGCAACAGGCCTTCTGCGCTGCTCGACACCGCCGTGCCGTCGAGCGTGTGGAGATGCAGCACGCAGATCGCGTCCTCGCGCACCTCGTGGATCGCCGAATGGATGGTGAAGCCGGCAGGGTTGATGATGTATTCGCTCTCGGTGAGCTGGTTGCCGTGCAGGTCGACCTTGACGAGGCTCGAGGCTGTGATCTCGTCGAACATCAGCCCGTAGGGGTTGATGAGGAAGTGGTGCTCGGGGCCGGGTACGCGCGCGGAGATGTGGGTGTCGACCAGATCGTCCCAGCCGTACAGCGCGACCAGGCGATAGCAGGCGGCGAGATTGACCCGTTGCTGCCACTCGGCCTCCGTCATGTTCGACGGCACTTCCTTCAGGCGTGGTTCCGCTGGCGACATGGCTGTTCTCTCCGAAGCGCGTTATTGCGGGGCGGGAGCCTAGTACCGGTCGTGGTTGGCAGCAAGGCGGACAAAGCGCGCCAGTTCAGCGTAGCCGGCATGCTTGTCCGCCGTAGCTCGAAGAGCGAAGGCGGAAGCGCTACCGCTACTGAGGGAAATCATCACGGCGCCGGGATCGACAGCAGGCTGGAAATGCTGCGGCCGCGGATGTCGTAGACGCGGGCGAACACCACGTCGTCGCGCTTGATCTCGACCATCACGGGCGCGGTGAGGCCCTTGCAGTAGAACTCGCCGAGCGTCATCGCGAAATCGGCGGCATGGGAATCCCAGCCGATGGTGAAGTCGGGTCCGAGCGCGACCTGCGCTGGGCGCTGCGGACCGCACACCGCGACCTTCCATTTGCGATTGCTGGGCGGCACCTCCTGGCGCTCGACGAGCTGCTCGCGCAGTTCGTCGGAGGCCTGCTTGAGCGCGAGGCCCCAATAGTCCAGCATGAAGCGCTTGTCGGCGCCGCGCACGGTGCCGGCAATGTGGTTGAAGTGCGTGTATTGATAGGGATGCAGCCGGATCATCTCGGCGAGCGACAGCACGAGGCCAAAGCAGAAGGTGGCGAGCACGACCAGTTGCCAGGCGCGGTGATTGGTGCGCAGGCGCTCCATGGCGAAGGCGAAAGCGACGCCGCCGAGCACCGCCATCGGCGGAATCACGAAGACGAAGTGGCGGATGCCGTTGTACAGCGCCGGCCGCTTCACCACCGCGATCGCAAGCGGCAGGGTCGCGGCAAGCGTCAGCATCAGCATGATGGTCTTGCGGCGCGCCGGAACCTCGCGGCGTGGCAGCATGGCGAAGGTGGCGACCACGGCGCCGACCGTCAGCACCAGCATCACCTCGGGCAGCTGCAGCGCGAACAGCGTCGGCAGATAGGACCAGGGCATGTCCGGCACCGACACGATCGCGCCGTCGAACATCTCCTTCCACGGCTTCTCGAAGAAATGCGAGAAGTAGGTCAGCGCCTCGAAGGGATTGCCGGGCTTCATGATCGACCACGGCCAGATCAGGCCCATTACGAGATAGCCGAACGCAAGGCCGGGCAGCAGCACGTAGACGACATGGGCGAAGCGGCGGACCGACTCGCGCAGGCCCTCGCTGCGCAGTTCCTCGAGCAACAGCGGCATGAAGCCGAGCAGGGCGTAGACCAGCGCGAGTCCGCCGAGAATGCGGCAGCCGATTGAAAGGCCCGCGCCGAGGCCGACGATGAGAATCGTGCGCGGCGACGCTTTCGGATATTCCTCGGCGAGCCGGACGAGGCCGAGCATCAGAATGATCATGGCGACCGCGAAGGGCGCATCCTTCGGGTTCATGAACATGTGGCCGTAGAAGATCGGGCACAGCGCGAGCAGCAGGAGCGAGGCAAGACCGGCAAGGGGCCCACCGACGCGGCGGCCGAGCCGCCAGGTCACCGCGAGCCCGATCACGCCGACAATGGCGCCGACCAGACGGCGCGTCTCGAACAATTCGAGCGGAATGATCTTGTGCAGGACGGCTGCGACCATGTCGAAGCCGCCGCCATACATGTAGAGATTGGCGAAGGAGAGCGCCGCGGTGTCCCTGAAGCCGGAACCGAGCATGCGCAGCAACAGGTCGGCGTATTCAGCGTGAGTGTAGTCGTCCCAGCCGAGGCCGTAGTCGCGAAACGTCAAGCCTGCAATGACGGTGACCGCAGCCAGCACCAGCATGGCGAGATCGTCGCAAATTCGCTCGACCGAGTGCCGCAGAGGCGTGTCGATCGCCGAAGTCGTGATGGATGCCATGGCTATCGGTGACCCGGAAACCCCTTTTGGCCCTGCTGGTGCGCGCGGGCCTGCTCCCCGGAATCCCTATAGCGCAGTTCCATTACCAAGTAATTGGGCATTATGGCTAAATTCCTGATGCGACGCAGTAATTCCGGAGAGTGGAGAGCAACTTGGCAGTAGCGGGTCGTAGCTGAAGGGAATGTGAATAAGTCCCTGATTTCCTTCCCTTTAGGAACGTTGCTTACAATTCGCCGTTGGCGTGGAACAGTGTATGACGGTATCGTGGCGTAGCGGTTGTCGCGTGCGGATGCGCGGCCGGGGGTGAGTTCGATGAATTTGGTATTGTTGATCGTGGGGATTTGCGCCGTTCTGGCGGGTCTCCTCGCGGTCATTTTCGGACTGACGATCAGGGAGTTCAGCCTCGGCGGAACTCTCATAATCTCCGGTACCATCGGCGTCTGCTCCGGAATGCTACTGGTCGGCGTCCATCTCATGCTGCGCGAGTTGAAGGGCATCGCCCGCCGGCTGGCCGGTGTGGCCGCGCCGTCCGAGGTTCGGGTCAGGCCTGTGCTGCCGGACCTTGCCGTATCTGGCGCTGCCGCGCCAGAGCCGATGCCCGCCTCGGCGGCGAAGGGCGAGGCGAGGATCGAGCCGGCCCCGCCACCGGCTGCAGGCTCGCCGCCGTGGCAGAGCGAAGCTGCCGCGCGCGATCGTTCGCGTGTCGAGGCGCCGCCGCCCGAAGCCCCGATGCCGCCCGCGGTTCCGGAAGCGCCGCGTCGGCGCAACCTGATGTTCGCCTCGACCTCGCGCAAGGAGCGTGAGCGCGCGGAGACCAAGATCACCGAGGGCGCACCGCCGCAACCGGAGTCCAGTGAGGCCCCGGACATTCCGCCTGCAAGTTTTGACGATGCCTGGCCGAAGCCGGACCGCATGCGTGCGCCGGAGCCGCCGGCCGCCTCGCGCCGACCGCCGCCGCGCTCCCCGCCGACCTCTGCGGAGGCTGCTCCGCCTGCACCCGAGCCGACTCCGCCACCTGTCGAGCAGGCGCCCGTGACCGTGCTCAAATCCGGGATCGTCGATGGCATGGCCTATTCGCTCTATTCCGACGGCTCGATCGAAGCGCAGATGCCGGAGGGCATGATGCGCTTTGCCTCGATCGACGAGCTGCGCGCCCATCTCGACCAGCGGTCCTGAGCCGAACGTATTGTTGACACGGAATAGTCCGGCGGCGTCTATCCCGTGAGGCGCAAGGTGGAGAGGGGCGGGCCCATGTCGGATGCCGGGGCTAAGAATTTCATCGAGCTGACGGCGAGCATCGTGTCGGCCTACCTCAGCAACAATCCGACGCCGGCGGCGGATATTCCGAACCTGATCAGCCAGGTGCATGGCGCCCTGGTGCGGGTTTCGTCAGGCCGCACCGAGACCGCGCCGCTGGAGCCGGCCAAGCCGGCGGTCTCGCTGAAGAAGTCGATCGCGCCCGATTATCTGGTCTGTCTGGAAGACGGCAAGCGCTTCAAGTCGCTGAAGCGCCATCTGCGCACGCAGTACAACATGACGCCCGAGCAATACCGCGAGAAATGGGGCCTGCCGGCCGACTATCCCATGGTCGCGCCGAACTATGCGGTGGCGCGCTCGCAACTCGCCAAGCAGATGGGATTGGGACAGCAGCAACGGAAGCGGAAGTAGGTTTGCCGCTTCAACAGCCCAGTCGATCCTCATCCTGAGAAGCCCGCAACGCGGGCGTCTCGAAGGATGGCCGCGGGCGATATCGGGGCCTTCGTGGTCCGAGACGGCGCTGCCGCGCCTTCTCACCATGAGGCTTTACGACGCCTCCGCGAGCGCCTCTTTCGCGTCGGTCTTGATGCGCTCGACCATCGAGCGCAGGCCGTTGGAGCGCTGCGGCGTCAGATGATCGCGAAAGCCGAACTCGTTGAACACGGCGATCGCGTCGGTATCGAGAATCTCCTGCGGCGTGCGGCCCGAATAGAGCGACAGCACGATCGCGACCAGCCCGCGCACGATATGCGCGTCGCTGTCGCCGCGATATTTCAGGATCGGTGCGCCATTGCTGCGGTCGACCAGCTTCTGGAGCCAGACCTGGCTGACGCAACCCTGCACCTTGTTGGCGGCGGAGTGTTCCGCCTCCGGCATCGGTTCCAGGGTGCGGCCAAGCTCGATGACGTACCGGTAGCGGTCGTCCCACTCGTCCAGAAGCTCGAAATTATCCCTGATTTCGTCGATCGTCGTCATGCTGGCCCGTGTTCCCGTTTAGGCTAATATAGGGATGCAAGGAGCCGAAATCGATAGGAGATCGAGGCTATTGACACTGGATCATGCGCGACTGGTCGCTTGCTCGACGTAGCGACGCACAGATATTTCGTGCCCAATTTCGAAACTCGTCAGATCTTCACCCACCTCCAGCGGCCCGGCATAGGTCTCTCTCGTCGCCGCGATCAGCTCTTCGACCGACAGCGGCCCGATGGTTTCGCTGGCCAGCATGACAAGATGCGTGAATGCCGCCAGTTTCGGTTTTGTGCGGGCGAATACCCGGCCGGCTTCTTGCGGCGAGGTATGATGGTCCACGATCCGCCGGATGTGAGGCTCCTTCAGCAGTTCCGGTCGTGCCGTCGCCACTTCATGAATCAGCAGATCGACCCCGGTGCCGTAGCGAACCACGTTCTCGTTGTATCGGGTGTCGCCGGAGACGACGGCCACGCGGTCCTGATATTCGATGCGGTAGCCATAGGCGGGTTTGATGGCATCGCCGTGATCCACCGTGAACGCGATGATGCGGAGGTCGCCGCTTTCGTAAACCGGACCATCAGCGGCAAATTCCTTGACCGTGATCGCGGCGTGTTCTCTGGCGAGCTTCTCGTCCTCGACCCGAATCTCGATATCGCCCGCGTATGCCGCTTCGAGATGCCGCATGAGGGTTTGTGTGCCCATCGGACCGATGACGTGGAAAGGCCGTTTGCGAGCAGCAAAATACGAGCCCAGCCAGCCGGTCAACCAGAGGTCAGGAATTCCGACCGTATGGTCGGAATGGAAATGGGTCAGCAGCAGAGCATCAATTCGACCGATTGGAACGCCGAGCTGGAACAATCGAATGGTCGCGCCGCGGCCGGCATCGATGAGGATGGTTTGTTCGCCCGCCTCGATCAACGTGCTGGGGCCGAAGCGCTCGGGCCGGGGGATCGGAACCCCCGTCCCGAGCAATGTCACGCGGAAGCACGAGGTCATCACTGCGCCTTGATCCCGGCGTCGGCGACAACCTGCTTCCAATGCTGAACCTGTGATTTGACGAGCTCGCCGAACGCCTCGGGCGAGCCGCCGACTGGCTCCGCACCAAGCCTGGCCAAAGCCTCGCGCACCGATGGTTTTTGCAACGCTTTGTTGATGGCCTGGTTGAGCCGCACGATGGTGTCCTTGGGTGTGCCGCGCCGAACCGCGAAGCCCACCCAGTCCTCCACCACAAGCGATGGGAAGCCGGCTTCGACAATCGTCGGAATGTCGGGGAGAGCCGGCACGCGCTTCGGAGCCGAGACGGCAAGCGCCCGTAGCTTGCCCGTCTTGATCAGGTCCACGACCGGCAACATCGTCACGAACATGAATGCGTTCGTGCCATTGAGGAGGTCGCCGATGGCCTGCGGAAATTGCCCGTAGGGAACGTGTTGCGCCCGCGTGCCTGTCTGCAACTTGAACTGCTCGCCGATCAAGTGAGCGGGCGTGCCAAATCCGCCGGATGAAAAGGTCAGCTTATCCGGCTGGCTTTTGAGAAGCGCGACAAGCTCGGCGACGGAGGCGGCGGGCACCGATGGATTGACCACCAGCACATTATAGGAGACCGACGCCTTGATGACCGGTTCGAAATCGGTTTCGAAGTTGTAGGAAATACCTGGCACCAGTGCGGGCGCGGCAACGGACGGGACCGACATGCTGAACAAGTTGTGCCCGTCGGCTGGATGCGTAAGCACGTCATTGGCGGCGATCGTCGTGATTCCGCCGGGCCGGTTCTCCACGATCGTGCGCCAGTGCTCGCTTTCGGATAGCTCCTTCGCAATGATCCGGCTGATGATGTCGGGTGGCGTGCCCCCGGTGTTGGGGGCTACGAAGCGGATGGTGCCCGTCGGGAAGATGGCCTCCGCGTGGGCAGAGAATGCAGGGCTCGTCAACGCGATCAGCAAGCCAACATGGCGGCTCATCTGGCCGATATTCTGCCTGAACATGAGAATCTCTCCATGAAATCCGAAATCGCTCAGCGTCGAAAGCGCGGCTGATCGGTCCATCTTCTGAGTCAATGGTCGCAACAGCCAGAATAATCGACGTGCATTCCGCATTGTGGAATGATACGTTCCGGAGCGCGGAACGCAGAGGCGAGCTGATTGGCGCAGGCGCAGGTCATAAAAGGGCTGGAACGAGGGCTGAGGGTGCTTCAGGCCCTGCAGATGCAGCCGGACTCTTCATTGCACGAACTGCATCTGCTGACGGCGATTTCGAAGCCGAGCCTGCTGCGAATTCTCCATACGCTTGCACGCGCGGGGCTCGTGACAAGGCGGCTTGGGGATGGATGCTACAGGATCGGTGCTACACTTTCGCATGCGCCTTCCCGCCGGCAGCACGGAGATCGCATCGCCGAGGCGGCCGCGCCGATCCTGGAGCGGCTATGTGCCCGGGTATCCTGGCCATCCGATCTGATGGTGCCGGCTGGCGATCACATGGAAATCAGGGAAACCAACCGGACGCGGAGTCCGATTCTGCTGCAGCAGGAACGAATAGGTTTGCCGATCAATTGGCTGTGGTCCGCGGTGGGGCGAGCTTATCTGGCCTACTGTCCCGCCAGCGAGCGTCAGCGCATCATTGGGCTGTTGGTTCGGTCGACCAAGCCGGAGGATCGACTGGCCCGTGAACCCGAGCGTCTGAACGCTATCCTGGCCGAGGTGCGGGCGCGGGGCTATGCAACGCGGGACGCAGCGCATGTCGGCGGTTATTATGGTGGTCCCCCGCATGCGGACGGTCTGCTCTCAATTGCGGTTCCGCTGCGCGACGGCCGCCGCGTGTTCGGCGCAATCAACATGCTCTGGCTCCGGACCGCGTCTTCTGTTGAGGCGTTCGCCGGGCGCTACCTGGCGGAGCTTCAAGGCGCGGCCTTGGAAATTGTCACTGCTCTGCACAAGAGACGCTCCTGACCGGCAAACGATGCTGGCCCGCGTTATCTTCTGCTGCGCAGCGCCGCTTCGCTTTGGAGGCGAAGCGGCCTCCACTTCGGCGTGTCGTTACCAACTTTATGAATCCACGGCCTAATTCGCCGCTGCAGGGCCGCGCCATTCCAGCGCGATGTCGTCCTGGCTCAGGGTGTCCTGCGGCGCTTCGCTCGAGACGGCATCGCCTTCGCCGGCCATCGCGATCGAGCCGGTGTGGTCGGGCGCCTTCTTGTCGTTCTTGTCGTTCTTCTCGTTGGTGATCTGCTCTTTCTTGTCGTTGATGATCTGGTAGATCTTGCGCGCACCGTCCTGGGCGCGCTGGCCGATGATGGTCGCGGCCTGTCCGCCGACCTCGCAGGCCGCCGGCTGGCGCTTGCAGAACTGGGTCATATCGGAGACGGCCGCGGTCGCAGCCTGCACCGCGTCGGCGGCGCCGATCTGCGGCAGCTTCTCCGATTCGGGTGTCTTGTCCCGCGGCAGGAGCACCAGCACCAGCCCGAGCCAGAATGTGATGCGGAGCAGAAAGCGCATCTTGTCGACCTGTATGTTAGATCCCGCGGCGATCGTCCGCGCGCGTTCGACCTAGCAACTCTCGATAAATCGCAAGTGATTGCCTTGAGCTTAATTCGTGGAAAATTGACGCAAAATTCTTCGGGATCGACGGCGTCGTAAATTTTCAATTGATGCCGGCGCCCGCGATTCTGCCGGCGGGGCATATCCACCAATTCGAAACCATGCGGAGGACGGTGAAACCCTGTGTTCACCATCCTCACTGAAGACGTCCTCAAATCGTTTAAAAAGCCCCGCGATGTCCCGGCGTCCGGCCGCACGCCGCGCCGCCTTAGCACTCGTTTAAGGTCGCTCTGACACGGTGGCCCAACGATAAGGAGGCGTTCCGGCGCGTCTTCTCAAGACGATTGAGCCGAAGCGCGAGACCCGTGACAGTTTTGAGTATCATCCGCGATTGTCTCGATGCGCTGCTGCATCCCTCCGCGCGTTACGATGCGCTGATGCGAGCGCGCCATCTTGCCTTCATGGCGCCGCGGCTGCTCGGCAGCCTGGCCGCTTTTGCCGCATTCCCGGTCTATCTCGCCATGCGTGGCGCGCCGAGCGCGATCGAGGTAGCCGCTTTCGCATGGCTGATCGCGCCGATTCTGCTGTCCTGGTTCCTGTCGCGCACCGGCCGCTATGAAGGCGCGCATGTGCTGTCGTCGCTGGCGCTGGCCGGTCTGATCATGGCGGTCGCGGGCAACACGGGCGGCATCGAGTCATTCGCCGCGGTCTGGCTGGTCGTGGTTCCCCTCGAAGCCGCACTGTCAGCCTCGCGCCGCGTCGTGGCCTTTGCATCATTGCTCGCGCTGTCCTGTGCGGGAATCCTGATCCTCGTCAGCCAGCTTGGCTGGCTGCCGTCCGGAGACACCAGTGCCGCAGAACGCGGCGTGCTGATGGCGTTCGGCGTCGCCTCGGCGACGCTCTATGCCGCGGGCCTCGCCTTCGGCGCGGAATCGCTCGCGCGCACCAGCGTTGCGCTATTGTCCCGCGAGGAGGAGCGTTATCGCCTGCTGGCCAGCAACATGAGCGACGTCGTCTCGCGGCATCAGCGCAACGGTGCGGTGCAGTTCATCTCGCCGGCGGCGGAGGCCATGCTCGGCATGCCCGTGACACGACTGCTCGGTCACGGCCTGTTCGACCGCGTCCACGTCGCCGATCGCCCGGCCTATCTCACCGCGCTGTCCGATGCCGCGCGCGGCGAGGTGCGCAGCGTCGAGTTCCGGCTGCGGCGTGAGCCTGACGGTTCGGGGCGCGGTCAAATCGATTTTCTCTGGGTCGAGATGCGCTGCCGCCCGCTCGACCAGGATATCGGCCGGAATCCTTACAGTGACGCCGCGCGCGAGGCCGAAGTCGTCGCCGTGATGCGCGACGTCACGGACCATAAATTGTCCGAGCAGGCGCTCGATCAGGCGCGCAGCGCCGCCGAGGCAGCCGATGCCGCCAAGACACGCTTCCTCGCCACCATGAGCCACGAGCTGCGCACGCCGCTCAACGCCATCATCGGCTTCTCCGAGATGATCGCGCAGGAACAGACCCTGATGCTGGGTGCGGCTCAGCGCAAGGAATATGCCCAGCTCATCAACGATTCCGGCCAGCATCTGCTGTCGGTCGTCAACGGCATCCTGGACATGTCGAAGATGGAGTCGGGCAATTTCGAGATCGCGTCCGAACCGTTCGCGCCGCGCGCCTCGCTGCTGCATTGCTGCAATCTGCTGGCGCTGAAGGCGCGGGAGAACGGCATCGACCTCATCACCGACGCGCCGCAGGACCTGCCTGTCATGACCGGCGATCCCAGGGCCTTCAAGCAGATCGTGCTCAATCTGGTCGCCAACGCCATCAAGTTCACCGAGCGCGGCGGCCAGGTCTCCGTGTCCGCTGCGGTGTCGGGTTCGCAGCTGACGCTGCGCATCAGCGACACCGGCGTCGGTATCGCGCCGGACGATCTCACGCGCATCGGCGCGCCGTTCTTCCAGGCGGGCAAGACCTATCAGCGCCGTCACGAAGGAACTGGCCTCGGACTTTCGATCGTGAAGAGTCTCGTGGCGTTGCATCTCGGCGAATTGACGGTACAAAGCAGGCTCGGGGAGGGCACCGCCGTCACCGTCAGGCTGCCGCTCGTCTACACGCCGCCGCAAGTCAAGCCGGCCGAGAGCAAGATCGCGACCTTGACGCCGGTGCTGCGCCAGGAGCTTCAAGACCAGGCTCACGACCCGTCTCAGGACCAACCCGCTCTGGTGAAGAAAAGTGCCTAAGAAGTCTGCCAAGCACGAAGCCGCTCCGCGCCGCCGTGGCGCCAAGGCCGCGGTCATTGACGTCGAGACCGAGCGCAACCTCGTGATGCGCGTGTTGCTGCACAGCCCGAAGGACACGCTGGCCGGCCTCGTCGCCGTCGCCGCGATCGGTGCGATCGTTGCCAATGCGCTGTTCCTGCAGACCGGCCGGCATCCGGCGCCGATGTTCGGCACGGTGATCAATCTTCCCGCCCCGTCATCAATGTCGCTGTCGAATCCGTTGCCGCGTCCGCGCCCCATTGGTGCCGATACCTCGCCTCTGGAACCGAGAGCGACCGAGTTCCGCTCCGAGCCCAGACCTGCGGAGAGAGCCGCCGAGAAGCCGGTCGAGGCGACCGCGTCGACCCCGCGTGCGGGCGATCCGCTGACCAATCTGGTCAGGCAAACGACGTCGACGCCGTCCGTCGCCGTCGCGCGTCCGCCGGCACCGATTCCGGTGCATCAGAGCGCGGCCGCGCGGCGTATCGCCGGCGTGCAGCGCGCGCTGTCCGAATATGGCTACGGAAATTTGAAGATCACGGGTGCGATGAGCGGCGAGACCCAGTCCGCGATCCAGAAGTTCGAGCGCGAGCACAAGATGCAGGTCACCGGGCAGGTGTCTGATCGCCTGCTGCGCGAGCTCAGCGCGGCGATCGGCCATTCGGTCGAATAGGGCGGCCGCAGAGATTGCGCAACGTGTAACAGGCGCGAGCTGGTACTGGCGGCCCGCGTCGCGCTGGCCTATCGTTCGACTCATGCGTTTGAAATCCAACATTTGGGTCGCGGCTTACCTGCGCCGGTGCCAGACCGAGGGCGTGTTCGGTGCGGTGCGCCGTCGCGGCGCCGAGGAGGCCGGCGCGGTGTTCGTGAAGGTGTCGCTGCTCGACGGCCATGCGATGCTCTACGTGCCGGCGCCGCAGACCGTCTATGACGACGGCCGCCCCGTCGATCGCTTCTTCGTGCCGGTTGCGCCGCAGCCCTTGCCGGAGCCTGCTGTCGAGGAGCGTCTGACCAAGGAAATCCGCTTCGATCCCGATGCCTGGATCGTCGAGACCGAGGACCGCGCCGGGCGGCATTTTCTGGAATTGGCGAAAGCCTGACTACCGATCCGACGACCCGCCGGTGCGCTGACGCACCGCCGGGCTGGAGCCGGGCTGCACGTCCGGCCGCGTCTGGCTCGCGCCGGCGCGTGCACGCTGGCGCTCGCCGTCGTGCAGCGACGGCTGGTACTTGGCGCGGGTGACGGCGAGCGTCGAGCCGCGCCAGGCCGCCAGCATCACCAGCGCGGAGCGGTCGCTGAGGCGGTCGTACAGCCGCGACAGCCGGTACACCTCGTTCACGGACGTGCCGATCTCCGGCTTGAAGAACAGCAGCATGCGCTGGAAGGCCGGGCTCGGCATGTCGAGCGCGCGCGCGGCGACCGCGAGCGCTTCGCCGCCGGCATCGTCGACGATCTGGGCCGCGACGCGCGAGGGCAGGATCAGGCTGTCGCCGAGCTCCAGGGTGAAGTTCTCGACGTCGCCCGCGATCGCCGCCATCTCCAGGATCTGAATCGCGCGCTTGGCACGCGCGCTCGGAATCCGGGGCGCGGCCTTCAGCGGGGTCTGCGCCAGATTGTGCAGGATCAGCGCGCGCTCGGCGGCGCCGGCGCGGAAGAACATGTCGTGGATCTCGGCGGCGTCCTTCGGCTGCATCGCCATGTTCGAGGCCAGGCGCAGCTCGGCCTCGCTCGGCGTGCGGGCGGGCGAGGGGGCGGGCACGGGAGCGGGGATTGCGCGCGCCAGCGGAACCCTGCGGCCTTCCTGTGCGGCGACCAGTCCGAGCTTCTGGAGAACCGGGACAGGCGTCTGCGGATAGATTGCGAGCCGCGCCTTGACGGCTGCGCGCGTGGCATCGTCGACCTGGTCGATCAGCCGCGTCGCGAGCTCGACGAATTGCCGCTGTTCGTCCTCGCTGTGGGTGCTCTTCTGGACGTAAAGGTCGGTCAGCACGCGCAGCAGCGTCGGCCGAACATCGACGCCTTCGCGACGGGAGAGCGACATCAGCCCGTCGAATCCGGGAAACAGCGATTTGGTCATGGAGAGATACGCGACCTGGAAGAGACACTCGTCGCCAGCCTACGGCAGGCTCCTTTAAAGGCTCGTTAAGGAAAACGAGGCGTGAAGCCGAACGCTCGTCTTGTAGCGGTCCCGTGCCGCAACGGGACGTCGCGGCCGTCCCGTGCGGTTACGGTCCAAACGGCCCGTTTACACCCCGTTAACCATGAACTGATCTTAATGCATGCATGTTGCATGAGCGCGCTTGGTCGCGAGGCAATTGAAGAGAGCTGACATGGGGACCATCATTGAATTTCCGGCCGGTCGCCGGGTGGGCTCGCCGGGGGATGTCGCTTCGCGGGCAGACATGGGAACGATCCTCATCCTTCCCGTCATCCGTATCGAGCGCGAGGCAGACGAAAGCAGCGGCGATCACGGGCCGGAGCAGGGCACAGCGCCGGGGCGCCGTCGTCGCCGTCGCTGACGTCCGGCTTCGTGCAATGCCGGACATCATCCGCCAGATCCGGCCCGTCCTATCGGCCGTCCTGCTCGCGCTGCTAGCTGCGAGCCTCGGAGCGTGCAGCGGCGGTGATTTCGGCCGCACCCGCGCCGACATGCGCAGCGACGACATGCATCGCTGGCTGGGCGCCGAGGTCACCTCCAGCGTCGGCCTGAAGCCTTCGCAATTCCAGCTCACCGACGAGGAGCGCCAGCTGCGCGACCTCGCCTATCCCATGATCGAGCCGCCGCTGTCGCGCCCCGCCTGGAAGAGCGTGTTCGGCGACTACAAGGCGATACCCTCGCCCTGGCGGCAGACGATCGTATTCGACCGCACCATGTACGGGCGCACGCTGATCGACGAGCCGCACCGCTCGCATTCCTCACGCTATGCGCAGCTGATCGAGGACGTGCGCAACGACATCACCCGCTTCGAGCCGTTCTTCGCCAGCGCGATCCGCGTCATCGACCTCGACAGGAAGCGCAATGCCAGCATGGCGCGCGTCTCCACGCTCTCGCCGAGGGAGAGGGACGACGCGGTCGCGCGCATGCAGGAGAATTCGCTGATCGTGCAGTGGGTGCAGCAATGCCTGGAGCAGCGCATCTCGTCCTATCGCTGGGCGCTGGAGCGCCTGGTGATCCAGGCGCCCGACGGCATGGCGGCCGATGCCGATCGCCTGATCGGCGAACTCGCCGCCCAGACCGCCAATCCGCCGGTCGCAGCCCGACCGCCCTACGGCCGCGCGGTCGTCTCGAAGGGCTGAGCGGGCGTGGCCTGTCGATCAGGCCATCGCTTCCGGGTCCGATGGGGGCGATCAGCGTGGCCCCGCCTCGGCGCGGCCCGGCAGCCTCAGGCGCTGCCCGAGCCCGACCCTGATGAGGCCCTTCGGGAGCCACATGGCGCTTGTCCTTCCGAGCCATATGGCTAGGATCGGCTGGTTTCTTCAAGTCATTTTGCCCAAAGGTCTTCGAGATGAGCTTGAACATCGCGAATCCGTTTGAAGGCCGTCCGTCTATTGTCCTGTCACGAAAGCTGTTGGCTCTTGCCGTTCTGCTCGGGTCGTCCGGGTCGGCCGTCGCCTTGACCAAGGAAGCCGCGATCGAGAATTGCCGGATGACGGTTGGCAAGCCGATCGTGCGGGCGTGCATGCAGGCCCAGGGAGGCCGCAAGGCCGGCGCAGATATCGAGGCTTGCCGTGCCAAGGCCTCGCCGCAGGTCAGGGCCTGCGTGATGGCGGCGCTCAACGCTGCCAACGGCCGGGCCAACGTCGCCGTTGAGCTTCCAAAGGAGGTCGCGCCCAAGCTGGATCCTGGCACGGCTCTGCCTCAGGATTTCGTCGCTCCGCCGCGCACCATCTCCGACATCACGGCCATTCTCGACGGAGAGAAGCCCGACGCAAAGCTCATTGCGGAGTTGAAGTCAGACGCGGAGTCGACGCCCACGGGAAAGGAATCGCGCGAGGATCTCGCGCAATTCTATTTCGACCGCGCCAATGCGCGTGCGCAGCTCGGGCGGCTCGCCGAATCCATCGCCGATGCCAGCAAGGCCGTCGAGATCGGCCGCGGTGCGGTCGCGCCCAACATGATGGGCCGGCTGATGCAACTCCTGTCGCTGCAATATGCTGCGGCCGGCGATCCAAAGCGGTCGCTCGAGGTCATCCACCGATTGTTGCGTGAGACGGCCAGCCAGCCAGGTGCCAAGGGATATCAATTGGGCGCCAACCGGTCGGTTGTCGGCAACCTCATCCAGATGGGGGACGTCAGCCAGGCCGAAGCCTATCTGCGCCGCACCCAGGCGGCGATCCAGGAAGCGCGCACCAGTGGCCTGCCGGGCTGGCGCACCTCCTACGCGCGCTTGGGGCAGAACTGGGAAGGGGAGCTCGAAGCTACGCGAGCGATGATCTTCGAAGCGCGCGGGCAGTTCGCGCAGGCCGAGGCCGCCTATCGCATCGCCGAGCAGCGCAAGCGCGCGGGCATGAAGGGCGTCATGGACTCCGACAATCCGCCGGCGGAAACTATCCTGCTGCAGGCGCTCGATAACCTCGTGCTCAGTCAGGCCCGCATGAAGGCGCGGCAGGGCCGGCTTGCCGAAGCGGAGGTCGACGCCCGACGCGCGCTGTTGTCCAGATTGAAGGACACCGGCAAATACCACCCCGTGACGCCGCGCTACGTGATGGGGCTGGCCGGAATCCTCGTCGAGCAGGGCCGCTACGAGGAAGCCGAGCAATTGGGCCGTGTCGCCCTGGAGATCAACAGGACGGTCGGCGTGCCCGACGATTCCCAATCGACGGTGCAGTTGGTCGAGCGGCTCGCCGGCATTCTGACGCTGGAGCGCAAGCATGCCGAGGCGAACGAGCTGTTCGCACACATCGACCGGGCGATCGCCAATTGGGAGCCGCAGCGCCGCCAGGTGTTCGAACTCAATCCGTCTCGCATCCTCTCGCTCTACAATGCCGGACAGCTGGACGCCGGCATTGCCGCCGCCGAGCAGCTCGTGAAGAAGCAGGTCGCTCGGGTGGGGGAAAACCACTTCGATGCCGCCGCGGCGCGCGGCACGCTGGCCATCGGCCTGATGCGTGCGCGGCGCGATGCCGATGCGATCCGCGAGTTCAAGGCCGCCATTGCGGTCATGATGGCGGGAGCCAACGATAACGCCGATGACGAGAACACGACCGTGGTGGCGGCGCGCAGCCAGCGGCTGCAGATCATCGTCGAGAGCTATCTGATACTGCTCGCCAGGGCCGAAGGCACCGGCAAGGACGTCGGCGAAGAGACGTTCAGCCTCGCAGATGCCATCCGTGGTCACTCGGTGCAGCAGGCGCTGGCGGCCTCGAGTGCGCGTGCGGCAGCAAAGGATCCAGCGCTCGCCGAGCTCGTCCGCAAGGAGCAGGATCTGAGCAAGCAGGTCAACGCCCAGCTCGGCACACTCAACAACGTGCTCGCGCTCCCCGGGACCGAACGGGACGACAAGGGTGTTGCGCAAATCCAGGCCTCGATCGCGGCATTGCGCGGGCAGCGCGACAAGGCGCGCCAGGAGATCAAGCAGAAGTTCCCGATTTACGCCGATCTCGTCTCGCCCAAGCCGCCGAGTGTCGCCGAGATCCGTGCCACGCTGGCCGACAACGAGGCGATGCTGTCGTTCTATTTCGGCCAGAACGCCAGCTTCGTCTGGGCCGTGCCGAAGTCCGGGCCGGTGGCGTTTGCCGCGGTGCGGGCGAAGATCGGTGACATCGAGACGAAGATCCGCAAGCTGCGGGAAGCGCTCGAGCCGCAGGCTGCGATGATCTCCGACATTCCGCCATTCGACCTCAAGCTCGCCCATGAGCTCTACGCGCTGCTGCTGCAGCCGGTCGAGAGCGCATGGAAGCCGGCCAAGAGCCTGATCGTCGTCACCAACGGCGCGCTGGGATTGTTGCCGCTGTCGTTGTTGCCGACGGCACCGGCAGAAGTGGCAGCCGACGAGGATCCGCTGTTCACCGGTTATCGCAACGTGCCGTGGCTGGCGCGAACCCATGCCGTATCCACGGTGCCGTCGGCGGCGGCATTGCGCACGCTGCGGCAGTTGCCGCCGGGCAAGCCCGGCCGCGGCGACCTCGTGGCCTTCGGCGATCCCTATTTCAACAGGGATCAGGAAGCCGAGGCCGAAGGCGGCGAAGGAAAGGTTCAGATCGCCGACGCCGGCGGAAACCTCACGCGCGGCGGGCCCCTCAAGCGGCGCAACAGTCCGAAGCTCGATGGCGTCGACAGCGCCGAGCTCGGTTTGCTGCCCCGGCTTCCCGATACCGCGGACGAGCTGAAATCGATCGCACTGGCGCTGCAGGCCGATCCCTCGAAAGTGCTGTTTCTGGGCAAGAGCGCAACCGAAAGCGCCGTGAAGACCATGAATCTCTCCGGCTTCAGGATCATCGCCTTTGCCACCCACGGTCTTGTCCCGGGCGAGCTGAACGGGCTAACCCAGCCGGCGCTTGCGCTGTCCTCGCCGGCGGTGACGGGCGAGAGCGGTGACGGTCTTCTGACCATGGAGGAGATCCTCGGCCTGAAGCTGGATGCAGACTGGGTCATCCTGTCGGCCTGCAACACCGGTGCCGGTGCCGGCGCAGGGGCCGAGGCGGCATCCGGGCTCGGCCGGGCGTTCTTCTATGCCGGAACACGCGCGCTGCTGGTGACGAACTGGTCGGTGCATTCGCAGTCGGCGCGGCAACTCGTGACCGACCTGTTCAAGCGGCAGGCCGACGATCCAAACTTGTCGCGCAGCGAAGCGTTGCGTCAGGCGGCGATGGCCCTCGTCGATGGTCCCGGCTATCTCAACAGCGAGGGCAAGACCGAGTTTGCCTATGCGCATCCGCTGTTCTGGGCGCCGTACACGATCATCGGCGACGGCGGCTTGCGGTGACGAACAGGAGGCTGAGGGGGAGCGGAATGAAGCGGAACGTCTTGCTTGGACTGATTGCGGCATCTCTGTTGATCCCGGGGATGTCGCGCGCGACGCAATTGATCACCGAGGAAGAAGCCAAGCTGCCGCCTCCGAAGGGAGCGGTCGCGGCCGACCGCCGCGGCATCCTGCGCGGTCCGAAGGTCGAATTGGTATCGCCCGGCGGTTCCGCCAGCTCACCGATGCAGCTGATACTGAAGTTCGAGGCTTTCGGCGGGGCAAAGATCGATCCGGCGTCGGTCAAGATGTTCTTCCTCCGCACGCCGAACGTCGATCTCACCCCGCGGGTCAAGCCCTTCGTGAAACCCGACGGCATCAACATGCGGGACGCTGAACTGCCGCCGGGCGAATACACCGTGCGCGTCGACATCAAGGACAGCGATGGCCGGCCCGGCACGGCCATTTTCACCTTGAAGGTTGCACCCAAATGACGTGTCCGTACTGCCGGGCGGAAAACGCCGAGGATGCGCTGGCTTGCGCGTCCTGCGGGCGCGACGTCGCCGTTCCCGCCACGCTGGTTGCGGAGCGCGACGATCTCCTGCGCAAACGCGATGAACTGCGCGATCAACTGAGGCGGGCCAGAGACGAGGTCGAAGCCTTTATGCGGCGGAGGCGTTTGCGCTAGCGATGGAATGTCCGTTCTGCGCTGAGACGATCAAGGACGAAGCGATCGCGTGCAAGCATTGCTCGCGGGATTTGCGCGTGGTGCGGCCGATCCTGCTCGAGGTCGAAGAGCTCGTCGTCGAGCTGGACAAGCTCAGGCGCGATCTCGATCGCGTCAATGCCCGGCTTGAGCGTTACCGAAATCCGCTGCGTTATTTCACGACCCATGCGGTTCTCTACGTCGCGATACCCTCTCTCCTTCTGGTGATCGCGCACGTGCTCGTGACCATTACCTTCAACCTGTCTCCAATCCCGCTTCGGATTGCATCGATCGCCATACCGCTTCTGTTCGGCTTCCTGGCCTATCCGTTGCACCGGGTCTCCGCGCTGACGGCGTTCGTGCTGGCGTTCTTCGCGGCGAGCGTCAGCATCCTCGCGATGCTGACGGTGACCGGGATGCACGATCACGTCCCGATCCTGCCGCAGGCCGAGATCGAGTGGCGGGAAGTGTTCGAGTACGGCGCCAGTATCCTGCTCGCCTTCGTCTCCGGAAACATCTTGAGCGTCGTGATCTTCCAGGTCCTGCCGCGCGTGCTGAGTCAAGGCGGCAAACCGAATGCGTTCGCCTTTCGCGCTGCGCGGCTGCTCGGGCAGCACGTCGGCGACGAACAGCTACGCCGCCGAGCCCGGCTGCTCCAGAATCTCATGCAGACACTCGGGCCGCTGGCCGGCGTCGCCGCAACGGGCGTCGGCTCGATCTATGCCGGATTGAAGGGCTTGCTCGGATAGCCGAACGTCAACGCTGGCACGAGCTTTCCTAGCGCGCTTCGACCACCTCGCCATCCTCCTTCACGAAGCGGCCGACGGGGCCGTCCAGGAGATCGATGACCGCTTCCGAAGGCCGGCACAGGCGTGTGCCCTTTGGTGTCGCGACGATCGGGCGGTTGATCAGGATGGGATGCGCGAGCATCTGATCGATCAGTTCGTCATCGGACCATTTGGGGTCATCGAGGCCGAGGTCGCGAAACGGCGTGCCCTTCTCCCGCAGCAGTGCGCGGGCGGAGGTGCCCATGGCCTTGATGAGCTCGATCAGCTTTTCGCGGGATGGCGGCGTCTTCAGATATTCGACGACGACAGGTTCGACGCCGCTCTGCCGGATCATCGCAAGCGTGTTGCGCGAGGTGCCGCAATCGGGGTTGTGGTAGATCGTGACGGTCATCGCGTTGTCTCCGCAATTGGAACAGGGCCGCGCGCATTGGAATGCCCAAGCAGCCAGTTCATCAGCAGCATTCCGGCGAACGCTCCGCAGAGCTCCGCAAGGATGAAGCCGGGAAGGTCCGTGGGACGAATGCCCGAAAACGTGTTCGTCAGCGATCTCGCAATGGCTACCGCCGGATTGGCAAACGACGTGGAGGCCGTGAACCAATAGGCCGCCGTGATGTAAAGGCCCACCAGCCAGGGGACCGCGGTTCGCTGAAACCGGATGCCGGCGAGGATCGTCGCGACCAGCCCGAAGGCGGCGACGGCTTCGGCGAACCATTGCGGCCCTCCCGTTCGGATCTTGGTCGAGAAATCGAGCAGAGGCAGCGCGAACATCAGATGCGCCGCGATCGTTCCCGCGATGCCGCCGGCGATCTGCGCGACCACGTAGAGCGCAGCCTCGTTCACCGGGAGTTCGCGCTTTCCGGTGAAGACGAGCGTGACCGCCGGATTGAAATGGGCGCCGGAGATCGGACCAAGGACGGTGATCAGGACGACCAGGATCGCCCCGGTCGGCAGCGTATTGCAGAGAAGCGCAAGGGCCATGTCCTTGGTCAACGTTTCCGCCATGATGCCGGAGCCCACGACCGTGGCGACGAGAATGCCTGTGCCAAGTGCCTCGGCCGCGAGGCGCCGCGAAAGGTCGAACCTGTCCATCAGCCGGCCTTCGGTGTTGGATGTGTCGCACCTTCGGAGCGGCCGATCTCGCGCAGCCTGGTGCCGAGCGAGAACTTGTCGATGCTCATCAGCGGGAGGTTCGCGAAGGTATCGATCCGATCGCCTTTCGGCGTGCTGCCGGCGGAGAAGGCCTGAAAGCGGCGGCTGCCGTCCTTCCGAAGGATCGACTCGGCAAGGATGGACCGCGCCGAGTTGCCGGTACATAGGAACAGCACATTGTACATCTGATCAGGCACGGCTCCGCTCCTTTCGTCTCGGCGAGCAGCAGGACTTCAGGGTTTCGACGACGGGTTCGCAAACCTCCGGCCGTCCGCCGCAGCAATCGCGCAGCAGGAAAACTGCGACGTCCCGGAATTCGCCGAGGTTGGCGCGGTAGACGATCGAGCGGCTGCGCCGCTCGGAGGATACGAGGCGGGCCCGGCTCAGAACAGACAGATGCGCCGAGAGCGTGTTCTGCGGGACCTCCAGCAGGCGGGCGAGTCGCCGGCCGCCAGGCCGTCAGGCTCGTGCAGGACCAGCGTGCGGAATGCCTCCAGACGGGTCGGTTGGGAGAGGGCGGCAAGCGCCAGGACGGCTTCTTCTGTTTCCATATATCCAGATTTATGGAATTATGGGAGGGGCGTCAATTGGGTTCTGAAGCATCCACGGCAAGATAATACTTCGAATATTCTAGAATTATGGTTTGACAACTTCCGTCAACAGACGCATCGTGCTCGCCATGAAGATCGACGACGCAGCAGCACGTCTGGAGGCCCTGGGGAACCGGACACGACTCCAGATTTATCGGGCATTGGTCCGGGCGGGACACCCGGGCATGCCCGTTGGTCGCCTGCAGGACAAGCTGAAGATCCCGGCGTCGACGCTGTCGCATCACATCAAGACTTTGGTCTCTGTCGGCCTCGTCAATCAGGTCAGGGTATCGACCACCCTGATCTGCCACGCGAATTTCGACGCCATGCGGGGCCTCGTCGATTTCCTGGCGGCGGAGTGCTGCGCGGACGAAGTCGGATGCAAGGATACGCAAACGGCCGCCTGACATTTTCGGTTCAAATTATTCGATGATTCTAGAAAGATGGGAGAAGTCGAATGAACGCCAAAATGAACGCCAAGACGGTAGCCATCATCGGGGCGGGGCCGGTCGGCCTCGCCGCGGCCGCGCATGTGCTCGAACGCGGCATGTCCCCCATCGTGCTCGAGGCCGGACCCGAAGCTGCGCACGCGGTTCGTCAATGGCAGCACGTCCAGCTCTTCTCGCCATGGGAATACAACATCGACAAGGCGGCCGCGCGACTGCTCGCGCCGACGGGATGGAATTCGCCGGACCCTCGATCGTATCCGACCGGCGGCGAACTGATCGACCGATATCTCGCGCCACTCGCAACGCGCACGTCGCTGCACGCGACGATCCGGACGTCGAGCCGCGTCACGGCGATCAGCCGCGCCGGCTTCGACAAGGTGAAGACGAAGGGACGGGCGCAGGCGCCCTTCGAAATTCGCCATCAGAACGGCAAGGGCCCGGAGGTGTTGCGCGCCGATGCCGTCATCGACGTGTCAGGCACGTGGTTCTCGCCCAATCCAGCCGGCAGCAATGGTTTGCCCTCGGCCGGTGAGGGCGAATGCTCCGACCGCATCGCCTATGGCATGCCGGATGTGCGGAGCGCCGATCGCGCCAGATATGCCGGCAAGACCGTTGCCGTGCTCGGCGCCGGCCACTCCGCGGTAGGCACGCTGATCGATCTCGTGCAACTCGCCCACGAAGTGCCCGGCACGAAAGCCGTCTGGCTCCTGCGCGGCGCCGATCCCGCGAAGGCCTTCGGCGGCGGCAGCAACGACAAGCTGGCCGCGCGCGGCGAGCTGGGCTCTACCTTCGCCGCGCTCGTGGCTGCCGGGAAGATCAGGGTGGAGACCGGGTTCGGTGTCACCCACATCTCGGAGGCCGAAGGCCGCCTCAGGATTTCGGCGGGCGCTTGCTGTGGTGCGCGGAGTGTGGTGGCGGACGAATTGGTCGTCTCGACCGGCTTTCGTCCCGACCTTTCGTTCCTGTCCGAGCTGCGGCTTCGGCTCGATCCCGCGATCGAGGCGCCGGTCGCGCTCGCGCCGCTGATCGATCCCAACGAACATAGCTGCGGGACGGTCCGCCCTCATGGCGCGCGCGAGCTCGCGCATGACGAGCCTGGGTTCTATGTCGCCGGCATGAAATCCTACGGTCGTGCTCCGACCTTCCTGATGACGACGGGATACGAACAGGTCCGCTCGATCGTCGCGGACATCGCGGGCGACAAGGAGGCCGCGGCACGAGTCGAGCTGGTGCTGCCGGAAACCGGCGTCTGCACGCGCAGTGGCGTGGAATCGGCCGGCGCGGCGGGTTGTTGCGGCGGCCCGGCGAAGGATGAGCTATCGGCCTGCTGTGCACTTGATGAATCAGCCAAGAGGGCAGGTGCTGCGGGGTGTGGCTGCTCATGAGCAACGTTACCGCGGGCCAGACTGCGGATCCGCTCGCCGTTGTCTTCAAGCTCGGCGCCGCACAGACCATTACGTGGGCATCGAGACGTGTCGTTCGGCGTCCATGCGCAAGCTCCACGTATTGCATGCTGCGTGGAGATTGGACCTGGGTCTCGCGGGGAACCTGCCTTGTTCCCGTGCGACCTTACCTTTTGGAAGATGGTCTTCGAGTTGCAAGAGAGTTTGAGTTGCAAGAGAGGATGGAGCGGTTCCACCCAAAGAGTGAAACTCTTCGTGAGAAGGCTTGGACGCGGGTGAGTTGACAGCTTAGCCATCCGGGCTTTTACTTCGCGTGTCGGGGATGTGCGATCTCCCCGTGAGGCGACATGCCCAAGAATCGCGTCCTGATCTTCACCAAGGACGCAGCATGTCATCTGACACAAGATGTCCTCCCACACATCATTTTCGGCTCGCTGGTCCGGCGCGGAGCGCCGGCCATCGCGGCCCGCGTGAACTTGCGGAACGGATTTCACTTGGGGCGGGGACACGGCCCAGGAGAACGACCATGCGCACACGGACAATACTGCAGGCTCTCCTCATGCTCTCGCTGACGTGCGGGGCGTCGACCGCACGCGCACTGACTCAAGACGAGCTCGTCGCCAGAATCGAGGCGGCTGGTTACACGGAGGTCAGGGATATCAAGTCGACCGCAGAGGGGACCACCGCAAAGGCGGCCAAGAACGGCAGGCAAGTGCGGCTCGTTGTAGACAGCAGCGGTCAGATCAAGGAGCGGAACTGAGGTGCTGCCGGCTCCAGAAACCGAATTCATTGCCCAAGGGAGCAGATCAATGCGCAACACAATCTTGGCGCTGATGGCCATCGGCGCCTGCTTCATCGCCACCGCTCAGGCGCAGGATGTCGACTGGCAGAAGGTTGACGAAGCGCTGGGCAGAAAGCCTGCCGTCACCGGCGATGTGCATCGCTACGGCTTCCCGCGCACAGATTTGGCAGTGACACTCGATGGCGTGACCATCAAGCCTGCGCTGGCGCTCGGTGGCTGGATCGCCTTCAAGCCGGCCCATGGCGGCGTCATGGCGATGGGCGACCTGGTGCTGCTCGAACCGGAAATCAATCCGGTCATGCTGAAGATGATCGCGAGCGGGATCGAGATCACGGCCGTGCACAATCATCTGCTCGGCGCGAGCCCCGCGACGTTCTACATGCACGTGGCCGGGCGCGGCGATCCGATCACGATCGCGACCGCCATCAAGAACGCGCTTGCCGAAAGCAAGACACCGCTGTCCGTGCAAGCTTCGACGACGCCTGCCCCTGCCGTTGATCTCGATACCGCGCAACTCGATCAGATCATCGGCGTCAAGGGACACGCCAATGGAGGCGTCTATCAGTTCAATGTGCCGCGCCGCGATCCCGTCACCGAGCAAGGGATGCCATTGAGTCCGGTCGGGCCGATGGGCGTTGCAACAGGCATCAACTTCCAGCCGACCGGTAATGGCAAGGCGGCCATCACCGGCGATTTTGTGCTGACGAGTGACGAGGTGAACCCGGTTATCGTGGCGCTGCGATCGCACGGCATTGCCGTGACTGCGCTGCACAACCACATGCTGGATGAGCAGCCGCGCCTCTTCTTCATGCACTTCTGGGCGAACGACAACGCGATCAAGCTCGCCAACGGCCTGCGCGCGGCGCTCGACAAGACGGCCAGCACAAAGAGCTGATCTCGGAAGGGACCGCGAAAACATCCGCGGCGGGTTGGTCCGTGCGGGGGTGCGAACTCTCGATGACGCCAGTAGGCTGGTGTTTTGCCCGACGGGTCAACGGCGCGTCGCAGCCTCGCAGAGGCGCGCCGCCGACCGAAGGACTTTGTCCAATAATTTCAATACCCCCGCTACTGTGCATGGGGTTGTTTTTCGGGTTTTGATCTTGAGGGCCGACGAACAGTCGCGCTTCAACGCCGCCCGTGCGGCGTCTCGGCCTTGGCCGGGGGCTCGGCCTGCGTCGCGCAGGTCGCGGCCGCCAGCGTCGCCTGCGCCTGCTGCATCAGGCCGGGCTCGGGAGCGAGCGCCTTCATCAGGATCAGGCCGGTCGTGGTCGGGGAATCGATGATCAGGCGGTCGGCGGCGGTGATTTCTTCGTCTTCGGGCAGCTCGCTATGCTGCGCTTCCGTCATCAGGTCGAGCTCGATCACCTTCTTCCCCGCCGAGCGGTCGTTGATGGCGTAATAGGCGATCTCGTTACGGGTGTAGAACGACACCGAGGTGTAGGCCTGGCTGACGGGCACCGTCAGCTTGATCGGTCCGCCCGAGAGGTCGTAGCGGCAGATCGCCAGCGCAAAGGCGGGATCCATGAACGGCATCAGCGAAGTGTTGGGATCGGCGAGGGGAAGCTGGCTGACGCCATTGAGCTTCGTTATCGGCGTCAGGCGCGAATAGGCATCCTGCGTCGCGATCCGCGGCAGCGCCAGCACGCTGACGAGATGGACGATCAGGCCCAGCACCACGCCGGCTATGATGGTGAACAGCAGCCGGATCATGAGCAGCCCACCGTCGAGATCGCAGGCATCGGCGCATCGCGCTGGGTCCGCGTCGCCACGCCGACCGGGGTGTCGTAGAGGCGCAGCATCAAGGCGTAGCGCTCGATGCCGCCGGTCGGCAGCCAGTTGCCGGCGCGCGAGCGCGAGGCGATGCGGATCTCGAACGAGCCGTCGGACTGGCGCACGATCTCCTGGCTGGTGAAGCCGTAGCGCTGCAGCGAATTGGCGACGAGATGGCCCTTGCGGTCATAGAGCGTCAGCGTCCAGAACCGTGCCGGCGGCGTCACGCCGGAGACGACGACGTCGCAGCGGCCGTCGAGCGGCTTCTTCTTGTCATCAGTGGTGGCGGTGAAGGCGACGCCATCGCCGGTGCCGATCGGCAACTCGCCGTTGCGCACGATGGTGGCGCGCGAATAGGGATCGATGTCGGCGGTGCCGGTACGCGGCCGCGCGGTCCAGGCGCCGATGGTCAGCGCGCCGATCTCGGTGCCGCGCGTCGTCGTCATCCAGGTCGCGCCGACGCCCACCACGCCTGCGAGAAGGAGCGCCGTCACTGTGATCAGGATCAGCCGCACGGGTTTCGATCAGTTCTTGCGCGGGGCGGAGGCGTTCTCCTCCGCATAGTTCTGCGGAAAGGCGAGCGCGCTCGTCGACGAGGACGGCTTGGCCGGCGTGGTGTCGGCATCGGCCGATTTGTTCGCAGTCTTGGCCGCCTCATCCAGCAGCTTCTCGACGCGCACCAGGATGTCGGCGCCCCGCCTGGTCAGCACCGGCGGCGGACCCGGCTTGGTCTCCAGCACTTTCGGCGCCGCGTTGGCCTGCGCGTTGGCGACATGATGCGGCGGCAGCTTCTGGCCCATGCCGACGCCGGGAATTTCCCGGATCTCGACGCCCTGATGCGCCGCGAGCATGATGTCGTGCCAGGTCTGCGCCGGCAGCGAGCCGCCGGTCATGCGGTTGGTCGGCGAATAGTCGTCGTTGCCGTACCAGACCGCGCAGGTGAAGTTGCCAGTGTAGCCGACGAACCAGGCGTCGCGATACGCATTGGTCGTGCCGGTCTTGCCCGCGGTCGGAATGCCGTCGAGCGCGGCGCGGCGCGCGGTGCCTTCGCTGACGACGTGACTCATCATGCCGGCCATGTCGGCGGCAACGGAGGCGGGGATCGCCTGCCGCGGCTTCGGACCGTCGCGGTCCCAGCGCCAGACCAGGTCGCCGGCGCCGGTGCGCACTTCGAGCACCGCATGCGGCGTCACCGCCTTGCCGCGGTTGGGGAAGGTCGCGTAGGCCACCGCGTGCTCGAGCACGGTGACCTCGTCCGAACCGATCGGCAGCGACGGCGTGTCGGGCAGCGGCGCCTTGAGGCCGAAGCGGCGCGCGACCTCGACGATCTTGGCGCGGCCGATCTTGGCCGGGTTCGGCGCCTTCGGCTGCTCCTTCTGGCCGATCGCGATCGACAGCTTCACCGGCACGACGTTGATCGAGCGGGTGATTGCCTGCGTCAGCGTCACCAGACCGGAATAGGAGTGGCCATAGTTCTGCGGGCACCAATTGCCGATGCAGACCGGGCCGTCGACGATTTTCGAGTTCGGCGTGAAGCCGTTCAGGAGTGCGGTGGTGTAGACGTAGGGCTTGAACGACGATCCCGGCTGGCGGTAGGCATCGACGGCGCGGTTGAACTGGCTGGCACCATAGTCGCGGCCGCCGACCATGGCGCGGATGCCGCCGTCGAGATCGGCGACGACGGTCGCGGCTTGCGTCGCGTGATAGTCGCGGCCGAACTGGCGCAACTGGTTCTCGACCGCGTCCTCCGCCGCCTTCTGCACGTTGGGGTCGATGGCAAGCCGAACCACGAAGACGCGCTCGGTGTAGGATTTCGGGAAGGTGTCGACCAGCTTGCGCATCTCGTCGAAGGCGTAGTCGAGATAGTAGTTCGGCGAGGCCTCGTCGCGGCGGTCGACTGCGAAGGCCGGATTGCGGCGGGCGCCGAACACCTGACCCTCGGTCATGAAGCCGGCATCGACGAGATTGTCGAGCACGACATTGGCGCGGGCGCGCGCTGCGGGCAGGTTGATGTGTGGGGCGTATTTGGTCGGCGCCTTGAACAGGCCGGCGAGCATTGCGGCTTCCGCCAGCGTCACGTCGCGTGCGGATTTGTTGAAGTAGAAATGCGCCGCGCCGTCGACGCCGAAGGTGCCGCCGCCCATATAGGCGCGGTCCAGATACAGCTTGAGGATCTCGTTCTTGGTCAGGCGCCATTCCAGCCAGATCGCGAGGAAGGCTTCGTTGACCTTGCGCTCGATGGTGCGCTCGTTGCTCAGGAACAGGTTCTTGGCGAGCTGCTGGGTGATCGAGGAGCCGCCCTGGCGGACGCCGCCGGCTTGCGCGTTGGTGAGGAGCGCGCGCGCGGTGCCGGCGATGTCGATGCCGAAATGGTCGTAAAAGCGGCGATCCTCGGTCGCCAGCGTCGCCTTGATCAGCACGTCCGGAAAGTCTTCCAGCGGGATCGAATCGTTGTGCTTGATGCCGCGGCTGCCGATCGGGTTGCCGTAGCGGTCGAGGAAGGTCACCGCGAGAT
Source organism: Bradyrhizobium diazoefficiens (assembly GCF_016616425.1). Taxonomy (NCBI): domain Bacteria; kingdom Pseudomonadati; phylum Pseudomonadota; class Alphaproteobacteria; order Hyphomicrobiales; family Nitrobacteraceae; genus Bradyrhizobium; species Bradyrhizobium diazoefficiens. The sequence goes on from NZ_CP067101.1 coordinate 3,151,275, forward strand.
CGGACTTCTTCAGCCAATCCTCGTCCGCGGTCTCGCGGAAGGCGGGAATGGCAAGGATGAGCATCACGATGAGGCCGCCGAGGCCGAGGGTCGCAGCCTCCGACAGCGGCTCGATGAACACCCAGCGCTTCCACCGCCCGACATAGAAGCGGTCCATGAAGGTCGAGTAGCGCTCGTAGAGCTCGCGGAGGCCCTTGGCCGAGGAGAACAGCGAGGAGTCGATGCGCGCATCGAGGTCCAGGAAGAAATTCCGGACCTTTTGCTTCCAATGCGGTGGTATGATCTGGCGCACCTAGAACCCTTGAGGATCGCTTCGAAAGCGTTCAAGCACCCGGCCGGGACGGCATCGAGACGTCTTGAGGGAATGTTGCGGCAAACCCAAGGCGCCCGGCCAGGATCCGAGGGACTTGCTGTTCCTTCTAACCGAGCGGAGCCCATAAACCAATGGTCACGCTCGCGATTTTGAACAACAGGCCTAATTGACCCCGGATCATTACGGGCTTCAAAGGAGCCTTGCTTGCACCGTCACGGCCGCACACCCTAGATGGCGTTGCCGTAGCTCTTTCGAACTTTTGTTGAGGCGCATGACCGCAGCTCCCAAACGACCTTCCAGCCAGGATGGATTCTTCTGGAAAACCAAGACCTTGGAAGAGATGTCGGGGCCCGAATGGGAAAGCCTGTGCGACGGCTGCGGGCGCTGCTGCCTGAACAAGCTCGAGGACGAGGATACCGGGCAGATCTATTTCACCCATATCGGTTGCAAGCTGCTCGATGGGGCGAGCTGCGCCTGCAAGGACTATCCGAATCGCTCCGACAAGGTTCCGGATTGCGTCCGCCTCACACCGGCCAATGTCCGTACCCTGAACTGGCTGCCGCCGAGCTGCGGCTACAAGCTCGTCGCCGAGGGGCGCGATCTCTATTGGTGGCATCCGCTGGTCTCCGGCGATCCCAACACCGTGCATGAAGCCGGCGTCTCCGTGCGCGGCCGGGTCGAGGGCAGCGAGGACGAGGTCCCCGACGAGGAACTCGATGACCACATCGTGCAATGGCCGGCCGTGCTGCCGAAACGGGCCCGCCTGAAGCGACGTCCGAAGGACTGAGCCGTCACGGCCTACGCGACGATCACGTCTTCGCGATGCCCCGGGGGCGGGATGCACCCATGCGCCGCGGTGGCTGCCCGGCAAGACCTTTGCTGTCTAGATTGGATTGCATAGAACGAATCCTCTGCGGCGTTGCGCCGCCACCCGGCTTCCGATCGAGATGAACAAGTTCGACCGGCAGAGCAGTTCTGCCGACATCCAGACTTTGCCCGACGATATCGCCGAGGAGCTGTCCCGGCTTCCGAGCGAAGTCATCAGCGTCGATGACGCCCCGTCGATCGCGCCGCCGGTGCCGCTGTCCCAGGACGAGGTCCGCACCATCGTCATCAGCCTGATGCTGACGATGTTCCTGGCAGCCCTCGACCAGACCATCGTGGCGACCGCGCTTCCGACCATCGGACGCCAGTTCCAGGACGTCTCCAATCTCTCCTGGGTCATCACCGCCTATCTGCTCGCCTCGACCGCAGTCGCGCCGGTGTTCGGGACTCTCAGCGACATCTATGGCCGCCGCGTCATGATCATCATCTCGCTGAGCCTGTTCGTGGCCGGCTCGGTGCTGTGTGCGATCGCGCCCAACATGCCGATGCTGATTCTGGCGCGCGGCCTGCAAGGCCTGGGCGGCGGCGGCATCATGCCTGTGGTGCAGACCGTGATCTCGGACGTCGTGAGCCCGCGCGAGCGCGGCCAGTATCAAGCCTATTTCTCCAGCGTCTGGATGGTCGGCGGCATCCTCGGCCCGGTCATCGGCGGCGTGTTCGCCGAGCATCTGCACTGGTCGATGATCTTCTGGATCAATCTGCCGCTCGCGGCCGCCGCGATCGCGCTGTTGCTGCCGAAGATGAAGAAGATTCCGGTGTTCCACCGCAAGCGCAAGGTCGACTGGCTCGGCGGCGTGCTGCTGATGGCCTCCGCGGTCGTCTTCATGCTGGTCTTGACGTGGGGCGGTACGCGCTATCCATGGCTGTCGCCGACCGTGCTTGCGATGGTGGGCGGCGCCGTCGCGCTCGCGGTCAGTTTCGTGTGGCACGCCCGGCGGGCCGACGAGCCGTTCCTGCCGCTGCCCTTGCTGACCGGATCGGTTGCGCCTTTCGCGCTGATGGCCGGCGGCTGCGGGCTCGGGGCGATCACTGGTCTCACCGTGCAGCTCCCGCTCTATTACGAGCAGGTCTACCATCTCACCGCCAGCGAGGCGGGGCTCGCACTGATCCCGCTCGCGGCGGTCTCGACCTGCGGCGCGGCGATTGCCGGCCGCACCATGGCGCGAGCCAAGCACTACAAGCGCGTCGCCATCATCGGCACGTCCTGGGCTGCGCTATGCGGCCTCGGCCTCACGCTTACCACCTTGCCGCTGTGGGGCTTGCTCACTCTGATGGCGGCCTTCGCGCTCGGGCTCGGCACCACCTTCCCGGTGTGCGTGGTGTCGCTGCAGAACTCGGTCGCGCGTCCGCAAGTCGGCACCATCACCGGCGCGATGAACTTCTTCCGCTCGCTGATGTCCTCGTTCACGGTCGCCGCATTCGCAGCGATCCTGCTCATCGCGCTCGGCGCCGACGTCCCGCTCGCCGGCGAGCATCACGCCGCAGGCGCCGTCGCGATTCCCGCCGACGACATGCGGCACGCTTTCCGCTACGTGTTCGGCGCCGCCACCGCGCTGATGACCATCGCCGCCTTGTGCCTGATCGCGATGGAGGAGCGGCCGCTCGCCGGTCCCTCGGCGAAGCAGCCCGTCGAGATGGCGGAGTAAGCTCAGCCCGCGCTCTCCGCGAAGCGGCTCTTCCGCGGCAGCACAATGGTGAATTCGGTAAACTTGCCCGGCTCCGTCGCGACGTCGATCGTGCCGCCGTGCTGCTTCACCACGATGTCGTGGCTCATCGATAGTCCGAGCCCGGTGCCTTCACCGGCCGGCTTGGTGGTGAAGAACGGATTGAACATCTTCTCCTTCACCTCGTCGGGGACGCCCGTGCCGTTGTCGCGAATGCGAATCTCGACGCGATCGCCGCGGTTGCGGGTCGCGGCGGTCACGACCGGCGCGTAATTGGCGGCGCCGCCGGCCTTGCGCTTGGCGACCGCGTGGAAGCCGTTCGAAATCAGGTTCAGCAGCACCCGGGTGATCTCCTGGGGGAACACATCGGCCGAGCCTGCCGCCGGATCGAGGTCGCGTTCGAGCGTCACGTCGAACTGCGGCTTCTCGGCCCGCGCACCGTGATAGGCGAGATTGAGGCTCTCCTCGACGACTGCGTTGATGTCGCTCAGCCGATGCTCGCCGCCGCCCTCGCGCGAATGCAGCAGCATGTTCTTGACGATGGAATCGGCGCGCTTTCCGTGCTGCACGATCTTCCCGAGATTGTCCTTCAGGAGTCCCGTGAGCTCGGCGACCTCGCTGCGGATGTCGTCCGCAAGGGCTGCGGATGCCAGCACATCGTTCAGCTCGTCGGTTAATTCGGCGGAGAGCGATGCAAAATTGTTGACGAAGTTGAGCGGGTTCTTGATCTCATGCGCGATGCCGGCGGTGAGCTGGCCGAGCGAGGCAAGCTTCTCGGTCTGGACCAGCCGGTCCTGGGCAGCGCGCAGATCGTCGAGCGACTTGGCAAGCTCCCTGGTGCGGGCCTGCACCTCGTCGAACAGGCGCACATTCTCGATCGCGATGACGGCTTGGTCGGCGAAACTGGTAACGAGTTCGATCTGCTTGTCGCTAAACGGCCGGATCGCGCGACGTGCGAGAACGATAGCGCCGACGGTGCTACCTTCGCGCAGGAGGGGCACACCGAGGAAGCTACGCGGATTGCCGCTCAATTCCTGGCCTTCAAAGAAGTAATCGGGGTCGTCGAGCACATCGGTGACATGGACCACCTTGTCGCCGAGCAAAGTCCTGCCCGTGATGGTGCGTCTATCTGGTCGGACCGGAAGATCTCTTACATATTCGACGAATTCGGCTGGAAAGCCGTAGGAGCCCGCCCGGAAATAGGCGCTGCCGGATTTGCGGGTAATCGCTGCCATATCGGCTTCGCATAGCCGCGCCGCCGATTCGACCAGCGTATCGAGCACGGCCTGCAAGTCGAATGCCGAGCGGCTGATAACCTTGAGCACGTCGGCAGTCGCCGTCTGCTGTTGCAGCGACTCGGTCAAATTCTCGGTGCGCTGACGCAATTCGCTGAGGAGCCGCGCGTTCTCGATGGCGATCACGGCTTGCGCCGCGAACTGGTTCAGCAGGGTGATCTGCTTCTCCGAGAAGGGTCGGTTCTCCTGCCTGAAGATCATGACGTTGCCGACCACGCGCTCGTCCTGGAGCAATGGCACCGCGAGCAGACAGCGGGCGCCGCCGAGATCGACCAGCGCCCGACGGTTCGGCTCGCCGCTGCGATAGACGTCCGACTCCAGCAGGTCGACAATTTCGACGAACGGTTCGCCCCTCAAGAGACGCGCGGGCGCGGTGGCCGGACCATAGTTGAGGGGCGCATTGCGCCGGAATTCATCATAGGCGGGCGGCAGGCCGTAAGTGGCGGCCGTGCGGAACTGCGTGCCGTCGTAAGTATTGAGCACACCGAAACTGGCGCCGCAGAGCTGCATTGCCTTGCTGAGCATCGCCTCGAATACCGGCGCGAGATCGCCGGCCGATCGGCTGATGACGCTGAGCACTTCCGATGTCGCAGTCTGCTGCTCCAGTGACTCCGCAAGCTCGTGTGTCCTCGCCTGCACCTCGTTAAACAGCCGCGTGTTCTCCACCGCGATCACGGCCTGGTCGGCAAAGGTCTTGAGCAGGTTGATCGCCTTGTCCGGGAAATGACCGGGCTCCCGCCGCGTGACGGCAATGGTGCCGATCGCGGCGTCGTCGCGCAGCATCGGCACCACGAGGATGCTGCGATAGCCTCGCGTCCGCGCCAGGTCTTTCATCCCCTCGGTCAGGTCGGGTTCGTTCTGCATGTCGCTGCGGAAGGCATATTCTCCGGTGGCCGCCACCCGGCTGTGAATGCCCGGCGACGACAACGGTGCCGGGAAGGAGCTGAGCAGATCGGCATTGCCGGCCTCGACGTCGGTAGTGAAGGCGGCCAGATGCAGCATGCCGTCGATGACGCGGGTGACGGTGGAGGAGTGCCCGCCGATCAGCGCCTTGGCGCTGTCGGAGATGGCCTGGAACACCGGCGTCACGTCAGCAGGCGAGGCCGCGATCACCTTGAGGATGTCGGCGGTCGCGGTCTGACGTTCCAGCGCTTCCCTGGTCGCGTTGAACAGGCTGACATTCTTGATCGCGATCACCGCCTGGTCGGCGAACGTTTGCAGCAGCCGTACGTGATGCTCAGCGAAGGCGCCGGTCGCACGGCGCGTTGCGATGATGATGCCGATCGCCTCGCCCTCGCTCATCAAGGGTACGAACAGCATGCTGCGATAGCCGCGGGCGCGCGCGATCTCGCGCGCCGCCGGCTCGAGTTCGGTATCGGGCAATTGCGCCGCCGCACCATCGGCCACCAGCTGGTGGGGCGGGAACTGCGCGAAGGGCACCGGAAAGGACGCCTGGAGCATGCGATCGCCGGCCGGATCGGTCGGCGTGAATGCGGCAAGGTGCGCCGCGCCGTCCAAATAGCGCAGCACCGCCGTGGAGAAGCCGCCGATCAGCCGGTTGGCGTTGGCGGCAATGGCCTCGAACACCGGCTGCACGTCGGAAGGCGAGGCGGCCATCACCTTCAAGATGTCCGCCGTGGCGGTCTGGCGCTCAAGCGTCTCTTCCGTCGCGTTGAACAGGCGCGCATTCTCGATCGCGATCACGGCCTGGTCGGCAAAGGTCTGCAGCAGCTGCACGACGTCGGGCGCGAACGCGCCGGGCTCGGCGCGCGTGACGCTGATCATGCCGACTGGCGTGCCCCGGTTCATCAGCGGCATGAACAGCACGCTGCGGAAGCCGCGCAGCCGCGCGAGCTCGCGGTTCAGCTCCGGCACGTCATCGGCCTCGCTGTCGGGAAACTGGATGGTCTCGCCGCCGCGCACCAGGGCAAAGGTCGGGAAGTCCGCGATCTTGCGCGGGAACGAGGCCTTGAGCCCTTCGTCCGCCTCCGGGCTGGTCGGCGTGTAGGCCACGAGGTGCAGCTCGTCGCCGATGAACTGCAACACGGTGGCCGAGAAGCCGTCGAGCAAGCGCCTGGAACTTGACGCGATCGCCTCGAAGACCGGCCTCGCATCGGAGGGCGAGGCCGCGATGGTGCGCAGGATCTCGGCGCTGGCGCTCTGGCGATCCCGCGCAATCGTCAGCTCGCTGCGCAGCTGCGCGTTCTCCGCTGCGGCCGACTGCAACTGCCGTTTGAGCTCGTCGATCCCGGCGGTGTCGTTGATGGGGACGGTCATTCACAATCCGGCTTGATGTCGCGGCGTACGCGGCACCGGGGCGGATTACCACATCTTCGGCGGCCGGAGCCAGCGCCGGAGCCGCGATGGCGGAGCGGCCGCCCGCAGGTCCCTCCGCGACCCTCAGGTGGCGATGGCAGGCACGGCTAACGTTGGGTCTGTTCTGAAGAACTGCCTTTGCGCGGCAATCGTATCGTGAACTCGGTAAATTCGCCCGGCACGGTTTCGACCTCGATCGTGCCGCCATGTTGCTTCACGATGATGTCGTGGCTCATGGAAAGCCCGAGCCCGGTCCCCTCGCCAGCGGGCTTGGTCGTGAAGAACGGGTTGAACATCTTGTCTCTCACCTCTGGCGGAATGCCGGTGCCGTTGTCGCGAATGCAGATTTCGACGTGGGCGCCGGCATCGCGTGTGCGCGCGACCAGAACAGGTTCGTATTCTTCGTCGCCGTTCCCGGCCTTGTGCTTGGCGGTCGCATAAAAGCCGTTGGCGATCAGGTTCAACAGGACGCGCGTGATCTCCTGCGGGAACGCTTCGAGCATTCCGGCCGCGGGATCGAACTCGCGCTTGAGCGTGATGTCGAATTGCGGTTTTTCGGCGCGGGCGCCGTGATAGGCGAGATTGAGGCTTTCCTCGACGAGGGCGTTCACGTCGGTCGGGCGGTGCTCGCCCGAGCCCTCGCGGGAATGCAAAAGCATGTTCTTGACGATGGAATCTGCGCGCTTGCCGTGCTGGACCACCTTCTGCAAATTGTCCTTGAGCATTCCGGTGAGCTCGTCGACCTCGTCGCGAATGGTCGCTGCGACCTCGGTCGTCTTGAGCAATGCGTTCAGCTCGTCGACCAGCTCACCCGACAATGCCGCGAAATTGTTGACGAAGTTGAGCGGGTTCTTGATCTCGTGCGCGATCCCTGCGGTGAGCTGGCCGAGCGAGGCCAGCTTTTCGGTCTGCACCAGGCGGTCCTGCGCGGCGTGGAGATCATCGAGGGATTTGGACAGCTCGCGGGTGCGCTGCTGAACCTCCTCAAACAGGCGGACGTTGCCGATCGCGATGACCGCCTGGTCGGCGAAGGATTCGACGAGTTCGATCTGGCGCGGCGTGAACGGCGCAACGTTCTTGCGCGCGAGTGTGAACACACCTTCGACATGGTCATCACGCAGCAAGGGAACGCCGAGCATGGTCGATGGCAAGCCCGACATTCCCGGAAAGGCGAATTCCGGGTCCAGCGACCGGTCAGGGATATGCTCGGTCCGGCGGGACCGCAGGACTCTCGGCGCCAGCGATTTGTCGTGGATGCTTCTCGGATTGTCTCTGAAGAAGGTCATTTCCTGAGGCGAGAAGCCTGCGGCGGCGCCGGCATGAAACAAATCGCCCTTGCGCAGCCAGATGACCCCGCCATCGGCGCCGCAGAGCTCCCCAGCGGAAGCGACGAGCGTTTCAAGCACAGATCGTAGATCGAACGCTGAACGACTGATGACCTTGAGCACATCGGCAGTCGCGGTTTGTTGTTGCAGCGACTCCGCGAGATCTTTGGTCTTCGCCTGCACCTCGTCGAACAACCGGACGTTCTCAACGGCGATGACCGCCTGGTCCGCAAAGGTTTGCACCAGGTCGATCTGGCTTTTGGTGAACGGCCCAGCCTCGGGCCGCGTCAACACCAGGACGCCTTCGACCTTGTTGTCCCTCAGCATCGGCACACCCAGCGCCGCGCGGATCCTGACGAGCGAGCCCGCGGGCATTTGCATTTCCGGATCATCGAGAACATCCGGGATGATTTCGACCTTTCCCGAAGCGATGACGCGCGAGGTCGCCGAACCGCGGCCCGCCCGCGGCGGGTTCGCTGCCCAATATTGCAGAAATTCCGGGGTGGTGCTGGACGCCGCCTTCAGCGGAAACACATCCCCTTCACGAAGGAAAATCGAACCACGATTGGCGCCGCTCAACTCGACGGCGGATTTGATCAGCGTTTCGAGGACCGCTTGCAGGTCGAACGCCGAACGGCTGATCACCTTGAGCACGTCGGCGGTCGCGGTCTGTTGCTGAAGCGACTGCTCCAGATTGCGAGTCTTGGCCTGCACCTCGTCGAACAGCCGCGCGTTCTCGATCGCGATCACGGCCTGGTCGGCAAAGCTCTGCTGCAAGATCAGCTCGTCCGGCGTGAATGGCAGAAGCTTGTCGCGGTAGACGATCAGCACCCCGATCGCCTTATCCTCCCGGCGCAGCGGGGTGCCGCAGATGGTGCGGGTGCCTGCGGCGCGGGCGTGTGGCAAGCCGGGCCAGTCCGCCATCGCCGGATCGATGCGGTCGAGGTCGGAGATGTGAATCTGCCGGTTCTCGGCGACTACCGTGCCCGGCAGGTTTGGGCCACCGATCCGGATCGTGGCCGTCGGAACGGCCGAACGGACACGTTTCGAGGTCTCGCCATAGCCGATGTCCCGCGTCCACTCGCCGTTTTCGGCGAGCCGGATCGAAACGCTGGGCGCGCCGAACAGGCGCCCGCAGGTCTCCGCGATCTGTCGCAGCGATTGCATGGCATCGACGGGCGTGCGCGCGATCATGCGCAAGATTTCGGCGCTGGCCTGCTGACGGTCCCGCGACAAAGCAACCGCATGCTCAAGCTGCGCATTTTCCGCGCTACTCGCCTGCAATTGCTGCTCGAGCTCGGCAATCCTGGTCTTGAGCTCGGCCACCACGTCGTGCGGAAGGGCCGTCATCCGGAAATCCATCTCTCCGGCGCTGGACCGGGCGTTGAAAGTCCGATTATTTCATTCCCGGACCGTTCCGGCCAGCGATATCCGCGCTGCTTTGCAACGCTTTGTGGTCTCGCTCAGGTCCCCGGCCGCGACACCTCCGTCTCCTTGCTGGTGATGAACTCCAGCAGCACCGGGATGCCCTCCCGCGTCTTCTGGATGCCGCGCTTGATTGCGGGAACGATGTCCTCAGGCTTCGTCACCCGCTCGCCATAGCCGCCGAAGGCGCGCGCCATCGCGGCGTAGTCGCCCGAAATATCGGTCGAGCGATATTTTTCGGTCGAGACCGGCATCACCTTCAATTCGATCGCCATCGAGAAATTGTTCAGCAGGATCGACATGATCGGAATCCGCTCGCGCACCGCGGTCTCGAAATCCATGCCCGTGAAGCCGATCGCCGCATCGCCCCAGACATTGATGCAGAGCTTGTCGGGCTTTGCCAGCTTGGCGCCCATCGCCAGACCGAGGCCGTAGCCGAGTTGCGTCGTCTTGCCCCAGCCGAGGTAGGTGAGGGGTTTTACCGCTTTCCAGAACGGCGAGAGCTGATCGCGCGGGCTGCCGGCATCGTGGGTGATGATGGTGTTATCGATGTCGACGGTGTGCTGGAGGTCCCACAGCACGCGATAGGGGCTGAGCGGCGCGTCATTGCTGGTGAGCTTCGGCAGCCATTTCGCCAGCCACTCCTTGTGCGAGGCCGCGATCTCGGCCGCGACCGCCGACGCATCGCGGTCTGCGGTGATCGTCTTGCCGATCTCCTCCAGCAGTGCGTCAAGCACGAGGCCGGCGTCGCCGACCAGGCCGATCCTGGCTTCCACGTCCTTGTTGAGATGGTTGGGATCGAGCGTGGAATGGATGATGGTCTTGCCCTTCGGCATCGCGATGCCGAAATTGGTCTCGGTGAAGGAGCAGCCGATGCCGAAGATGACGTCGGCTTCGCTCAGAAACTTCGGGACCGCGCGCGGCACGGCGAGCCCGCCGGAGCCGAGCGAGAGCGGATGCGTTTCCGGAAACGACGATTTGCCGCCGAGACTGGTGGTGACGGGAATCGCCAGCCGCTCGGCGAGCCGCTTCAGTTGCGGCCAGGCCTGCGCATAATGCACCCCCTGGCCGGCATAGATCACCGCCCGCTTGGCGTTGACGAGCAGGCCGGCTGCCTCCTTCACATGCACGGGGTCGGCGCCGTATCGGGTGCGCAGCACCGGCTTATAGTCGAGCGGCTCCGGCACCTCCTCGTTCCACATGTCGGAGGGGATTTCGACGATGACAGGCCCGCCGCGGCCGTTCTTCAGCTTTGTAAATGCGCGGCGGAAGATATTGGCGGCCTCGGCGGCCAGGATGATCGGCTCTGACGATTTCGCGAACGGCTTCATCGCTTCGCTGGAATTGAAGTTCGGCTCGATATGCGACAGCCTGCGCTGATAGCCCATCGGCAGCACCAGCACGGGCACGGATTCGCCATAGCATTGGGCGACGCCGCCCATCGCGTTCTCCGCGCCGGGCCCGTGCTGCATGCAGAACGCGCCGATGCTGCGTCCCGATGTCACCCGCGAGATCGCGTCCGCCATGTGGATGCCGACGCGCTCCTGCCGCACCATCACGGGGCGGATCTCGGCTTTCGCCGCGTGCTCGATCAGATGGTTGACCGGATAGCCGCAGAGGATCTCGATCCCCTCGCGCCTCATGATTTCCGCAATGGCGGTGCCGAGCTTCATGGCGTCTCTCTCCCTGGCAGGCCGGTTGGTCCCGGCTGATTGGAGGAGAGAGGATCAGGAATTCCGGGAAGCGTAAAGCGCGGGCAGGGCGCCGCCGCGGGAGGTCAGCTATGCAAGGAACTGCTGTGGCCCGGTGAGCGACTGAGAGACTTGCTACTTGCAATCGCGGCAGATCGTCAGCTTTCGTTTTAGCGCCTCATCCTCCTGATCGATCGATAACTGCCCGACATGGCCATTCGTAACCGTATTGGACCCGGAGCCCCTTGTTGCGCGGGACCTGACGGGCGGCATCACCCGGCTTGGGGTGTCATCGTCGTCGACGGCCCCGACACTGAAGCCATCGTAGTCGACGGCCGGATTCGGCGGCCGCGGAGTGCTGGAATTTGGAGTTCTGGAATCTGCAGCGCTCGCATGCGGCGGAGCAAGCGACACCGGCGGCATGGCCGAGGTCTGCCCAATTGCGCTGTCTTGTGACCACACGCCGACAAACATGAGGCTGAGCGCCAAGATCGTCACACTTCTCATCCGCATCCTTCAAACAACTCTGGTTCGCCGAGCGACAGCCTGGCTTCGCCGAGCCACGCGGTGGTGGAAACTATCAGAACCCGCAGGGCGGTCAAAGCGCCGAGCCACAATAGGTTGCGTTGCCCGACCGGCAAAACACCCGGCGCTGGGTCAATCGCCAGCTGCCAAAATATTCGTATTTACAGAAGTTCGGTTTTGCCGTACAACCCGCGTCATCCCGCCCGCCACAAGGGGCGTTTCGCGATCGTCACGGGACGCGGGCCGGGATGCGGTGGCCGCGACGGCGTCGGCGCGAATGGGAGTTGCAGGGCGGGAAACCGTGAGCAGCGACAGGCGCGATACGACACGGCGCTGACAGCGTCTTCGAATGGCCTCGACGGTGAGCGCACGCCAGCCGTGGAGAACCCAGCGAGGATGTGCGCGGACGGAGAAGTCGTGTGGTCCTGACGCCCGGGGTCTGTGCGTCAAGTCCTGCGGTGATGTGGCGGCCAACCGGTGCGCACATCAGTGAGCCGCAAGGCGACGGGGGGCAATAGTGCATCGCTCCCCGAGGAGAGCACGAAGAACACCGTAAAAACCATCGCGCAGGGAAGGCCGGGGTGTTCCGGCGTCACCTGTCGTCCACCCCGTGCGCGTTCTCCAGCACACGCGGGACTTCGGGTGCCCAGCCGGCGCCCGGCCTTCCCTGCGCCCTTGCTTTAATGAGGGCGGCAGAAGACAGCAAAGCTCGGGCGAGATAAGCCGCGAGAACAAGCAGCTATGTCTATCGTTCAACGTGAAGAACGTTGCAGCGCGTCCGCGACGCGAGATCGAGCGCGCCGTCTCATGCGGAGGGGTTCTGGATTGCTTGGCGCGTCGCTACGCACGCTCGCCTTTGCAAGCGCGCCGGTCCGAAAAATGACGCGAAGAGGAGCCGAATGCCGTGGCGATGTCGCCGATGTCGGCCGGCGAAATCAGGCTCGGGCGCTACTTCATCGCCGTGCTGATCGCAATGAACTTATTGTTGAGGAGTGCGCCGCCGGTGTTGTTCACGGCTGTCACGATGACCAGAGCGATCCCTGCGGCAATGATGCTGTACTCGATGGCGGTTGCACCATTCTCATCGGCAAGGAAAGACCTGAGCAAACGCATTGCCAACTCCTGTTCAGCCGATCCAGCGTATGGTCGCGTCGTCACCGAACTCGCAAATGGATCGAATAAGCCTTCGTGCACGTCAAAAGAATCAAGCCCGGGCGGTCGTGCCTCCGCTCATACGACGGCATTCATTAAATTAACGTTCCGTCCGTCCGTTCAAATGGATTCAAATCGGCAGGCCCTTTCGGGGGGCCGGGCCCGGAGGCGTCTGCTGCGACGGTCGCATCGGGGACGAGTGCCGCTTAACGGATTGTTGACGCTGTTCGCCTGGCCTTCGCGCTCATCGGCGCCGGTCATCCGCATTCAGGGCCCGCAACATGGCGATGCGGGCGAACATCACCCAGCCGCCGCCGGTCTCGGCCGCCTTGATCAAGGTCTCGATGGCGGTCTGCCAATGCGTCTCGTGCTGGACGTCCTCGGACAGCTGCATGACGTAGTCCGCCGCCTCCTGAAGCGTGAGCAGCGCGCGCCTGTTGCTCACGCGAACGGGATCGTCGAACGCCGTCGACCAGGGCATGTCAGTTCGGCCGACCGGCGAGGGGGGACATCACGGCGCGATTGCAGGTGCGATCGGTCTAGCCGGCCTTCTTCGCCCGCGCTGGCGCGCGCACCGGCTTGTCGGCCTTCTTCGGCGCCTCCTTGGACGTTTCCTTCGCAGCCTTTGCCGCAGCGTCCTTGCCGCCCTTGCCGGCGATCGGCAGCAGCATCTCGCGTTGGCCCTCGACGCGCTTCTTCGGCTTTTTGGCCTTGGCGGTTTCCTTGACGGTTTCCTTGGCCGTCTCCCTGGCGACCTTCGCCGCGGGACCGGCGTCCTTCTCGTTCGCGATGCTCTTCTTCAGTGCGTCCATCAGGTTGATGACGTTGCCGCCGCTCTTCGGCGCGGCCTTGGCCGCGATCGGCATGCCGCTGCGCTTCTTGTTGATGAGGTCGATCAGGGCGGTCTCGTAATGATCCTCGAACAGCTCGGGCTCGAACGCGCCGGACTTCTTCTCGACGATGTGCCTGGCGAGGTCGAGCATGTCCTTGGTGAGCTTCACGTCCTGGATGTCGTCGAAATATTCCCGCTCGCTGCGGACCTCGTACGGATAGCGCAGCAGCGTGCCCATCAGCCCGCTCTCGAGCGGCTCGAGCGCGATGATGTGCTCGCGGTTGGTCAGCACCACGCGGCCGATCGCGACCTTGTTCATGCTGCGAATGGTCTCGCGGATCACCGCATAGGCGTCGTGGCCGACCTTGCCGTCGGGCACGAGATAATAGGGGCGGATCAGATAACGGTTGTCGATGTCGGCCTTCGGCACGAACTCGTCGATCTCGATCGTATGGGTCGAGTCGAGCGCGATGTCCTCGAGTTCGTCCTTGGTGACCTCGATATAGGTGTCGGTGTCGACCTTGTAGCCCTTGACGATGTCCTCGGAGGTCACCTCGTCACCGGTCTCGGCGTCGACCTTGAGGTACTTGATCCGGTGCCCGGTCTTGCGGTTGATCTGGTTGAAGGAGACCTTCTCGGTATCCGAGGTGGCCGGATAGAGAGCGACCGGACAGGTCACGAGCGACAGACGCAGAAAACCCTTCCAATTGGCGCGGGGGGCCATGGGCTACTCCAAACGCAACAGGGACAGCTGACAAGGATACCATCGGGGAACAACGAATCATAGCAAGGCGAATTGCGGAATCTTGCAACTGCGTTAATCGGCCGCCCGGCGTTGCAGCCTGACCCCAGTGGCAAGAGCCGGAACATCGTATCCGATCACGCGTTGCCACGGGACATCACGCCGCGAGGAGGTCGCGGCCATCGACGCGACAGCTAGAGATCGAGGTCACCATGGCAACCACGCGAGACCGACATCAGGTCGTCGAAACTGCGACCGAGGCCCGTCAGGGCGAACCCGGACCGTCAGTGGCCGCGCTGCTCGCCATCTCGACCGGGCTCGCGATCCTGATCCTGGCCGTGATCTGGTTCGTGTTCTTCCGGACCTGACGGCCGGATCCCGTCACTCAAACCCCTTCCGATCGCCGCGCAACGCGGCACATGCGCCCGCTTGCCGCCGGTTCGTCCCGCGGCAGGCGGGCGCAGTCGCATTGTCCGGCGACAGGTCGTATATGACCAAAAAGTAACGTGGGCCGGTTCCCGGCGTTCATATCCAGTTCACGCCGGAATTGCTCATCTCTGGCGCAGAATGAAGCCTGCCCTTGCGGCCCATCTTGGAGAGAAGCGTGCGCCTGCTCGTTGTTGAGGACGACCCCGATCTCAATCGCCAGCTCACCAAGGCGCTGACCGACGCCGGATATGTCGTCGATCGGGCGTTCGACGGGGAGGAGGGGCACTATCTCGGAGACAACGAGCCGTATGATGCCGTCGTGCTCGACATCGGCTTGCCGAAGAAGGACGGCATCTCGGTGCTGGAGGCCTGGCGCCGCAACGGCCGCACCATGCCGGTTCTGATCCTCACCGCACGCGACCGCTGGAGCGACAAGGTGCAGGGGTTCGACGCCGGCGCCGACGACTATGTCCCGAAACCGTTCCACCTCGAGGAGGTGCTGGCGCGCATCCGCGCGCTGCTGCGCCGTTCGACCGGCCATGCCCAGAGCGAGCTCAGCTGCGGTCCCGTCACGCTCGATACCAGGACCGGCCGGGTCAGCGTTTCCGGCAATCCCGTCAAGATGACTTCGCACGAATATCGGCTTCTGGCCTACCTGATGCACCATTCCGGGCGGGTGGTCTCGCGCACCGAGCTGGTCGAGCACCTCTACGACCAGGACTTCGACCGCGACTCCAACACGATCGAGGTTTTCGTTGGCCGCATCCGCAAGAAGCTCGACGTCGACATCATCCAGACCGTCCGCGGCCTCGGCTATCTCCTGACCCCGCCGGCCGCCTGAAATCTTCCGGGGCTTGACGGGCAGCCCGACAGGGGCCTTGGTCCCGACATGAGCTCAGACGTCCTGCCTTCCTGCGCACCCCGGGATCATTCTGATGCCCGCTAGTTCGCTTGCGAACCGCCTGTTCCTGTCGGCGACCGTCTGGCTCGTGGTGATCCTGGCTATCACCGGCGTGGTGCTTTCGTCGGTCTACAAGAACGCCACAGAGCGCGCCTTTGACCGCCGGCTCAATCTCTATCTCCGCACCCTCATCGCCGAAGTCGCAACCCCCGACGAGCCGCCGGACCGTCAGTTCCAGTCGCTTGGCGAGCCGCTGTTCGAGCTGCCGCTGTCCGGCTGGTACTGGCAGATCACGCGGACCGACACCGAAAAGCCGGAAGTGCGCTCCTCGCGCTCGCTCTGGGACAAGAAGCTGCCGAAGCTGGAGGGGCACGGCGTCGAACTCACCGCCGCCGGCATCCGGCTGGCCTATGTCGACGGGCCGGAAGGGCAAAACCTGCGCATGGTGGAGCGGCCGGTCGATCTCGGCGCCGACGGCAAGTTTCTGGTCAGCGTCGCGGGCGACGCCACCGAGATTTTCGACGAGACGCGCAGCTTCGACTACTATCTCGGCGGCACCTTCACCGCGCTCGGCATCGTGCTGCTGCTGACGACCGTGTTCCAGGTTCGTTTCGGCCTGGCGCCGCTCAAGCGCATCTCGGAATCGATCGCCGATATTCGCTCCGGGCGGGCTGAACGGCTCGAGGGCGAATTCCCGGTCGAGATCGCGCCATTGGCGCGCGAGACCAACGCGCTGATCGATGCCAACCGCGAGATCGTCGAGCGCGCGCGCACCCATGTCGGCAATCTCGCCCATGCGATCAAGACACCGCTTTCGGTCATCCTCAACGAGGCCGGCGCTCACATGTCCGATCCCTTCGCGGCCAAGGTGATGGAGCAGGCGGATGTGATGCGCGACCAGGTCGCCCATCATCTCGAGCGTGCGCGCATCGCAGCGCGGGTCTCGGTGGTCGCGACCGTGACGGAGGTGGCGCCCGCCATCGAGGCGCTGCGACGGACAATGGAGAAGATCCATCGCGACCGCGGCATCGCGGTCGAAGCCAAGGCCGATCCCTCGGCAAGATTTCGCGGCGAGCGCCAGGATCTGGAGGAGATGGTCGGCAATCTCGTCGACAACGCCTGCAAATGGGCAGCCTCGCGCGTTTTCATCGAGGTTCTGGTGGAAGCGCCGCACAAGGCGGGGATGGGGCCGCGGCTGCGGATCATCGTCGATGACGACGGCCGCGGTCTGTCGGAGGCCGAGCGAGCCCAGGTCTCCCGGCGCGGCCAGCGGCTCGACGAATCCAAGCCCGGCTCGGGGCTGGGGCTGTCGATCGTGACCGACCTTGCAGCCCTCTATGGCGGCAGCCTCTCGCTCAGCGGCGCGCCGAGCGGTGGGCTGCGGGCGGAACTGATCCTGCCGGGACTATAATCCATTGTTCTGAAGTGACTTTTCGTCCTCGCCGACGCCCGGCCGAAGCAAATCCAGGGGGATTCGGTCCGACTTCCTAAACGGCTTCTTAAGTGGGGCCTCCTATGATCGTGCCCGGACGCATCCCATGTCCGCCATTTTACCGTGCATTACCCGGGCGCATGAGCCAGACATCGATCGAGCGGCTGAGGGAATATCTCGCGCAGCTCCCGCCGCAGTCGCAGGCGCTGCTGATGCGGGAGTTCGAGCGCGCGCTGGAGCGCGGCCAGGAAACGGCTGTGGCGACCCTCGTGCTCGAGCAGTTGCGCAAGATCGTCCGCAAGACCGAAGCCGACGAGGCCCCGCCGCCGCGCACTGACGATCTGTCGCGGCTGCTGTTCCAGGTGCTGGAACCATTCTTGGTGGAGGCGGGCGTGCCGATCCGGGCCGGCCAGATCCGCCGCTCCTCGCTCCGGCCGATCTGGCACTGGCTTGGCCGTGACGGCGCACCGGACAAGGTCAACGAATTCGAGGCCGCGCTGGCACGCATGCCCGCCGATGCTGCGGGGCAGGTCGAGGCTTTGGCGCACAAGCTCCAAGCGGTGGCCGCGGATGCCATTTTCGCGCTGACGGGTCCCGGCGGCGGCGACAAGTCGCGGGCGCTGGCCCGGGTCGGCCCGCCGAACGTGATCGAGGACCTCTATGCGATCGGAGCGTTGCTTCAGGTCCGCGACGCCATCGCCAGCCTGAACGAGAAGCTGCCGCGCTTCCTGCGCGCGTTCGGCGATTCCCAGATCGCCTCGGTGACATCGGCGCTCAACATTCCGGTGCTCCAGACGCCGCAGATGCTGCCCTTCGCGCTGTCAATGGTGGTGCAGCGGATGACCGCCCCGTGGCAGATCATTCGTCTCGCCATCAAGATTGCCGCGTCCGACGACGAGATCCGCGTCGCGGCAACGCCTTATGGCGTCGCCGTCACGATCGCGCTGCACGACTTGTCCTGTGTTGCCGCCACCCTGCGCATGGACATCAAGCGCGGCCATTTCGACAATGTTGCCGGCAATCTCAAGGCGTTGCATGACGGCGTGCGCGGCCTGCGCACCGAGCTCGACCTGCGCAACGATTCCGCCTGGGGTAAGCAGTTGACTTCGATCCGGGCCGACATCTCCAATGCGCTGCAATCCGAGATCGACAGCGTTCCCGGCCGCGTTCGCCGCATCCTGCGCCAGCGCCCCGAGAAAGACATTCCGCCGGGGGCGCGGATCGACGGCACCGAGGTGGAGGAAACCGCGGCGCTGATCGACTTCGTTGCGACCTGCCGCAACTATGCGAGCGAGCTTGCGATCAACGAGGTGACGCTGCGCACCTATTCCGACCTCCAGCAATATGTCGAACGCTCGACCGAGCAACTGGTGCAGTCGCTGCGCGCCGCCGATCACAAGGTCCGCATCTATCGGCAGCAGCAGGTGCAGGCCGCGATTCGCTTTTGCCAGGTGCTGTTTGGCGATGATTACGCCTCGCTGATGAGCCGGGCCGCGGAGAACGCGGCTACGGGCGAGCGCAAATCGTCGCGCGCAAGCTGATCCAGGCGCATAATTTTCGTGATCACAATTTTTGGTTGACCCTGTCGGATGCGCACCATACGGTTGCCCATGCAAGTCCGGGGAACCTCTATTTGTGGGCGCATGAAACCCATTATCACCTCCATTGAAATCGAGAACCGCGTCGTCGTTGCCAAGTATCAAAGACTGATGGTCGGAGCCAAGGTGGTGCTGGTCGAGAAGGCAAGCGGTCGGCAACTGTCCGAGACGATCACGAGGGTTGCATCCCCGGTTCCGGTCGGAGCGCTGCGCATCAGGTTGCCGGAGGCGATCCAGCCGGGAACATACTTCCTGAAGGCCTTCAATGGGCACGGCGAGGACGCCGCGCAAAGTGCGGATTTCGAGCTCGGCTAAGCCGTTGGATTTTCACCGTTTCGGGACTGCGTGCGGTCGCGCCGAATTGACAATTGTCAATTGCCGCATCGTCCGGCCGTGGTGTAAAGCCACCTATGGGCGCGGTTCGTGCGCTGCCGGAAGCTTGCCAGATGACGCTATGGTTCGTGTTCGCGCTGATGACGGTCGCGGCGATTTTCGCCGTGCTCTGGCCGCTTGGCCGCAATGGACGCGCGCAAGACCAGGGCAGCGAGGTCGCGGTCTACAAGGACCAGTTGGCCGAGGTCGAGCGTGATCTCGCCGCAGGCCTGATCCCGGCGCCGGACGCCGAGGCTGCGCGCGTCGAGATCAGCCGCAGGCTGCTCGCTGCAGCCGCCAATGAGTCCGCAATGGCGCCGAAGTCGAATCTCAAATGGCGCCGCACGGCGGCCGTGCTGGCGCTCGCGGGCCTGCCGCTCGTTGCGATCGGCGTCTATATGCCACTCGGCTCGCCCCGGCTTCAGGACTTTCCCCTGGCGCAGCGGGAGCGCGGGTCCGGCTCCGGCATGGCGCAGTCGCTCGAGAATCTCGTCGCGCAGGTCCAGCAGCATCTGGAGAAGAATCCGACCGACGGGCGCGGCTGGAACGTGCTCGCGCCGGTGCTGGAGCGGCTCGGCCGTTTCGACGATGCGGCGCGCGCCTATCGCAACTCGCTCACCTACAATGGCGAGAGTGCGGAGCGCCGGTCCGATCTCGGCGAAGCGATCGCGGCCGCCGCCGGCGGTGTGGTAACCGGCGAGGCCAAGACTGAATTCGAGCGTGCACACGCCCTGAACTCGGACGATCCCAAGGCGAACTACTTCCTTGGCCTTGCCGCCGAGCAGGACGGCCGCAAGGACGATGCGGCCACGATCTGGCGCGCGCTGCTTGCGAAAGCGCCCGCGGATGCGCCGTGGCGTGCTTTGGTGCAGACCTCGCTGGCGCGGGTCGGCGGCGGCGGCACGATGCCGGCGCTGTCCGAAGAGACGATTGCTGCTTCCAAGAATATGGCCGAAGGCGATCGCAACGCAATGGTGCGCGGCATGGTCGAACGTCTGGCCACCCGGTTGAAGCAGAACGGCGACGACGTCGAGAGTTGGCTGCGCCTGGTGCGCGCCTATCTCGTGATGGGCGAGCGGGACAAGGCGATGGGGGCATCGGCCGATGCCCGGCAGGCGGTTGCCAGCAACGCCGAGCGGCTGCGTCAGCTCAACGAAGGCCTTAGGACTCTCGGGCTCGGCGGATGACAATGTCGGGACGAGACGAGCGGAGAACGGATACGCCATGACGCGCAGGCAGCGACGTATGATCATCATCGGCGGCTCGCTCTCCGTGCTCGCGCTCGCGGCCGCGCTGGTGCTCAACGCACTTCGCGACTCCATCGTGTTCTTCTCGACGCCAAGCATGGTCGCCGAGAAGCACGTCGCGCCGGGCAAGCGGTTTCGCCTCGGTGGGCTGGTGCAGCCCGGTTCGCTCCAGCGCGGCGACAATCTCGCGGTGACCTTCGAGGTAGCTGATGGCAACGCCAAGCTGCCGGTGGCCTACAAGGGCATCCTGCCCGACCTGTTCCGCGAGGGGCAGGGCGTCGTCGCCGAAGGCGCGCTCGACGCCAATGGCGTGTTCAAGGCCGATACCGTCCTTGCCAAGCACGACGAGACCTACATGCCCAAGGACGTCGCCGATGCCCTGAAGAAGCAGGGGCACTGGAAGGACGACTACGGCGGCAAGGTTTCTGGCGACGTCAAGGCTTCTGGCAACGTCAAGGCTTCTGATGGTATCGTCAGGTCTTCTGGTGGTATCAAGCCTGCGGCCACGACCGCACAGGGCAATCCGCAAGGAGCGGTGCAGTGATCGCAGAATCCGGACATTACGCACTGGTGCTGGCGCTTGGGCTCGCACTGATCCAGTCTGTCGTGCCTCTGATCGGCGCACGCCTGCGCGATGTCGCGCTGATGAATGTGGCGCGCTCCACGGCGCTGGCGCAGCTTCTGTTCGTCGGTGCCTCGTTCGTAGCTCTCGTGATGCTGCACGTGAACTCGGACTTCTCCGTCGCCAACGTCTACGAGAACTCCCACTCGATGAAGCCGTTGCTCTACAAGATCACGGGCGTTTGGGGAAACCATGAAGGCTCGATGCTCCTGTGGGTGTTGATCCTCGCGTTGTTCGGCGGGCTGGTCGCGGCTTTCGGCAACAACCTGCCGCTGTCGCTGCGCGCGCATGTGCTCGCCGTCCAGGCCTGGATCGCCAGCGCCTTCTATCTCTTCATCCTCGTGACATCGAACCCGTTCCTGCGCCTCACGAACCCGCCGATCGAGGGGCGCGACCTCAATCCGGTGCTCCAGGACATCGGGCTCGCCGTGCATCCGCCGATGCTCTATCTCGGCTATGTCGGATTCTCGATCTCATTCTCGTTCGCGATCGCGGCGTTGCTGGAGGGACGGATCGACGCAGCCTGGGCGCGCTGGGTGCGGCCGTGGACACTGGTCGCCTGGATATTCCTGACGCTCGGCATCGCCATGGGCTCATACTGGGCCTATTACGAGCTCGGCTGGGGCGGCTGGTGGTTCTGGGATCCGGTCGAGAACGCCTCGCTGATGCCGTGGCTCGCCGGCACCGCGCTGCTGCATTCGGCGCTGGTGATGGAGAAGCGCAACGCGCTGAAGGTCTGGACCATCCTGTTGTCGATCCTGACCTTCTCGCTGTCGCTGCTCGGCACCTTCCTGGTGCGCTCGGGCGTCATCACCTCCGTGCACGCCTTCGCCACCGACCCCACCCGCGGCGTGTTCATTCTGCTGATCCTCTGCCTGTTCATCGGCGGCAGCCTGTCGCTGTTCGCAGGCCGCGCCACGACGTTGAAGCAGGGCGGTCTGTTCGCGCCGATCTCGCGCGAGGGCGCGCTGGTCCTGAACAATCTGCTGCTCACGGTCGCCTGCGCGGTCGTGCTGTTCGGCACGCTCTATCCGCTGGCAATGGAGATGCTCGCCGACTTCAAGATGTCGGTCGGTGCGCCCTTCTACAACCTCACCTTCGCACCGTTGTTTGCCATGTTGCTGCTCGCCGTGCCGTTCGGGCCGATGCTGGCGTGGAAGCGCGGCGATCTGCTCGGCGTGACGCAGCGCTTGCTCGCGGCGGGCGTTGCCGGGCTCGTCGCCGTCGCCATCGCCTGGGGCTGGGCACGCGGCGGCAGTGCTCTGGCGCCGCTCGCGATCGGACTTGGCATTTTCGTCATCGCCGGCGCCGTCACCGACATCGTCGAGCGGACGGGCCTCGTTCGTCTGCCGTTCGCAACGGTGCGGCAGCGGGCGCGCGGCCTGCCGCGCTCGGCCTGGGGCTCGGCGCTTGCGCATGCCGGCCTCGGCGTGGCGCTGATCGGGATCGTCTGCGAGACCACCTGGAACAGCGAATATCTGGCGACGATGAAGCGGAACGACGTCGCCCACATCGCCGGCTTCGACGTGAAGCTCGACGGGTTGCTTCAGCGTCAGGGCCCGAACTACCGCGAGATGGTCGCCGAGTTCAGTGTCAGCCGCGATGGCGAGCGCCTCAGCGTCATGACGCCCTCCAAGCGCAGCTTCACCACCCGCGGCTCGTCGACCACCGAGGCCGCGCTGCTGACGCGCGGCGCGAGTCAGCTCTACATCTCGCTCGGCGACGCCAACGCCGAAGGCGCCATCGCCGTGCGCATCTATCACAAACCGCTGGTGCTCCTGATCTGGTGGGGGCCGGTGCTGATGGCGTTCGGCGGCATGCTGTCCCTGTCCGACCGGCGCCTGCGGGTCGGCGCGCCGAAGCCGGCGCGGGCCAAGCAGCGCCTGCAGCCGGCGGAGTGATCCGATGCGCCGGATGATGGTCGCGTTCGTCGCGCTGATGCTGCTGGCTTTGCCGGCGGCCCATGCGGTGCAGCCCGACGAGATCATGTCGGATCCTGCCAAGGAAGCCCGTGCGCGGCAGCTGTCGCGAGAGCTGCGTTGCATGGTCTGCCAGAATCAGTCGATCGACGATTCCGATGCGCCGCTGGCGCGCGATCTGCGGCTCCTGGTGCGCGAGCGCATCGGCGCCGGCGACAGCAACTCGCAGGTGCTCGACTTCCTGGTCGCGCGCTACGGCGAGTTCGTGCTGCTGAAACCTCGCTTCGAGCGTCAGACCCTGCTGCTGTGGCTGCTCGGGCCGCTTCTGCTGATCGGGGGCGGCGTGGCGCTGTGGCTGCAAATCCGGCGCCGTGCGCGAAGCGGCGCGGACCTACCGGCGCCGCCGCTCACGCCGGAGGAAAAGGCGCGGCTCGCGGCCTTGATGTCCGACGAAGCCAGATCGTCCTAGCGACGTGACGTTGTCCTGTTTACGTGATGCTACCTAGGCGCCGGCCGCTGCCGCGCGGTTCATGCACCAGAAATTCGAAACGCCAGTTCCGGGGCTCGGCTGCACCAAAGAGATCGGCCTGCTCGCAGGTGCGCTGGAGATATTCAAGACCAACGATCTCGAACGACGCCACTCGCCGAACAGCAGCTGCATGAAGCGCAGCACCAGGCCGAGCGCTCGAAATTCCTGGACGGCCGGATCAAGCGCTTCGATGGTCTCGTCGCCAGCGAGCGATCTGAGAGCGCAAGGAGTTGCGCTTCTACGCTGTTGCGGGAACTCCATTAAGTTCCTGCAAGACCACGATTTTCGGCCTGCGCCGAACTGCCGCATCGGCCGTGCCCCTTCATTACGAAAGTTTAACCCCGCCGCCAGCGCGCGGTAAGGCGGGAGCCCCCATCTTCAGGCTCGTAAGGTGCGAGCTTGGCACCAAATGGATTTCAAGGCCCTGGAGATATCTGCATGACCGACCGTCCCGACCTCTTGAACCAACCGTCCCGCCGGCAGCCGCGCCGCTCGGTGTTTTCCGCGCGCAAGATCGCGCTGATGGCCTCGGTCGTCGCCGGTCTCGGCGCGGCCGTCTATGGCTTCAGCCCGTCGACCTCGCCGGCCGACCTGTTCTCCAGTCCGGCGCATGCGCAGGTCAACAACGAGGTCCGGAAGGTCGAACGTCCCGTCGGCTTCGCCGACATCGTCGAGCGGGTGAAGCCCTCGGTGATCTCGGTGAAGGTCAATATCAGGGAGAAAACTGCGAGCAACGATGATGGCGACGATTCCTCCTCGCCGTTCCAGCCGGGCTCGCCGATGGAGCGCTTCTTCCGCCGCTTCGGCGGTCCGGATGGTTTCCCGGGCCTGAAGGGCGGCCGCGGCCGCGTCGTGCAGGGCCAGGGATCCGGCTTCTTCATCTCGGCCGACGGCTATGCCGTGACCAACAACCACGTGGTCGACGGCGCCGACAAGGTCGAGGTCACGACCGACGACGGCAAGACCTACAGCGCCAAGGTGATCGGTACCGACCAGCGCACCGACCTCGCTTTGATCAAGGTCGAGGGCGGCTCGAACTTCCCGTTCGCGAAACTCGCCGACAGCAAACCGCGGATCGGCGACTGGGTGCTCGCGGTGGGCAATCCCTTCGGTCTCGGCGGTACCGTGACCGCGGGCATCGTCTCGGCCAGCGGCCGCGATATCGGCAACGGTCCCTATGACGATTTCATCCAGATCGACGCGCCCGTGAACAAGGGCAATTCCGGCGGTCCGGCCTTCGATACCAACGGCGAGGTGATGGGCGTCAACACAGCGATCTACTCGCCCTCCGGCGGCAGCGTCGGCATCGCGTTCTCGATTCCGGCCAACACCGTCAAGAGCGTGGTCGCCCAGCTCAAGGAGAAGGGTTCGGTCAGCCGCGGCTGGATCGGCGTGCAGATCCAGCCCGTGACGTCTGACATCGCCGACAGCCTCGGCATGAAGAAGGCCGAGGGCGCGCTGGTGGCAGAGCCGCAGGCGAACGGTCCGGCGGCGAAGGCGGGCATCGAGTCCGGCGACGTGATCACCGCGGTCAACGGCGAGCCCGTCAAGGACGCCCGTGAGCTTGCCCGCACGATCGGCGGCATGGCGCCCGGCGCCTCAGTGAAGCTCAACGTGCTGCACAAGGGCGAGGACAAGGTCGTGAACCTCACCCTCGGCCAGCTGCCGAATACGGTGGAGGCCAAGGCCGACAACGACAATGACAGCGGCAAGGGTGCGAGGCGTGGCACCGATGTGCCCAAGCTCGGCATGACGGTTGCGCCCGCCAATTCCGTTGCCGGTGCCGGCAAGGAAGGCGTCGTGGTCACCGAAGTCGATCCGAAGAGCGCTGCGGCCGAACGCGGCTTCAAGGAAGGCGACGTGATTCTCGAAGTCGGCGGCAAGAGCGTGAGCACCGCCGGCGAAGTCCGCGACGCCATCACCACGGCGCGCGACGACCACAAGAACAGCGTCCTGATGCGCGTGAAGAGCGGCGGCCAGTCGCGCTTCGTCGCCGTGCCCATCGCCAAGGGCTGAGGCTTCAGGAGGTTTAGGAGATGAGGGGTGTCGCCGGCATCAGTCGCCCCAGCCGACGGCGCCCTTCGGGGGAGCAGCGCAACGTTCGCTTCCCCTGTCTACCTTCCGGTGGAATTACGCCCCCCTCCGTCGGAAGGCCTAGGGCGGTGAAGTCCCCCCAGCTTCACCGCCCGCCTTTTTCCCGATCCGAGATCGTCTTGCTCGGCTTGCATGCGCTTTCCGCTCGCGCCATGTTCAGAGAAGGTTCACTCCCTTGACCGCCGCCGAACGCACGATGCGCCTCCTCATCATCGAAGACGACCGCGAATCCGCCGACTATCTCGTGAAGGCGTTTCGCGAAGTCGGACACATTGCCGACCACGCCGCCGACGGCGAGGAAGGCCTCGCGATGGCCGAGAGCGGCGATTACGACGTGCTGGTGGTCGACCGCATGCTGCCCAAGCGTGACGGCCTGTCGCTGATCGGTGCGCTGCGCGACAAGGACAACACCACGCCGGTGCTGATTCTCTCCGCGCTCGGACAGGTCGACGACCGCATCAAGGGCCTGCGCGCCGGCGGCGACGATTATCTGCCAAAACCCTATTCCTTCGCCGAGCTACTGGCCCGGGTCGAGGTGCTGTCGCGCCGCCGCGGGGGACCTGCCGAGGACACGCTCTACCGAGTCGGCGATCTCGAGCTCGACCGGCTCTCCCACCGCGTCGCCCGCGGCAAGGACGAGCTGACGCTGCAGCCGCGCGAGTTTCGCCTGCTCGAATATCTCATGAAGCACGCTGGCCAGGTGGTGACGCGCACCATGCTGCTGGAGAACGTCTGGGACTATCATTTCGATCCGCAGACCAACGTCATCGACGTGCACATTTCACGGCTGCGCTCCAAGATCGACAAGGGTTTCGAGCGGCCGCTGCTGCACACGATCCGCGGCGCCGGGTACATGATCCGTGACGGCATTCGGTAAACTCGTCCGCACCACGGCGTTCCGGCTGACGCTGGTCTATCTGCTGCTGTTCGCGATGTTCGCGGTCTCGCTGCTCGGCTATTTCGCCTGGAATACCCGGCGGCTGATGACCGAGGAAATCACGCAGACGGTCAATTCCGAGACCTCGGAGATCAACGAGATCTACGCTCGTCGCGGCATGTTTGGCCTCGTGCGGACGATCGAATATCGGGCGCTACGCCCGGGCGCCAACCTCTATCTCGTGACCACGCCGACCGGGCAGGCGATCGCCGGCAATGTCGGCTCGCTGGCACCCGGCGTGATGGCGACGCGCGGCTGGTCGGAGACGGCCTACCGGCGGATCGAGGACGCCGATGACCGCGACCATCGTGCGCTGGTGCGCGTCACCGAATTGGAGAACGGATTCCGGCTGCTGATCGGCCGCGACCTCGCCGAGCGGCGGCGTCTGTTCGGCATCGTCGCCAAGGCGGCGCAATGGTCGGTCCTGATCGTCGTCGTGCTCGGCCTCGGCGGCGGCATCTTCGTGGCGCGCCGCGTGTTGACGCGCATCGACGCCATGACGGGGACCGCGCAACGCATCATGACCGGCGATCTCAGCGAGCGCCTGCCGGTGGGGCGCAGCGGCGACGAGCTCGATCGCCTCGCCGAAAATCTCAATGCCATGCTGGAGCGGATCGAGGCGCTGATGGTGGGGCTGAAGGAGGTCTCCGACAACATCGCCCACGACCTCAAGACGCCGCTGACGCGCCTGCGCAACCGCGCCGAGGAGGCGTTGGCGAGATCGGGCCGCGAAGCCGATTACCGCGCGGCGCTGGAGCGCACCATCGAGGAATCCGACGGTCTCATCCGCACCTTCAACGCGCTCTTGATGATCGCGCGCGCCGAGTCCGGACAGGCGCGCGGCGACATGGATGATTTCGACGCGGCCGAGGTCGCCAATGGCATCCACGAGCTCTATGAGCCGCTCGCCGAGGACGACGGCATGACCTTGAAGGTCAGGGCCGAGCCGACGCCGGTCCACGCCAACCGTGAATTGATCAGCCAGGCGCTCGCCAATCTGGTCGAGAATGCGCTCAAATACGGCAAGCCGGTCGCGCAGACGGGCGGAACCGTGGTGAGCATGGACTCCGGGCCGATCACGATCGAGGCCAGGCGCGACGGCGATCAGGTGCTGCTCAGCGTCACCGATCGCGGTCCCGGAATCCCCGAGGCCGACCGCAAGCATGCCGTCGAGCGATTCGTGCGGCTGGAAGCGAGCCGCACGCTGCCGGGCTCCGGCCTCGGCCTCAGCCTCGCCTCCGCGGTTGCGACATTGCATGGCGGTGAGTTGAGGTTGGGCGATGCCCAGCCCGGTCTCGTCGCCACGCTGGTGCTGCCGGTGCGCGCCGGTGCCGGCGACAGGGTTGCTCCGCCAATGCAGGATGTGCCACAGAAGGTGGCATGAACCACTCCGCGCCGGGAAACGCGGACAAGCATGGCGAGAGGCTGGCCGCGCGCTTTGCGGAAGCTCCCCATATTGCCGCTTCCACAACTGACGATCGACGCTTCGAGAGCTGGCTGAGCGAGCTCGAGCCGGCACAGTCGGCGCGTCTCGAAGCGCTGCTGGTCCAGCCCTTCGTCCGGAACATCCTGGCCGGCATCGCGGAATTCTCGCCCTATCTGTTCGACCTGGTGCGCGCCGATGCCTTGCGCCTGATCCGGCTGCTCGAATGCGATCCGGATGCGCATCTGACGGCGCTGATCGCGGAGGCGAGGGCAGCGGTGCTCGCGGCCCCGGACGAGGCCGAGGTGATGCGGCTGCTCCGCCGCATGAAAGCGGAGGCCGCGCTGCTCATTGCCTTGTGCGACATCGGCGGCGTGTGGCCGGTGATGCGGGTGACGGCGGCGCTGACCGATGTCGCGGTGTCCTCGGTGCAGGCCGCGCTCCAATATCTGCTGCGGCAGGAAGCCGCACGTGGCAAGCTCTCGCCGCCCAATCCCGAGGCGCCGGAAGAAGGCTGCGGGCTGATCGTGCTCGCCATGGGCAAGATGGGTGCCGGGGAACTGAACTATTCCAGCGACATCGATCTCATCGTGTTCTTCGATCCCGATGCGACGACGCTGGCGGCGGACATCGAACCGCAGCCGTTCTTCGTCCGCGTCACGCAAGGAATGGCGCGCATCCTCCAGCAGCGCACCTATGACGGTTACGTTTTCCGCGTCGATCTGCGCCTGCGGCCCGATCCATCCTCGACGCAGGTGGCGATCTCGCGGGACGCCGCGCTGAACTACTATGAGCGGGAAGGACGCACCTGGGAGCGCGCCGCGATGATCAAGGCGCGTGCCTGCGCCGGCGATCTCCAGGCCGGCGAGGCATTGCTCGCCGAGATCGCGCCGTTCGTCTGGCGCAAGCATCTCGATTTTGCGGCGCTCGCCGACGTCCACGACATGAAGCGGCAGATGCAGACTTATCGCGGCCAGAGCGAGGTCGCGGTGGAGGGGCACAACGTCAAGGTCGGCCGCGGCGGCATCCGCGAGATCGAGTTTTTTGCCCAGACCCAGCAATTGATCGCCGGCGGCCGCCATCCGGAGTTACGGGTGCGGCCGACGCTCAAAGCGCTCGACGTGCTCGCCTCCAGCAACTGGATCACCCTTGCTGCGCGCGACGAGCTGAGCACGGCGTACGAATTCCTGCGCCGGGTCGAGCATCGCCTTCAGATGATCGCCGACGAGCAGACCCACACGCTGCCTGAGGACAAGCATGCGGTCGAGCGTTTTGCACGCTTCTTCGGCTATCCGGGTCGTGAAGCCTTTGCGGGCGATCTGCTGCGGCAGCTCCAGATCGTGCAGGGGCATTACGAAAAACTGTTCGAGGGTGACGATCCGACCGGCACGGCCAAGCTGCCGGCGCTCGACTATAGTGCCGGTCCCGACGATCCGCGCCTGCTCCAGCACCTCGCGACGCTCGGCTTCAAGAAGCCTGCCGCTGTCGCGCAGACCGTACGCGACTGGGTCACCGGCGACTATCGCGTGTTCCGCAATGAGGCGACGCGGAACGCCTTCGTCGAGTTCGTGCCGGCGCTGATCGACGGCCTTGCCCATGCCGAGGAACCGGATCGCGCGGTGGTGGCGTTCGATCATTTCCTCGGGGCGCTGCACCGCGGCGGCCGGCTGATCACGCTGCTCGGCCAGAACCGCGAGCTCGTCGCGCTGGTGGCGTTGGTGCTGGGTGCGGCGCCGCGGCTCGGTGAGATGCTGGCGCGGCAGCCGCAGCTCATGGATGGCCTGATCGATCCACGCTTCTTCGGTGCCATGCCGGACAAGCAGGAATTATCCGGACGGTTAGCTGCGACCGTGCAGGACGCCGGCTCATATGAGGAGTTCCTCGATCGGCTGCGTCTGTTCGGTCAGGAGAGCCTGTTCCTGATCGGCGCGCGGATCCTCTCCGGCACCGTCTCGGCGCAGCAGGCGAGCACGGCCTTTGCCGACGTCGCCGAAGGCATCGTCCACACCGTGCATGGCCTCGTCGCCGACCGCTTCGCCGCCCAGCACGGCCGCATCAAGGGCCAGGAGACCGCGATCCTCGCGATGGGCCGGCTCGGCAGCCGCGAGATGACGGCATCGTCCGATCTCGACCTGATCCTGCTCTACGATTTCGACAGCGACAATCCGGACTCCGATGGGCCGAAATCGCTGCAAGGTGCGCACTATTTCGCCCGCTTCACCCAGCGCCTGATCAGCGCCTTCACGACGCGCACCAATTACGGCGTGCTCTACGAGATCGACATGCGGCTGCGTCCGTCGGGACGCGCCGGTCCCGTCGCCTCGAGCCTCACCTCCTTCGCGGACTACCAGGCCAACGAAGCCTGGACCTGGGAGCACATGGCGCTGACGCGCGCGCGCGTGGTGTCGGCGTCTCCCGAATTCCGGGAACGGATCGCGCGCGTTGTCCGCGACGTCCTGACCCGCCGCCGCGATCCCGCCATTACTGCCAACGACGTGGCCGACATGCGGCGCGCGATCGCCCAGGAGAAGGGCGAGGCCGATTGCTGGGATATCAAGCATGCCGCCGGCGGCATGGTCGACATCGACTTCATCGCGCAATATCTCCAGCTCGTGCACGCTCACGACAAGCCGGAGATTCTCGACGTCGGCACCGTGCAGGTGCTGGAAAATGCGTGCA
Organism: Bradyrhizobium diazoefficiens; assembly: GCF_016616425.1. Lineage (NCBI taxonomy): Bacteria > Pseudomonadati > Pseudomonadota > Alphaproteobacteria > Hyphomicrobiales > Nitrobacteraceae > Bradyrhizobium > Bradyrhizobium diazoefficiens. The sequence goes on from NZ_CP067101.1 coordinate 3,181,622, forward strand.
GGCTCGGCGTGCTCGCGCAATCGGAGACCGAGATCTTGCGTGCCGCGGCGCGGCTCTATCACGACCTGACGCAGATTCTGCGGCTCTGCGTCAGCGAGCGCTTCAAACCGGAAACCGCGGGCATCGACCTCCTGCGCGTGATGGCGCGCGCCGGCGATGCGCCGGACTTCTCGTCGCTGGAGGCACGTGTGAAGGAA